>NZ_JACCBF010000001.1:2291434-2967868 GCF_013409625.1 Nocardioides kongjuensis
TCCCCGCAACAGCGGTTGGGGGCCGGAGTACCCAATCCTTGTCCGTGGGCGGGGCCTGGGTGCTCAGCCCGGGCGGACGGTGCGGATCAGCTTCTTGTTGACGAACTCCTCGATGCCGTACCGCCCCAGCTCCCTGCCGAAGCCGGAGCGCTTGACCCCGCCGAAGGGCAGCTCGACCCCGTCGGCGTTGACCCCGTTGACGAACACCATGCCGACGTCGAGGCGGTCCGCGACGCGCGCCGCCTGCTCGGGGTCGGGCGTGAACACGTAGGACCCCAGTCCGTACGGCGTGTCGTTGGCCATCGCGACCGCCTCGTCCTCCGAGCCGGCGCGCAGCACCATGGCCACCGGCCCGAAGAGCTCCTCCCGGAGGACGGGGTTGTCCGGCGTGACCCCGACGAGCACACCGGCCGGGACGAACGCACGGTCCCACTCCCCCGCCCCCGGGACCAGGGTGGCGCCGGCGGCGACGGCCCGGTCGACCTGGTCGCTCAGGGTGGCGGCCGCCGTCTGCGAGGCCAGGGGGGCGGCCAGGTCGAGCTCGGCCAACCGGCGCGCGAACCGGTCGACGAAGTCGTCGTAGAGATGCTCGAGGACGATGAACCGCTTGCCGGCGTTGCAGGCCTGACCGGTGTTGTAGGTGCGGGCGTCGACGGCGGCCTCGACGGTGGCGTCGAGGTCGTCGGCGCCCAGCACGAGGAACGGGTCGGAGCCGCCGAGCTCGAGGACGACCTTCTTGAGGTTGCGCCCGGCGATCTCGGCGACGGCCGCGCCCGCGCGCTCGGAGCCGGTCAGCGAGACGCCCTGGACGCGCGGGTCGGCGATGACGTCGGCGACCTGCTCGTCGGTGGCGTAGATGTTGACGTAGGCGCCCTCGGGCAGGCCGGCGTCGACGAAGATCTGCTCCTGCAGCGCGGCCGAGCCCGGGCACTGCGGCGCGTGCTTGAGCAGGATCGTGTTCCCTGCTGCGAGGTTGGGCGCGGCGAACCTGGCCACCTGGTAGACGGGGAAGTTCCACGGCATGATCCCGAGCAGGACACCCACGGGCGCCCGGCGTACGACGGCGGTCCCGGTGCCGCCGAGCAGCGCGATCGGCTCGTCGGCCAGGAACTGAGCTGCATGCTCGGCGTAGTACCTGTAGATCAGCGCGCTGAACCCGACCTCGCCGATCGCCTGCTCCTCGGGCTTGCCCATCTCCCGCACGATCGCGCCGGCGAGCTCGCCGGCGCGCTCCTCGTGGAGCTGCGCGACCCTCAGCAGCAGGCTCGCCCGGTCGGCCACCGACGACGTCCTCCCCCAGGAGCCGAACGCCTCGTCGGCGGCGGACACGGCTGCGGCCACCTCGGTGTCGGTGGCCGTCGGGTACGACGCGACGAGTTCTCCGGTACGGGGGTCCTGCACGGCGTAGGTGGTCATGGCCGGTTCCTCTTCTCGGGGGTCGTGGGCTGGTGGTCGCGCCGCTCGACGCAGGCCGTGACGAAGGCGCCGAAGAGGCGCCGGCGGTCGTCGGCGGGGCCGTCGTCGTCCTCGGGATGCCACTGCACGCCGAGGACCCATCGGTCCGGGTCCTCGATGGCCTCCACCACCCCGTCCAGGGCACGAGCGGCGACGACGAGGTCACGGCCGACCCGGTCCACGGCCTGGTGGTGGCCCGATCTGGCGACGACCTGCTCCGCACCGAGGATGGCGCGCAGCCGGGTGCCCTCCTCGATCCCGATCTTCTCGTCGAGGAACATCGGCTCGCCCGGACCGCCGCGGTGGAGCGCGTGGTCCTCGATGTCGGGGACGATCGTGCCGCCGCGGTGCACGTTGACCAGCTGGGAGCCGCGGCAGATGCCGAGCACGGGAAGCGCGGCGTCCTCGGCGACGCCGATCATCCGCAGGGCGTCGCGGTCGGCCCGCACGTCGACGCCGTAGGAGTTCGGGACGTCGAGGTCCGCCGAGCCGTAGCAGCTGGGGTCGACGTCGCCTCCCCCCAGCAGCAGTAGGCCGTCGTGGCCCGCGATGGAGTCGGGGTCGGCCAGCGGCGCCGAGGTGTCGAAGAGCTCGAACGCAGCGCCCTGCGCGTGCAGCGACTCCAGGCACACGCGGGTGAATCTGCGCACCAGGGCGGCGGTCTCCTCCCCCAGGTCCGGGAAGTTGAGGGAGACCACGACCCCGACCCGTGCGACGGGCCGGGCGGGCGGAGGTCCTGCCGGCAGGACCTCCGCGAGGCGGACGACGCTGCTCATCGTTCCCGCCTCCTCTTGTCGGCGCGCTCCACCAGGTCGGCGAACAGCGCCGCGTCCGTGGCCGAGCTCGCGTGCAGGTCCTCCGGGTGCCACTGGACCGCGATCACGTCGGCCCGCGCGTGCTCCAGCGCCTCGACCACCCCATCCGCGGCGCTCGCCGTGGGGACCAGGTCGGTGCCGAGCACGTCGACGGCCTGGTGGTGGTACGACGAGACGCCGACCCGGTCCGTGCCCAGGACGGCCCGCAGCCGGGAGTGGTGCTCGATCCTGACCTCGTGCACACCGTCGCGGTGGTCGACGCCGGTCTCGGGCAGGTGCTGGTGCAGGGTCCCGCCCAGGGCGACGTTGAGCACCTGCATCCCCCGGCACACGGCGAGGGTCGGGATCGCCGCGGCGACGACCGCACGGGCCACTGCGAGGTCGAGGTCGTCCTGGAGGTCGACGACGCCCGTCACCTCGGGTGCCGGGCTCTGCCCGTAGCGGGCCGGACCGAGGTCGGCCCCGCCCGGCAGGAGGACGCCGTCGAAGCGGGCCAGCCGTTCCGGGAGCCCGGCGGTGGGATCCGCCGCGGGACCGTGCACCACGACCGGCTCGCCACCGCCCGCGAACACCGCCTCGCAGACCGCCTCGGCCGCGAGGGTCGCGCCGAAGCGCAGGATCGGCACCGACGCGCAACGCTGGCCGATCACCGCCACGAGCGGGCGCATCAGTCGACGTCCTCGGCGAAGGGGTAGGCCAGCGTGGGCAGCCACTCCTCCCAGGCCTTGCGGTGCCGGCCGTCGGCGATCACGCGGGCCAGCGCGGTATCCAGGGCGTCGCGGACGTCGGGGCGGTGCTTCGCGACTCCGAGGGCCCAGCGGTTGCCCGTCGGCACGGTGAACGCGACCTCGAAGCGGGGGTCGCCCTCGCCGAGCGGGACGAACACGACGTCGTCGTCGACCACCGCCTCGACGGCGCCGGCCTCGAGGGCGGCCAGCATGTCGCCGTACACGTCACCGGAGCCGCCGTCGCCGAAGGCGACCGGCTGCGCACCGGCGAAGGTCCGGGCGAGCGCCATGTTGGTGCTGCCGTCGATCGCGGCGACCTTGCGTCCGGCCAGGTCGGCGACCGAGGTGATCCCCGAGCCCCGGCGGACGAGGACGCTCTCGTGGAAGACGGCGTAGGGGCGGGTGAAGTCGACCTGCTGGAGCCGGTCCTCCGTCACGCCCTGCCCGCACAGGATCGCGTCCGCGGTCCCCGCCTGCACGGCGGGGATCATCTCCGGCCACGATGTCTGCACCCAGCCGAACGGCCGTCCGAGCTCCTCGGCGAGGAGCGCGGCGACCGCCGGCTCGAAGCCACGGCGCCCGCCCTCGGCCGCGAGGGGGGTGAACAGCGGCGGCGCGTCCGCGTCGATGCACGCCAGCCGCAGCACGTCGGCAGCGGCGCTCACGGGGCGTCGTCCCAGTAGGTCGAGCGCTCCCAGTCCGTGACGGCGCCGCAGAACCGCGCCCACTCGTCGGCGTGGAAGTCGACGAGCAGCTGCGAGAGGTCCTCGCCCAGCGCCGAGGTCAGCACCTCGTCGTCCTGGAAGGCGACGATGGCCTCGCCGAGCGTCATCGGGAGCCGCGGGAAGCGTGCATCCTGCGGGGTGTCGTACGACGACCCGACCGTCGGCGCACCCGGGTCGATGGCGTTCTTCAACCCGTCCTCGCAGGCGGCGATCATGACGGCGTGCGAGAGGTACGGGTTGACCGCGGCGTCCGGCAGCTTGTACTCGAGCCGGCCGTTGGCCGAGAGCCGCACCGTGCAGGTCTTGTTGTCGAGCCCCCAGTCGATGCGCGACGGCGCGAACTGCCCGGCGTCCCAGTAGCGCTTGTAGGAGTTGACCGTCGAGCCGTTGACCAGCATCGCACCGGCGGAGTGGGTGAGCAGGCCGCCGAGGGCGTGCCGGCCCTCCTCCGAGAGGTGGAGCTCGGTGCGACCGGCCTCCTCGAGGACGTTGACGCCGTCGCGCCACAGGCTGAAGTTGTGGTGACACCCGTTGCCCATCATCCCGGTGGCGGGCTTGGGCATGAAGCTGGCCTCGATGCCGAGCTCGCGGGCGACCTGCTTGCAGATCTGGCGGTAGGTGACGAGGCGGTCCGCGGTGAGGTTCGCGTGGTCGTACATGAAGTTGAGCTCGACCTGGTACTCGTCCTCGTAGTCACCCTCGATCATGTCCAGGCCCAGGGCCTGGGCGTAGTCGATCACCCTGGTGACGATCGGGCGGTTCCGCTCGAGGTGCTCGATGTGGTAGGCCGGGCTCGAGTCCGGACGGAAGCGACCCTCGAGGCCCTCGCCCTTCCAGGTCATCTCCGGCTCGCAGCCGGTCCGCATCTCCAGCCCGGTGCGCTCGGTGAACTCGCCGTGCACGCGACGGAGCAGGCCGCGGCTGTCGCAGGCGTACGCCGCGCCGGCGCCCTCCGCCAGGTGGTCGGGCTCGTAGAGCCGGCAGAACACCCGGGCGTAGGTGGTGTCCCACGGCAGGACCGCGAACGTCTCGAGGTCGGGGATCGCGGTGTACTCGGCCGCGTTGACGCCGCCGCCGAGCAGGACCCCGCCCCGCGTGGTCTGCAGGTTGGCGACGGCGGTCCGGTGCTGCTGCACGCCCTTGACCGCCGCCCGCTCGAAGTGGTTGGCCGGCATCACCTTGCCGACCACGCGTCCGGTGATCGTGACGGCCTGGTAGTAGACGTACTTGACGCCGCGCTCGGCGATGGTCGACAGGGCGGCCGCGAGGTGGGGGCTCGACGCGTTCTGCTCTCGGTGCAGGTCGAGTGCGCTCGTGCTCATGGGCATTCCTTGGTGAGTGGACCGGTCGCTCAGGCGGCCGGGACGGGGTGGGAGAACTGCTCGCGCAGCTCGCGCTGGCGAGCCGGGCCGAGGTTGACGGCGAGGGTGCCGACAGGACGGCCCTCGCGGTGGTAGGTGACGAGGAGGCCGTCGAGGAGCCGCTCGGGGTCGCCCTCGGCGACGACGACCTCGTCGGCCAGCGCCGGTGAGCCCAGGCTCTGCAGGCGCAGGCCGAGCTGGTCGCTCCAGAACGACGGGACTGGACGGAACTCATCGGTGACCGGCCGGCCGGCGAGGTCGGCGACCAGGGTGGCGGCGGCGACCCTGGCCGTGTCGGTCGGGATCGACCAGTGCTCGACCCGGCGTGGCACGTCGTCGAAGACCGGGTTGGGGAAGCGGGCGACGTCGCCCACGGCGACGACCCGCTCGGCTCCGACCACCCGCATCCGGTTGTCCGTCAGCACGCCGTCGGCGAGGTCCAGGCCGTTCTCGGCCAGCCACTCGGTGTTGCACAGCGAGCCGACCGCCTCGACGACGACGTCGGCCGGCAGCACGCGGCCCGAGCCGAGGACGACGCCCTCGACCCGCTCCCCGCCGAGGTAGCCGGTGATCCCGGTGCCGAGGACGAAGCGGATGCCGGCGGCCTCCAGGTGCCGCTGGATCGCGGTCGACGCCACGGCGCCGATCACCCGCTCCATCGGCGTCCCGACGGGTTCGACGACCGTCACGTCGTGGCCGAGCGTGCGCAGGGTGGCCGCTGACTCGCAGCCGATGAATCCCGCGCCCACCACGACCACGCGCTGCCCGGGCCGGCGTCCGAGGTCGGCGCGGAGCGCGTGGCTGTCCTCGACCGTGCGCAGGACGTGCCGGCCCGCCGTGGGGCCGGGGACGTCGAGACGGCGGGGTCGCAGCCCGGTCGCGACGACCAACCCTTCGTAGGGCGTCGCGGCACCGGATCCGGTCCACACGACGCCTGCGCGCAGGTCGGAGGCGACGACCGGGTCGCCGAGCCTGAAGTCGACGTCCGCCGTGCTCGCCCGGCGCCGGAACGCGAGGCGCTCGGCCAGCTCGGCCGGCGGTAGGTGGTCGCCCGACGCGAGCACCTCCTTCGACAGCGGCGGGCGGTTGTAGGGCAGGTGCGGCTCGGCGCCCAGGACCGTGATCGAGCCGGTGTGGCCGGCGACGCGCAGCTGCTCGGCGGCGCGCAGGCCACCGAGCGAGCCGCCGACCACGACGACGCGCGGGGTGCTCATGGTCGGCTCAGTCCGCGATCAGGATGGCCTGGACGGGGCACACGTCCGCCGCCTCCTCGACGTACTCGAGCAGCTCGTCGCTCGGCGTGCCGTCGTACTCGAGGTGGCCCTCCTCGTTGATCCGGAAGACCTCGGGCGCGGCGATCGCGCACTGGCCGTGGTCCTGGCACATCGTCATGTCGACGGTGACCTTCATGGTGACTCCTCGGGTGGTCGTTGGGTGGGGTCAGGAACCGGGCGTGAACCCGATGGGCAGGCTCGTCGGGCCGGTGTTGCCGGAGTCGGGGAGCCACGCGTCGCCGGGCAGCAACCGGATGTCGCGCATCCGGCGGGCGAGCAGCGGGAGGGCCTCGCTCATGTCCGATCGGGCCACGAAGTGCCCCAGGCAGTGGTGGGCTCCGCCGCCGAAGCCGAAGTGGGGCTTGCGCTCCGCGGTGATGTCGAAGCCCTCCGCGAACACGCGCGGGTCGGTGCCGGCGGACTCGCTGTAGAGGTGGACCGTGGTCCCGGTCGTGAGCTGGACGCCCTCGAACTCGAAGTCCTCGAGCACCTCGCGGGTCACCCAGCGCACCGTCGGGTTCACCCGCATGACCTCCTCGACCGCGGCCCGGCCGAGGTCGGGGCGCTCGGCGAGCAGGCGCCACTGGTCGAGGTGGCGGCTGAATGTCTGCATCGCGAGGCCGAGCTGGTTGCGCGTGGTGTCGAAGCCGCCGAAGATCAGCAGCACCATGGCGTCACGCAGCTCGGTGTCGCTGAGCCGGCCGTCCTCCTCGCGCGAGGCGTTGACGAGGGCCGTCACGAAGTCGTCACGGGGGTGGGCGCGACGGTCCGCGATGAGCTCGTCGGAGTAGGCGTAGAGCCGCTCGAGCGCCGCCTCGATCTGCGGGAGGTCCTCCTTGAGGGTCACGCCCATCGCGAGCCCGATGGTCACCGACTCGCGGGCGATCACGGGCCACTCCTCCTCGGGCAGGCCGAGCATGATCGCGATGACGCGCGCGGCGTAGGGCTCGGCGAACTCGCTGACGAACTCGCACCGGTCCCTCGCCGCGAAGCCGTCGATCAGCTCGGTGGCGAGCGCCTGGAAGCGCGGCACCAGAGCGCCGATCAGCTTGGGCGAGAAGGCCGGGTTCATCAGGCGGCGCAGCCGGTGGTGCTCGGCGCCCTCCTTGTTGAGGATCCAGCTGGCCCACCACTGCGCGAAGGGCCCGTCGACGACGCCGTTGTGCGCCGGCCACGCCACGCTGCCCTGGCGCAGCCTGGGGTGCTTGATGAGGCGGCTCATCTCGTCGTAGCGGAGCACGGCGATGCCGTACGGCGTGGTCGCGTACCAGCTGGCCTCGCGGGCGGCGTGCACCTGCGGGGAGGTGATCGAGAAGGCGGGGTCGGCGACGTCGAGGACGGGCGCGACGACCGGGCTGGTGGCCTGCATGGGGCAACCTCCGAAGCAGAGTGGTCAACGTGTGAGGTCAAACACTCTAAAACTGGAGGTTTATCTGTCAAGCCCTTCAGCCCACGTTCTTCGCGCCCTCCTCCGCAACCACGAGACCGAGGACCCAGCCCATGCCCGGCAGCAGGGGCTCCACGGCGGCGTAGACGATCCCGCCCTCGGCACGCCCCACCTCGGGCGCCGCGGCGAGCCGGGTGCCCAGGACCCAGCGCGGGCTGTTGGCCGCGATCACCCGGCGCTCGGCATTGACGATCACAGCCTCGAACGGCTCCTTGCGCAGCACGTCGACCAGGCGCCGCTCGAGCTCGCCGAAGAGCAGGTCGGCGCCGGTGACGCCCACGAAGCGACCGTCCACCAGCACGGGGACCGCGGTGGTCACGATGTAGAGCTCCGAGCCGGAGTAGTCGACGTAGGGCCCCATGGCGACCCGGGCGCGCCCCGCCGCGGGCTGCTGGAACCACTCCATCTCGACGTAGTCGTAGACGTCGATGCTGGAGCGGTCGAAGTTGAGCCGCAGGCGCGTGGTGCGCCCGTCGTTGCGCTGCCACCACATCATCGCGCGCTCCTGGCCCGCGATCACCAGAGGCGCCGGGACGAAGCCCATGCCGACCAGGGCGTCGTCCTCGACGATCGAGGCCACGATGCGCTCCTGCACCGGGGCGAGGTCGGACTCGGTCCACTCGCCGGGGGGCGCCGGCGTCGCCGCGACCGTGGCCGCGACGCGCTCGATGCGCTCGTAGACGGGCAGCAGGATGGCGCAGAGTGCGGCGGCGACCCGCGGCGCCTCCTCAGCGGCAGTGGTCTCGCTCATGCCTCGGTTCCTTCGTCGATGAGCCGCAGGTGGGCCGCGGTCAGCAGCCGGAGCACGCCGGCGACGTGCTGCTCCGCGAGGCGCCGCGCCTCGGCGCCGTCCTCGGCGAGCACCGCGGCGGCGATCGCGTGGTGCTCCTCCACGTGCGCGGTCACGTCCACGCCGGCCTCGGGCAGGAGCCACAGCATCCCCGACACCTCGGCCTGCAGGCCGACCTCGCGGCGCGTGAGGCGCGAGGACTGCGACGCGACCGCCACCTCGATGTGGAAGCGGCAGTCGGCGCGGACCCGGTCGCCGGGCGTCATGGCGCTGCCGAGCTGCTCGGTGAGCGCGAACAGGCGCCGGGCGTTGGACGCCGACGCGCGTTCGGCCGCCAGGCGGGCGGCCTGCCCAGCCACACCCTGGTGCTCGTCGACGAGGTCCCGCAGCCCGGAGATCGTCATGGCGACCAGGCGCTGGCGCACCGGCCCCACGGGCGGCGACGACGGCCGGCGCACGAACGACCCGCCACTGCGGCCGCGCTTGGTCTCGACCAGGCCCTCGGCACGCAGCGCCGCCAGCGCGTCGCGCATCGTCATCGGGGCGACGCCGAACTGCGCCGCGAGCTCCACCTCCGACGGGAGCCGCTCGCCGTCTCCGAGCAGGCCGAGGTGGATCGCCTCGCTGATGCGCTGCACGACCTCGTCGGCGCGACCGCCGACAGCACTCGGCGAGATCAAGGGGGTCAACCCGGACACCGGCACACCTCCTTCTCGACGCTCGGCCCGACGGCGCTCATGTTAGGTGCAGGCGATGGTGCGCGGATCGATCCGGCGTACCCCTTGACGTTAATCCAACAAAATCGTAGGTTTTCGCGCAACTGTTACCCGGGTCACACCCGGCCACACGAACGGGAATGCGGATGACGAGCTCGACCAGTCCCGTCGGCGAGGCCGACGGTTTCTACCAGTTCCACGACCACGACGACGCGGCCCACCTGCACGCGCTGGGCTACGAGTCGGAGTTCAAGCGCGACATGAGCCCCTGGGCGAACTTCTCGCTCGGCTTCACCTACCTCTCGCCGGTCGTCGGCGTCTACACCCTCTTCGCCTACGCCCTCGCGACCGGGGGGCCACCGATGATCTGGAGCTTCGTGATCGTCGGCCTCGGCCAGCTGATGGTCGCCCTCGTCTTCAGCGAGGTCGTGGCCCAGTACCCCGTCGCCGGTGGCGTCTATCCCTGGGCGCGGCGGCTGTGGGGCAGGAGGTATGCCTGGATGACGGGTTGGGTCTACCTGATCGCCCTGCTCGTCACCATCGCCTCGGTCGTCTACGGCGCCGGCCCCTACATCGCCGCGGCGTTCGGCTTCGAGGCCACCGTCGACAACGTCATCGTGTGCGCCCTCGTGCTGCTCGCGCTCGCCACCGCCATCAACTTCATGGGCACCAAGGTGCTCGCGATGGCCGCCCTCATCGGCTTCACCGCGGAGATCATCGGCGCCCTGGTCGTCGGCGGCTGGCTGCTCATCGCCCACCGCGAGCACGGCCTCGGCGCGCTCTTCGACTCCTTCGGGGCCGGCGACGGCGGCAGCTACCTGCCGGCCTTCGCGGCGGCCGCCCTGATCGGCGTCTACCAGTACTACGGCTTCGAGGCCTGCGGCGACGTGGCCGAGGAGGTCCCCGACCCCGGCCGCCTCATCCCCAAGGCGATGCGTCGCACCATCTACATCGGCGGAGCAGCGGCCACCTTCGTGTGCCTGGCACTCGTGCTCTCGGTCACCGACATCGGTGCGGTGATCGCGGGCGAGGACACCGACCCGGTGAGCACCCTGCTCAACGACGCGTTCGGCACCACCGGCGCCCGCGTCGTGCTGCTCGTGGTCCTGCTGTCCTTCCTCTCCTGCGCCATGAGCCTGCAAGCGGCCGCCAGCCGGCTCGCCTACTCCTACGGCCGCGACGGCATGATCATGGGCAGCTCGCTGCTCAAGAGGTTCTCGCCGACGCGCCACGTGCCGCCGTACGCCCTCGTCGTCGCGGCGGTCGTCCCCGCGCTGATCGTGGTCGGCTCCAAGGTCTCCACCGACGCCATCACCAAGATCATCAGCTTCGCCGCGCTGGGCATCTACATCGGCTTCCAGATGGTCGTCCTCGCGGCGTTGCGCGCCCGGCTCAAGGGCTGGGTGCCGAGCGGCAAGTACACCCTGGGACGGTGGGGCCTGCCCGTCAACGTCGCCGCCCTGGTCTACGGCATCGTCGCGATGGTCAACATGGCCTGGCCGCGCACGCCCGACGTCTCGTGGTACGACAACTGGATCGTGGCACTCTCCGGGGTCGTCGTGATCGCCGTCGGCCTCGTCTACATGGCCGTCCACCCCCTCCACGACCGCAGCACCGCGCCCTACGACGACGCCATCCCGAAGAAGGGGACGGCCGGCCGGTAGCACGGCCGCCCCCGCGCTCAGCCCCGTCGCGCCCTGCGCCGGCTCCCGTTGACCCGGTCGTTGAACCTGTCGACGGCCCAGATCGTCCGGAGCCCGGCACGGCCCATCATGATCGGCCGTGGGAACCGCGGCTCGTCGTGCCACAGGGTCCGCAGGTCCTCGGGCAGCTCGTCGTCGACGATCGCGTCGGCGACGAGCGTCCCGACGTACGGCGCCTGCGCCAGGCCGTGGCCGTTGCACGCGATCGAGTAGTGGACGTTGTCGCCGACCCGGCCCGCGACCGGCAGCCACGACGAGGTGATCGCGATCCACCCGCCCCAGGCCCGGTCGAGCGCCACGTCGGCGAGCGAGGGGAACCGGAGGGCGAAGGCGCCGGCCAGCTCCTCGACCAGGGCTCGGTCCGGCACCTTCTCCGGCAGCGGGTACGACGTGCCGCGCTCGAGCCGGCGCACCCCGAACACGATGGTGTTGCGCGGGGTGAGCCGGTAGTTCTCCATGATCGCGTGCTGGGTGACCAGGCCCATCCCGCTGGTCCACCCGAGGGCGGCGATCCGCACGGGGTCGATCGGCTCGGTCTCGACCTCGACCACGTAGATCGGCACCGACAGGTTCCGCGGGGTGATGTCCCACTCGCCGGCGAACGCGTTGGTGGCCAGCACGACATGGTCGGCACGGACCCGGCCGTGCGGGGTCGTGACGACGACCTGCTCGCCGTCGCGGACCACGTCGGTGACCTTCGTCTGCTCGAAGACCCGGGCGGCGGAGTCGAGCAGGACCCGGCGCATGCCGAGGCTGAACCTGCCCGGGTTCATCCGTCCGCCGATGACCTCGCGCATGCCTCCGACGAAGCCACGCGGGATCCCGAGCTCCGCAGCCGTCCCGACCTCGACGTGACCACCGGCGCGGGTGACGATCCTCGCGACCCGGCGCACCCGGCCCATCTGCCCGCGCGACACCGCGGCGAACGCGTTGCCGGTCGGCTCGTACTCGCAGTCGATGTCGTGCTTCGCGATGAAGTCCTCGACGTGGTGGGCGGCGTGCTCGGCGAGCCGCATCATGCCGGGCATCTTCTTGCGGGACAGCAGGTTCAGCAGCTGCAGGTCTCCGCCCGGAGCGCCGGCCAGCTGACCGGCGTTGCGCGAGCTGGACCCGTGGCCGCAGAACTCGGCCTCGAGCAGGACGACGTCCTGACCGCGCTCCGTGAGCCGCAGCGCGGTCGACATCCCGTTGATGCCGCCGCCGATCACGGCCACCCGGCAGTCGATGTCCTCGTCCAGCGCGGGCCGTGGGTCGGTGGGCGGATCCACCCAGCCGGTGAAGGAGGTGTACTCGACGTGGTCGGTGTTCATGCCCGGACCGCCCTGCTGCGCTCGTGGGCCGGCGCGGCACCGCGCGCCACGTCGTGGTCGTGCAGGGCGCGGTAGCCGAAGTAGTACGTGAGCAGCTGCAGGCCCCAGACGGTCAGCGCGAACGTGTAGAAGAGCGGGCGGTCCTCGATCGGGTCGACCGAGTCGGGCAGCGGGAAGAAGTCGTAGGTCAGCGCGACGACCGTCGCCGCGAGGCTGACCGCGAGGGTCGCGACCGCCGTCCGGGTCGCTCCGATGTCCCGCAGCCGCTTGGCCAAGTAGACCAGGAAGAGCAGCGTCAACAGGTTCCCCACCAGGAAGAAGGTGGCCGGCCCCTGGTGCAGCACGAACTCACCGTTGGCGTCCACGTGCTCGCGGTACTTCGGCTGCGACAGGTAGAGCCCGCAGCCGATCGCCAGGACGAAGATGCCCACCTCGACCGCCAGGCTCGCCTTGTAGCGGTGCGTCACGGCCATCAGCCCGACCACCAGCAGCAGCGTGATGCCGATCGACCGCGAGAAGGCGTCGAAGAAGAAGGCGACGGCGTACTGGGGGCTCGCCATGCCCGCCTCGGGATCGTCGGTGAAGCGCAGCGCCCAGACCAGGAAGTTCAGCCCGGAGGTCGCCACGATGAACCACTCGATGCCGATCAGGTAGTTGCGGTAGTGCTTGATGAAGCGCCAGCCCGCCCAGTAGCCGGCCACGATCATGACCAGGTCGGCGACCAGGAAGGTCAGGCCGTAGATCTCTTCCTTCATTTCGGTTTCCTTCGGGTGAGTCGGATGGGTCGGGTGGTCGCGGCCCGGTCAGGCCGCGACCCGGCGGGTGCGCCGGCGGGTGCGGGCGCTGGAGACGGAGACGGTGAGCACCACCGCGAGGGCGAGTGCTCCGGAGAGCCAGTAGCCGACGCCGTACAGGCCCTGCGCGGCGACCTCGAGAGTGGTGCCGGGCACGGGGACGAGGGAGGCACTGAGGTCGGCGCTGACCAGGGCGGTGCCGAACGCGAAGCCGACCGCGAGGAAGGTGCCGGCGACCCCGGTCGCCATCCCTGCCTTCTCCTCGGGCACGGCCAGCTGCACCAGCGTGAAGCCGGCCGCGTACCCGATGCTGCAGCCGAGACCGATGACCGCGGCGCCGACGAGGTAGTGCCACTTCTGGTCGTGGGCGAGGGCGAGCCACGTGAGCCCTGCGGCACTGATGATCGCGCCGCTGACGAAGACCGGCACCACCCGGCCGTTGTTGACGGGGCGGTCGGCGATGACGCCGCCGACGACGAAGGTCAGCGCGAAGGGCAGCATCAGCCAGCCGGTCTCGAGCGCGCTGAGGCCCAGGCCGTAGGAGTCGATCGGGCGCAGCGCCTCGGGGATGATCTGCGCGTAGGTGCTGACGAGCAGCAGGAACGCCGAGTTCACGGCCGCGAAGAGCGCGATGCAGATGCACGAGGCGGTGACGAGCGGGGCCTTCATCAGCGCGACGTCGAAGACGGCCGACGAGGAGCGTCGCTCGACCCGGAACCACGCGATGCCGCCGACGACGCCGAGCACGAGCGGGATCAGCGCCGCGTTGCCCCACACGAGGCCCTGGGTCATGGTCAGCAGGACGGCCGCGACCCACGCGATCATCCACACGGTGCCGACGACGCCGATGCGCCCGTTGCGCTCGGCCGGCGGGGCGTGCGGGATCAGGAGGTACGACGCGACCGTGGTCACCACCCCGATTGCGGTGAGCACCACGAAGAAGCTCTGCAGCGACAGGCTCTGCACGATCAGCCCGCCGCCGATCATCCCGGCGACGATGCCGACGCCCGTGCCGATGACCAGGACCGCGACCGCGATGGCGATGCCGCTCTCCCCCAGGCCGCGGCGCAGGAACCCCAGCGGGAGCACCTGGGCCGCCCCGCCGAAGCCCATCAGGGCGCAGCCGACGAGGAGGGTCGGGTAGGAGTCGCCGATCGCCGGCACGAGGGCGCCGGCGGTGAGGAAGACGGCAGCCGCGACGTTCGCGTTCCGGTCCCCGTGCAGGTCCGCCAGCCGGGGCAGCAGGATGAATCCCGCGCCGCCGCCGAGGGTGAGGACGGTGTAGAGCCAGGTCGTCTCCGCGACCGTGGCGAGGCCGTACTGCGCCTGGATGACCGGCAGCAGCGGCGGGAGGATGAAGATGATGGCGTTGGTCAGGACGACCAGCAGCGCCCCGATGCCGACGAGGGCGCCCCTTCCGCGAACGGCTCCTGCCGTCGATGTGCGGGCGAGTCCGCCCGGGTGCTCGATCTGTGTCATGACTGGTCTCCGATCGGTGCGGTGTGATCCGGCTCATACGCTAGGCCGAAGTTAGTCAGACGATCAAGATGTATGACCAAGATGTTTGACCAAGTTTTCGCCGCTGGAGTGGCGAGGGCGTGCTGATATGCTCGCTTTGACTAAATCAAGCGCCCAACTGAAGGCGGGCGCCCCGGCACCCCGGAGGACCTGATGGCACGGATCCCGGTCGCCCAGCGACGACGCGACTTCATCGATGCCGCCGTCGAGGTGATCGCCTCCCACGGCATCGACGGCGCGACCACGCGCCGGATCGCCGAGCAGGCCAAGGCCAACGTCGCGATGCTGCACTACTGCTACGACTCGAAGGAGGACCTGTTCGCGGACGTCTACGAGTTCGTGACGGGCAAGTACCGCGAGGTCATCGAGGGCAGCGACCCGCACACCGACCTCCCCGACGCGGCGGAGCAGATCCTGCGGGGTGTCATGCAGTGCTACCTGGAGTCGCCGAGCTTCACCGCCACGACCTTCGAGCTGGTCAGCTGGGCCCGGCGCCAGCACGGCGACCGCGGCATCGCGGTCTACGACCAGGCGTTCGACACGGTGCGCAAGGCGCTGCAGGAGGCGGCCGCCGCCGACCCCGTCACGCCGGAGCTCATCGACGAGATCGCCTACGTCCTCGCCACCCTCGCCGACGGCTTCGGCGTCAACTGGCTGACCTACGGCGACGCCGACGTGGCGCGCGCGCAGATGGAGATCAACTGCTCGGTCCTCGACACGTGGCTGTCGGGCCGGCTCGCCGCCACCAAGCCGGCGCGACGCAAGCGCGCGGCCCGGGCCTGACCGGCCCCTGACCGCGCGCCGCGCCTGGTCTCACATCGGCAGGTCGGGCGAGTCGACGCCGACCACCCGGTCGCCGCAGAAGACCCGGACCGACTCGGCCGGGCCGTGGCCACCGACGCCGGCGGGCCCCCAGAAGCTCTGGGCGGAGTCGTCGCCGAGGTCGGCGACCTTGGCGCCGTTGACCCGCACCTCCCCCGCGACGATGCGGGAGCCGACCTCGATCGCGCGGTCGGTGTCGGTGCCGAACACGTAGGCGTCGAGGCCCGAGGGATGGGCGTTGGCGATCCGCAGCGCCTGCTCGGCGGAGTCGACGGCGTGCAGCGAGACCAACGGGCCGAACAGCTCGGCGGTCGCGGCCGAGGGGTCCGCGCCCGAGGCGAGTGTCGGCGAGAGGAACCAGCCGCCCAGGTCGGGCAGTGCGGCAGGCTGGTCGATCTCGGCGCCGAGGTCGCGCAGACCCTCGATCCGGGACTGCAGCGTGTGGAAGTGCGCTCCGTTGGAGATCGGGCCGACCTGGGCGTCGTCGTCGAGGGAGTGGCCGACGACCAGCGTGGCGATCCGCTCGGTGAGCGCCTCTCGCAACGGCCCGACCAGGTGGTGGGGTGCCAGGACCTTGCCCGGTCCCTCGCACCACTGGCCGTTGAGCTTGGTCATCCCGTCGAGGATGCCGTCGGCGGTGACGTCGAGGTCGGCGTCGTCGAGGACGATCACCGGGTTGTTGCCGCCGAGCTCGAGCTGGAGGACCTTGAAGTCCTCGACGGCCGCGCGGGCGATGGCCCGGCCGGCGCCCGGTCCGCCGGTGAACGAGACGATCTTGATCCGCGGGTCGCCCGTCACCTGCGCGCCGACCTCGCCTGCGCCGTGCACCAGCTGCAGCGCACCGGACGGGAGTCCCGCCTGGACGAAGCAGTCGACGACGACCTGGGCGCTGGCCGGGGCGTGCTCCGACGGCTTGAGGACGACCGGGCAGCCGGCCGCGATGGCGCTGACGACCTTGGCGGCGGGGATGAAGCTCGGACCGTTCCACGGGGTGAGGATCGCGGCCGGGCCCCACGGCACCTTGTGCAGCCTGACGTCGCGCCCTCCGGCCTCGAGCGCGGTGACGCGCGGGATGTCACGCAGGTCCTGGGCCGCCGAGCGGATCCGGTACGGCAGGAAGGCCGCGACCTTGCGGGTGGCGCCGATCGGCGTACCGCTGGTCAGTGCGTCGGTGCGGGCGATGTCCTCGATGCGGGCCTCGAGGTTGTCCGCCACCCGGTCGAGCACGGCGGCCCGTTCGTGACGCGCCTCGTCGTCCCACCGGCCGACGTCGTAGGACGCCTCCGCGTGCCGGAGTGCGCGCTCGACCTCGTCGGCGTCGGTCGTGACGCTGCGGTGGAGGGGTTCGCGCGTGTTGGGGTCGACGTTCCAGCTGTCGAGGGTCCTGCACTCGCTCCAGTGGTCGGCGATGTAGTTGACCGGCTGCGCGACGGTGGCCACGTTGCTCATCGGAGCTCCTCTCCGGCCCGCAGGTCGACGACGATGCGGGTCACGTCACCGGACTTCATCTGCTCGAAGCCCTCGTTGATCTCGGCGAACGGCACGACCCGGGTGACCATCTCGTCGAGCAGCAGGCGGCCCTGCTGGTAGAGCCGGGCGAACTGGGTGATGTCCTCGCGGGCCTGGCCCGAGCCCATGTAGGAGCCGATCAGCCGCTTCTCCTGGAAGAAGAAGTCGAGTGCGGGCACCGTGAGCTCGGTGCCCATGGGGGCGATCCCGACGAGGCAGGCGGTCCCGGTCGCCCGCACCAGGGCCAGTGCCGTCTCGGCGGTGCGGGCGGAGCCGACGGCCTCGAAGGCGTAGTCGACGCCGTCGCCGAGGAGCCGCTGCAGCTCGGCGACGGGGTCACCGTCCCCACCGTTGATGGTGTGGGTGGCGCCGTAGGTGCGAGCCGCCTTGAGCCGGTCGTCGTCGAGGTCGATCGCCACGACGGCCGAGGCGCCGGCGAGCCGCGCGCCCTGGACGATGGCCGACCCGACGCCACCGCAGCCGATGACGGCGACGGTGCTGCCGGGGCGTACCTGCGCGCCGCGGAAGACCGCACCGACGCCGGTGACGATGCAGCACGACAGGAGGCAGCCGACGTGCAGCGGTACGTCGTCGGGCAGCCGCACCAGCGCGGTCTCGCGCAG
The DNA here is from genome assembly GCF_013409625.1 of Nocardioides kongjuensis. Lineage (NCBI taxonomy): Bacteria > Bacillati > Actinomycetota > Actinomycetes > Propionibacteriales > Nocardioidaceae > Nocardioides > Nocardioides kongjuensis. The sequence continues at coordinate 2,309,025 of NZ_JACCBF010000001.1, forward strand.
CAGGATGTGCTGGGAGAAGGCGCCGATGGCAGCGAGGCGCTCGATCGGCCGGCCGTCGACGGTCTCGAAGGCGGGCCGCTGCCGCAGGCGGACCTCGTCGAGGCGCGTGCACTGCGTCGAGTGTCCGACCTCGCAGTTGACGCAGCGGCCGCACGACGGGGTGAGTGCCCCCGTGACGCGATCGCCGGGTCGCAACGTGGTCACGGCCGTGCCGACCGACTCGACGACACCGGCGACCTCGTGCCCGACCACGACCGGCAGCTCGGTGGGCACGGTCCCGGTCATGTAGTGCAGGTCGCTGTGACACAGCCCGACGTGCGTCACCGCGACCCGCACCTCGTGCGGCTCCGGGTCGTCGACCCGGATGTCGGTGAGCTCCAGCGGTGCGCCGATCTCGTTCAGGACGGCGGCTCGGGTGGTGATCATGCGGTGGTCTCCCTCGTCTTCCAGAAGCCGGCGACGCCGGCGGTGAGCAGTCCGCTCGTCCACGCCTCGTGGGCGGCGGTGTCCTCGCGCTCGAACGCGGCCTCGACCTCGGCGAGCAGCGGGCGCAGCAGCGCGAGGTGGAGAGCGGTCGTGTTGCCCTCGGGGGTCCAGGCGTGGACCGTCGCGATGGCATGGTCGAGCAGTACGTCGGTCGCGACGACCTCGTCGAGGAGACCGATCCGCAGCGCCTCCTCGGCGGGGACCCGTGGCGAGCCGAGGACCATGCAGGTGGCGTGGTTGCCGACGAGCCGGCGCAGCAGCAGGCTCGTGGCGTTGGAGATGGTGAGGCCGCGACCGTTCTCCGGCTGGAAGTACTCGGCGGCAGGCGAACCGATCCGGGCGTCGCAGCACAACGTGATCTCCGAGGCGCCACCGACGGCCAGCCCGTTGACGGCAGCCACGACCGGCACCCGGGTCTGCAGGATCGCGCGGGTGATGTCGTGGAAGCTCTCGAACGCCGCATGCACCTCGGCCTCGGTGGTGGGCGTCTGGGTGAGGTCCTCCCCCGCCGAGAACGCTCGCCCCGCGCCGGTGAGCACGATGCCGCGCACGGTCTCGCCGGTGCCGTGCTCGCGGATCAGTGCGGCCAGCCGCAGCCGGGTGGCGACGTCGAGGGCGTTGAGCCGGTCGGGGCGGTTGAGGGTGAGGACGGCGACGTCGCGGACGACGTCCACGTCGACGTACCCGTCCAGGGTGGTGGTCGTGGTCAAGGCGATCAGCTCCTTCGCGGGGAGAGGTCGTGGGTGGTGCCCGGCGCCTCGGCGGCGCGGGCCTTCAGGGCGGGCTTGGAGACCCGCTCGGACGGTGTGCGGGGGAAGTCGGCGACGAACTCGACGTAGCGGGGCACCTTGAAGCGGGCGAGCTCGGCGCCGGCGCGCGCCACGATGTCCTCCGCGGTCGCCCGGTCCGCCGGGACGCCCGCCGCCAGCTGGAGGAACGCCTTGACCTCCTCGCCCAGCACCTCGTCGGGCTCGGCGACGACGGCGGAGGCGACCACGCGCTCGTCGCGCTCCAGGGCGGCCTCGACCTCGACGCAGGCGACGTTCTCGCCGCCACGGCGGACCATGTCCTTGATCCGGCCGACGAGCTGGACACCGCCGTCGGGACGGCGTACGACCAGGTCGCCGGTGTGCAGCCAGCCGTCCCGCAGCGTCTGGTCGGTGGCATCGGGCCGGTTCCAGTAGCCCTTCATCATCGGCCGACCCGAGATCACGAGCTCGCCCGGTCGACCGGCGGCGACCTCGGCCCGGGTCGGGTCCGCCGGGTCGACGACACGGACCTGCTTGGTCGGGACCGGGCCGCCCAGGCTGCCACTGCCGACCGAGCCGGTGTCGGCGAACGGGCTGAACAGGTCGATGCCCGACTCGGTCATCCCGTAGACCTCGCGCCACGGCGCTCCCCAGCGCTCCTCGAGCTCGGCGTGGAGGGCGACCGGGATGCCGGAGCAGAGCACCATGCGCAGGTCGTTGTCACGGTCCGCCGCGGTGGGGAGCTGCTTGGCCAGCAGGGTCGGCATCGAGCCCAGCACGTAGAAGAAGGTGGCCCGGTGCCGTCGTACGTCGGCCATGAACGTCGAGGCGGAGAAGCGCGGCAGGACCACCAGCGGCGCGCCGACGGTCAGCGCGACGGCGGTGTTCCACTGCGGGTCCATGTAGGAGAACGGCTGCGAGGTCAACAGCACGTCGTCGCCGCCGAGACCGGTCACGGCCGCGCAGATCCAGCCGAGCCGGGTCCAGTAGCCGTGGGTCAGCATGCAGGCCTTGGGGAACCCGGTGGTGCCCGAGGTGTACTGCAGGTTCGCCAGGGTGCCGGCGTGGCTCGCCGTCGTCGGCGGCGCGGAGCACGGGAAGCCCTCGGAGCCGTCGTCGGCGAGGTCGAGGACGCGGACGTCACCGAGGCCGTCCTCGCTCGCGACGACCTCGGCGACCAGGTGCGCGTGCTCGGCGTCGGTGACCACGACCCGGGCGCCGGAGTCGCCGAGCACGAACGCGAGGTCGGCCCGCTGGTAGCCGCTGTTGACCGGTACGACGACCGCGCCCGCCTTGAGCGCCGCGAGCCAGGACACCGGCCAGTGCACGACGTTGGGCAGCATCAGGGCGACCCGGTCGCCCGGCCGGACGCCGTCGACCTCGATCAGCCGGTGCGCCAGCCGCGACGTCCAGGCGTCGATCTCGGCGAAGGTCCACGACCACTCCCCGAAGCGCAGGAACTCGCGGTCCCCCGCGTCGAGTGCGCGCTGTGCGAGCAGCCCGGTCAGGGTCGGGACGGCCGGGTCCTCGGCCATCCGGTCGCCGGCGACGACGGGGCGCCGTCGTACCTGGGGGACGTGGGTCATCGGGTGCTCCCCTCGTCGAGCAGTCGGGCCGCCTCGTCGACGACCCACGACAGCGCCGGATCGGCGCTCTTCATCCACTCGGGGTGCCACTGCACGCCGAGGACCGGACGGCCGGGCACCTCGATCGCCTCGGCGACGCCGTCGCTGGCGCGGCCGGTGACGACGACCCCGACGCCGCAGCGGTCGACGGCCTGGTGGTGCCAGGAGTTGGTGATCGTGTCCTCGCCGTACAGCCCGGCGGCGACGGAGCCGGCTGCGAAGGCGACGACGTGGTCGACGTTGCCGTCGGTGGGTGCGGTCTCGGGCGACAGGTGGCACACGGCGCTGGCCGGCAGGTCGGCGACCAGCGTGCCGCCGAGGGCGACGTTGAGCACCTGCATGCCGCGACACACGCCCAGGACCGGGATGCCGCGGTCGAGCGCGGCCCGCACCACGGCGATCTCGTAGGCGTCGCGCTCGGGGTCGTGGACCATCGGGTCGGTGCGGGGGTCGATGCCGCGCACCACGGAGGTGTCGCCGCCCCAGCAAGCCGGGTGCAGGTCCTGCCCGCCGGTGATCACGACAGCCGAGAGCCACTCGCACACGGCGGCCGGTTCGGTCTCGTAGGACAGCTGGACGGGAAGCCCGCCCGCCTCGGCGACCCGCGTCGAGAAGTCGGACATGGAGGTGTCGACGCACCGGTCGCCGTACCTCTCGTCGGCGCCCCGGAGCAGGGACAGCCGGAAGCGACGGCCGGTGATGCCGATCAGCGGCCGCATCACGGGAGCTCGAAGTAGCGCGTGGACTCCCACTCGGAGAGCGAGGCGTTCGGGTCGCCGCCCTTGGTGTGGAACTCCATCCACTCCCAGCGGCGCGAGGCGACCCAGAAGTCGACGAACTCGTCGCCGAGGTAGGTGCGCAGCAGCGGGTCCGCGGCGAGCGCGGCGCCGGCCTTCGACATGGTGTCGGGGATCCGTTCCACACCGCAGTCCTCGGGCAGGCACCAGGCCATGTCGGTGACCTCGGCGGGCGGTTCGATCCGTCCCTCGACGCCGGCCAGCACACCGGCCAGCACCGCCGCGAGGGCCAGGTAGGGATTCACGTCGGAACCGGGCAGCCGGTACTCGAGCCGCGAGTACTTCGGGTGCCCGGTGATCGCCCGCACCGCCGCCGTCTTGTTGTTGACGCCCCAGCTGACGGTGGTCGGCGGTCCCGTGAGGTCGACGAGGCGTCGGTACGACGTGATCTGCGGCATCACGACCGACGTCGCCCCCGCCATCGTGGCGAGCAGCCCGCCGACAGAGTGCCGCATCAGCTCGGAGGGGCCGTCCTCGGCGAAGTACTCGTTCACGCCGTCGCGCTGCAACGAGATGTTGATGTGCGCGCCCTGGCCGAATCCCGCGGTGGGCTTGGCCATGAACGAGACCGTGTGCCCCTGCTCGAAGGCGACCTCACGCATCACCTGACGGGTCCGCGCCCAGCCGTCGGCCAGCCGGACCGGGTCGGTCGGGGCCAGGTTGAGCTCGGTCTGCCCGGGGGCCGCTTCGTCGGTCCAGGCCTCCCAGGGGATCCCGACCTGGTCGAGCCGCGCGACGACGGCCTCCATGTAGTCGACCCAGTCGCTGGAGCGGGCCAGGTGGTACGTCGCGCCGGTGCTGCCGCCCAGCGGGGTCAGGTCCCGGTAGCCCTTGCCTCGGGCCTCCTGGACCGACTCCTCGAAGAGCGTCGCCTCGATCTCGACCGCGACGGTGGCGGTGTAGCCGTGCTCGGTGAGCCGGGCCACGAGTCGCTTGACCAGGTTGCGCGGGCAGATCGGGACGGGGCTGCCGTCCTTGAGCCAGTAGTCGCCGATCACCGAGTCCAGGCCGGGCTTCCACTCCACGAGCGTCGACAGGTCGGGGACCATCGCGATGTCGTAGAGGTTGCCCCGCCAGTCGGGGAAGGCGTCGCCGAGGACGATCTCGTTGCTGAGGTCGATCGCGAACAGGATGTCGGCGAACGCGAAGCCGCTGTCCTTGCCGGCCTCGAACTTGGCGGGCGAGACGTTCTTGCCGAGCAGGCTGCCCTCGTGGTTGGTCGCCTCGAGGCGGACGGCCTTGCGGGTGCTGGTGGCGGTGCTGGTCTCAGACATCGAAGCGGACCTTCCAGGAGGCGGCGGTCATGACGGACAGCTGGGACAAGGTGCCCTTGACCTGCAGGCCGGCACCGAGCGCGGCGAGGAAGTCGTCGGCCCCGGTGAAGACACCGGCGAGCAGGTCGGCGGGCCCGGTCACCTCGTAGGCGGTGGCGCCCTCGCCGAACCGACCCTCCTCCGGACCGTCAGGGCCCGTGACGTGGACGACCAGGACGTCGGGAATGCCCGGGATCGCGCGGGTCTCCTGCCAGAAACGGGCCGCCGCCTCCCTCCAGTGCGGGAGCGGCCGACGCAGCGCACGCAGCACTCCGGCCGCCAGCACGGCGTCACCGGTTGGCTCCTCGGTCGCCGCGAAGCGGTCGTGCAGGTCGACGACGACGGTCGCATCGGGCTCCGCGAGGACCCCGCCACTCACCTCGATCGTCGCACCGAGGGTGATGGTCGCCGCCTGCGGCGTGTCGTGCGACCGGACTGCGACGGTGCCACCGCTGCGGCTCAGCTCGTCGAGCGGGTGACCGGCCAGGACGGCCTCGCGCAGGGTGCGGCCGAGCTGGCGGACCAGCGGCGCGGCGTCGTCCTCGATCGCGACGTGGACCAGCTCCTGCCGCACGGGCGGCGGGGCGACGGTCGTGGGTGCGGACATCTCTTCGTCCTCTCGGGAGTCCCAGCAGCCATAGTTAGTCATATGACTCGATTGATTGACCAAGATGGTGCGTGCTCCAGGTCACGTTGTCAACAGCCCCGCCCGAACGAGTCGGGACGGATCACGGATTCACCGCGAGCCCTTGACGGACCGTGACCCGGGACACACACTTAGTCATCCGGCTCAATCAAATGACTAAGTACGGCGACCAAGAAGGAAGCGGACATGAAGCACAGCAACGACACCGAGACCGTCGACATCGTCGTCATCGGCGCCGGGCTCTCCGGCATCGGTGCCGCGAAGTACCTGACCGACGACTTCCCCGACAAGTCGGTCCTGCTGCTCGAGGGGCGCGACGCGATCGGCGGCACCTGGGACCTGTTCCGCTATCCCGGGGTCCGATCCGACGACGCGGTGCACCACTACGGCTACGCGTTCAAGCCCTGGCTCCACGAGGACGCGATCGCCGCGGGCGGGCTGATCCGTGACTACATGGGCGAGACCCTCACCGAGTTCGGGCTGGACGAGATCCTGCGGCTGCGCCACCGGGTCACCGCCGCCGACTGGTCCAGCGAGGAGGCGCGGTGGACGCTGCACGTCACCGTGGCCGACGAGGCCGGCAACGAGACCCCCAAGCTCATCAAGGCCGGGTTCGTCTTCAGCAGCACCGGCTACTACCGGTACGACGAGGGCTACGAGCCCCACTTCGAGGGCCGGGACGACTTCCGTGGTGACATCCTGCACCCGCAGCACTGGCCGGAGGACTACGACCACAGCGGCAAGCGCGTGGTCATCATCGGCAGCGGCGCCACCGCCGTGACGATGCTGCCCGCGATGGTGACGGGTGAGGGCGCGGCAGCCCACGTCACGATGCTCCAGCGCACCCCGAGCTACGTCGCGTCGATCCCGCGGGTGGACAAGGTCGCCCAGGCGCTCGTGAGGATCTTCGGCGTCGAGCGCGGGTACGCGCTGACCCGGTTCAAGAACATCTGGCGCGACCACTTCACCGTGACCGTGATGTGCCGGTTCCCGAACCTCGGACGCAGGCTGCTGCGCCGCATGACCGCCAAGGAGCTGCCGGCCGGGTTCGACGTGGACACCCACTTCGCGCCGCCGTACAGCCCCTGGGACCAGCGCCTGTGCGCCACTCCCGACGGTGACTTCTTCGCCGCCATCCGCGACGGGAACGCCGACGTCGTCACCGACCAGATCGAGCGGTTCACACCGGAGGGCATCCGGCTGAAGTCGGGCCGGACGCTCGAGGCCGACGTCATCGTCACCGCGACCGGCCTCGTGATGCAGATGCTGGGCGGCATCGAGCCGACGGTGGACGGCACACCGGTCAGGATGACGGACTCGGTGCTCTACCGGGGCGCCCTGATCTCCGGCGTGCCCAACTGGGGGATGATGCTCGGCTTCACCAAGGCGACCTGGACCCTGCGCATCCGCAACGTGACACGCCTCGTCGCCGAGGTGATCCGCGAGATGGACGACAACGGCTACGACACGGCGGTTCCCACCGCGCCCGAGGGCATGCCGACGCAGGCCCTCTTCGACCTCTCGGCCGGCTACATGCAGCGCGGCCAGGCGGTCCTCCCCCGCCAGGGCACCAGCCTGCCGTGGCAGATGCACACCACCTTCGTCAGGGACAACCGGCTCTTCCGGGGACGCCTGATCCACGAGGACATCAAGTTCTCGCAGCGCGCCGTCGCCGCCGCTCCGCAGCTGACCAGCGTGGAGGCGGCGTCATGAGCGCGCAGACCTTCACGGCGGCGCAGCGCCTCCAGCGCGGACTGCTCGTCCTTCTCAGCCGGCTGCCGGCGAGCCTGCAGCGGATGCTCGCCCGGCCCGCGACCAACACGGCCGGCGACACCATGGCGCCCGACGTCGCGCTGCTGATGAAGCTCACCGAGAGCGGCCCGGACTACAGTGACCTGCCGCCGGCCGAGGCTCGTGCGACCACCGAGCGCGACCTGGCCCTCTTCGCGTCGCGCATCCCCGCGTGCGCCGTCGAGGAGGAGATCGAGATCGGCGACGGCCTCCTGGCCACCCGCTACAGCAACGGCACGCCCGACCGGGGTCTCGTCCTGTTCTTCCACGGCGGCGGCTTCGTCATCGGCAGCCGGGCGAGCTACACGGCCCCGGCGCGGATGCTCGCGCACGGCACCGGCGCGGACGTCGTCTCCGTCGAGTACCGCCTCGCGCCGGAGCACCCCTTCCCCGCCGCCCAGGACGACGCCCTCCTCGCCTGGCACCACGTCGTCGAGCACGCCGCCGGATGGGGGGCCGACCCGCACCGGATCGTCGTCGCCGGCGAGAGCGCGGGCGGCAACATCGCCGCCGTCCTGTGCCAGCAGGTGCGCGACGAAGCAGTGCGGCCGATGCTCCAGGTGCTCATCCAGCCGGTGACCGACCTCGTCGAGCACCGGCCCTCGCAGGACGAGTTCGCCGGCTCCCCCGCCCTCTCGGCCAAGCAGGTCGCGTGGTTCGTCGACAACTACCTGCCCGACGGCACCGACGTCGCCGACCCGCGCGTCTCTCCCTACCGGGCGGCCTCGCTGGACGGGCTACCGCCCGCGATCGTCAACCTCGCCGGCTTCGACCCCCTCCACGACGACGGCCTGGCGTACGCGACGGCCCTGCTCGAGGCCGGCGTACCCACCCAGGTGGACCGGGAGGCGGGCCTGGTGCACGGCTACCTGTCCTACACCGCGATCAGCCCGAGCTGCCGGGAGGCGACCGAACGGCTCGTCGCCTCGGTCTCCACGGTGCTGGACCGCGCCGCCCACACCACCCCGACCAGGAAGGCGAGCTGAGCACCATGACCACCGCACGCAAGGACAAGATCCGCGAGGAGACCCACGAGGTCGTCGTCATCGGCGCCGGGATGGCCGGCCTGATGGCCGCGACCACGCTCGCCGAGCGCGACGTCGTCGTCCTCGAGGCGGCCGATCGCGCCGGCGGCCGGGTCGACACGGTTCGCAGGGGCGAGTACTGGATCAATGTCGGCACCCAGTTCACCGAGGGGACCGGCCCCCTGATCGACGCGCTCCACCGGCACCAGGTCCCCCTGGGCACGCTGGAGGGTAAGTCGGTCGCCCTCAACATCGGGGGCAAGCAGGTCGACACCTCGAACCCCTTCTCGCTCATGCTCAGGTCGAGGATGACGTGGCGCGACCGGTTCGGCCTGGCCCTCGTCGGCTCCCGGATCCTCGCGAACGTGCCCTTCCTCGAGATGAGCGAGGACAACCGGTGGGCGAACCGCGTCCGCGCGAAGCTCGACCGCCGCCGCGCCGACTTCGTGCTCCGTGGCGTCAGCTCCGAGCTCGCCCACGAGATGGTCCGCTCCTGGTCCGGGCAGTGGATGGGCTGTGAGCCGGAGGAGACCGCCGCACGCCAGTTCGTGTTCTCCATGGGCATCCTGCTCACCGACCCCGAGAAGGTCCCGAACCTGACCCTTCCGCAGGGCGGCAACCAGACCCTCACCGACATCCTCGCCGCCGACCTCGGCGACCGGGTCCGGCTCGGCTCGCCGGTCAGCTCCGTGCAGTGGACCGACGACGGCGTCGTCGTCGACTACCGGGACGCCGACGGACCGGTCCGGATCCGAGCCGACCGCGCGATCGTCGCCGTGCCCGCCGACATCGCCGTGCGGATCATGCCCGACCTGCCGACCGAGTACCGGACGGCCTTCGAGGCCATCCGCTACGGCCGGTACGTCGTGGTCGGCTTCTTCACCCACGAGGACGGCGAGCCCCAGCGGTGGGACGACTACCTCGCGGTGTCGACCCCAGGAAGAGCGTTCCAGGCCGTCTTCAACCACGCGGCCGCCGTACGGCGTGGAGGCGTCCGCAAGCCCGGGGGCGCCCTGGCCTGCTTCGCCGGCGGTGCCGAGGCGGACCGGCTCTTCGAGCTCAGCGACGAGGAGATCGTCGCGCGGTTCACGGCAGACCTGCTCGACCTCTACCCGGAGCTCGCCGGCAAGGTCGACCCCGGCATCCTGCGCCGCCACCCACGGGTCGTGCCGTTCTGGGCCCCGGGCGGACGCGCCTGCCTGGACACGCTCAGGCAGAGCCTGGGCCCGGTCCACCTCGCCGGCGACTACCAGCTCGACGTCCCCTCCCTCGCCGACGCCGCCGCGTCGGGCGAGCGTGCCGGGCAGCTGGTGCTGGCCAGCCTCGAGGAGCGGGGAGCCGAGCTCAGCGGAACGCCGCGTGGCCCGTCATCGCCTGGCCGATGACCAGGGTGTGCATCTCGACGGTGCCCTCGTAGGTCAGCACGGACTCGAGGTTGTTGGCGTGGCGGATCACCGGGTACTCCAGCGAGATGCCGTTCGCGCCCAGGACCGTGCGGGCGGTGCGGCAGATCTCGAGAGCCTCACGGACGTTGTTGAGCTTGCCCAGGGACACCTGCTCGGGACGCAGCGTGCCGGCGTCCTTGCGGCGGCCGAGGTGCAGCGCGAGCAGCACGCCCTTGGTGTACTCCAGGTTCATGTCGACCAGCTTCTGCTGGGTGAGCTGGAACGCCGAGATCGGCTTGCCGAACTGGATCCGCTGGTTCGCGTAGTCCAGTGCTGCCTGCAGGGACGAGCGCGCCGCGCCCATCGCACCCCACACGATGCCGTAGCGGGCCTCGTTGAGGCAGGACAGCGGCCCCTTGAGCCCGCGCACGTCGGGGAACGCCGCCGAGTCCGGCAGCCGGACGCCGTCGAGCACGATCTCGCCGGTGACGGAGGCGCGCAGGGACTGCTTGTGCTTGATCTCCGGGGCGGAGAAGCCCGGGGTCGAGGTGGGGACGACGAAGCCGCGCACGCCCTCCTCGGTCTGGGCCCAGACGACGGCGACGTCGGCGACGGAGGAGTTGGTGATCCACATCTTGCGGCCGTCGAGCACCCAGTCGGAGCCGTCCCGGCGGGCCCGGGTGCGCATGCTGCCCGGGTCGGAGCCCGCGTCCGGCTCGGTCAGGCCGAAGCAGCCGATCGCCTCGCCCGCCGCCATGCGGGGCAGCCACTGGGTCTTGTGCTCCTCCGAGCCCCAGCGCCAGATCGCGTACATCGCGAGCGAGCCCTGCACGGACACCAGGGAGCGGATGCCGGAGTCGGAGGCCTCGAGCTCGAGGCAGGCCAGGCCGTAGTCGGTGGCCGACATGCCGGCGCAGCCGTAGCCCTCCAGGTGCATGCCCAGCAGACCGAGGGAGCCGAGCTCCTTGGCCAGGCCGCGGATGTCGTCGATGGTGCCGCGCTCGAACCAGTCGGCGACGTACGGGTCGACCCGCTCGGCACACAGCTGACGAACCGAGGCGCGCACGGCCTTCTCGTCGTCACTCAGCAGGTCGTCGATGCCCGCGGGGTCGAGCGGCTCGAACGGCGGAAGGGTGGTCGGGGTGCTCATCGCGGGTTCTCCTGGTTGTCCTGAGGGATGCTCAGCATGGTTCGTACGTCGTCGTTGTGCTCGCCCAGCCCGGGCGGAGCGGTGTAGGTCGTCACGGGCGTCGCGGAGAAGGTCAGCGGGCTGCGGACCTGGCGGGCCCGGCCGTGGCCGACGTCGACGGTCGGCTCGAGCCCCAGCCTCGTGGCGAGCTCGAAGCCGTCAGCGACCGAGCCCACCTTGCCGACCGGGAGCCCCGAGCCGGCGAGCCGCTCCACCCACGTGTCCACGGTATCGGCAGCCAGCGCGTTCTCGAGCAGGCCGACGAGGTCCTCGCGGTGCGCGACCCGGTCGCCGTTGGTGACGAAGCGTGGGTCCGCGGCCAGGCCGGGCAGGCCGACGGCGGACACGAGCCGGGCGAACTGGCCGTCGTTGCCGCAGCACACCGCGACATGGCCGTCCTTGGCGCGCAGCGTCTCGTACGGCGCGATCGAGGGGTGCTGGTTGCCCATCGCGACCGGGGCGGCGCCCGTCGTGAGGTACGCCGAGGCCTGGTTCGCCAGCGAGCCGAGCAGGCTCGAGAGCAGGTTGACCTCGACCCGCTGGCCGCGCCCCTCGGCGTGCCGGTCACGGGCCCGGAGAGCCGCGAGGATGCCGACGACGGCGTCCTTGGACGTCAGCACGTCGACGAGCGCGACGCCAGCCTTGGTCGGCTCGTCGGGCCGGCCGGTGATGCTCATCAGGCCGCCCACGGCCTGGACGAGGAAGTCGTAGCCGGCGAGGTCCGCTCCCCCGCCGCTGCCGAAGCCGGTGATGGAGGCATAGACGACGCCGGGGTTGCGGGCCGCCACGGCGTCGTACCCCAGGCCGTGCCGGTCGAGGGAACCGGCCCGGAAGTTCTCGATCAGCACGTCGCAGCGGGCCGCGAGCTCCCGGGCGACCGCGAGGTCGGCGGGATCGGCCAGGTCGAGCTCGACCGACTTCTTCGACCGGTTGGCGCACTCGAAGTAGGAGCTCGAGCTGCCGGCAGGCGTCTCGGTCCACGGCGGGCCCCAGTGCCGGGTGTCGTCACCGACCCCGGGGCGCTCGACCTTGATCACCTCGGCGCCGAGGTCGGCGAGGGTCGCCGCGGCGAGCGGACCCGCCAGCACCCGGCTGAAGTCGGCGACCAGCACCCCGTCGAGAGGCAGGCTCATGAGCGCCTCCCGTTCACCCGGCGCGGCAGTCCCCACGGGTTGGCGGCCTGCGCCTCGGGCGGGAGCCACCCGTCGTGCGCGGACTGGTAGGCCACCGGACGGACGAACCGCGACAGGCCAGCCGCCCCCACCGAGGTCGACGCCGGGGAGGAGGTCGAGGGCCAGGGGCCTCCGTGCTGCTGGGCCCAAGTGAACGCGACACCGGTCGGCCACTCGTCGACCGCGACCCGCCCGACCTTGCCGCTGAGCAGCGCGATGACCTGGGCGGCCTGGTCGTCGTCCGCGCCACCGGTGATGACGCTGGCAGCCAGCGACCCCTGCAGCCGGCCGAGCACGTCGGCGAGCTCCGGCGCACCGTCGTACTCGACGACGAGGGCGACGGCGCCGAAGGTCTCCTCCAGGAGCCGGCTGCCGGGCACCAGGGCCGATGCGGGCGCGGCGAGGACGGCGGCCGGCGCAGCCCAGCCCCCGGAGCCCGCGGGCACCTCGCCGACGAGCTCGGCACCCGCGTCGAGCATCGCCGCGACACCGGCGGCGACGCCGTCCGCGATGGCCTCGGTCAGCATCACCGGTTCGGGTCCCGCTGCGCGCAGCGCGCCCGCCACCGCGTGCGCGGCGCCCGAGCCGACCGGCGCGAGCAGGAGGCCGGGCTTCGTGCAGAACTGACCGCTGCCCAGGGTGAAGGAGCCGACGAACCCCTTGGCGACTGCGTCGATGTCGACCGCACCGCCCGAGGTGACGACCACCGGGTTGACCGTGCCCATCTCGGCGTACACCGGGATGACGACCTCGCGCTCGTTGGCGATGCGCCACAACGCCAGGCCGCCCGCCTGGGAGCCGGTGAAGGCGACCGCCGTGGTCTCGGGAGCCTCGACGAGGTCGACGCCGGTCCGGTGACCGCTCACGACCGCGAAGGAGCCGCGCGGGGCACCGGCGCCGGCCAGCGCCTCACCGGCGATCTCGGCCTGGCGCAGCGAGAGACCGACGTGCGCAGGGTGCGCCTTGGCCACGACCGGGCACCCAGCGGCGAGCGCTGCGGCCGTGTCGTTGCCGAGCACGCTGAACGCGAACGGGAAGTTGCTCGCGCCGAAGACCGCGACCGGACCGAGTGGCCGGTTGACCCGGACCAGGCCGGGCGTGGTGGCGGTCGGCTCGTCGACGGTGACGTCGAGGTACGAGCCCTCGGCCGCGACGTCGGCGTAGAACCGGAGCTGGCCGGCCGCCCGGGTGACCTCACCGGTCAGCCGCTCGAGACCGAGGGCGGTCTCGAGGTCGGCGAGGCGCGCGAGCTCGGTGCGGTGCAGCTCGAGCGCGTCGGCGACGGCGTACAGCCAGGTACGGCGCTCGACCGGGCTCGTGGCGCCCAGCCGCGGCGCGGCGGAGGTCGCGGCCGCCAGGGTCGAGCGCAGCTCGTCGGGGCTGGTGTCGGCGACCGTGGCGACGACCGCCCCCGTACGCGGGTCGAAGGAGGTGACGCTCATCGGACACCCCGGATCGCGTCGACGAGGACGTCGATGGCCTCGTCGAGGAGGTCGAACGGGATGACCAGTGGCGGCAGCAGCCGGATGACGTTGCCGTAGGTGCCGCACTGGAGCGTGAGGACCCCCTGCTCGTGACAGCGTTCGACGACGGCCTTCGCGATCGCCGGCGCCGGCTGCGTGGTTCCGGGCTCCACGAGCTCCAGCGCCAGCATCGCGCCGCGCCCGCGGACCTCGCCGACGACCGAGCCGGCGACGACCAGCTCCGCGAGGCGAGGAAGGACCCGCTCCTCGATCTCGCGCGCCCGGGCCACCAGGCCCTCGGACTCGATCGCCTCGAGGGCGCCGAGTGCCGCGGCGCAGGCGACCGGGTTCCCGGCGTACGTGCCGCCGAGGCCGCCGGCCGCCACGGCGTCCATGATCTCGGCGCGACCGGTCACCGCGGCGAGCGGCATCCCTCCCGCGAGGGCCTTGGCGGTCGTGACCAGGTCGGGGACGACGCCCTCGTGCTCGCACGCGAACATCGCGCCGGTGCGGCCCAGACCGGTCTGGATCTCGTCGGCCACGAACACGATGCCGTGCTCGGTGGCGAGCTCCTGGACCGCCTTGAGGTAGCCCGGTGGCGGGACGATGAAGCCGCCCTCGCCCTGGATGGGCTCGACCACGATCGCGGCGACGTTGGTCGCACCGACCTGGATGGTCACGATGTCCTTCAGCGCGGCGAACGCCTCCTCGGCGGCGCGCTCGGGGCCGGACGGCCATCGGTAGGGATAGGGCGACGGGACCCGGTACACCTCCGGCGCGAGCGGTCCGAAGCCCTGCTTGTACGGCACGTTCTTCGCGGTCATCGCCATCGTCAGGTTGGTCCGGCCGTGGTAGGCGTGGCCGAGCACGACGACCGCGGGCCGCCCGGTCGCCGTACGCGCGATCTTGATCGCGTTCTCGACGGCCTCGGCACCCGTGCTGAACAACGCGGTCTTCTTGGCGTGGTCGCCCGGGGTGAGCCGGTTGAGCGCGGCGGCGACGTCGACGAAGCCGTCGTACTCCGTCACGAGGAAGCAGGTGTGGGTGAACCGCGCGGCCTGCTCGGCGATCCGCCGGGTCACCGCGGGATGGGCAGCACCGACGGACGTGACGGCGATGCCCGAGGCGAGGTCGATGATGTGGTTGCCGTCGACGTCGACGAGGATGCCGCCGCCGGCGCGGTCGACGAAGACCGGCATCGTCGTGCCGAGTCCGTTGGCCAGCTCCGCCTTGCGCTGCGCCTGCCGTTCCAGCGACAGCGGGCCCGGGATGGCCGTGGCGAGGATCCGGCGCTGCTCCGGTTGGGTCGAGGTCGTCATGTGCCCGACCGTAGGAGGCGCCGATCCCTGCGTCTTGGGACGATCCACACAAGTTGCAGCACGCCTTGGTCGAAATGCCGAAACGATCATCCTCAGCCGGTGGCGCCGCGGTCCCGCAGGGCCAACCAGGTCTCGGCGGCGACGTCCGGGTCGTCGAGGTCGAGGCCGAGCAGCTCGGTGGCCCGCCCGACCCGGTAGCGCAGCGTGTTGCGGTGGACCCCGAGCGCAGCGGACGCCGCCTCCCACTGGCCGCGGTGGCGCAGCCAGGCGACCAGCGCGGCGCGGAGGTCAGGCCCCGCGGCCGCGACG
The DNA here is from genome assembly GCF_013409625.1 of Nocardioides kongjuensis. Taxonomy (NCBI): domain Bacteria; kingdom Bacillati; phylum Actinomycetota; class Actinomycetes; order Propionibacteriales; family Nocardioidaceae; genus Nocardioides; species Nocardioides kongjuensis. The sequence continues at coordinate 2,324,294 of NZ_JACCBF010000001.1, forward strand.
AACCCGTCGACGGCGTGCGCGACTCGCTGGGGTGTCGCACGCGCCGGGGCCACCGAGCCTCCCGGCTCCACCGCGGCCAGGTCGCGCTGCAACCGTGCCCGGACCGCTCCGGCGTTCTCGACGGCCACCAGTCCGGAGAGCACGGTGGCCGCGGACGAGTCGGCCGCGTCGAGCCGGCGGCGCAGTTCCTCGGCCGTGCCGTGGTCGTCGGGCAGCAGGAACCAGGCCGCGGTCCGGTCCACGGCGACGCCGAGGGCCGACGGGCACCAGCGCTCCACCACCTGGGCGAGCACCTCGCTGTCCCGGCCCCGGACGACGAGCAGCGCGACCTCGCGCGTGGGCGCCGGGCAGTCGCTCGCGGCCGCCAGCCGCCGCGCGGCGTCGACCAGGCCGAGGTCGACGAGGACGGCGACGCAGCGGCGGGTGGCGGTCAGCGCGGACTCGACCTGCTGGCGCCGTACGGCATCGAGGCTGAGCAGGGCGCCGGCCGTCAGCACGACGCGCCGTCGCGCGGCGTCGAGCTGGCCGCGCGAGCCCGCCGCGAGGTAGCCCACCACCTGGTTGCCGACGGCCAGCGGGAAGACGGCGGCGACGTGGTCACCGACCGGGAAGGACGCCGAGGAGTGCACGCCCGCCACGTCGAGCCGGGCGACCTCGGCCTCGAGGACGCGGAGCTCCTCGCCGAGCGAGGGCGGGTGGACCAGGTCGACCGAGCCGGTGGCGTCGAGCAGCACCGCCCAACCGTCCAGCCAGCGGGCGAGCCGGCTGAGCAGTGACGCCGCCGGGTCGGGGGCGGCGGCCGCCTCGACCAGGGCGCGGTGCGCGGACACCACGTCGTTGAGCCGTTCCTCGGTCGAGCGTGACTGCGCCGTCCAGTACGCCCGGGTCACCGTGAGGAAGGGTGTGGCCGGCGGCACGAGCAGCAGGGCCACGCCCCGGTCCCGGCACGCCTCGAGGAGCACCTCGGGCGGCGTCTGGTGGACCGGGCCGAGGCCGAGGACGAGGGCACTCACCTCGGCGGCCCGGACCCGGTCGACGTACGCCCCGACGCCGGCCTCGTCGTCCGGCAGCGCCAGCCCGGTCGTCAGCAGCAGCTCGCCGCCCGTGAGGTAGGCGCCCGGGTCGAGCAGCTCGCTGATGTGCACCGCCGTGACCTCGGTGCCCGGCGCCCGGAAGCCCGCGGCAGGCACCAGGTGGCTCCCCAGCGCGGTGCACAGGGAGGCGACGGTGGGTACGGACATGGCGGCCTTCGACGGGGGACGGTGCCGACAGGTTAGTGGGCGTCCGGTGCGGTCGGCAGTGCACCGACCCGGCGCGGACGCCAGCGAGCTGCCTGTCGTGCCAGAGGCCGCGAACGCGTCGTCCGCGCCGGAGCGCCTGACCTCGATGGTGCGGGCGTCCCCGCTCTGGCACAGCGCATGGTCGCGCAGCCGGGAGCCGGACGGGCCAGCTCGCAAGAAGCGTCAAGGCCCGGAGATCCGTGGATCTCCGGGCCTTGACCTTTGTAGCGGGGGCAGGATTTGAACCTGCGACCTCTGGGTTATGAGCCCAGCGAGCTACCGAGCTGCTCCACCCCGCGTCGGTGAAACCAACGTTAGAGCATGCCCCCAAACCCCGCCAAATCGGGGGCGATCGACCGTCACGAGGACGGCGGTCCCAGGCGCGGAACGGGGGCTCGCCACCCTCGTTGGTCGGCGATCAGCCGCCACCCCGTGGTGACCAGGGCGGCCGGGGCGATGATCACTGCGTGGGCGACGCCGAGCTCGGCCCCGGTCGCGGCGATGGCTGCGCCGGCGAGGGCGGGGATGGCGTAGAGCTCGCCGTGCCGGAAGATCACGGGGATGCGGCCGGCGAGCAGGTCGCGGATGATGCCGCCACCGACGCCGGTGACCATGCCGAGCGCGGCAGAGGGGGCGGGGCCCAGGCCGTACTCCTGGGCCTTGAGGGCGCCGGCCACGCAGAACAGGCCGAGGCCGAAGGCGTCGAAGACGTTGATCTCCCGCTCGAGCCGGCCGACGGCGGGGTGCAGCCAGAAGGTGACCAGGCCGGCGACCACGGGGATCAGCAGGTAGCGCCAGTCGGCGATCGCCGGTGGGGGCACGGCACCGATCACGACGTCACGGATGACTCCCCCGCCGAGGCCGGTGGCCATCGCCAGCACCACGACCCCGACGATGTCGAGCTGGTTGCGCACGGCGACCAGTCCGCCGGAGATCGCGAAGACGAAGATCCCGACCAGGTCGAGGGTCAGCAGCATGCCGCGATGATGCCGCAGCTACTGCTTTGGGGTCTCCTCGGCAGCCTTCCTGTCGCGCTCGTCCGCGAGCTTCACGGCCTTCTCGACCTCGTCCTGGGCGATCTCGAGCTGCTTGGCCCACGTCACGGTGTCCCCCGCGGCCTGGGCCTCGCTCGCCGCCTTGAACGCGTCGTCGGCCTTCCGCAGAGCCGCCGCGATCTGCTCCTCGAGGGTCCCGCTCGGCTCCTCCGGCGTGCCGGGGGTCTCCGGCGTGCCCGGCTCGGGCGTCGGTGTCCCGGTCGACGGGTCGACCCCGAACGCGTCCGCCAGCGCGAGCGGCAGCGTCTCGCCGATGCCGACGTTCTCGCCGTACTTGACGATGACGTACTGCAGGATCGGGAAGCTGGACGACCCGGTGGTCCGTACGACGTAGATCGGCTCGATGTAGATCAGCCCGCCCTCGACCGGCAGGGTGAGCAGGTTGCCGTAGCGCGGCGGGGTGTCGCGCTGCACGTTGAGGTCACGCAAGGTGTCGGTGACCTTCTTCTCCTGCTTCATCTCGTTGACGACCTGGCCGGGTCCCGGCGAGTTCTGGTCGGTCATCTCGAGCAACCGCAGCCTGCCGAAGGAGTCCGCCTTGGTCGCGTCCGAGTTGACCTGCAGGTACGACGCCACCGTGCCCTTGCGGTACGGGACGAAGACCGAGGTCAGCGACCAGTCGTTGTCGACCGAGTCCGCGGCGCCGGTCGAGTAGAGCCGGTACGGCGGCTGGAAGACCTGGCGCGAGGCGTTCGGGTCCTCGGGGACCTGCCAGCGGTTGTTGCCCTGATAGAAGTCGCCGGCGTCGGTCACGTGGTAGCGCGCCAGCTGGTAGCGCTGCACCTTGAACAGGTCCTCGGGGTAGCGGATGTGCTTGAGCAGCTCGTCGTCGATCGCCGACCTCGGCTTCACGGCGCCGGGGAACGTCTTCATCCACGTCTTGAGGATCGGGTCGCTCTCGTCCCACTGGTAGAGCGTGACCGTGCCGTCGTAGGCGTCGACCGTGGCCTTGACCGCGGAGCGCATGTAGTTGATCTCGTCGGTCGGGATCGTCTGCAGGCCGGTGTCCTGCTGCAGCGAGTCGTCGATCATCGCCGCGAACGACTCGCGCTGCGCATTCGGGTAGCGGTCGGTGGTCGTGTAGCCGTCGAGGATCCACACGATCTTGCCGTCGACCACCGCCGGGTACGGGTCGCCGTCGACGGTCAGCCACGGCGCGACCTTCTCCACCCGCTCGGTGGGCGTGCGGTTGTAGAGCACCTTCGAGTTGCCGTTGACGCGCCCCGAGAGCAGGAAGTTCGGCTCCCCGAACTTGATCGCGTACATCAGCTGGTTGAACGTGCTGCCGATCGGGACACCGCCCTTGCCGTCGTACGTCGTGCGCTGCACGTCCGAGGAGCTGCCGGCGTTGGCGAGACCGAGCTCGACACTGGCGTCCTTGGCGCTGGCCTTGCCGACGATCGAGTACGACGGGCTCAGCTCGCCGTAGTAGAGGCGGGTCTCGAACTTGCTGGTGTCGGTGAGGTCGGTGCGGCCACTGGTGCCGCTGCCGATGCCCTCGGCCCACACGATCCGGCCGTTGACCTCGTCGCTGGTCGCGACCTGGTTGGCGTACGCCGCGATCAGGCCCTCGCCGTGGGTGTAGACGGTGTGCAGGTTCGACCAGTTCTGGTCGGAGGCGTCGATGCCGGACTGGTCGAGCTCGCGCGCACCGAGGACGAGCGGCTCGTTCTTGCCGTTGATCTCGTAGTGGTCGACGTCGAGCACCTTCGGCACCGAGTAGTACGACCGGATCTGCTGGCGCTGCTGGAAGGTGTCGCGCACCTGCTGCGGGTCGACGACCGGCGCCTCGGTGAGCTGGCCGAGCACGGCCTGGGCGGTGGTGGCGTCCGGGGCCGTCCCGGTGGGCGCTCCGGGGAACGGCTCGGTCGCGACGTCGCTGAGGCCGTAGGCCTCGCGGGTGGCCTCGATGTTGGCCTTGATGTAGGAGTTCTCCTTGTCGGCCTCCGACGGCTTGACCTGGAAGTTCTGCACGATGGCGGGCCAGATCATGCCCAGCAGGACGGCCGACAGGGCGAGCAGCGCGAGGCCGACCGACGGCAGCTGCCAGGTCTTGCGCCACACGTTGAGGAAGAACAGCACCGCACAGATCAGCGCGACGCCGACCAGGATGTTGCGGGCAGGCAGCATGGCGTTCTCGCCGGCGTAGTTCATGCCGGTGAAGAGCCGGTGGTCGTCGGCGACGAGGTCGTAGCGGTCGAGGTAGTAGTCGACCGACTTCATCAGCACGAACGCGCCGAGCAGCACCGAGAGCTGGACCTGGGCAGCCGGCGAGAAGCGGTCGTGAGCGACCTGGAGCCGGATGCCGCCGTACAGGTAGTGGACGATCGCCGTGGCGATCAGCGACACGATGGCGACCGCCATCACGAAGTCGATGACGAAGTTCCACCACGGCAGGTCGAAGACGTAGAAGCCGATGTCCTTCTTGAAGTAGGCGTCCTTGCTCCCCCACGGCTCCGCGTTGCGCCACAGCAGGAAGGTGCGCCACTGCCCGATCGCCGACGTGCCGGCGAAGATGCCGACCACCACGCCGACGCCGGCGAGCAGCCAGCCACGGATCGGCGTGACGGCGTCGCGGTAGCGGTCGACCCCGTCGGGCCCGGCCATCAAGAACAGCGGCCGGAAGCGGAACGCGAGGTACATGTTGAGCGCGACGACGCCGCCCATCACCGCGCCGAAGGCGAGGAACAGCCCGACCCGGGTCCACAGCAGCTTGCTGAAGACCCCGCCGAAGCCGACCTCCTTGTACCAGAGCCGGTCGGTGTAGAGGCCCGCGAAGGCGCTGAGCAGGAAGAACCCGACGATGAGCACCACACCGGTGATCACCAGCGCACGGGTACGACGGCCGGTCCGCTCGGGCGCGGGGCGCTCCGGCTCCTCGTCGAACAGCTCACTCATCGGTCTCGTCCTCCGCGTCGTCGAGCAGGGTGGCGCGCAGCAGCTCGAGGAGCCCCGGCACCAGGTCGTTGCCGCCCATCACGGCCATGTCCTCGTCCTGGCTGCGCATCCGCAGCGCGCAGTAGCTCGCACCGTGCCGGGTGACGCCCGCGATGATGCGGACCTCCTCGGCATCGGGGTGCTCACGGGCGAACTCCGCAGCCGCAGCCGGGTCGTCGGGCACCTGGCCGTCGGCGGCAGGCGGCAGCACGAGTCGCTCCACCACCGCCGCGCAGCCCGCGACCACAGCGGGCCAGTGGATGCCGGGGAGCACCTCCTCCAGCTGCTGGCCCGCGGGCAGGTCCTCCTGCTCCACGGGGGTCAGCGAGCCCTGCGCGGCCGGCTCGTCCAGGCCGAGCTGCGCAGCCAGCGCGGGCTCCTGGGCCACCAGCCGCGCGGTGTCGACGAGGGCGTAGAGCCGGGCCGGCTGGTCCCAGCCCGCCCGGGCGTGGTGCCCCTCGATCTCGAGCACCGCGGCGGCCAGGGCCGGGTCGACGTCCAGCTCGTAGTCCATGGTCCTTGCTCCGTCGTCCGGTCGGTCCGTCAGCAGGTCGGCAGGGCGGCGTCGTGGTCGCCGACCCACTTGTCCAGCGCGAGGCGGGCCTCGTGCATCGTGGTCGCCTTCACGAGGCGCAGGTCGGGGTGGAGGCCCTTGACGTCGGCGCAGTTGTCCTTCGGCACGAAGAACAGCTTCGCCCCGGCCGCCTCGGCTCCGGCGATCTTCTGCTCGATGCCGCCGATCGGGCCGACCGTGCCGTCGGGCGCCAGCTCGCCGGTGCCCGCGACGGTCGCGCCGCCGGTCATCGAGCCCGGGGTGAGCGTGTCGTAGATCGCCAGCGAGAACATCAGGCCGGCGCTCGGGCCCCCGACCTGCGGGTCGACGCGCAGGTTGATCGTGAACGGGAACTCGTAGCCGAGGCCGAGCGAGACACCGACGCGCGGCTTCCCGTCGATCTGCTTGGGCTTGATCCGCACGGTCAGCTCGCGCTTGTCGCGCAGGATCCGGAACTCCACGAGCGAGCCGTCGTCGTGCTTGCGGACCGCGGCGATGATCTGGTCGGCCTTCGTGACCGGCTCGCCGTCGACCTCCTTGAACACGTCGTGGACGAGCAGCTTGTCCTTCGCCGGCCCGTCCTCGTCGACCATCGCGACCTGCACGGCGGTGGGGACCTTCAGCCCGAGTTCGCTCATCGCCACGGCCTTCGCGACGTCCTGCGAGGTCGTCATCTGGACCGCGCCCTCGGCCTTCTCGTCGGCCTGCGAGGTCTGGGGCGGGTGCACGACGTCGTACGGGAGGATCGCCTTGTTCGGGTCCAGCCAGCGCGACAGGGCCTCGCCCAGCGACAGCTTCTGGCCGTAGGACGACGCGACCACGGTCGTGAAGCGCATCTGGCCCTTGTCGTAGTACGCCTCGTGCCCGTCGACCTGCACGACCTCAGCGTTGTCGGCGTCCTTGCCGAGGATGTCGTACGTCGGACCGGGGCTGTAGGACGCGTACGGAAGCGGCACCACGAGCGCGATGCCGCCCAGGATCAGCACCAACGGGGCCGCGATGCACGCGGCGATCAGGCGCTGGCTCATGGCGCCTACCTTGTCAGATGCGTCCAATCAGGATGCGCGCCGGTCGCCCGTGGCGTCCGGCGCCTCGACCGGAACCTCCGCCGCGGGTGCGTCCCCTGCGTCACCGGCGACCACGGACGGTCGCGCCTGCGACGCGCGCAGGGCCACCCCGGTGTGCCGTTCCGGCGCTCGCTCGGGCGCGGCGTACCCGGGTCGCGAGCGCTGCTCGCGGGTCAGTGCCTCGCCGAGCCGCCGGGCCGCGGTCTCGCGGTCGACCTGGCCCCGGCCCTCACGGCCCCACCACGCGACCCACGCCATCGAGGCGAGGGTGAGCACGGCGGCCGGCAGCAGCCAGAACAGGATCTCCACCCCACGAGGGTAGGTCGGCTCCCCTCGCCGTCCGGTCAGGACACGCTACGGCGAGCCGACCCACTCGTCGGATCCGTCGCTGAACCGCTGGTGCTTCCAGATCGGCACCTCCGCCTTGAGCGTGTCGATCAGGGCACGGCTGGCCTCGAACGACGAGCCGCGGTGCCCGGCGGTGGTGGCGACGACGACGGCGAGGTCGCCGATCTCGAGGTCCCCGACCCGGTGCACCGCCGCGACCGCCGTGACGTCGTGGGCCCCGGCGATCCGTTCGCACACCTCCTGCAGCCGGTCGAGCGCGGAGGGGTGGGCGGAGTACGACAACCCGGTCACGCCCTGCCCGTGGTCGTGGTCGCGGACCCGGCCGACGAACAGCACCAGGCCGCCGGACGCGGCGTCGTCGAGGCTGTCGAGCACGTCGCTCACCTGGAGCGGCTGGTCGGAGATCGCGACGAGGCGCACGGCGGGGTGGGACATGCGGCCCACTCTAGGGGTCCGCTCAGGGCTGTCCCCGACACCGTCGGTTGTGGATCGGGCGTAGTTTTGACCCATGACCGACAACCCGGGCGACGACCAGCCGAACCCGTTCAAGGGCACGCCGTTCGAGCAGATCTTCGGCGCCCTCGGCGGCGCCTTCCCCGGTGGCGCCGGCGGCGGGATGGCCTTCTTCCAGCAGCTGCAGTCGCTGATGCAGCCCCACGACGGCCCGCTGAACTGGAACGCCGCGAGCGACATGGCCCGCAAGGCCGTCGCCCAGGAGCCGGACCCGTCCCCCACGCAGCGCGACCAGGACCGCGTCGCCGACGCCGTCCGGCTCGCCGACCACTGGCTCGACACCGCCACCGGCTTCCCCTCCGGCGTCGCCACGACGGCCGCCTGGAGCCGCGCCGAGTGGCTGGTCGAGACCCAGCCGGTGTGGCAGGTCCTCGTCGAGCCGGTCGCGGCCCGCTCCGTGACCGGCCTGTCCAGCGGCCTGCCCGAGGAGATGAAGGCCGCGGCCGGCCCGCTGGTCGGCATCATCGGCCAGGCGGTCGGCGGGATGATGGCGATGCAGATCGGGCAGGGCCTCGGCGCGCTGGCCGGCGACGTGCTCACCGCCTCCGACATCGGCCTGCCCCTCGGCGCCCCCGGCAAGGCGGCGCTGGTCATGACCAACGTCCGCGCGTTCGCCGAGGGCCTCGACGTCACCGAGGACGACGTGGTGCTCTACCTCGCGCTGCGCGAGGCCGCCCACCAGCGGCTGTTCGCCCACGTGCCGTGGCTGCGCGAGCACCTCATCGGTGCGGTCACCGACTACGCCCGCGGCCTCGAGATCAACGCCCAGCAGATCCAGGACCGGGTCCAGGAGCAGCTGCGCGGCATCGACCCCACCAACCTCGAGGCGATGCAGGGCCTGCTCGAGGGCGGCATGTTCGACCCGCCGCAGACCGAGGCGCAGACCGCCGCCCTGTCGCGGCTCGAGATCGCGCTCGCCCTGGTCGAGGGCTGGGTCGACGAGGTCGTCGGCCAGGCCACCGCCGACCGGATGCCCGCCGCCGCCAAGCTGCGCGAGGCCGTACGCCGCCGCCGCGCCGCCGGTGGACCGGCCGAGCAGACCTTCGCCGCCCTCGTGGGCCTCGAGCTGCGCCCGCGGCGGCTGCGCGACGCGTCCACGCTGTGGGGCGGACTGCGCACCCGCTCCGGGCAGGAGGCCCGTGACGGGGTGTGGATGCACCCCGACCTGCTGCCCACCGCGGCCGACCTCGACGACCCGCTGTCCTTCCGCGACGAGGCCACCCAGCCGGAGGCGCTCAGCGAGGACGAGTTCGACGCGGAGCTGCGCAAGCTGCTCGACGGCCCCGGGACGCCCGACTCCCCCGACAACCCCGACAACCCCGACAACCCCGACACCCCCGCCGAGTGAGCCTCCACGCGGACGCCCTGGGCGTCCTCACGAGCTGGCGCGCGCCCGACGCCGTCGAGGAGGCCCTGCGCGAGCGGTACGTCGCGCACCTCGCCTCCACGCCGGAGGGGATGCGGCGTGCGTCGTACCCCGACCACATCACGGCCGGCACCCTCGTCATCGACGCGACCGGTGAGCGGGTGCTGCTCAACCTGCACCGCAAGGCCGGCCGCTGGTTCCACTTCGGCGGGCACTGCGAGGACGACGACGCCACCCTCGCCGCCGTCGCGCTGCGCGAGGCGCACGAGGAGAGCGGGCTGCGCGAGCTGGCCTTCCATCCGGAGCCGGTCCAGCTCGACCTGCACACGGTGCCCTTCTGCGGGGAGCGCGGCGACGTCAACCACCTCGACGTGCGCTACGTCGCCGCCGCGCCGGTCGACGCGACGGCCGTGGTCAGCGACGAGTCCCTCGCCGTGCGCTGGTGGCCGGTCGACGACCTGCCCGAGCTCGAGCCGGCCATGCACGCCCTCATCGCCCGGGCCCGCGCGATCCTGGTCTGAGGATCAGTCGACGTCCTCGCCCGGGACGACCTGCTCCGAGGGCGGCCGGTCGATCCGGGCGGCGTCGGACCAGCCGGCGAGGTAGCCCTTTGCCTTCTCGGCCGCCGGGTAGTGGGCGACCCAGGCCCAGAACCTCTCGTCGTGGTGCGGCTCGATGAGGTGGGCGAGCTCGTGGACGATGACGTAGTCGATCACCCACTCCGGCATCCGCTGCAGCCGCTCGGAGAGCCGGATGGTGCGGTCGCGCGGCGTGCACGAGCCCCAGCGGGCGCGCTGGTTGCCCACCCAGCGGATCGACTCGGGCACCGCGATCCCACCGAGGTACTCGTCGCTCAGCTCGTGGGCGCGCTCCATCAGGTCCTCGTCGTCCCAGCGGCGGGGCGTGGCGGCGCGCAGCTCCTTGCGCTGGACCCGGGCGACCATCTTGGAGACCCAGGCGCGCTCCTCGGTGACCGAGAGGTTGTCGGGCATCAGCACGACGATGGTCTCGCCCTCGCGATAGGCCGTGACCGTACGACGGCGGCGCTGCGACCGTCGTACCTCCACGCGCGGGGTGGGCATGTCTCGACCCTAGATGATCAGCTCCGAGGGAGCGTGCAAACCAGCGACGCTCAGCGCGTGCGCTGGCACGGCGCAGGCGCGAGGGCATGCTGGGGGCACGTCATCTGGGCCTTGCCCACTCCAGCAGGCGCTGGACGGGCCACGTGTTGACGATCCGATCCGCGTCGATGCCGGCGGCCTCGGCGCGCTCGCAGCCCAGCAGCGGGTAGTCGAGCTGCCCCGGCGCGTGCGCATCGCTGTCGATGGAGAACAGGCAGCCGACGTCGCGGGCCAGCTCCAGCAGCCGGGTCGGCGGGTCGCGCCGCTCCGGGCGGGAGTTGATCTCGACCGCCACGCCCTCCTGCGCACATGCCTCGAACACCGCGCGGGCGTCGAACCGCGACTGCGGACGGGTGCCGCGGCTACCGGTCACCAGCCGGCCCGTGCAGTGGCCGAGCACGTTGGTGAACGGGTTGCGCACCGCGGCCACCATCCGCCGGGTCAGCGGCTCGGGGTCCATCGCGAGCTTGGAGTGGACGCTGGCGACCCGGACCTCGAGCCGGGAGAGCATCTCGTCGCTCTGGTCGAGCGAGCCGTCGTCGAGGATGTCGACCTCGATCCCCTTGAGCAGCCGGAAGCCGGCGCCAGCGAGGTGCGCGTTGACCGCCTCGACCACCGCGAGCTGCCGGGTGAGCCGCTCGGCCGAGAGGCCGCGGGCGACCTTGAGGCGCGGCGAGTGGTCGGTGAGCACGAGGTAGTCGTGGCCCACCTCGATCGCGGTCATCGCCATCTCCTCGATGGGCGAGCCACCGTCGGACCAGTCCGAGTGGGAGTGCAGGTCGCCACGCAGTCGCGCCCGCAGGCCGGTCCCGGCGCCCTCCACGGTGAGTGGGCCGCCGTACTGCTCCTCGACCTCGGCCAGCTTGTCCGGCAGCCGGCCTGCCGCGGCCTGCGCGATCACCCGTGCGGTGCTGGCGCCCACGCCGGGCAGGTCGGTCAGCGTCCCGGCCCTCGCCCGGGCGGCGACGTCGTCGGGGTCCAGCGGCAGGATCGCCGCGGCCGCGCCGCGGTACGCCTTGACCTTGTAGCTGTCCGCGCGCCCGCGCTCCAGGAGGAACGCGATGCGGCGCAGCGCCGCCACCGGCGTGCCGTCGTACTCCTGCTCGCTCACGTCCTCATCCGTCCTCGAGAAATGTCTGTCCACAGGCCGTGGACGAGCCTGTGGGGACCATCCTTGCTGGTCAACCCGCGGTACGGCGCCCGTGGGGTCGATCTTGCCAACGGTTCCTCCACAGGCCGATCAGGGTTCTCCCCCGTCCATCCACGGGCAGGGCGCTCGATCCACAGGTTTCTCCACAGCAGTGTCCACAGCCCGCGTGCCGCGCGGATTGACCGCGCCCGCTGCGATGCCTAGGTTCGTCCCGACGAGGCCCCTCGGGGCCGCAGCACCTCGCTCGCAAGGGGAAGGCAAGCGAGAGGCGGCGGCACCGGGGGTCTCTTCACGTTCCGGCCCCTCAGCGCCCGGTGAAGACCGGCGGCCGCTTCTCCTGGGCGGCCCGGATCCCCTCGAGCAGGTCCTCGGTGGCGAGCGTGACCGGCTGGGCCAGGCCCTCCCACTCCAGTGCGGTCTCGATGCTCGCGTGCCCGTGCTGCAGCGCACGCTTGGTGAGCCTGGTCGCGATCGGCGCCGCGCCGGCGATGTCGGCGGCCGCCTCCAGCACGCCGTCGAGGAAGTCCGCGGGCTCCCACACCCGCGAGACCAGGGCGAGGCCGAGCGCCTCGTCGGCGTCCACGAGCCTGCCGGTCAAGAACAGGTCCCGCGCGGCGGCCGGGCCGACCACGTCGGGCAGCAGGTGGGTGCCCGCCATGCCCGGGTGGATCCCCAACCTGGTGAACGGCACGCCCATCCGGGCGCCGCGGGCGGCGTACCTCAGGTCGCAGGCCAGCGCCATGCACAGCCCCGCCCCGATCGCCGCGCCGTTGATCGCGGCGATGGTCGGCACCTCCAGGCGCCGGATCGAGAGCCAGGCCCGGTAGAACGGGAGCATCCGGGCGCGCAGGTCGTCGACGGTCGCGTCCGGCTCGGACGCCAGCCACGACAGGTTGCCGCCGGAGCAGAACCCCTTGCCCTCGCCGGTCACCACGACCACCCGCACGGTCGGGTCGCCGGCGAGGTGGTCGACCGCCCGTACCCACGACTCGGTCATCTCGTCGCTCATCGCGTTGCGCAGCTCGGGCTGGTCCAGGACCAGCAGCGCGACGCCCTCGGAGGGTCGTTCGAGGCGCAGGTGCGTCAGGGACGGCGACGTGGGCCGGTTCACAGCGGATTCAGACATGCGGGGCACGCTACTGCGACTCCGAGGCGGCGTGCCGTAGGGTCAGAGAGGTTCGGAGTGCTGCTCCGGACCCCGGCGGGCTTCCCCCCATGTCCCCCGTCGCGACGACCGAACGAACAAAAGATGAGCAAGGAGGCCGTCATGGCGGAGACCTGGAGCGGCGAGTTCTACTGCGTCAAGTGCAAGGAGAAGCGCGAGGCCGAGGGCGAGGTCAAGGTCAACGAGAAGGGCACCCGGATGGCCAAGGCCGTCTGCCCCGTCTGCGGCACGAACCTCAACCGCATCCTCGGCAAGGCCTGATCCACAGGCACCAGCCGACTTTCACGGGCGGCTCCACTGCGGTGGAGCCGCCCGTGGCGTGTTTTCCACCGGCCCGCGCACGTCGAGATCCACCCCTGTGGAGGACCACAGCGCACCGCGGGGCGCCCGTGCCACGCTGCCGCCATGGCGTACCGGCCCCTCCTGCTGCGCCCCGGCATCCCGGTGCTGAGCCGCTCCCCGGGCGTGCTCCAGGTCGGCCTGGTCGGTCCCTGCCTCCGGCTCCCCGACGTCCCGGCCGTCCGCGCCCTCCTCGACGAGCTGGCCGAGCCCGGCGGTCACCTGCCGGCCGACGACCTCCCGCCGGAGGCGGCCGAGGCGCTGACCCGGCTCGTCGACGCGGGCCTCGCCGTCCCAGCGGTGCCCGACGTGGACCCGCACCTGCTCGCCCAGGCCGGCCCGGACGCCGTACGACGCCGCGCGGCCCACGCCGCCGCCCCGGTCGCCGTCGACGCCCCTGAGGGCGCCCACGCCCACCTCGGCCCGCTGCTGGCCGCGGCCGGGCTCCCCCTGGCGGCACCGGAGGACGCCGCGGTCCGCCTCGTCGTCTCCGACGGCACCCTGTCCCGCGAGCGGGTGGACCCGTTGGTGCGCGCGTCGGTCCCCCACCTGCTGGTCAGCGGCGACGCCACGGGCGTGCGGCTCGGACCGTTCGTCGCCCCGGGCCGCACCGCCTGCCTGCGGTGCGTGGACGCCCACGAGTCACTCCACGACCAGCGCCTGCCGCTGCTCGTCGCCCAGGCGGCTCGGCACGGCGTGCAGCGCCCGCCGCCTCGCGACCCCGTGCTCGACCAGCTCGTCCTCGCCTGGGCGGTGCGCGACCTGACCCGGTTCGCGGAGGGCGACGAGCCGAGCACCTGGTCGACGACCGTGGACCTCGCCCCCGGCGGCGCGCCGGTGCTCACCCGGTGGGGGCGCCACCCCTGGTGCGGCTGCGCGTGGGACGGCTTCCTCGACCTGCCGTGAGCGCTACCACCACTCGCTGTCGAGCTTGGCCTCCATCGAGCGCAGGTGGGTGCGCGAGCACTCGTCGCAGTAGCGGCGCACGCGCCCCCGCTCGACGGCCGTGGTCCAGGTCAGCGGCGCCTCCTCGCCCTCGACCTGGCGCCCGCAGAAGTCGCAGGTGACGCTCATGGGCCCAGCCTACGCAGAAATGCCGGAAGGGCCGGCCCGACGATCAGTCGGTCCGGCCCTTCCTTCTCACCCGCGATCAGGTGCCCTTCGAGGAGGCCCCGAAGAATTCCGGTCTCGCTGGTCCGCGGTGCGGACTCAGAGTGCGCGAGCGAGGGCGAGACGAGCCTGCTGCGCTGCACGCTCGGCCTTGCGGCTCAAGCGGCGTGCGCGGGCCATCCTGCTGGCCGCGCGCAGCTGCTGCGCCTCTCCCAGGCGCATGGCCATGTGGGCCCGCGCCAGGTCTTCGTTCATGAACTGCGTCATCTCAAGCTCCAGGGGTGTGGTGGTACGGAATGGGTTCGAGTGGATGGGTGGACTACGCCGCGGCGTCCTTGCGCGGGCGGCCCCGGGGCCGCTTGCGCGGGATCACCACGCCGGCCAGGAACAGCTCGCCGCCCCAGACGCCCCACGGCTCACGCCGCTCCAGGGCGCCGGACAGGCACATGCTCTGGACCGGGCAGTCCAGGCACAGCGCCTTCGCGGCCTCGACGTCCGACGGGGACTCTGCGAACCACAGCTCCGCGTCGTTCAGCCGGCACGGCAGCAGCTCGTCCAGCGTCGGCTCGAGAACACTGGTCGTCATCTGCTTTTCACCTCCTCAACTTCTGACCTGATCGCGTTGTCATTTCGGGTGGGGATCCGGACTTCGCGTATCTCGGTCTGAGAAGTACGAAGGCCGCGGATCCCGGTCTGATTCGGGTTCCGCGGCCTGGAGGCTGCCGAGCTGATGTGTGTCAGATCGGTGGGCTCCAGGCGTGGACACCCGGGACGTAGGCGGCGTTGCTGCCACGGTGGTCCGTGCCGGCGATGCGCTCCCGCTTGACGGCCTTGGCCGCCACGGCGAACGGCGCAAAACCGGTCGCAGCCGTGGCCGGACGCGCGGCGATGCCCTGGACCTCGAGGGTCGCGAGGGCAGAGGTGGCGCAGCCGAGGGTCGCGGACAGCGTGGGCTGCCAGGCGGACGTCATCACCGGGAAGACCGGGTTCGTCATGTTCTCCATCAGGGCCACCTCCTTCGGTGCGTGCGGGCGCCGGCCTTGTCAGGGCCGTGGTGCGCAGTTTGAACGTGCCTGACGACCGTAATGGCCGGTCAGCGAAGGGCGCAAATCATTTATCGAAGTTTTTTCGAGGTTTTTTCAAACCCTGCTCCGAGGGGGCGCTCAGGCCCCTTCGGCGACGAGCGCGAGCACCGCGTCGCCGTAGCGCTCGATCTTGCTCGGCCCCACGCCGTTGACCTTCGCCAGCGCCGCCATCGAGGCCGGCTTGTGCTCGGCGATCAGCTCCAAGGTGGCGTCGGTGAACACGACGTACGCCGGCAGCGGCTTGCCGTCCTCACCCGCCTCGCGCGCCGTCTCCAGCCGCCACGCCTTGAGCCGCTCGAACAGCGCCTCGTCGTAGCGCACCGGGTGGTGCGCACAGCGCCCGCGCTTCTTCTCCGCGGCCGTGGTCAGCGGCTGGAGGCAGTCGCGGCAGCGGGCCACCTTGGTGCGGGTGCGGGACTGCTGCGGCTGCTGGCTGGCGGGCAGCATCGGCACGATGAACCGCGACGGCTGACGGCGCGGAGCCTGCCCCGGGTTGCGTGCCGCCGCCCAGGACACCATCAGCTCGCGCCGGGCCCGGGTCACGCCGACGTAGAGGAGGCGCCGCTCCTCCTCGACCGCGTCGGGACGCGCGCCGCCCTGCTCGGCGTACACGATCGGAACGGTGCCGTCCTGGACGCCGCAGCAGAACACGGCGTCCCACTCGAGGCCCTTGGCGGCGTGGAAGGTCGCGAGGGTGACGCCGTCGGCGGTCGGGGCGTGCTGCTCGGCCGCGCGGCGGTCGAGCTCCTCGACGAAGGTGGCGATCGACGCCTCGATGCCGCGCTCGGTGGCGAACTCGTCGGCCTGGTCGGCGAGCGCCTGGAAGGACTCCCAGCGGTCGCGGACCTGGCCGCGCGACGTCGGCGGCTCCGCCGTCCAGCCCATGCCACCGAGGACGTCCTTGACCACCTCGAGCCACGGGCTGCCGTCGCTCTCGCCCGAGCGGGCAGCACCACGCAGCCGGGTGACCGCCTCGAGCACCTCGCGCCGGTCGAAGAACCGGGCCGCGCCGCGCACGATGTAGGGGATGCCCCGGTCGGCCAGCGCGTCCTCGAAGGTCTCGGACTGGGCGTTGATCCGGAACAGGACCGCCATCTCGCCGTACGGCGTCCCGGCGCGCTGCAGCCGCAGGATCCGGTCGGCGACGCTGCGGGCCTCGGCGACCTCGTCGGGCTCGCCCTGGAAGCGCACTGCCGAACCGGGCTTCTGCTGCGAGCGCAGCTCGACCCCGGCGCTGGGCGTGCCGGCCAGCAGCGAGTTGGCGGTCTCGACCACCTGGGGCGTCGACCGGTAGTTGCGGACCAGCTCGATCGAGGTCGTGCCCGGGTAGCGCTTCGGGAAGTCCCGCAGGTAGTCGGCGTCGGCGCCGGCGAAGCTGTAGATCGTCTGCGCCGGGTCGCCGACCACGCACAGCTCGTCGCGCCCGCCCAGCCACAGGTCGAGCAGCGCCGACTGGAGCGGCGAGACGTCCTGGAACTCGTCGACGACGAACCACTTGTACTGCCGGCGCACCTGCGCCGCGACCCGCTCGTCGGAGGCCAGCACGCCCGCGGTCAGCAGCAGCACGTCCTCCATGTCCATCCGCCCCTGGTCGCGCTTGACCAGCTCGTAGGCGTCGATGACCCTGCCGATCATCTCGGGGGTCTGGTCCGCCACGGAGCGGCCCTTGGCCGGAGCGATGCGCGGGTAGTCGTCGGCCCCGACGTTGCTCACCTTGGCCCACTCGATCTCGGAGGCGAGGTCGCGCAGCAGGGCCTGCTCGGCCCGCATCCCGAGGTGGCGGCAGGCGGCGGCCAGCATCGGGATCTTGGACTCGGTCAGCGTCGGGAGCTCGGTGCCGTGGACGTGCGGCCAGAAGTAGCGCAGCTGGCGCAGCGCCGCGCTGTGGAAGGTCCGCGCCTGCACACCCGGCGCGCCCAGCTGGCGCAGCCGCTGGCGCAGCTCGCCCGCGGCCCGGGTGGTGAAGGTCACCGCCAGCACCTCCGTCGGCGCGTAGACCCCGGACATCACGCCGTGCGCGATGCGGTGGGTGATCGCCCGCGTCTTGCCCGTCCCCGCACCGGCCAGCACCCGCACCGGGCCCCGCAGCGTCTCCGCGACCTGCCGCTGCTCCGGGTCGAGCGCGGAGAGGAGCCGTTCGATGGACTCGGACATGGGTGCGGGCGCTCCTTCGGGGGCTGCGTCGGGTCGGTTCGGGGTGAGGAACCAACCTAGACGCAGCCCCCGACACGAGCTCACCGACGGGGTCGGCCCGGGACGTCCGGGGTCAGCGGCGGACCTTCACCACGCCCGAGGTCGCCGAACGGTCGGCGTACCCGCCCCTGTGGACGGTGACGCGGACCTGGATCCGCTTGCCGCGGTCGGCCTTGCCGAGCTTGTACGTAGCGCCGGTGCGACCCGCGACGACCTTGCCGTTGCGCAGCCAGGTGTAGGTGACCGACGTCGGTGAGGGCGACCAGGTGCCCGCGCTGGCGTGCAGCTTCCTGCCCACCTTCGCCTTGCCGGACACGACCGGCGCCGTGCCGGGGACGAAGGCGTGGCCGCTGGTCCCGCCACCGCCGGCTCCACCGCCGGGTCCGCCGGCCGGGGGCGCGGAGAGCGGGGCGGGCGACCAGTCCGGCTCGGTGCCGCCGGCCGCGATCTTCGCGATCGTCGTCTCCGCGGAGCATGCGGCGAGTCCCTTGATGACCCACAGGTCGCCACCCTCGCTGTAGGCGGCCGAGTCGCTGTCGGGCCCGAAGCTCGGGTCCGTCGCGACCGGCTGCCCGGGATCCGGCGTGAGGTAGCACTCGGGGCTGGCCGTCGGCGGAGCGGGCTTGCCGGCCCGCGGGTCGCCGACCGTCGTCTTCATCGCG
The DNA here is from genome assembly GCF_013409625.1 of Nocardioides kongjuensis. Classification (NCBI taxonomy): domain Bacteria; kingdom Bacillati; phylum Actinomycetota; class Actinomycetes; order Propionibacteriales; family Nocardioidaceae; genus Nocardioides; species Nocardioides kongjuensis. The sequence continues at coordinate 2,342,238 of NZ_JACCBF010000001.1, forward strand.
AGGCCGCCGGCGCTCCCGAAGATCACCCGCTTGCCGTCGCGCGAGACCTCGGCCTCCTGCAGCTCGATGAACTGCCCGAAGATGTCGTTGGAGTAGAACCACACCACCGACTCCTGCCCCAGGTCGTCCAGGTGGACGTCGCCCGACCGGTTGAGGGTCAGCCGGCTGTTGGTCACCCACGACGGCTGGCTGCCCCGCACGATGCCGTACTTGTCGGGCCCCACCCACTGGGCCGCGTCGGTGACGCCGACCAGCGCCTCGGTCTCCAGGTAGCCGCCGGCGCCGCCGTACCGCTCCAACCGGAGCTGGCTGTAGGTGATCTTGGTGCCGTCGGGCGAGATCTCCGGGTCGTGGATCGGGCTGATCACCACGGTGCCGTAGTCGGGGACGAACAGGTCCTCGGGGTTGATCCGGTTGTAGACCGCGCCGTCCTGGCCCATCCGGACGATCAGGTCGCCCTTCATCACCGCGATGACGCCGGCGTCGGACATGGTCGGGTGCTCGTACGGCGACGCCTCGGTCCCGTCCACCGTCACGGCCCGCTGGCCGCTCCCGTCGGGCCGGCTCAGCCACACGTTGAAGCCGTGGATGTAGACGATCGAGCCGTCGGCCGCGGTCGCCGCGGCCGGGGTGGCGGACCTGGCCTCGCTCGTGGTGATGGTGGTGTCGGTCGGGGTCGCCGTGGTCGCCGCCAGCGCCGGGTCGGCGACGGAGAGCAGCGAGGCCGTCGCGAGGGCGCTCACGGAGAGCAACGCGGCGGTACGGGTGCGGGACATCAGTCCTCCTCGAGATGCGGGGGGTTGGTGTCGCCGACCTTCGCGGGCCCGGTGTCCCGGCGGGCAGTGGCAGGTGTCCCGGGTCGCGTCCCGACCTGCCACCCCGGACCGGTCCCCGGAACAAGACGACCGGCTCCGTGGTTGAGTGGAGGCGAACCCCGACCGGAGAGAAAGCGCCCCCGATGACCTTCACGATGTACACGACCCCCTGGTGCGGCTACTGCCACCGCCTCAAGAGCCAGCTGGACCGCGAGGGCATCGCCTACGACGTCATCGACATCGAGCAGCAGCCCGAGGCGGCCGCGATCGTCGAGTCCGCCAACAACGGCAACCAGACGGTCCCGACCCTCGTGTACTCCGACGGCACCGCGCACACCAACCCCAGCGTCGCCCAGGTGAAGGCGAAGCTCGAGGCGCTCAGCGCCTGAGCGGCGCCGCCCGGCTTCCCGGCGTCACCAGCTGCCGGGGAGCGGGCCGCCGTACCAGTCCTCGACCAGCGAACGGCTGATCGAGACGCCGCTCCCGGGCAGCACCAGGGTGCCCGCCTCGGTCTGGCGCAGCATCTCGTCGCGGGTGAACCAGCGTGCGTCCTCGACGTCGTCGTCGTCGAGCCGGATCTCCTCGGACACGGCCCGGCCGTGGAACCCGAGCATCAGGCTCGACGGCAGCGGCCACGGCTGGTTGCCGAAGTAGCTCACCTCGCCGACGACGACGCCTGTCTCCTCGAGCACCTCACGGCGCACGGCGTCCTCGAGCGACTCCCCCGGCTCGCAGAACCCGGCCAGGGTCGAGAAGCGTCCCGTCGGCCAGCTGTGGTTGCGCCCCAGCAGGCAACGCTCGTCGGGCGCGCCCGGCTCCCCGGCCGCGATCAGCATGATCACCGCCGGGTCCGAGCGCGGGAACTGCGGCTTGCCGCACTCGGTGCACACCAGCTCGTGCCCCGCCGCGCGCGCCACCAGCGTGCCGCCGCACCGAGGGCAGTACCGGTGGGCCCAGTGCCACTCCGCCAGCCCGATCGCGTGGAACACCAGCGGCGCCTGGCGGACCCGCTCGCCGTCGAGGAACGGCAGCAGCCCGCGCAGCGGCAACCAGCGCTCCGGCTCGGACCTCGCCACCTCGCCCGGCACGATCACCGCCCACCACGTCACGCCGTCCCGCTCCCCGAGCAGCACGCGTACGCCCTCCGGTGCCTCCGCCGTCGAGACCCACTCCAGCCCGTCGGGCCCGGGCCTGACCCGGGTGCCGGCGATCACGAGCACCCGACCCGACGGGTCGGACCAGCGCTCGTCGAGCCACGCGTCGTCCGTGCGGAGCAGACCCAGGCGGTCGTGCGGATCGGCGGCCAGGGACTCGTGCGGGAACGTCACGGAGCGAGCCTAGCCACGCCCCTCCTGCGGCTAACCTGAGCCATGGACGCCAGCACCCTGCGCGCCGCGCAGGCACCGTTGAAGGAGCGCTACCGCTCCGATCCCGCCACGGCCCGCACCGCCACCGCTGCCACCGGCGACTACGGCGCCCCGGACGTCACGGCCACCATCGACGGCTGGGCCGGACCGATCCGCGCCGGTCTGCACCCGGCCACCGGAGGCGACGGGAGCGACGCCTGCTCGGCCGACCTCCTGCTGCAGGCGGTGCTGGCGTGCGCCGGGGTCACCCTGCGCGCGGTCGCCACCGCCATGGGCGTCGAGGTCCGCTCCGCGCAGCTGCGTGCCGACGCCTGGTGGGACGCCCGCGGCACCCTCGGCATCGACCGTGGGGCCCCCGTGGGGGTCCAGGACATCGTGCTCACGCTCGCCCTCGACACCGACGCGGACGACGCCACCCTGGGCCGCCTCGCGACCGCGACCGAGCGCTACTGCGTCGTCGGCCGCACCTTGGCCCAGCCTCCCGAGATCCGGGTCGTGCGCGCCTGACCCGGTCCCGGCCATGCCGCCGCTGTCGCGGCCTCACCGCAGGAGTGCCTCCACCTCTTCCCTGCCCGGGAGCTCGTCGTGCACCACGAGCTCACCGGTCCGCACGTAGAAGAAGCCTGCCCGCACCCGCTCCGGGTCGACCCCCTCGAGCTCGGCCCAGGCCAACCGGTAGAGCGCGAGCTGGAGCGCATCGGCGTCCTGACGGGAGCTGGTCTTCCAGTCGACGACGAGGTAGGAGCCGTCGGGCTCGACGTAGACGGCGTCGATGCGCCCCCGCACGACCTGTCGCCGGCCCTCCCCTGCTCCGAGCACCAGCGCGAACGGGGCCTCGACCGCGTGCGGCTCCCGGCTGCCGAACGGGCCCTCCTCGAACCGGACGATGAGCTCCTTGAGGTCTGCCTCGTCGTCGATCCCGGCGTCTGCCCGCCCGGCCAGCTCGTCGGGGTCGAACAACCCCTGCTGACCGAACCGGGCCTCGACCCAGGCGTGGAATCGGGTACCGAACCGCGCCGCCGGTGCCGGTGGCCGTGGCATCGGCCGAGCCAGGTCACGGGCGAAGCCCTCGGGGTCGTCGCGCAGCCGGCCGAGCGCGGTCGCCGACAACGAGGACGGCAGCGGCACCTCGACGGCGCTGCCCGCTCCCGCCGCGAGTCGCGCCTCCCTGAGCAGCTGGTCGATCTCGGCGTCCCACTCGGCCACCCGGGCCGCGGTCAGCACGTCGAGGTCGGGATCGGGAGCATCGGGGTCTGCCTGCGCCACACGCGTCGCGGCCTCCAGCCGCAGCCGCGCCTCCTCTCCCACGCCGTCGACCGGCCACGGTCGCGAGGGGTCCTCGGCGTCGTAGGGGTTCGCCGCACCCTTCCCCGGACGCACCAGCCAGGGCTCGGGAGCCAGTCCCCAGGAGGTGAGCACCTCACGGACCGACTCCTGGTAGGACGACGGTCCGTAGGGGGTCTTCCGTGGGCCCCACTGGTAGGACGTCACCGCCAGCCGGTGGGCGGCACGCGTGAACGCGACGTAGCCGAGCCGCAGCTCCTCGTCGGCCTCGTGCGCCTTCGACCGCTGGCGGTAGTCGTCGAGGGCGGTCTTGTCATGACCCTCCAGCTGGGGAAGGTCGGCGGCGTCGCCGCGCAGGGGTGCCGGCAGCACTGCCGGCGAGGACACCCACAGCGTCCGTCCCTGGGCCGAGGGGAACCGGGACTCGCACACGCCGACGCAGAAGACCGTGCTCCACTCGAGGCCCTTCGAGCGGTGGACGGTCAGCAGCTTCACCGAGTCGGCCTCGGTCGGCGTCGCGATGTCGAGGCCGTTGCCCTGGTCGTCCTCGGCGGTGAGGTACGCCAGCAGCGCAGGCAGGGTGACGTCGCCGTCGACGGCCTGGAAGTCGGCCACCGCCTTGACGAACAGGTCGAGGTTGTCGCGACGCGCCGCGGCGGCCGGGCTCACGGCCGAGGCGAGCTCGACGTCCGCGCCCGTCACGTCGATGATCCGGCGCACCAGGTCGAGGAGGGGCTCGCCGACCGCGGAGCGCAGCAGCCGCAGCTCGTCGCGCAGCAGGCCGAAGCGCGCCACGGCCTCGTCCGAGTAGGGGCCCTCCCCCGGGTCGGCCAGCGCGTCGTCGAGGCACGGGATCTCCGCCGGGTCGATGCCGTCGGCGATCGCGACGAGCTGCTCGGCGACAGACACCTGCTCGCCGGAACGACCACGGCGCCCGGCCAGCTCCCCGGCGCGCTGGCCGAGCAGCCGCAGGTCCCGGGGGCCGATCGCCCACCGAGGTCCGGCCAGCAGGGTCAGCAGGGCGGCGTTGTCGGTCACGTCGTGCAGGAGCCTGAGCACGGCGACGATCTCGGCGATCTCCGGGAGCCGCAGCAGGCCCGAGAGACCGACGATCTCGACCGGGACGCCGGCCGCGGTCAGCGCGTCGAAGACCAGCTCCGCGTGCGCGTTGTCCCTCGTCAGCACACCGATCTGCGCCCAGTCGCCGGCCTCGCCGCCGTGAGCACCGCGCACCGCCCCGGCCAGCCAGGCCAGCTCGTCGCGCTGGGTCTCGAAGGTGTGGGCCTCGACCGTGCCGTCCACCGCCCCCTCGGGCGCCCGGAGCCGGGCCACGCCGGCTCCACGCGCCTCCAGGGCGTCGTACAGCGGTTCGGCGAGGTGGCTCGCGACGTCGAGGATGCGGCGGTCGGAACGCCGGTTGACGGTGAGCGCGTAGGTGGTGGCGGTCCCGTCGGCGGCGGGGAAGGTGTCGGCGAAGTTGAGGATGTTGGCCACCGACGCCCCGCGCCAGCCGTAGATCGCCTGGTTGGGGTCGCCCACCGCCGTCACCGCGTGGCCGAGTCCCCGGCCGGGACCCGGACCGGAGAAGAGCCGCGACAGCATGATCGCCTGGGCGACCGAGGTGTCCTGGTACTCGTCGAGGAGCACCACCTTGAATCGCCCGCGCTCGACCTCACCCACCTCGGGACGCTCGGCAGCCAGCCGGGCGCCGAGCTCGATCTGGTCGGAGAAGTCCATCAGCCCGAGGTCTCGCTTGAGCTTGCGGTACGACGCCACGAGTCCCAGCAGCTCCTCGCGCCGGTCGATCGCCGACAACGCCTTGTCGATCGCATCGACGTAGGTCTTGCGGGCCTTGCCGGCGAGCTCCTCGCCGCGGGCGCGCTCGAACCCGCGACGGGCAGCGGCGTCGTGGGCACGCACGTCGTCGGGACCGACGAGGTGCTCGCTCATCGCCGAGTCGAGGGCGAGCAGGTTCTGGATGGCGGTCTCGGGATGGTCCGTCAGGTGCTCGACCTCGCCCGTGTAGCGATCGACCACCCGGGCGCCGAGCTGGTAGCGAGCCGCGTCGGTGATCACGCGGGTGTCGGGCTCGTGCCCGATGCGCAGGCCGTGGTCGGTCAACAGCCCCGAGGCATAGGCGTTGTAGGTCGCCACGGTCGGCTCGAGGACCTCGTCGACGTCGTCCTCACCAGGCCCGCGCCCGGCTTCGCCACCGAGGTCCAGCGCACCGGCGTCACGCAGTGCCGTGCGGATGCGCTGCCGGAGCTCGGCGGCGGCCTTGGTCGTGAAGGTCAGTCCGAGGACCTCCTCGGGCCGGACCTGGCCCGTCAGCACGAGGTAGACCACTCGCGCCGCCATCAGCGTCGTCTTGCCCGAGCCGGCGCCGGCGATCACGACCGCCGGGCGCAACGGGGCGCTGATCGCGGCCCACTGCTCCTCGCTCGGCGGGAACTTCGCCTTCATGGCCCGCTGCAGCGCCTCGGGCGAGTCGATGGTCATCGGGATCGGTGTCGTGGGGCTGATCACTGGGACACCACCGCTCCTGCGCTCTTGGCCGGGCACAACGACACGAACGTGCAGGTCCGGCACTGCTGGCCGGCCACCGCCGGGAACTGCTCCTCGCGGATCAGGTGAGCCGCGTGGCTCAGGCGCGCCCGCAGCTCGTCGCGCTCGGGCCCGTCCTCGGCGTGGACCGGTTGCCGCTGGACCGTGGCGTCCGGTCCGCCGTCGGTCAGGCCGAGCTGCACGAGCTCGGCTCCGCCCGCCTGGTGCGGGGCGCCGCCCGGCTCCCCCAGCTGCGGGTCGAGCGCGCCGTGGTCGACGGCGTACTGGTACAGCGCCAGCTGGACGTGGCTCCTGACCGAGGTGCCGCTGGGCTTGTTGCGACCGGTCTTCAGGTCCACCACGACCACCCGGCCGTCGGCGTCGAGCTCGACGCGGTCGGCGTACCCGGTGACCTGGACCAGCTCGCCGTCGACCTCGACCACCGTCGAGAACCGCTCCTCCCGTCCGACCAGGGTGCGCGGGTTGGCCTCGTGCCAGTCGACGAAACGCTCCAGCGCCGCGCGCACGCGGTCGTGCTCGCGCTGCTTGGACCACGGCGTGCGGAAGTCGAGGCGGTCCCACACCTCGTCGACGTGGGCCATCAGGGCGGCGGGTTCGGGAGGCGCGTCGCCGGAGGCCACCCGCTCGGCCAGGGCGTGCACCAGCTCGCCGAGGTTGGCCGACTGGTGGGCGCGGCCCACACCGCCCGCCTCACGGGTCAGGAACCACTGGGTCGGGCAGACGGCCAGCGAGTCGAGCATGCTCGCCGACACCGGCACCGGCCGGTCGTCGTCACGGATCGGCTGGGCCGAGCGGCTGACCGCGCGGGTGCCCCACCAGTTGGCCGGGTCCGCCGCCGGGACGGCGGCACGCCGACCGACCCGCTCGCGACTGAGCCGCGCCAGCCTCCGTGCCGCGGCGTCGCGCAGCGCCGGGTCCGCGTCGGGGTCGGCGAGGGTACGGCGCAGCTCGGCCACCAACCCGTCGAGCGACAGGGGCCGCGGTGGCCGACCGACGACGTGGACCACGGTCGAGCCGAGCTCGTCGAGGAAGCGCGAGGGTTGGTCGCCCTCGTCCTCGGCCGACTGGACGGCGGTCACCACGAGCCGCTCGCGGGCGCGCGTGCACGCGACGTAGAACAGGCGACGCTCCTCCATCAGCAGCTCGCGGACGGTGAGCGGCGGAACGACCGACCCGACCAGCCCGCCCGAGGTCGACGGTCCGATCCGGTCGGCCTGGAGCAGGGTCGAGCGGCGACGCAGGTCGGGCCAGCCCTCTGCCTGGACGTGGGCGACCACGACCAGGCGCCACTCCAGCCCCTTGCTCCGGTGGGCGGTCAGCAGCCGGACCGCGGCGCCACGCGCGCCGCGGTCGGCGAGCGTGTCGGCCGGGATCTCCTGCTGCACGAGGCTCTCCAGGAACGGGGCGACCGCGAGGTGCTCGCGCCGCTCACCGGCCCGGACCGCGACGTCGAAGAGCGCGCAGATCGAGTCGAGGTCGCGGTGCGCTCGCCGGGCCGCGCCGCCACCCGTCTCGACCGAGCGCCGCAGCCGCTGGGGCCAGGTGGTGCCGGACCACAGCGTCCAGAGCAGCTCCTCGGCGCTCGCGCCGGCCTCGAGGTCGGCCCGGGCCCGGGCCAGCAGGCCGGCCAGCCCCCGCGCCCGCTCCGCCTCAGGAGCGTCGATCGAGGCGAGGTAGGACGCATCGAGCACCGCGAGCCGGACCAGCTCGCGCGACCCGCGCGGGGTCCCGCCGGTCTCCTGGCACAGGTCCTTCTCCCGGTTGCGGAGCAGGCGTGCGAGCCGGCGCACGTCACCGGCGTCGAGACCGCCGAGCGGACCGGTCAGCAACGCCTCCGCTCGCGATGCGTCCACGTGCTCGACGTGCTCGGGGTCGTCGTTGTCGAGGTTGACCACGGCGCGCAGCGCGTCGAGCAGCGGCAGCACCGCCGGGTCGCGGACGAGCGGCACCTCGTCGCGCGCGACCTCGACCGGCACGCCGGCAGCACCGAGCGCGCGCCGCAGCGGCGCGATGCTCGCCCTGCCCGAGCGCACCAGCACGGCCATCTCGTCCCAGGCGACGCCGTCCTCGAGGTGGGCGCGGCGCAGCAGGTCGGCGAGGTGCTCGGCCTCGGCCCGCTCGGTGTCGAACGTGCGGACCTGCACCCGCCCCGGTCCGTGGGACGTGGCCTCGGCCTGCGGCGCGAGGAACCGCTCGCGCGCCTCGGCGGGGATGGTCCCGCGGAGTCCGATCCGGCCGGCGACCCGCTGGGCGGGCGCGAGGATGCCGGGACCGAAGCGGCGCACCGTGCGCAGCGCGACCACGTCGGCGGGCGAGCCGTCGGCGCGGGGGAACTGGGTGGGGAACTCGAGGATGCCGCGCACCTCGGCACCGCGGAACCCGTAGATCGACTGGTGCGGGTCCCCGACCGCGACGAGGTCGCGTCCGTCGCCCGCGAGCGCCTGCAGCAGCGCGACCTGGCCGGGGTCGGTGTCCTGGTACTCGTCGACGAACACGTGGCGGAACTCCTCGCGCAGCTCGGCGCGGTGGTACTCCGCCTCGATCCGCGCGCGCCGGATGAGGTCGGCGTAGTCGGTGGCGCCGAGGGAGTCGAGGGAGTCGAGGTACTGCTCGAGGAACAGGCCGGCGGCGACGTACTCGTCGATGCCCTCGGCCTCGCCCAGCCGGCGCAGCGCGTCCCCGTCGAGCCCCTTCTCGCGGGCGCGGCCGAGCACGGCGTGCACCTCGCGGGCGAACCCGCGGGTGGCCATGGCCTGGCGGAACCGGTCGGGCCAGCGCACCGACTCGGGGTGGTCGGCCAGGAGCTCGCGCAGGACGACGTCCTGCTCGGGCGCGGACAGCAGCCGCAGGGGCGCCTCGTAGAGGCCGGCCGGTGCGTAGCGGCGGACGAGGGCGTAGGCGAAGGAGTGGAACGTCGAGCTCAGCTGGGTGCCGGTCGTGCGGCCCAGACGCGCGCTCACCCGGTCGCGGAGCTGGTCGGCGGCCTTGCGGGAGAAGGTCAGCGCGAGCACCTGGTCGGGCCGTGCGCCCCGTCGCTCGATCCGGTCGACGATCGCCTCGACCAGCGTCGTCGTCTTCCCCGTGCCGGGGCCGGCCAGCACCAGCAGCGGACCACCGGGGTGGTCGACGACCTGGCGCTGGTGCTCGTCGAGCTGCGGCACCGCTGCGACCGGCGGAGCCGGGGCGAATCGGTAGCGGGTCGGAGCGGTCGAGGAGTCCACGGGCGTCACTCAACCACCACCGCCCGACACAAGCCCGGCCGGCCGGAAGGGGACGTGCGGGAGCACGGTCAGGCGAGCTCGAAGTCCGCGAAGTCGAAGCCCGGCGAGACCAGGCAGCTGACCAGGGCGTCCGCGCCCGACACGACGGTGCGTTGCCACACCCCGGCCGGGACCAGCCCCTGTCCGCTCCCCGGCCCGACCACCACCGACGTCGCGCCCGCCTCGTCCGGCACGGCGCCGTCGCCGCCGAGCTCGACGGTGACCGTGCCCTCGTGGGCCAGCCACATCTCGTCGGAGGAGACCCGGTGCCACGCCGACGACTCGCCCGCCGGGAGCAGGAAGTAGATCAGCGTGGCCGTCGGCCGCACCCGGCCGTCCGACAGGGTCACGCTCACGGGCGAGGCCCAGGTCTGCCGGTACCACCCGCCCTCGGGGTGTGGCTGCAGGTCGAGCTGGACGGCGAGAGGTGGACGGTCGGCCATGCGCCCAGTCTGCCGGGAGCGCACCCCGGCCAAAAAGGTGAAGGGCCCTCGTGAGTATGAGTCACAAGGGCCCTTCGGGTGACCGGTACTGGTGACGCTCCCGGTCGACCACCCGGCTGCTGCGATCCCGCGAACCTCGTCACCCGGCTCGCGCGGCCGGCGTCCCCGTGAGGGGCCGCCTCGCTCCGACCCGAAGGTCTCGGCCTGGCCGGCTGGATCGATGCCTTCCGGCTGATCCCGCTCTCCCGGAGGAGTGCGTGGGAGAAGTTCTACGCCCGTCCATCGCCGCGCCACAAGGGGTTCTGCCCAGGTTTTTCGAGGGTTTCTCGTCATCCACCGGTGCGCGGCGTGTCGTCCACAGGTCGCCCGGTTGCTGTCCACAGGACGACCGCTCGTCGTCCCCAGATGGTGGGCAGGCCTGTGGACAAACCGGGCCGCTGAGTACCGGCACTCAGACGGGACTGAGTGGCTGCCTGCTGCCGGACGAGTACGCGGGATGGCGCAATGGAGCCATGCGCTACGCCGACCCGCTCCTGTGCCCCGACTGCCGCTCCGGTCTTCCCGCGGGCGCCCCCGTGTGCCCGACCTGCCACCTGCTGGTCCGCCACCCGCTGGCCGTCGAGCTGTTCGGCGCCCTCCAGCGGGCCGACGGGCTCCTCGCCCGGCTCCGCACGGCGAGCGACGCCGTCCACGCCGTGCCGAGCTCGCCGGCCGCACCGGTGCCGGCCGGGAGCGCGCCGGCGGCCGGGCTGCCGACGTACCCGGCTCCCCCGCCGGCGCCGCCCAGCCCCGCGGGCGTCTCGTTCGCCTCGGTCCCGAAGATCCTGCTCGGGCTCGGGGCGTTCTGCCTGCTCGTCGCGGCGGTGATCTTCCTGGCGGTGTCGTGGTCGACGCTCGGCGTCGGCGGACGGACCGCCGTGCTCGCCGGCCTGACGCTCGCGGCCGGCGCCTCCGCCCTGCTGCTGCACCGTGCCGGGCTGCGGATCGCCGGGGAGTCCCTGGTCGTGGTGGCGCTCGGGATGCTCGCCCTCGACGTCGTCGGTGCCGGCACCGCCGGCTGGTTCGGCGACGCCGGAGCCGCTGCGATCGCCTGCGCCACGGGCGGCGTGGTCGCACTCGCGGGCGTTGCGCTCGGCCTGGTCCGCGTCGCCGGCCGGCCGCGCCTGGTCGCACCGCAGGTGATCGCCGGCATCGGCATCGTGGTCGGGTACGCCGGCGCGGTCGGCGCCACGGACCACTGGCTCGTCGCTGGTCACGTCGTCACCGCGGTGGGCGTCGCCGTCGTGCTGCTGGCCCGGCGCGTCGACGCCCCGGTCCTGCTCTGGAGCGGCGCCGGCGGGTCCGCCCTCACCTGGCTGGGCACCGCCGGCGCCGGGTTCGTCGAGTCCGTCCTGACCCCGGACCTCCACCAGCTGTGGGCCGACGGCTCGGGCTGGTCGCTGCTCGCCAGCGCCGCCGTCCTCCTCGTCCCCGGCGCCGTCGCGCGGCACCACGACCTGCTCCTCGCCGGCGCCAGCGGCGCCGCGATGCTCGTCACCGTCGTGCTCACGCTGCCGTGCGTCGACACCGACGCCCGCACGGTCGGCCTCGTCGCCCTCGGTACGACGGCCGCCTGGGTCCTCGCGCTCGGCGTGCTCCCCCGGCCCGTCCGCGTCATCGCCTTCGCTCCTGCCGGGGCCGGGTGCCTGGTGCTGCTGGCCCTGGCGGCCGAGACCGCCGGCACCGCGCTGGACCGCTGGAGCCGGGTGAGCGACGTCTTCGACCGGTCGTTCGGCGTCCGGCTGACCTCGCCCGACGCCGCCACCGAGCCGCTGCTGCTGGTGCCCTCGCTGCTGACCGTGCTCGCGTGCGTCGCGCTGGTCGACCGCGACCGCGCCCGGCGCTCACTGCCTGGCTGGGCTCGCGTCGCGGGCGTGGTGACCGGGCTCGGCGCCGCCACCACCGTGGCGTCGTACGACGTCCCGCTGGCCGCGCCCGTCGCCGTCCTCACCGCCACGGCGCTCGGCGTTCTCGCACTGTCCCTGCTGACCGCCGGCGCCGAGGCGACCGCGTGGGCGCTCGCCGGCTCTGCGGTGACGGCCGGGGTCGCACTGGGCGCGCTGCCGAGCGACGGCCTGGTCCTCGCGAGTCTCGCGCCCCTCGCGGCCGCTCTGACCGGGATCGCGGTCGCGGGTCGGCAGCCGGCCACCCGGGTCGTGGCCGGCGTCGGGGCGCCGGCCGCCCTCGGTCTCGCGACGGCGGCCGCCGCGATGGTGGTCGCCGACGACGCCGCCTGGGTGTCGGTGCCGGTGCTGCTCGCCGTCGGGGTGCTCGCGCTGGCACTTCCCCGCCTCGAGGTCGAGCTCCCTGCGGTCGCGGTGGCGGGCCTCTCCCTCCCCGTGTCGCTCGTGACCGCCTCGGACACGGGCGGCTACGCCGCGCTGTGGCTGACCGTCGCCGGCTGCCTCTTCGGCGCCACCGCCCTGCTGCACGAGTCCCGCCGCGGCTGCGCGGTCGTCGGCACCGCCCTGCTCCTGCTGGCGAGCTGGGTCCGGCTGGCCGACCTCGAGGTGAGGGCGCCGGAGGCGTACACGCTGCCGCTCGCCGTCGGCCTGCTCGGCCTGGGCGCCTGGCGGCTGCAGCGCTCGACCGCCGTCGGCACCCTGGAGGCTCTGCTGCCCGGGTTGCTGCTGGCGACGATCCCCTCGCTGCTGTGGGTGTTCGGAGACCCGGTGTCGCTGCGGGCGCTGGCGCTCGGTGCCGGCTGCCTGGTGCTGACGGTCGCGGGGGCGACGATGCGCTGGAGTGCCCCGCTGGTGGTGGGCGCGAGTGTCGGTGCCGCGGTGGTGCTGCGCGAGCTCGGGCCGTACGCCGGGGAGTTCCCGAAGTGGGTCTGGATCGGCCTGGCGGGCGCGTTGCTGACGGTCGTCGGCATCACCTGGGAGCGTCGGCTCCTCGACGTCCGCCAGGCGGTCGGCTTCCTCGGCCGGCTCCGGTGATGGACGGGGTGGCGGAGGGCTCGTGGCGACCTGCTAGACAAGACGCATGGCTACCACTGCACTCGGGGGCAACCCCGTCAACACCGTCGGCGAGCTGCCCGCCGTCGGCTCCGCCGCCCCGTCGGTCTCCCTGGTCGGCGCGGACTTCGGCTCCGTGACCCTCCCGGAGGGCCAGCGCACGGTCCTCAACATCTTCCCGAGCATCGACACCGGCGTGTGCGCCGCGAGCGTGCGGAAGTTCAACGAGCTCGCCGCGGGCCTCGAGAACACCGCCGTCATCAACGTCTCCCAGGACCTGCCGCCGGCCCTCAACCGGTTCTGCGGCGCCGAGGGCATCGAGAACGTCCAGGTCGGCTCCGCCTTCCGCTCCTCCTTCGGCGAGGACTACGGCGTGAAGATGACCGACGGCAAGCTCGAGGGCCTGTTCGCCCGCTCGATCGTCGTGCTCGACGCCGACGGCACGGTGCTCCACTCACAGCTCGTCCCCGAGATCGCGACCGAGCCCGACTACGACGCCGCCGTCGCGGCGCTCGCCTGATCCACCCCGGCCGGGGCTAGTCCCCGGTCTCCGGGTCCCAGAAGGCCCGGCGCATGTCGAGGGCGCCGCTGCTGTTGCGCAGCGGCGTCCCCTCGGCGAGGTAGTGCTCGCGGGCCCGGTCGTCGTGGCTCGGTGGGAGCGTGCCGTCGGCACGCACGACCCGCCACCACGGCACCGGGCCGCCGTACCTCGCCATGACGGACCCCACCTGGCGCGGTCCTCCTCCGGCGACGGCCGCCACGGCGCCGTACGTCGTCACCCGTCCCGGCGGGACCTGCTCGACCAGGTCGAGCACCCGCTCGACGTATCCCTCGTCCACGACGCCGATCATGCCGTGGCGCCGGACACGCAGAGAGCCCCGTCCGGTCCGAACGGGGCTCCCGATGCTCCCTCGGTGCAGCCCGGGTGCCCGGGCGCCCTCCGATTGGTGCGACGCGGCAGCACGGCCGCGTGCCAAGAACAACGACGACACCGCGTCGCGGTCACGGCCCGCACCTCGACCGCGGGGTGCCGGCGACGAATTTCCGCCGCGACCCTTGCGTGGCACCACGATCTTCGTGTGGGCTACGTCCCTGCGCCGGATCGTTCGCAAGCGCCGGCGCTGCTCGGGCCGGGGACAAGAACGGGCCCCGCGATCCAGGAGGATCGCGGGGCCCGTTCGACGTGCCGGGCTGTGCTCAGTAGCTGGGCTGGCTCGGGTCGATCTGGTTGACCCAGGCCACCACGCCACCGCCCACGTGGAGGGCGTCGTCGTACCCGGCACCCTTGACGATCGCCAGGCACTCGGCCGAGCGGACGCCGCTCTTGCAGTGCAGGACGACCTGCTTGCCGGAGTCGACCGGCGGCAGCTGGGCGAGGGCGGTGCCGTTGAGGAAGTCGCCCTTGGGGATCAGGACCGCGCCGGGGATGTGGTTGATCTCGGCCTCGGCGGGCTCGCGCACGTCGATCAGGACGAAGTCGCGGCTGCCCTCCTCCTTCTCCTTGATCATCGAGGCGAGCTGGGTGACCGAGATGGTGGCGTCGACGGCGGCGTCGGCGGCCTCCTCGGAGATCGCACCGCAGAAGGCGTCGTAGTCGATCAGGCCGGTGACGGTCGGGTTCTCACCGCACAGCGCGCAGTTGGGGTCCTTGCGGACCTTCAGCTTGCGCCACTCGAGCTCGAGTGCGTCGTAGATGACCAGCTTGCCGATGGCCGGGTCGCCGGCGCCGATGAGCAGCTTGATGGCCTCATTGACCTGGATCGAGCCGATGCTCGCGCACAGCACGCCCAGCACGCCGCCCTCGGCGCAGGAGGGGACCATGCCCGGCGGCGGCGGCTCCGGGTAGAGGCAGCGGTAGCACGGGGCGTCGTCGGCCATGGTGGGCGCGAAGACCGAGGCCTGGCCGTCGAAGCGGTAGATCGAGCCCCAGACGTAGGGAATGCCGAGGAAGTACGCCGCGTCGTTGACCATGTAGCGCGTGGCGAAGTTGTCGGTGCCGTCGACGATCAGGTCGTAGCCACGGAACACGTCCATGACGTTGTCGTTGTCGAGCCGCTCCTCGTGGAGGACCACGTTGACGAGCGGGTTGATCTCGAGGATCGACTCCTTGGCGGACAGGCCCTTCGGCTTGCCGAGGTCGGACATGCCGTGGATGACCTGGCGCTGCAGGTTGGACTCGTCGACCTCGTCGAACTCGGCGATGCCGAGCGTGCCGACGCCGGCCGCGGCCAGGTAGAGCAGCGCCGGGCTGCCGAGGCCGCCGGCGCCGATCACGAGCACCTTGGCGTTCTTGAGGCGCTTCTGACCGTCCATCGCCACGTCGGGGATGATCAGGTGACGGCTGTAGCGGCGGACCTCGTCGATGGTCAGCTCGGCGGCCGGCTCGACCAGCGCGGGAAAGCTCACGGTGTTGCTCCTCGAGTACTGCAGGTGGATTGGGGGTCCAGGGCGGAACGCCCGGGCGGCCCCGGGTTGTTCCCTCGACCCTGCCATGGTCCCTGTCCGGTCCAGGGGCCGGGCGCCACGTCCCGCCATCCGGACCCCGGCTACCAGCGAGTAGTCTCGTGTCCGTGGTGACCGAGCAGTACGACCTGGACGAGCCGCGGCCGCGCGGCGTACGACTCCCGCGGCGTGAGCGACGCGCTCAGCTGCTGTCCGCTGCCCTCGAGGTCTTCGTCGCCCAGGGCTACCACGCCGCGGCGATGGACGACATCGCCGAGCGGGCCGGGGTCTCGAAGCCGGTGCTCTACCAGCACTTCCCCGGCAAGCTCGAGCTCTACCTCGCGATCCTCGACGCCGCCTGCGACTCGATCATCGCCAACTGCCGCAAGGCGCTCGACTCGACCCACGACAACAAGCAGCGGGTGGCGGCGACCATCGACGCCTTCTACGCCTACGTCGGTCACGACACCGGTGCCTTCCGGCTCGTGTTCGAGTCCGACCTCACCAACGAGCCCGCCGTCCGCGGCCACATCGACCGGGTCACCACCGAGTGCGCCGACCTGATCGCGACGGTCATCGCCGAGGACACCGCCCTGCCGCCCGCAGCCTCCCAGCTGCTCGCCGTCTCCCTCGTGGGAATGGCCCAGGTCAGCGCCCGGTTCTGGCTGACCGAGAACGAGGGCGCCATGGCCGGCCTGGGCCGCGACGAGGCGACCGCCCTGGTGGCGGGACTCGCGTGGCGCGGCATCCGGGGCTACCCCAAGACCGACGAGAGCTGACCGACCAGCCTCTGGCTAGGCTGGCGTCCCCACGAACGAGGAGTGTGACATGACCGTCGAGGTCAAGATCGGTGTGCAGAACACCGCCCGTGAGCTGGTCATCGAGACCGACGAGTCCAACGAGGCCGTCGCGAAGCTGGTCGCGGACGCCATCGCCGCTGCCGACGGCGTGATCACGCTGACCGACACCAAGGGCAAGGTCACCGTCGTCCCGGCCGCCAAGCTCGCCTACGTCGAGATCGGCCGCAGCACCGCCGGTCAGGTGGGCTTCCGGAGCTGACGCTCCCGGGAACTCCGGCGCCCCTCCCGGGCGTTGAACAGGCACGACCCCGGGAGGTGAGCACCCTGCTCCAGTTCCGCTTCGCCGCGCGCAGCGAGACCGGTCGCGTGCGCACCAACAACGAGGACGGCGGCTTCGCCGGCCCCTACCTGCTCTGCGTGGCCGACGGCGTCGGTGGCGCCGAGGCCGGCGAGATCGCCTCGGCCACGACGTCGTACGTCGTCAGCGCGCGGGCCCTGGCCCACCCCGGTCACGAACCGGCGCGGCTGCTCGGGGCGGCCACCCGCGAGGCGCACGCCCAGCTCGCTGCCGGGATCGCCGCCGACCCGCGGCGCACCGGCATGGCGACGACGCTGACCGCGGTGCTGACCGACGGTGTCCACACCGCGCTGGCCCACGTCGGCGACTCGCGGGCCTACCTGCTGCGCGACGGCGAGCTGAGCCAGCTCTCGCACGACCAGACCCTGGTGCAGTCGATGGTCGACGACGGGCAGCTGACGCCGGCCCAGGCCGCCGCGTCGCCGTACCGCAACGTGGTGCTGCAGGCCGTCGACGGCGAGCACGTGCCCGACCCCGACCTGCTCATGCTGGACCTGCGGCCGGGCGACCGGCTGCTGCTGTGCAGCGACGGCCTGAGCGACGTCCTCTCCCCCGCCGCGATCGCGCTCGGGCTCGGCCTCGACAGCAGGTCCATGGCGGTCGACCGGCTGGTGCTCGCCGCGCTCGACGGCGGCAGCCGCGACAACGTGACGGCGATCGTCGCCGACGTCGTCGACGCGCCGCCGATCTCGGCCAACGGCCAGGTGCTGGGCGCCGCGATCGACCTCACGAACGTGGTCGACCCGGCCGCCGTACGCCCGCTGCGCTCTGCCTGACGTCCGTCCCTGGCCCTACACTGGAGGCGTGAGCGCGAAGCGGTCCTTCGAGTACGCGCGCCTGTGGGTGCCGCTGTACGACACTGCCGCGCTCGCCGTCCTCCGGCCGGTCTACCTGATCGAGGCAGCCGACGGCTTCGAGGGCATCGCCGCCGAGAAGAACACCACCCTGATGGGCCTGTTCAACGAGCTCGGCCGGGCCGGCTGGCGGATCGACACCACGGCGCAGCGGGTCGAACACCCCTCGCCGGAGCTCCAGTTGCTCATCGATGCCACCCTCGACGAGGCCGACCACGCGATGGCCCCCGACGAGGTGGCGCACGCGGTCGGCTCGGGTGGCGATCCGGCGGGTGCGGTCACCGAGTTCGACGTCTACCCGATGCGGCGCCGCCACTCCTAGCGGTCGGCTCAGGCGAACAGGTCGCCGTACTCCTCGACGCGCTCCAGCACCTGGGTCGGCGTGAACTGGTCGAGCCCGAGCGGGTCCTGTGCCCCCTCGGCGACCTCGTCCCACCCGACGGGGGTGGCGACCTGGGGGCGCGGGGTGCCCCGCAGGGAGTACGGCGCCACCGTGGTCTTCGAGCCGGCGTTCTGGGACCAGTCGAGGAACACCTTCCCCCGCCTGCGCGCCTTGGTCATGGTGGCGGTGACCAGGTCGGGACGGGCGGCCTGGAGCTCCTCGGCGATCTCCTTGGCCAGCTCGCTGGTCTCGGCCGACGGCAGCGGCTCGGCGAGAGGTGCGTACAGGTGCAGGCCCTTGCTGCCGCTGGTCACCGCGAGGGCGTCGAGGTCCCGCTCGGCGAGCGCCTCCTGCACCAGCAGCGCGACCTGGCAGCACTCGTGCAGACCGGCCGGCTCGCCGGGGTCGAGGTCGATGACGATCCGGTCGGCGCCGACCGGCTCGTCGTCCTCGTCGACGGTCCACTGGTGGACGTGCAGCTCGAGGGCGGCGAGGTTGACCGCCCAGACCAGCGTCGGGAGGTCCTCGATGATCGGGAAGACGAGGGTGTCGCCGTGCCGGCTGGGGCCACGGCTGCCGGTGGTGGGCACCTCGGCGGTGCGCACCCAGCTCGGGGTGCCGCGCGGTGCGTTCTTCTCGAAGAAGCTCAGGTCGCCGACACCGTGCGGCCAGCGGATCCGGGTGACCGGGCGACCGGCGAGGTGCGGCAGCAGGACGGGTGCGATCCTCACGTAGTAGTCGAGGACCTCGCCCTTGGTGGTGCCGGTGCTCGGGTAGAGCACCTTCTCCAGGTTGGTCAGCCGCAGAGTGCGGCCCTCGACGTCGACGTGGACCTCGGTCTGGGGGTGCTCGGCCTTCTTCGGCATCACAGGTCCTCGGGGCTCAGATCGGTGCGCACGCCCTGGTACGACGGCTGCCGGAGCCGCTCGTAGCCCAGCCCGTGCGTGTCGACGTCGACGACCACGACCGGCTCCACCCACGTCGTGCCCTCGGCGTCGACCCGCGGCACCTCGTCGGCGAACGGGCTGGAGGCGCGCGCGAGCGGGGACAGCAGCGCGGCGAGGGCGCGGGACTGCTTCGGCCCGATGCCGCTGCCGACCCGGCCGCGGTAGGCGAGCCCGCCGGCGGTCGGCTCCCCCACCAGCAGCGCGGCCAGCCGGTCGCTCGTGCCGACCTGCGCGCGCCAGCCGCCCACCACGAACGACCCGCGGTGCCGGTGCGGGAACTTCAGCCAGTGGTGGCTGCGCTCCCCCGGGCGGTACGTCGAGTCGCGGCGCTTGCTGACGATGCCCTCCAGGCCCTGGGCGCGGGTGGCCTCGAAGAGCATGGCGCCGTCGTCGTACTCGACCGGGACCTGCCAGCCGGAGCGAGCGAGGTCGAGGCCGGCGAGACGGCGACGCCGCTCGTCGAGGGGGAGGCCACAGAGGTCCTCGCCGTCGAGGCGGAGCAGGTCGAAGACCATGTAGGTCGCGGGGATCCGGGCCGCGAGGCGCGCGACCGCGGCGGCGTTGCGCACGTGCATCCGCTCGGCGAGCACCCGGAAGTCGGGGATCCCGCGCTCGTTGAGGGCGATGATCTCCCCGTCCACCACCAGGTCGCGCACGCCGGCCGGCGGCGTGACCAGCTCCGGCCAGGCCGGGGTGATCCGGTTGCCGTTGCGGCTGGTGAGGGTGACCGCGCCGCCGTCGAGGGCCGCGAGCGCGCGGACGCCGTCCCACTTGACCTCGTGGCACCACTCCTCGCCCCGCGGCACGTGGGTGCCCGCGGTGGCGAGCATCGGGCGGAGGTCGGGCACGCGCCCATCATGCCGGTACCGCGTAGGCTCGTCCCATGCGTGCGATCTGGAAGGGGGCCGTGTCCTTCGGCCTCGTCAGCGTGCCGGTCAAGCTCTACAGCGCGACCGAGAGCCACGACGTCTCGTTCCGGCAGGTCCACGCCAAGGACGGTGGCCGGATCAAGTACCAGCGGGTGTGCTCGATCGACGGCGAGGAGGTGCCGTACTCCGACATCGCGAAGGGCTATGAGACCGAGGACGGCGAGATGGTCATCCTCACCGAGGACGACATGGCCAACCTGCCGATGACCTCCTCGCGGGAGATCGCGGTCGAGAAGTTCGTGCCGAGCGACCAGATCGACCCGATGCTCTTCGAGAAGTCCTACTACCTCGAGCCCGAGGGCACCGGCGCCAAGCCGTACGCACTGCTCCGCCAGGCGCTGCTCGACGCCGACCGGATGGCCGTCGTGACCGTCGCCCTGCGCCAGCGGGTGACCACCGCCGTGCTGCGGGTGCGCGACGACGTGATCGTGCTGCAGACCATGATGTGGCCCGACGAGATCCGCAAGCCGGACTTCACCGTCGAGACCGGCGAGGTCAAGGACGCCGAGGTCAAGATGGCCCACATGCTCGTCGAGACCCTGTCCGGCGACTTCGATCCCGACGAGTTCGAGGACGACTACGCCGACGCGGTCCAAGCCGTCGTCAAGGCGAAGATCGAGGGCGGCGAGGTGCAGCGCACCGAGACCTCGGCCAAGACCGGCGGCGAGGTGGTCGACCTGCTGGCCGCTCTGCAGCGCTCCGTCGAGGCGGCCAAGTCGTCGCGCGGCGAGACCGAGGAGAAGCCGGCGGCGAAGAAGGCGCCCGCGAAGAAGGCGCCCGCCAAGAAGGCCGCGAAGAAGACCGCCAAGAAGGCTCCCGCCAAGAAGACCGCCGCGAAGAAGAAGGCCAGCTGAGCCCCTCGGTTGCTTAGCCGGTCGGGTTCCGAAAGGGCAGCGACGAGAAGGTGGGGAGGTGGTCGGGTTCCGCGGTCGGGCTGCGGTCCCGCAGGCACATTCGTGACGGTCGGTGACGTCGCTTCTCCACACCCCGGGAATCGAGTTTCCCCTGTCCCCAGGCGGGTTTCCGGCGCTGGATTGTGTCGGGGGTGGGTGGGAGAATTCAGTCATGGATCTCGGAACCAGGCCCCGTTCGACAGCCCCGGTGCTGTCACGGTTGAGCGCCGGGATCCAGGCCCGCAACCAGCTCCTCGTCGAGGAATGGGCAGCGATCGTCGAGTGGGCCGGCGACCACATCGTCACCGGACCCGAGGGTGCCGCGACGATCACCGAGGGCTACCTCGACACCGGCGTGCCGATCGCCGGGGCGGGTGCCCCGCTGGTCAGCGAGTTCGCGTTGATGGAGCTCGTCACCGTCCTCGGGCGCACCCCCGACAGCGGGAAGGCCTACGTCGGGCGGGTGATCGAGTGCGCGTGGCGGCTCCCCAACGTCTACGAGGCGGTCGTGGCGGGACGGTTGGCTCCGTGGCGTGCTGAGCGGATCGCGGACCTCACCCGGGGTCTTGGTGCTGAGGCGGCGGGGTTCGTGGACCGGCAGCTGTGGAACGCCTCCGGCATCGGGTGGGCCCAGCTCGAACGCCTCGTCACCGAAGCCGTGCTCCGCTACGACCCCGAACGCGCCGAGGCCGACCGGGCCAAGGCTGCCGACCACCGCCACTTCGACCTCAGTGACGTGGACGAGCACGGCCTGGTGCACCTCGACGGGCTGATGGATGCCGCCGACGGGCACGACCTCGACCAAGCCGTCGCCCGTCGCGCGGACGTGCTGGGCCGGTTGGGTGACGAGAGCTCGTTGGACGTGCGCCGGTCGAAAGCCGCTGCCGAGCTCGCCCGGCAGGACCTCGCCCTCGACCTGCTGGTCCCGGACCCCGCCACCGGGGAGGTCGTGGCGACCGTCCCCGGTCGCAAGGTGGTCCTGAACGTGCACGTCACCGACACCACCCTTGCTGGCCGGAACCCGGTCGGGCGGTGGGACGAAGGCCGCTGCCCCGTCACCACCGGCCAGATCCGCGAGTGGCTGCGTTCGAAGAGCACCACGATCATCGTGCGGCCGGTCATCGACCTCGCCGACCATCTCCCCGTCGGCTCCTACGAGATCCCCGACCGACACAAGACCCGGGTCGCGTTGCGTGACCACACCTGCCGCTTCCCGCACTGCGCGCGTCCCGCGACCCGGTGCGACATCGACCACCACCAGCCCCACGGCCAGGGTGGCCCGACCTGCCCCTGCAACCTGGTGCCGTTGTGCCGGCGGCACCACCGCGCCAAGACCCACTCAGCCTGGCGTTACGACACCCCGGCGCCGGCGACCTATGTGTGGACCAGTCCCAGCGGGTTCCGGTTCCGGGTCGACCACCGCGGCACCCACCCGGTGCACCCACCCGACCGGTAGCGACCCCGCCCCACCCCCCGCAGGACTCCACGTCTGCGGGGGCGGTGGCACGTCCGCGTTCAGTCGGTCTCGGCCTCGGCCTTCTCGATCAGGTCCTTCACGGTGTCGATCGACCGGATCCGCCCGCTCGTGACGGTGCTGCCCTCGTCGGCGAACAGCGAGGTCGGGATGCCGATCAGCTCTCCGTCCTCGTTGATGGCCATGCCGCCGGAGTTGCCGGGAGCGATCCGGGCGTCGGTGTCGAGCTCGGAGCGCGGCCCCAGGTCGGGGTCGTCCAGGACGGTGGAGATGACGCCCGTGGTCACGGTGATCGACTTGCCGTCGCCCGCCACCGCCGGGAAGCCCAGCACCTTGACGCTGTCGCCGGCCCGCAGGTCGCCGGAGCTGCCGATCGGGACGGTCGGGAGGTCCAGCTTGCCGTCGAGCGGCTTGCCGTCGGCCTGCGCGTAGATCTGCACGACCGCGGCGTCGAGGTTGCCGTCGGCCTCGACGACCCGGGCCCGGTAGGCGGCGGGCGCGTTGGTGTCGGTCATGCCGTCGGTCAGCGAGATGAGCAGGTAGTCGGGGTTGGCGATGCGCACCTCGTCGCCGTACTTCTCCGCGAGGCCGGGAGCCTCGGGCTCGGCGACGTGGGCGTTGGTGAGGATCAGGCCGTCGGAGCGGATGATCGAGCCGGAGCCGTGGTAGGTGCCGGTGCTCGAGGGGTCGTCCAGGCTGTGGCTGTCCGCGGTGATCTTGACCGTGGCCGCCTTCGCGGCCTCCAGGACGTCGGTGCCGCCACCGTCCCTCCTGACCGGCTCGTCGCGGCCCACCAGGAACGCCACCCCGATGGCCCCCGCGACCAGCAGCAGTGCCGCGGCGATGCCGCCGAGGATCGCGAGCCGCCTGCCGAGCCGGCGCCGCGCGATCCGCCGCTCCTCCTCCGCGGCGGACAGGATCGGCACGAGGGTGAGCTCGGGGCCGGCGACCGGGTGCCCGAGGCGCAGCCCGAGCCGTTCGTCGAAGCGGGTCGTGGTGACCCGGCGCCCGTCGTGGAAGGTGCCCTCGTTGGAGAGGTTGGTGTAGGTCCAGCCGCCCGGGACCGGGTCGATCCGGCCGTGCACCCGCGAGCAGGCCGGGTCGCCGATCACGACGGTGCAGTCGCTGCGCCGCCCGACGGTGATCGGGGTCGGGTGCCGGAAGCGGTGCTCGCGGCCCTCCGCGACCAGGAGCAGGTCGGGGCCCGTACGTGGCGCGGGTCCGGCCCCGGGCGGGCCGGATGGGCGCGGCATGGCGAGGATCTGGGTGGCGTCGTTGCCCGAGATCGCCGGCGGCAGCCCGGGCGCGGCGGCCGGGCGGGCGCCGGGGGCAGGCGCCGACGGCACCGGCACGCCCGCGGGCGGCGCCCACGGTGACGGCGTGCCCATCGGCGGGGTGGCCGGCGGCGGCATCGACGGGGGCATCGACGGGGGCATCGACGGGGGCATCGACGGGGCCGGCGCCACCGGGAACGGCGGCCGGGTCGCCTCGTCGACGACGTACGACGGCGCGGCCGGCGACGAGGGGGTGGCCGGCGGCGCGGCGGGCGCGACGGGCGTGGCCGCGGCGACGTCGTACTCCTCGGCGGGGATGATCGCCAGGGTGGCCCCGGGGGCGGGCGGGCCGCAGCGGACCGTGACCCGCCGCTCGATCGGGTACTCGGTGACCCGCTCGTCGTCGACGTACGTGCCGAACTGGCTGCCGTTGTCGACGAGCACCCAGCCGTAGTCGCTCGCCTGGAGCTCGGCGTGCTGGCGGGAGACCGAGCCGGCGGTGAGCACGACGTCGGCCTCGATGGCGCGCCCGATCCGGTAGACCTGCTTGCCCTCCAGACGCAGGACCCGGCCGTCGACCTCGACGACGAGTGCGGACACGACGCTCACCCCTGCCCGTCGGGCGCCGGTCGGCGTACCTGCACCGTGGCGTTGCGGATCTGGATCCGGGCGCCCGCCACCAGCTCGATGGTGCGGTCCGGCTCGAGAAGGAAGTTCTGGCCGCCCGGGTAGGCGACCGGCCAGGAGAAGTCGGAGGCGTTGTACAGGCCCCAGCGGTCGCGGGCGTCGGGGTGCTGGCGGACCTGGCCGAGCACCTGCGGGTGGTCGACCCCGGAGGTCAGGTGGTCGGAGCGGATCGTGGTCTGCGGGCCGACGGCGACGGTGCGGCGCCCGACGTGGAGCAGGTACGGCGGGCGGACCTGGGTGCCGTCCTGCCAGCAGGTCACGCTGTCCTCGCCGGGGCTCCAGAAGTTGGTCGTGCCGCAGGTCGGGCAGGCCAGCATGCCGTCGCGCAGGCGGTCGAGCGCCTTGATCCACTGTCCCTCGGTGACCCGGGCGCCGGGGTTGTCCATGCCGTCGACGAACGCCTGGACGAACAGGTCGCGCAGGAACTGCGGGTAGATGTTCCAGTACTGCTGGACGATCTGGGCGGGCCTGTTCTCGGCGCGCGTGGGATGCATGCAGAAGAGCGGATCGGTGCCGAAGTGCGTCATCAGCCAGTGCGCGTCGCGCATGCCGGCATCGGTGCGCGCGCCCTCGAGCGGGTGGCCGAGGAAGAGCGAGTAGAAGAGCAGCACGGCCAGCGAGTGCCGGTCGGTGTCGGTGTTGGGCAGGGTGCGGTACGTCGTGTCGCGGACCACCTCGGGCGCCATGAAGTAGGGCGTCCCGAGGACCCGGCCGGTGCCGTTGTCGATCCCGACGTTGTCGTTGTCGCAGATCAGCACGTCGCCGTTGCCCGGGTCGAAGAAGACGTTGCCGAACGAGATGTCGCGGTAGCACAGGCCGCGGGCGTGCAGCCGCAGGAAGCTGTAGCTGAGCTGGCGGCACAGCTCGATGATCGAGGCGAAGGAGACGTCGAGCGGCTTGCCGTCGCGGTCGGCGTTGAGCAACAGATAGCTGAGCTCGAGGTAGCGCGGGTGCCGCAGGTGCATGACGTAGCCGAAGCTCGGCTCGGTCCCGACCCGCGCCATGCTGAGCGGC
This sequence comes from Nocardioides kongjuensis, assembly GCF_013409625.1. Classification (NCBI taxonomy): domain Bacteria; kingdom Bacillati; phylum Actinomycetota; class Actinomycetes; order Propionibacteriales; family Nocardioidaceae; genus Nocardioides; species Nocardioides kongjuensis. Next base: position 2,367,022 of record NZ_JACCBF010000001.1, read on the forward strand.
CACAGGAACCGCTGGTGCGGGGAGCCGATCTCGACGAGCTGCTGCATCTCGTCGTACTGCTGGGCGGTGGCGCTCTCGGGCTTGTACCACTTGAGCGCCAAGGGCTCGCCGGAGTCGCGGCGCACCTCGAACACGTAGCCCTGGCCGCCCTGGCCGAGCAGGGACGTCACCCGGGCGCGCCCCAACGGCCCGAGGTCGACCTCGACGCCCTCTGCCAGCACCATGGGTGTGACCGACCTCCGTTATCGCGTTCCCTGACCCGTGACAGGCTATAACCTGAACAGTTCGGGGAGAGTTGAAACCCGACGCCCTGGTGGAAGGAGGCCCGCGATGAGCGACCGGCTCGGTGGCGCCCTGGCGCGCAAGCCGCTGCACTTCATCTTCGTGCTCGACGTGTCGGGCTCGATGCTGCGCGGCGGTCGCATCCAGGCGCTCAACAACGCGATCACCGAGGTCCTGCCCCACCTGAAGGACGAGGCGCGGGCCAATCCGCACGCCGAGATGCTGATCCGGGTGCTGGCCTTCGCCAACGAGCCCCAGTGGATCATCGAGGAGCCGACCCCGGTCGACCAGATCCACTGGAAGCGGCTGGAGGCGGTGCCGCGCGGGTTCACCGAGCTCGGCAGCGCGCTGCAGACCCTCGCCGGTGCGCTCGACCACCTCGACGAGTCCAACAGCGCGTTCCCGCCCGCGATCATCCTGGTCTCCGACGGCCGCCCCACGCAGAGCAGCGGCGTGACCTTCGCCGAGGGCCTGCAGGCGCTGCTCAACAACCGCTGGGGGGCGACCGCCGTACGGCTGGCCCTCGGGGTGGGCCGTGACGCCGACATGCACTCGCTGCGCCGGTTCATCGGCGACGAGGACGTGCCGCTGCTGCGTGCGGACAACCCCGAGCAGCTCGTCGAGTACATCGTCTGGGCGTCCAAGGCGGCCAGCAAGGTCGCCTCGCGGCCCGTCGTCGGTCCCGGCTCCGGCGTGACCGCGGTTCCGCCGAGCCCGATCGGCGACCCGATCTGGAGCACCCTGGGATGACGGACCGGCCGGACGCCGATCCGGTGTGGACCACCCTGTCGGGTACGACGATCGGCTCGGTCCACGTCCGCGACCAGCTGCCGATCCAGGACGCGGTCCTCACCTGGAGCGACCAGGCGCTGGGCCACGCGGTGATCGCCGTCGCCGACGGGCACGGGCACAAGTTCCACTTCCGCAGCGACACCGGTGCGGCGCTGGCGGTCGTCAGCGCGGTCGAGGAGCTGCGCCGGGTCGTGCCCGAGCTGACGGCGGCCGACGAGTCCGCCCGCGACCGCGTGTCGCAGGCCGGCGCCGCCATCGTGGAGACCTGGACGGCGAAGGTCCGCCACCACCTCGAGGCGAACCCCTACTCCCCCGCCGAGGACGAGCTGGGCGCCTCCGCCGACCCGCTGCGGGCCTACGGGTCGACCATCCTGGCCGCCGCGGCTGCCGGCGACGTGATGGTGTTCTTGCAGATCGGCGACGGCGACTCGGTGCTGGTCTCCAGCGACGGGGCGGCCTCGCGGCCGCTGCCCGAGGATCCCGACCTCGACGGCCTGCACACCAGCTCGCTGTGCCAGCCGCGCCCCCTCGACGCACTGCGCGTCGGTGTCGTCGACGCGGCCGCCGACCGGGCGGCCCTGGTGTTCTTGTGCACCGACGGCTTCGGCCGCTCCCGGGTCGACGCCCAGGGCTGGTGGCGCCAGACGGGTGAGCAGCTGCTGGAGTTCGCCCGGGCCCGCGGCCTGGGCTGGGTGCGCGAGCAGCTGCCCGAGTGGCTGGCCGAGCCCGCGCTGATCGGTGGCGACGACACCACGATGGCGCTGCTGGTCCGCAACGACGTCGCCGGGATCGACCGCCCGGACCTGGCCGACACCGTCCCGGTGCCGGAGGCCTGAGCCGGCTGGATCAGTTGTCGGAGGGCCACCACTTCTCGAGGCCGTCGAGGTCGCCCTCGAAGTTGCGGGCGACGCCGTAGCAGTAGCAGTCGTCGGCGTTCCAGTCCCAGTAGATCGTGGCGGTGTCGCCGGAGCTGTCGAGGTAGGCGTAGTAGCCGCCCTCGGTCGGCCCGTCGCCGAAGCGCCAGGTGCCGCCGCCGCCCTGGGTGCCGGCCTGGTCGTACTGCTTCTTGTAGTACCTGCGGTCGGCCTTCATCTGCTTGCGGGTGGAGTAGCGGCCGACGCTGACGATGATCCCGCTGTCGTCGGTCTCGCAGCTGCTCTCCTCGGTCTCGCCGGTGAAGAAGGTGCGCTCACGGGTGCACTTGGCGACGTCCATGTTGATCTTGATGAACTCGATCAGCTTGGGGTGGGCCGGCGCGGTGGGCTCGGTGACGCGGGGCGAGGTGCTGGTGAAGCTGGCGACCACCGCATCGATGGTCGCGGTGCCCTCGCCCTCGAGGAGCGCGGACTGCTTGGCTCCCTGGCTGTCCCAGTAGACGACGGCCGGGTCGGTGGTGCCGCCCCGCTCGGGGTCGTACTCATAGAGGGCGGTGGCGCCGTTGTCGGCGCTCATCGTGCCGGCCCGGTAGTCGAAGCGGGCGGTGCGCGCCGCGGTGAACGCGTCGTCGTCCTCGTAGGTGACCAGGCGCAGCGTGCCGGTGCTGACCGTGCAGGTCACCACCTCGCTCTCCCCGTCGCCCGGCTTGCCGGCCTTGCAGTCGGTGACACCGGCCGAGATCTTGCTGGCCAGGGTGCCGTAGCGCTCGTCGAGGGAGGCCGCGTCGACCTTGACAGCGGGCTCCTTCGGTTCGCTGGACTCGGTCCTGCGCGGCCCGGGGTCGTCCCCGCCCCCGCTCAACGCGATGACACCGGCCACGCCGCCGCCGACCACGACGACGCCCGCCACGGCGGCGGCGACCCAGATGCCGGCGCCCCGCCTCTTCGCCGGCGGGGTCGCGAAGCCGGCGGGCGGGGCGTAGCCGCCGGGCGCCGGGGAGTACGACGCCGGCGCGGTGTACGGGTTGGGTGCGGAGGTCGGCCCGGAGGTCGGGAGCCCGGTCGGGGCGACGGTCGGCTGCGGGGGCGCGGGCGGCGCCGGCGGCCAGGCGGTGGGCGGGGGTGACTGGTACGGCGGCCCGGACGGCGCCACGGTCGGGGGCGGCAGCTGGCCGCTGGCCGGGCGGCTGGACCGGTAGCGCAGCACGACGGCGGCGGGGACCGCGCCGACGGCGTACCCGAGCACGGCGGCGGCCCAGCTCGACGCGGCCTGGTCGTCACCGCCGCGGTCGCGGGCCAGGCGCAGCCCGGCCTCCTCGACGGCGCGGGCCGGGTCGGCGCCGCCGTCGATCATCTCGCCGAGCGGGTTGAGGACGCCGAAGCGCACGGCGTCGACGAGGAGGTTGATGTCGCCGGTCGTCGCCTGGTCCTCGGCCAGGACGTCGTCGAGGACGCCCCGGAAGCCCGTGGCGTCGTCGAGGATGCCGCGGCCGTGCTCGTTGACCAGCTCGCGCAGGACGTCGTGGAGCTCCATCCTCAGACCGCCGACCCCAGCTCGGCGCCGAGACCGGCGATGCGGTCGGCCACCTCCGCGGCGGTGCGCGGGCGGGCGGCGACGTCGGCGGCGAGACAGGCCTCCACCAGCTCGCGGGCGGCCGGTGGCAGGTCGGGCGACAGGCTGGGCTGGGAGGCGAGGATCGAGCGCACCAGCAGCAGCGGCTCGGTGTCGCGCAGCTCGCCGTAGACGCCGGAGCCGGTGATCGCGAAGTGCAGGGTCGCGCCCAGGGACCAGATGTCGCTGGCCCGCGAGGCCTGTGCGCCGAGCATGATCGCGGGGTCGGTGAACTCCAGGCCGATCTGTCCGAGCCCGGTGGTCACCATGCCCGGCGACAGCAGCTGGGAGAGCCCGAGGTCGGCGAGGCGGCCGCCGTCCTCGGCCAGCAGCACGTTGGCCGGCTTGATGTCGCGGTGCGCGATCCCGCGCTCGTGGAGCGCGTGCGCGGCCAGGGCGGCGTCGCGGACCGCGGCCACCCGCTGCGCCGTGCCGATCTCGACGTGCGGCCGCTCGAGGGAGCCGAGCGGCAGGAACTCCATCGCGTAGTAGAACGCCCCGCCCTGCCGGCCGGCGTCGTAGACCGCGACCAGCCGGTCGGAGTCGGCGACGCTGAAGTGCTTGAGCTCGCGGGTCGCACGGCGGAAGGCGTCGTCGGAGGTCGGTCCGGCGATCACCTTGACCACCACCTCGCCGGCCGGGATCCCCAGGCGGGCCGGGGCCGTCGCGAGGTAGTTGGTGCCGTAGTTCGACTCGCCCAGCGGGCGCACGAACTCGTAGTCTGCGATTCCCTGCACGCGGATCCTCCAGCGCCTCGTCGTCCAGCCGGTGCATCGGCCCGGGTCCAGCATGTCACGCGAACGCCGCCGGCAGCAGCGATTCCCCCGGCACGGAAGGGGTAACCGGTGTAGCGTTCCGGACGCCGTCAGCGACCCAGGAGGCACCGTTGATCGACCCCACCGCGGCATCCGTGGTCCCGACCACCGATCCCTCGACGTACCTGCCCGCCCAACCGATCTCGGGCGACCTCAACGACCAGCTGCTGCAGACGGACTTCTGGACCGACGACATGGTCGCGGCCGCCGGGATCCCCATCGTCGACGTCCCGTTCGTCACGATCGGCGGCGGCATCGGCAGCTTCGTGACCGTCGACTACCTGCGCATCGCGGGCGTGCCGACCTCGCAGATGCGGGTGCTCAGCACGCTCGACTTCCCCTGGCAGACCTACGAGTACCTCACCCGGGTCTCGCAGGTCCCCCGCCCCGAGCGGATCCGCTCCGACTCGGCGTCCCGGCCGGACAACATCTGGGGCTTCCCGTCGTACGGCTTCGCCGAGGGCGTGCGGCACTTCAGGCCCAAGGTGCTCTGGCAGCTGTTCAGCGAGCCGATCTTCGAGGACTACTACACGCCCAAGGCCGGCAACGTCTTCGAGCAGCTCGAGCGCGAGGCGAAGCGGATCTCGTACGACGAGATGCTGGTCAAGGGCCTGGTCCGCATCGTCCGGCGCCGGTACGGCGGCGGGTACTTCACGATCCTGACCCCGCCCGAGGGCGCCTCGGCCACCAAGCGGGTCGCCTTCCGCTCGCAGTACGTGCACCTGGCGGTCGGCTACCCGGGCCTGAAGTTCCTGCCGGAGCTGCAGCGCTACCGCACCGAGAACAACGACTACCGCCACATCGTCAACGCCTACGAGGCCCACGAGCACGTCTACGAGCGACTGGTGCAGACGCCGTCCACGGTGCTGGTGCGAGGCGGCGGCATCGTGGCCTCGCGCATCCTGCAGCGACTGATGGACGACCGCGAGAAGCACGGCGCGCAGACCAGGATCGTGCACCTGTTCCGCACCTACATCCACGGCACCAACGACGGCTACGGCAACGAGGAGGACCAGCGCCCCGGCGGTGGCCGGACCCGGGTGACGATGCGTCGGCGCGGCGGCGACGGGTGGGCCTACCAGGGGTTCAACTACCCGAAGTCGGTGTGGGGCGGCCAGCTCAAGGCGCAGGTGCGCAACCTGGAGGGCGAGCAGCGCGCCGAGCTCTACAAGCGGATGGGCGGCACCAACACGCCGTACCGCAAGAGCTGGCAGCGGCAGATGAAGCAGGGCCGGCGCGAGGGCTGGTACACCTGCGTGGTCGGCACCGTCGACGAGATGCGGCCCAGCGGCGAACGGATCCTCAACCAGGTCCGCACCGCGCAGGGCGTCGTACCGCTGGAGGTCGACTTCGTCATCGACTGCACCGGCCTCGAGGCGGACATCGCCGAGCACCGGCTGCTCAAGGACCTGCTCGACCACGGCGGCGCCAGCCGCAACCCGGTCGGCCGGCTCAACGTCGACCGGAACTTCGAGCTGATCGGCACGGCGTCCGGCGGCGGCGTGATGTACGCGTCCGGCGCGACCACGCTGGGCGGCTACTTCCCCGGGGTCGACACCTTCCTGGGCCTGCAGGTCGCGGCGCAGGAGATCTACGGCGACCTCAACAAGCGCGGGTTCTGCAAGCGGATCGGGCCGGTGCGCTCGACGCTGCAGTGGTGGAAGTGGCTCGCCGGGAGCGCCCCGTGAGCCGGCTCGTCGCGACGACCCAAGGAGTGAGTGCCTGATGCTGCCCACCCTCAACGGCCGGATCCAGACCCGGATCTTCATGCTCGTCGTCTTCGGCGGGCTGATCACGCTGGTGCTGACGCCGATCCTGCCGGGCGACCCGGACTACCGCACGACGTACCTCATCCTCGCGGCCGTGCTCGTGCTCGGCGTGCTCTGGGAGCTCGTCTACCACGCGATCCAGCAGCTGCGGTGGGAGAAGGACTGGCCCACCATGTTCGGCCTCATCACGGCGCTCAACGAGGGCGCGCTGGTCTGGCTGCTGCTCGACCTCGAGCTCGTGCCCGGCATCGACTACCCGTACGACGGCGTGCCGTTCTGGGCGTTCTTCATCGACTTCTCGGTGATCTGGCTCGTCATCTGGATCTGGACCAACGGCCCGATGCGAGTCCCGTTCATCCGCTGGCGCTTCTTCGGTGGAAGGATCATTTGAGATGACGCACACCTCGGCAGACGACTGGACCGCGGCGACGGTGGTGCCCGGTCCCGGCGGCGGCACCCTGGCCCGGTTCGGTCCGGTCGTGCTCCTCGTCGGGTCCGACGACCCGGAGGTCGTGCGGCCCTACCTCGAGCACGCGGAGATGGTGGCGGCCAACGGCGGTCAGGGGCGCCAGCTGATCCGCGGGTTCGCGCTGATGCTGTCGACGTCGATCGACCAGTCCCCCGGCTTCGCCGCGATCGCGCCGCACACCACGGGCCTCGCGGTCTTCGTCGACGGCGACGTCGTGGTGAGCGTCGACGGCGAGGAGATCAGCGGCGCGCAGTCGCTGGCCTGGGTGGAACGGCTGATCCCGTGGCCGGTCACCTCGGTGTCGGCCGCGCTCCCGGGCGCTGCTGCCCCGGCGGAGGGGACGGCGTACCGGCTCGACGGTGGGGTCGTGCCCGCCGGGGGCTTCCTGGTGCCCACCACCGGCGGTACGCCGGCCGAGCCGGTCCTGCGCCCGTCGACGCAGGTGCGCGCGCCGCAGCCGCCGCCGGACGTCGAGGCACCGCCCGTCGTGGAGCCGGTCGTGGAGCCGGTCGTGGAGCCCGTCGTCGAGCCTGTCGTCGAGGCACCGCCCGTCGTGGCACCGGTGGCCGGCCGGCCACTGCCGCCGACCCCGGCCGACGAGCACGTGAGCTTCCAGTCGGTGCTGATGAGCGACGTCGAGGACGACGTCGACGACTTCGAGCCGCTGCCGATCGTCGAGGATGCCGCCCAGGTCCACGACGACCACGCCCACGAGCAGGTGCGCGGCGTCTACTGCAAGAACCAGCACTTCAACGACCCGCGCGTGCTGTTCTGCGGGATCTGCGGGATCAACATGGTCCAGCAGACGCCGGTCCTCGTGAACGGGCCGCGTCCGCCGCTCGGCGTGATCGTGCTCGACGACGGCGCGGTGTTCCAGCTGGACACGCCGTACCTGCTGGGTCGCGACCCGGCACCGGACGAGCGGATCGTGGCAGGCGAGTTCCGGCCGCTGCCGATCATCGACCAGTCCAACCAGGTCTCGCGGGTGCACGCCCGGCTCGAGCTGCGCGGCTGGGACGTCGTGCTGGTCGACAACAACTCGACCAACGGCACCTACGTGCACCTGCCGAAGACCCCCGACTGGGTGCGGATGCCGCCCGGCAGCGAGCAGGTCCTGGTGCAGGGCACCCGGGTGCGGATCGGGCACCGCACGCTGGCGTTCAACACCCACGCAGGCGCCGTCAGCTGACGACGGTCGCCTCCGCTGCCAGCGGCACGGCCGCGAAGTCGACGGGGGCGGCGTCGAGCTCGGCGCGGACCCGCACGGCTGCGGTGCTGGCGTCCAGGGCCCCCACCACCACGGGCGCGGCGGCCAGCGGATCGGCGTCGGCGCCCGGGTCCGCGAACCGGACGCCCCGCGCCTCCAGCGCCGCCCGCGCGCCCGCCTGGCGGCGGCCGCCGTCGCCGCGCAGGTCGAGCGTGGTGCCGCGGGCGAGGGCCAGCCGGGCGCCGTGGACGAGGGCGGCCTCGCCGTTGCTGCCGGCGCTCCAGTCGACGACGACGGGCGCGTCGGGCTCGGGGGTCGTCGTACCGCTGGCGACGACCACGACCGGCGACTCGTTGGCGGCCACGACGGCGGCGAGCGACGGGTCGTCGGACCAGGCGACCAGGCCCTGCGGGGCGAGGGCGCCGATCAGCTCGACCAGGTCCTGCTGCACGTCGGCGCTCGGGTGGGCGATGACGCGGACGGGGACGCCGAGCTCCTCGCCCCGGTGGACGAGCACCTGCTGGCGCTCCATCGAGGCGGCCATCTCGGCGAGGTCCAGCGAGAGGCCGCTGCCCACCTCGAGCGGGCGACCCTGCGGGGTGAGGTCGGCGAGCACGATCTCCGCGGGCCGGGCCCCGGCCAGGGCGGCCACCGCCAGCTCGACGGGCAGCCGGTTGTCCTGGCCGTCGCGGGCCAGGACGAGGATCCGGTCGACGGCCTCGTCGCCGAGCGCCGCGCGCTCGGCCTCGGCGATGTCGCGGGCGACCCGGCGCTGCGGGTAGACCAGGCCCAGCAGCGGGCCGGTCATCACCGTGGTGACCAGGGCCATCACCACCATCATGGTGAACAGCTCCTGGCTGAGCAGGCCCTTCTCCAGACCGACGTTGAGGATGATCAGCTCGGTCAGGCCGCGGGTGTTCATCAGCAGGCCCAGGGCGCTGGCCTGCCAGTGCGGGACCTGCTGGAGCCGCGCCCCGACGTACGCGCCGACGTACTTGCCGACGATGGCGACGGCGAGGATGGCCAGCATGGGCACGATGTGCTCGGTGCCGAGCCCCTGGATGTTGACCTTGAGGCCGGAGAGCAGGAAGAAGACCGGCAGCAGGAGGAGCACGGAGATCTGCTCGAGACGGACCAGGATCTCGTGGCGCAGGGCAGCGGCGTTCTCGTGCGGGATGATCGCGCCGAAGAGGAAGGCGCCGAAGATGTAGTGGATGCCGAGCACCTCGGTGGTCGCCGAGAAGAGCAGCATGCCGACCAGCACCACCGAGAGGATGGTCGGCGTGAGCTCGCCGGCCTTCTGGTACGCCGTGGTCAGCCAGCCCAGTGCCGGGCGGACGACGAAGACGGCGACGAGGACGAACGGGATCGCCAGGTAGATCGCCCAGTGGGGCAGGTGGCTGTGCTCCCCCTCGACGCCCGCGATCGCCAGCACCACCGCCAGCAGCGTCCAGGCGATGATGTCGTCGCTCGCCGCGCAGGCGAGGGCCAGGCCACCGGTCTCGGTGCGGTGCATCCGCCGGTCGGTGAGGATCCGGGCGAGGACCGGGAACGCGGTGATCGACATCGCGGCACCCATGAACAGCGCGAAGGGCCAGAACTCCGCGTCGGCCGGCTTCAGCGCCTCGGTGGCGCCACTGCTGACGAACAGGTGCGCCAGGCCGATGCCGAGGGCGAACGGCAGCGCGATCGACGTCAACGACACCGAGACCGCGACCTTCTCCCGGCCGCGGACCAGGGAGAGGTCGAGCTCGAGCCCGACGACGAACATGAACAGCACCAGTCCCACCCGTGCCAGCACGTCGAGGAACCCGCGCTGGTCGACCGGGAACAGGTCCTGGCTGAGCTGCACCCCGAGCAGGCTCGGACCCAGCAGGACGCCGGCACCGATCTCGCCCACGACGGGCGGGATGCCGATCCGGGCGACGGCGGCGCCGGCGAGTCGGGCGACGACGATGATCAGCGCCAGGAGGGCGAGGAGGACCGCGAAGTCGAGCACCGTTGCAGCCTATTGCGTCGTGAGCCGCCAGTCCTGCGGTTGAGGCACGGTGAGCGGCGGGCGGCTCAGCGCCGCTGTAACACGTGGTTCGCCTCTCTTCACGCCCGGCCGCCGCTGTAACACGTGGTTCGCGTACCTACCAGCCCCCTGACCCCTGTTCCAGACCCGTGCAGCAGCCATTTCGGGTGGTCTTGTGGCGGGTAGGTGCGCCAACCACGTGTTACAGCGGACAGACGGCTGCTACAGCGGCGAACCACGTGTTACAGCGGCTCGCCCGCCGGAGGACGACGCCGCCCGAACCCGCGCGAGGTCTCGCCTCAGGTGGTCTCCCAGCGGAACAGCCGCGCTGCCAGCAGGGTGACCACGACGGCGAACCCGGCCAGGATCCCCAGGGGTACGAGGGCGGCTGCCGGTCCCTCGCCGCGGACCATCACGTCGAGCATCCCGGAGTTGAAGTGCTTGAGCGGCAGCAGGTCGGAGAGGCGCTGGAGCCAGGCCGGGGCTCCGTCGAGCGGGAAGAACGAGCCACTGAGGAAGGCCATCGGCAGGACCAGGAAGTTGGCGAGGTTGACCGCACCCTCGGTGGTCTTGGCGAGGGCACCCGCGAGCAGCCCGATCGCCATGAAGCACAAGGTGCCGACGGCGACCAGCGGGACCGACATCCACCACGAGCCGGTCAGGGTCAGGCCGAAGGCCGCGGCGCCGAGGGCCAGGAAGATCGCGAGCTGGCCGAACGCGATCATCAAGGTGACCGCCACGCGGGCGGCGACGATGGTGCCGGTGCCGACCGGGGCCAGCTGGAGGCGGCGCAGCAGCTTGGACTGGCGCCAGCCCTGCAGGGTCGCGGCAGAGCCGAACGCCGCGCTCATCGCGACCGCCCAGCCGAGCAGGCCGGGCGTGACGAACTGGATGACCGAGAGCGACTCGTCCTCGACCCGCTGCGCCGTGAAGGTGTACGTCGGCGGCCGGCCGGTCGCGGCGACGTTCGCGCCGTCGACGAACGCCCGCAGGGTCCCCTGGGTGACGGCGGCCTTGACCTGGTCGGTCTGCGTGTAGTGCGCGACCAGGTCCTCGCCTCGCTGCTCGATGGCGACGTCGGCATCGCCCTTGCGGACCTTCTCGAGGGCCGCGTCGAGGTCCTGGGTGCGGTCGACCTCGAAGGTCTCCTCGAACGCCTTGGCCGCGCCGCTGGGCAGGTCGTCGACGAGCGGGACCGCACCGACCTGGATCAGGTCGACCTTCGACTGGTCCTGGTTGCCGAGGATGCCGCCGAACAGGACGAGGAACATCAGCGGGAAGACGACGGCGAAGAAGACCGCCGCCTTGTCGCGCAGGAAGCCGCGCAGGATCGCGACGGAGAGGGCCCAGAAGGGCGAGTGACGGGTCATGCGCGGTACGCCCGCCCGGTCAGGGAGAGGAAGACGTCCTCCAGGGTGCCGGTCTGCACGGTGACGCCGTCGAGGTGGTCACCGGCCGCCAGCGCGCCGATGACGCCGGCGGGGTCCCGGGTGACGAGCACGACGCCGTCGACGTCCTCGCGGGTCTCGGTGACGCCGGGGATGGCGCCGGCCTGCTCGGCGGTGAGCGCACCGGGTGCGACCCGGATCCGGGCCGGGGCGTCGAGCCCGCGGACCAGGGCGGCCGGCGTGTCGAACTGGAGGATCCGGCCGTGGTCCATGACCGCGACCCGGTCGCAGAGCACCTCGGCCTCGTCCATGTAGTGGGTCGTCAGCACGACCGTGCGGCCGCTGTCGTTGATCGAGGAGAGCAGGTCCCACAGGTTGCGCCGGGCCTGCGGGTCGAGCGCCGCGGTCGGCTCGTCGAGGAAGACCAGCTCCGGGTCGTGGACCAGGGCACAGGCGATCGACAGGCGCTGGGCCTGGCCGCCGGACAGGTCCTCGACCCGGCTCTCGGCCTTGTCGGTGAGCCCGACCCGCTCGAGCCACCCGTCGGCGGTGGCGCGGCCGACGCCGTACAGGCTGGCGAAGGTGCGGATCTGCTCGCGGGCGGTGAGCCGCTCGAAGAAGGACGAGGCCTGGAGCTGGACCCCGATGCGGGGCTGCAGCCGCGGGTTGCGCGGCCACACCGGCTCGCCGAGCACCTCGACCCCACCGGCGTCCGGCTGGCGCAGGCCCTCGACCATCTCCAGGAGCGTGGTCTTGCCGGCGCCGTTGGGTCCGAGCACCCCGACGAACTCCCCCTCGGCGACGTCGAGGCTCACTGCGTCGACGGCGACCAGGTCGCCGTAGCGCTTGGTCAGTCCGGTCACGTGGATGGCAGTCATCGCGACCGACCCTAGCCGTTCGTGGTGAACCTTCGTCGAAGCCGAGGGGGGACGAGCTCGTCAGGACAGCAGGCCGCGCACCACCCGCAGACCGACGGAGACCTTCGCGATGTCGGTCGGCTCGTCCGAGCAGACCGCGCTCAGCGCGCCGATCGCCTTGTCGACCACGCCGCCGGCCTCGGTCTCCCAGGCCGCGACCCGCCGGGCGGCGGCCTCCATCGGGTCCTCGACGGCGTCGAGGTCGCCGGTCGCCTCGAGGACCTGGGCGGTGAGCTGGGCGTGGACGGAGTACAGGTCGTCACGCAGGGCGGCGCGGGCCATCGTCTGCCACTGGTCGGCACGCGGCAGGTCGACGATCCGGCGCTGCAGCACCGACAGGCCCAGCCGCTCCCCCAGCGTGAAGTGGACGCGGGCCACCTCGGCCGGGGTGAGGCCGTGGCTGTCGGCGATCTCGACGACGTTGAGCAGCGTGTAGGCGACGTCGAAGGACGCGACCCGGCTGGCGAGGTCCTCGGGGACGTCGTAGCCGACGAGAAGCTCCCGACGGGCCTCGTACGCCGCCAGCTCGGTGCCGGTCAGCAGCTGGGGCAGCTCGAGCATGGTCGCCTGCACCGGCGCCGCGAAGAAGTCGACGTTGCCCTGGCTGTCGAGCGGGGGCCGCCGGTTGGTGACCAGCCACCGCGAGGCGCGCTCGACGAGGGTGCGCATCTCGACGCGCATCCGGGTCTGCACGGCCGCGTCGAGGACGTTGTCGTACTGCTCGAGCTCCCGGCGCAGCGCGAGCGAGCCGAAGATCTCCCGGGCCACGAAGTTGGCACGGGTGAGCTCGGCCGGCGTGGCGCCGGTCTCGCCGGCCAGGCGCGGCCAGTAGGTCATGCCGGCGCCGTTGACCAGGTCGTTGACCACCTGGGTCACGATGATCTCGCGGCGCAGGGGGTGGGCGGCGACCTGCTCGGCGAAGCGCTCCTGGACCGGCTTCGGGAAGTAGGCCTGGATGTCGTTGTCGAGGTACGGGTCCTCGGGCAGGTCCGAGGCCAGCAGCTCCTCGGCGAGCACGATCTTCGTGTACGCCATCAGCACCGCGAGCTCCGGCTGGGTCAGCGTGGCCCCGGCCTCGATCCGGCGGGCGACCTCACGGCTCGAGGGCAGCGCCTCCAGCTCGCGGTCCAGCAGGCCCTGCGACTCCAGGTCGCGCATCCACTGCTCGTGGACGTGCAGCAGCGAGACCGCGTTGCGGGCCGCGTTGGCGAGCGCGATGTTCTGGTCGTAGTTGTCACGCAGCACCAGCTCGGCGACCTCGTCGGTCATCGAGGCCAGCAGCTCGTTGCGCTGCTTGCCCGTCAGGTCGCCGTCGGCGACGATCCGGTCGAGCAGGATCTTGAGGTTCACCTCGTGGTCGGAGGTGTCCACACCGGCGGAGTTGTCGATGAAGTCGGTGTTGATCCGCCCGCCCTCGAGGGCGTACTCGATCCGGCCCTGCTGGGTGAAGCCGAGGTTGCCGCCCTCACCGACGCACCGCACGCGGAGCTGGCCGCCGTCGACGCGGATCGCGTCGTTGGACTTGTCGCCCGCGTCGGCGTGGGTCTCGGCGGCCGCCTTGACGTAGGTGCCGATGCCACCGTTCCAGAGCAGGTCGACGGGTGCGAGCAGGATCGCCCGCATCAGCTCGGCCGGCGTCAGGTGCGCGACGTCGTCGGCGAGCCCGAGCACCTCGCGGACCTCGGGGCTGATCGGGATCGACTTCGCGCTGCGCGAGTAGATGCCGCCGCCCTGCGAGATCAGCGACCGGTCGTAGTCCTGCCAGCTCGAGCGGGGCAGGTCGAAGAGCCGCTGCCGCTCGGCGTACGACGCCGCGGCGTCGGGCGAGGGGTCGAGGAAGATGTCGCGGTGGTCGAACGCGGCCACCAGCCGGATGTGCTCGGAGCACAGCATGCCGTTGCCGAACACGTCGCCGGACATGTCGCCGATGCCGACGACGGTGATGTCCTCGCGCTGGCAGTCCACGCCCATCTCGCGGAAGTGGCGGCGCACGGACACCCAGGCGCCCTTGGCGGTGATGCCCATCGCCTTGTGGTCGTAGCCGACCGAGCCGCCGCTGGCGAAGGCGTCGCCCAGCCAGAAGTGGTAGTCGGCCGAGACGCCGTTGGCGATGTCGGAGAAGGTCGCGGTGCCCTTGTCGGCGGCGACGACGAGGTAGGAGTCGTCGGCGTCGTGACGTACGACGTCCGGCGGCGGCACCGTCTCGCCGGCCACCAGGTTGTCGGTCACGTCGAGCAGGCCGCGGATGAAGGTCGTGTAGCAGGCCACGCCCTCGGCCAGCCACGCCTCGCGGTCGCCCGGGTCGGGCAGCTGCTTGGCGTAGAACCCGCCCTTCGCGCCGACCGGCACGATCACGGTGTTCTTGACCATCTGCGCCTTGACCAGGCCGAGGATCTCGGTGCGGAAGTCGTCGCGCCGGTCCGACCACCGCAGGCCGCCGCGGGCGACCGCGCCGAAGCGCAGGTGCACGCCCTCGACGCGCGGCGAGTACACGAAGATCTCGAACCGGGGCCGGGGCTCCGGCAGGTCCGGGATCGCCGACGGCTCCAGCTTGAGCGAGAGGTAGGGCTTGGGGGCGCCGCCGTCGGTCTGGAAGTAGTTGGTGCGCAGGGTCGCCCGGATGTGGGTGAGGTAGGAGCGCAGGATCCGGTCGTGGTCGAGGCTGACCACGTCGTCGAGCGCGGCTCGCACCTTCTCGACCAGCTTCTCCTCGCGGGCCGCCCGGTCCTGCTCGACGGCCGGGTCGAAGCGCACCTCGAAGAGCGCCACCAGCAGCTGGGCCAGGTCGACGTTGTCGACCAGGGCCTGCTCGATGGAGTCGACGGCGAACGGGCTGTTGCCCTGCTTCATGTACTTCGCGTAGGCGCGCAGCAGCATCGCCTGGCGCCAGGTCAGCTGGGCACGCAGCACCAGCCGGTTGAAGCCGTCGACCTCGGTCTGGCCGTCCCACATCGCCCGCATCGACGCGGCGAACAGCTCGCGGGCGTGGTCGGGCAGCGCCTCGCCGTACCGCAGGCCGAAGTCGTAGATGTGGGTGACCCGGTCCAGGCCGGTGAGGCCGTAGGGGCGCTCGTCGACGACCTCGACGCCCATCGACGCCAGCATCGGCAGCACCGCGCTCAGCGACAGCGGCTCGCCGACCCGGAACATCTTGAGCCGGGCCTCGCCGTCGGCGGCGTCGACCTCGGCGTAGAGCGACTGGTCACGGCCGTCGTCCCCGCGGATCCCCTCGATCCGGCCGAGGTCGACCGCGGCCGTGCGCGGGGTGAAGTCCTCCTTGTAGGCCTCGGGGAAGGCGTCGACGTAGCGGCGGCCGAGCAGCGCGCCGACCTCCTCGCCGTACTCCGCGATCACGGCCTGCAGGAAGTCCTCCTGCCACGAGCGGGACGCCTCGACCAGGCGCCGCTCGAGGTCGACGACGTCGATGTCGTCGGGGATCAGCTCGCCCTTGGGCAGGTGGACGACGAAGTGCACCCGGGCGGTCGTCGACTCGTTGATGCTGACGTTGAACTCGACCGAGTCGGGGCCGATCCGGCCCTTGCCGATCTGCTCGGTGAGGATCTCGACGAACTTGTGCCGGACGCCCGTGTTGTAGCGGTCGCGGGGCAGGTAGACCAGCACCGAGAGGTAGCGGGCGTAGGTGTCGCGCCGGATGAACAGGCGCACGGCGCGGCGCTCGCGCGCCTGCATGGCCGCCTCGACGATCGGGGCGAGCTCGTCGACGGGCGTGTGGAACAGCTCGTCGCGCGGGTAGGTCTCGAGGGTGTCGAGCAGGGCGGCACCGTCGTGGCTGCGGGCGTCGTACCCGCTGCGCTCGAGGACCTCGTCGACCTTCTCGCGCAGCAGGGGGATCCGCAGCAGCGACTCGGTGTAGGCGGCGCTGGAGAGCAGGCCGAGGAAGCGGCGCTCCCCCACGACCTCGCCGTCGGGGCCGAAGGTCTTCACGCCGACGTAGTCGAGGTACGCCGGACGGTGGATCGTGGAGCGCGAGTTGGCCTTGGCCAGGACGAGCAGCCGCTTCTCGCGGGCCTTCGCCTTGACCGCGTCGGGCAGCTTGCCGAACGCGACCGAGGTGTCGCCCTCGGAGGGGTGCTCGCGCAGGATGCCGAGTCCGCTGCCGGGGACCGGCCGGAGCACGTCGTCATCAGGTCCTCCGTCCACGGAGACCCGGTCGAGGACGTACTCGCGGTAGCCGAGGAAGGTGAAGTGCTCGTCGGCGAGCCAGTCGAGGAGCTCGGCGGCCTGCCGGATCTCCGCCGCCGGGAGCGGCGGCGGGTCGGCCTGGAGGCCGGAGACCACCTCGGCGACCCGCGCCTGCATCCCCGGCCAGTCCTCGACGGACGCCCGGACGTCACCGAGCACGCGCAGGCAGTCGGCCACGACCTGCTCGGCCGTGTCGTCGTCCTCACCGCTGAGCCGGCCGATCTCGATGTGCATCCAGGACTCGCGGATCGCGCCGTCGGCGGGTGCGGTCGAGCCGGAGGACACGGGCTCGGCGGACAGCAGGCGGCCCGCCTCGTCGCGGCGTACGTCGAAGGTGGGGTGCACGACGGTGCGCACGTCGTGGAGGCCGCGGGAGAGCTCCATCGTCATCGAGTCGACGAGGAAGGGCATGTCGTCGACGACGACCTCGACCACCGAGTGGCCACCGGCCGACCAGCCGTTCTCGGCCACGGTCGGGGTGTGCACCCGGACCTTGGCCTGACCCGGCGTGCGCTCGAGCGCGAGGTGGTGGTGGGAGGCGAAGGCACCGTAGACGTCGAGGTCGCTGCGGGCCGCGAGCTCCTCGGTGGCCACGTGCCGGTAGTAGGCCGGCAGCAGGGCTGGGAGCGCCTCACGGGGCGGCGCCCCTGATCCCTTCGCGGGTCCGGCCGCCGCTGCAGCCTGCTCGAAGATACGGTCCCGGTCAGCCCCCTGTGCCGAGGGCAGCGTCGTCGTTGACACAGCTCGACCCTAGGACCTCGCCGTCACGCCTCACAACCGAGCGATGCGACATGATGTCTCGTATGCGATACACCCGAGAGCTCGCCTACGACGCCCCGCCCGAGGAGGTCTTCGCGATGCTCGCGGACCCCGCGTTCCGGGAGAAGGTCGGCGCCGCCCAGGGCGTCGTGTCCATCGACGTCACCCTCACCCCGGCCGGGGCCGGCTTCACCCTGGTCAGCGACCAGGTGCAGAACACCGCCGGACTGCCCGCGATCGCCAAGAAGATCGCCGGCGACACCACGCAGGCCGTCATCACGGAGTCGTGGAAGGACGCCGGCTCCGGCACCATCGAGATCACCGCCCCCGGCAAGCCCACCAGGGCGACGGGGACGATCCGGCTCTCGGCCGCGGGCGGCGGCACGACGTACGTCCAGGAGCTCGACGTGGTCGTCAAGGTGCCGCTCATCGCGGGCAAGCTGGAGAAGCTGATGGCAGACAACATCGACGCAGGCCTCACGACCGAGCATGCTGTGGGCGTGGCCTGGCTGAAGGGAGACCGCTGAGATGGCGACGAAGCTGAAGCACGAGATGACGTACGACGCCCCCGCGATCGAGGTCGCGGCGATGCTTTCCGACCCGGTGTTCCGCGAGACGGTGTGCCGCAACCAGCGCGCGACGTCGTACAGCGTCGAGATCGAGGGCAACGTCGACGCGAAGGCCGTGCGGATCGAGATGGAGCAGCCGACCGACAAGGTGCCGGCGTTCGCCAAGAAGTTCATCGGCGAGACCACCACGATCGTGCAGACCGAGACCTGGGCGAGCCCGCTGAAGGCGAGCGTGACCGTCGGTATCCCGGGCAAGCCCGGAGAGATCAACGGCAGCGCGACGCTGGTCGAGGTCGACGGCGTCACCAAGGAGACCGTCGAGCTGGAGATCAAGGTCAAGATCCCGCTCGTCGCCGGCAAGATCGAGGAGCTGCTGGCCAAGCTGCTCGGCAGCGCCCTGCGCGCCGAGGAGCGCACCGGCAAGGAGTGGCTCGCGAGCTAGGGCGCGCCTCCCACGTCGTCGTGCCGGGGCTCGTGCCCCTCCGCCGCGTCGAGGTCCTCGTCGGCCTCGGCGCGGCGGCGCACCGCGATCACGATCCCCAGCACGAGGAACGGCCCGAACGCGAGCACGATCGTGGCGATCTGCTCGACGGGGTGCAGGGCACCGAGATGCAGCGGGATCACGGGGCCCATGGTCCCACTCAGTCCTGCTTGTCCTTCGCGGACCCCTTGCTGGTGGACTTCGTCGTACGACGCCCGCGGGGCGCGCGCTGCCGGCTGGCCGAGGACAGGTCGATCAGCTCGTCGAGCGCCTCGCGCAGGCAGGCGCCCAGTACCTCTGCGTCGGGGATCCAGTCCCGGTCGGCGGTGATGCCGTAGTAGACGCCGCCGTCGTAGGACGTCACGCCGATCGCCAGGGGGTGCCCGGGCGTGAGCGGCGGGACCGGGTAGCTGGCGAGCATGCGGGCGCCGGCGGCGTACAGCGGGGCCTGCGGCCCGGGGACGTTGGTGACCGAGAGCTGGTAGCCGCGGCGCAGCTCGACGGAGGCGACGCGCGAGCCGATGGCGTGGAAGGTGGTCGGCGCGAAGCCGGCGATGCCGGCGAGCCGGTTGGCAGCCACGCTGCGGCCGGTGTCCTTGTGGGCCTGGAAGGAGTAGGACACCTGGTGCAGCCTGACCACCGGGCTCGTCTCGCCGATCGGCAGGTCGACGAAGTGGGCGGCGATCTGGCTGCCGAGAGAGGTCGCCTCGAGCTCCTCGTCGATGACCGAGACAGGGACGACGGCGCGCACCTGGCGCAGCCCGCCCATCGACTCGGAGCGGGTCATCAGCCAGGCCCGGAGGGCGCCGGTGACGGTGGCGAGGATGACGTCGTTGACGGTGCCGCCGTGGGCCTCGCGGATCCGGCGGTAGTCGGCCAGGCGGGTCTCGACGGTGACGACGCGACGCTGCTGGGAGAGCGGGCCGTTGATGACCCCACGCGTCTTGGGACGGCGACCGGTCGCCGCGGCGAGGAACGAACGCGCCCGCTCGCTGCGCTGGTCGGCAGTGCGGGCCAGGGCCCGGGAGCCGGTGCGGACGGTGTCGAGGAGCTCGCCCGGGTCGGTGAGGTTCTCGCGCACGGCCGTGGCCAGCAGGTTGGCCGGGTTGGGCGAGCGGCGCGGCTGCCAGTCGTCGGGCTCGAGCGCGCGCGCCTCGGGCTGCAGGTCGAGCAGCAGCTGGCCCAGGTCGACGGTGTGGACGCCGTCCACCAGCGCCTGGTGGGTCTTGGAGAGCAGCGCGACCCGGCCGCCCTCGAGGCCCTCGACGAAGTAGATCTCCCACAGCGGGCGGGTGCGGTCGAGCGGTCGGGACACGATCCGCGAGACGAGCTCGAGGAGCTGGGCGGAGGTGCCGGGCCGCGGCAGCGCCGAGCGTCGTACGTGGAAGCCGATGTCGAACTTCTCGTCGTCGACCCACACCGGGTTGGCGAGGTGCCCCGGCACCGCCTGCAGCCGCTGGCGGTAGCGCGGCACGAACGCGATCCGGTCGCGGATCAGCCCGACGAGACGGGCGTGGTCGAACGCGTCCGGGCCCTCACCGGGATCGAAGATCTCGATGGTCGCGTTGTGCTGCGGGGTCTCCGCCGACTCCTGCTCGAGGAACGTCAGGTCCCGTGGGCGTACCCGATCCACCACGTGGTTCCCCAACCTCTCTGGTCGGATCCCTGAAGCCGACGCCCAGCCCCATCCGGACGTCTTGGGATCACATGAGATTCTGGCAGACGACATCGATCATCCGTGGATTCGTCCGCGGATGTTCTGCGACAGGAGGAACCATGCAGCGGCTGCCACGGCGTGCCCTGGGTACGGCGCTCGCCGGGATCGTGCTCCTCGCGACCGTCACGGCCTGCGGGTCCGACGACAAGGCGGGCTCGACGGACGAGGTCGTCACGGTCGACATCACGGTCGAGAACGGCGAGATCAGACCGTTGGGCGACCGGGTCGAGGTGGCGGCCGGCCAGCCGGTCGACCTCGTCGTCACCGCCGACACCGCCGGCTCGCTGCACATGCACTCCGACCCCGAGCAGGAGTTCGCCTACGACGTCGGGACCAAGACGTTCCCGATCACGATCGACCGCCCGGGCGTGATCGAGGTCGAGTCGCACGACCCGCCGCAGATCATCGTCCAGCTCGAAGTCCGATGACTCCACTCTCCGGCACCGTCGAGGCCCACGGCATCGGCGGCCAGGCCGACCTGCCGATCTCGCTCGAGCTCGCCGTGTCGGGGGCGGTCGCGGCGCTCGTCGTCTCCTTCACCGTCCTCGTCGTCGCCTGGCAGCGTCCGCGGTACGACGGCGGCGCCCACCCCGGTCGCCCCGCCCCCGCCTGGCTGGACCGGGTCACCGGTTCGGCGGCGTTCCCGGTGGTGCTGCGCCTGGTCGGCATGGTCGTCGCACTCTTCACCGTGTTCACCGCGGTGCTCGGCCAGAACACCCTGACCAACCCGTTCTTCGGCATCTTCTACGTGTGGTGGTGGGTCGGCCTGGTCTTCGCCTCCGCGCTGCTCGGCCCGGTGTGGCGCGCGATCAGCCCGGTCCGCACCATCAATGCCGGCATCGCGAAGCTCGCCGGCAGCGACCCCGACGAGGGCCTGGTCCGCTACCCGGAGTGGCTGGGGCTGTGGCCGGCGGCGCTGGGCCTGTTCGCGTTCGTCTGGCTCGAGCTGGCCTCCACCCATCCGACCGAGCTCGGCAGCGTGCGCCTGTGGTGCGCGGTGTACGTCGGCGCGATGCTCATCGGCGGCGCCGTCTTCGGCAACCGCTTCTTCGAGAACGCCGACCCGTTCGAGGTCTACTCCTCGCTGGTCGCGAAGCTCTCGCCGTGGGCCCGGGTCGACGGCCGGCTGCTGCTGCGCAGCCCGCTGGCGAACCTGTCGACCATCCCGCCCACGCCCGGCCTGGTCGGTGTCGTCGCCGTCCTCTTCGGCAGCACCGCCTTCGACTCCTTCGCGGAGTCGTCCTTCTGGGTGAAGACCTACCAGAACGCCTCGGTCAGCAAGTTCCTGCTCGACAACGTCGCGCTGGTCGCCTTCTGCCTCACGGCGGGGCTGCTGTTCAGCATCGGCAGCGCCCTGACGCCCTCACGGGCCGACGTACCCCGCCGTCAGCTGGCCCGTCACTACGCCCACTCGATCGTGCCGATCGTGCTCGGCTACATCGTCGCGCACTACCTGACGCTGTTCATCGACGTCGGCACGCAGACGCTCGCGCGCGCCAGCGACCCGCTGGGCAAGGGCTGGGACATCCTCGGTACGGCGGCCGTCGAGCCGTCGTACTGGTTCTCCTACCACCCCGAGGTGCTGGCCACGATCAAGGTGCTGGCCGTCGTGGTCGGGCACGTGGTCGCCGCCGTCGCCGCGCACGACCGGGCGCTGAGCCTGCTGCCCAAGCGCGACCAGGTCACCGGCCAGCTGCCGCTGCTGTTCGTCATGGTGGGCTTCACCGCCGGCGGGCTGTTCCTGCTGTTCAGCTCCTGACGGAGGGTGCCCGACGACGTCATGCGGGCGATCCCGCCATCGCATCGAGCAGCCGTGCGACGGCCCGGGTCAGCGCGGACTCCCCGGACTCGACGAGCAGCCGCCCGGCGACCAGCGCCCGGTCGACGGCGGCCTGGTCGTCGGGCAGGAAGTGCACGCCGAGGTGGGCTCCGAAGCCGGTCAGCATGGCGACCACGTCAGCCTCGCGCCACCCCAGGGTGGCCCGCATCCGGTTGACGACGACGCGCACCCGCGGGTCGGGGACGTGCTCGTGGAGGTCGGTGAGGGCACGGGCCAGCCGGGCCAGCCCGACCGGGTCGGCGGAGCCGACGAGGACCACCTCGTCGGCGACCTCGACGGCCTCGCGGGTCAGCCCGTTGCGCTCGGGACGGGCGGTGACCTCGCCGAGGTCGGGCTCGAGGCTGAAGCCGGTGTCGAGCACGACCTGGCCGTCCTCGCGGGCCCGCTCGACGATCGCGGTGAGGGTGCCGGGGCGCAGCTCGACCCAGCGGTCGGGCCGGGGCAGCCCGGTCAGCACCCGCAGCTGGTCGGAGAGCCGGCGCTGCACGGTGACGAAGCGGTCGTCGAGGGTGCCGGCGCCCACCAGGCGGGCCGCCGAGAGCAGCCCGGAGACCTCGTCGAGGACGCCCAGCTGCTGCGCGACCGCGCCGCCGTGGGGGTCGGCGTCGACGAGCAGCGTGGTCAGCCCGCGGCGGGCGAGCTCGCCGGCCAGGGCGCTCGCGAGGGTGGTGCGGCCGGGCGCTCCCCCGGCTCCCCACACGGCCAGCACCCGGCCTGCGGGACCACCCACCGGCCGGGGTGCCGGGTCGAGGAGCGGCGGGGCGTCGTAGGACGGGACGGGGTGGGTGGGATCGGCCGGCAGCGCGGCGACCAGGTCGGCGAGCTCGGCGACCCGGTCGGCGGCCAGGACGGCCGCCACGCCGATCCGGGCCGCCCGCGGTTGCGCGAGGTCGGGATCGGGAGCCACGCCCACCACCCGGACGCCGTGCTGCAGCAGGTCGTCGACCACGCCGTGGTCGAGCCCGGGCAGGTCCGTCGCGACCACGGCCACGTCGGCCTGGCCGGTACGGGCCGCAGCCATCAGGTCGGCGACGTCGACGCACCGCTTGAGCAGCACGGTCGCGGGGTGCTCGTTGAGCGTGGTCAGGGCGCGCGACTCCCACGCGGCACCGGAGGAGACCAGCAGGACGACGCTCACGCCGGGCACGGCGGCCTCACGAGCGCTCCAGGATCCGGATCACCGGGTCCTGCAGGGTGCCGAGGAGCAGCTCGAACTGCGCCGCCCGGTCGTCGTCGACCGCGACGACCAGCTGGCGTGCGCCGGTGACGGCGAACGTGTCGTCGTACGCCGGTGCGGCGACGACGGTGACACCGCTCAGTGCGGGCCCGTCGGCCTTGTCGGTGCCCGGCTGCGAGCCGTCGGTCAGCCACACGTCGACAACGGAGCCCGCAGTGACGTCGGGCGGCACCCGGTTGGGGTCGACCTCGAGCGGCACCCGCAGCATCGCCTCCTCGTCGGCAGGCCCGACGGCCGAGCGGGCCAGGAGCTCGCCCTCGCCCACGGCACGGACCAGGACGAGGTCGTCGGGCACGGGGTCGTCGGCGTTGAAGTAGCGCTCCAACGTCGCGTCGTCGGTGAAGCGGACCCGCTGGACGACGAGGTCGCCGGCGGCGACCGGCGTACCGGCGCCCCGCTCCCCCGTCATCGCCCACACCGTCACGGTGTCGTCGGCGGCCGCCATGAGCCGAGCTCCGAGGACGACCGAACCGGTCACGAGCAGCACGCCGAGCCACAGCCGGGGATCACGCCAGACCGGCCGCGCCACGCGTTGTGCGGGCGGAGGGACAGGCGTGCCCACGGAACTCCCGAGATCCCGAGTCACCGGGACATCATGCAGTGCGAACCGCGCGGCGTCACCCGGCCGTCCACAGGTGCCCCGTGGCCCGGGCTGCGGAGCTCGGTGCCGGATGCGACGATGGGGCCATGCCCGACCGTCCCGGCCAGCCCGGCAGCCCGCGGTTCCTGACGCTCGCCGACGTCGCCGAGGTGCTCAACACCTCGAGCGCGCAGGTCTACGCGCTGGTCCGCCGCGGCGAGCTGCCTGCCATCAAGATCGGCGGGCGCGGGCAGTGGCGGGTGGAGGCCAGCCGGCTCGAGGACTACATCGCGCAGCAGTACCGCCACACCGAGCAGTACGTCGCCGAGCACCCGTTCGTGGAGTCCGAGGTCGACTGACCCGCTACCCCTCCTCGCCGTCGAGGGTCACCTTGACCTTCTTCTCCTTCGCACCACGGGTGATCGTGAACTCGATGGTCTGACCGGGCTGGTAGGTCCGGATGGCGACGATCAGCGCGGTGCCGTCGGCGACCCGGCTGCCGTTGACGCGGGTGATCACGTCGCCGCGGTGGAGGCCGGCCTTCTCGGCGGGGCTGTTCGCGATGATCTCGTCGAGCTCGGCCCCTTCGCCGGACGGCTGGCCGCCGGTCTTCACCTTGGCGCCGATGACGGGGTACTGCGCCTTGCCGGTCTTGAGGATCTGGTCGGCCGTGACCCTGACCTGCTCGACCGGGATCGCGAAGCCGACGCCGATGTTGCCGGCCTCGGAGTCGACGGATCCGCCGCCGGCCGTGGCGATGGCGGAGTTGACGCCGATCACCTCGCCCTTCTGGTTGACCAGCGGGCCGCCCGAGTTGCCGGGGTTGATCGCCGCGTCGGTCTGGATCGCGTCGATCCAGGACGAGTCCTCGGCCGTGGAGCCCGTGGTGACGGGGCGGTGCAGGTAGCTCACGATGCCGGAGGTGACCGTGTCGGGCAGGTTCAGCGGGGAGCCGATCGCCACGACCGGCTCACCGACCTGCAGCTTGGCGGCGTAGCCGAGCTTGGCGGGCTTGAGGTTGTCGTGCTTCTTCACGTACAGCACGGCGAGGTCGTAGATGGGGCTGCGGCCGACCACCTCGGCGTCGTACCGGTTGCGGTCGTGGTCGACCACGACGATCGGCCCCTTGTCCTTGGCAGCCTCGGCGACGACGTGGTTGTTGGTGACGATGTGGCCGTCGCCGTCCATGACCCAGCCCGAGCCGGTCGCGCCGGCGGCCTCGCCGCCGTACTCGGCGATGATCTGGACCGTGCTGGGCAGCACGGCCTGGGCGACGTCGGCGACCGAGCCGGGCGCCGCCAGCGGCGGGTCCTTCTCGAGGTCGACGCCGGCGAGGCCGTCGCCGGAGTAGCCGGGTCCGGACGGGGAGTCGGCCGAGATCTTGTCGTAGGCCAGCGCGCCGAGCAGGCCGCCGCCCAGGCCGACCACCAGCGCGATCGCGGCCACGACGGGGATCACCCAGCCGGCTGGCCTCGTGCCGCGCTCGGCGCTCGGCGCGGGCATCCGCACGGTCAGGTCGGGCGCGGCGGGAGGAACCGGCCCGGGCGTCGGCGGGGGCGGCATCAGCGACGGGGCGAGACCCGGCAGTGGCGTCGTCGGCTCGGGAGCCGCGTCGGGGAGCGGCGCGACGCCGGGCGACGGCGGCGCCCACTGGGTGTGGGCCGGCTCGGGAGCCGGCTGGGGCTCCGCGGTGGTCTCGGACGACGGCACGTCGAGCGGCGCCAGGGGCGCGAGCGGCTCGGTGGGCTCGTGGTCGGGGTCGTGCGCGTCGGTCACGGGACCATCATGTCCGATCGCACCACACCGGCCCGCGACAGGGACGCAGGCCGGTGGTCAGGGCAGCATCCGGCGCAGCGGCACCGTGTCGAACGGTCCGTGCACGGGGATCCGGGCGGTCCCGGTCGAACCGGAGGGCGACGGCACGGTCTTGTTGATCTGGGTGACCGGGGGCCGACGGTCGGCGGGCGGGGCGGACCCCGGTGCGAACCCCAGGGCGAGCACGCCGAGCATGGCCGCACCGATGGCGCTGCCGCCGATCATCACCGCGCCCGTCGTACGACGACTCGGTGCGTGCCGCTCGGGGCCGAGCAGCGCCTCACCGGGAGGCATGCTGAGCAGGGAGCCCTTGAGGTCGGAGGACGCGCCGCGCTCGGCGCCGCACAGCCCGGCGAGCCGGGTCTTGACCCAGCCCTCCCGCTCGACGAGGTCACGGCAGGCGTGGCAGGCGTAGACGTGGGCCCACGCCTCCTCGGTGTCCCGAGCCGAGAGCTGTCCGTCGAGGAGCGCGCTCACCCGGTTGCCGAGGTGGCCGATCACGTCGC
Source organism: Nocardioides kongjuensis (assembly GCF_013409625.1). Classification (NCBI taxonomy): domain Bacteria; kingdom Bacillati; phylum Actinomycetota; class Actinomycetes; order Propionibacteriales; family Nocardioidaceae; genus Nocardioides; species Nocardioides kongjuensis. The sequence goes on from NZ_JACCBF010000001.1 coordinate 2,392,872, forward strand.
GACTCCCCCGCCGACGGCGAGCGGCGCGGGCCCGGCGTACCGGGTGCGACCGGCCGCAGGGGCCCGGTGGGCGAGCGCGGAGCGCAGCAGCGCGCGCCCGCGGTGGATCCGGGAGCGGACGGTGCCGAGCTTGGCGCCGAGGATCTCGGCGATCTCCTCGTAGCTGAGACCCTCGATGTCGCACAGCACGACGGCGGCGCGGAAGTCCGGGGGCAGGGCGGCCAGGGCGGCCGCGACGTCGTCGTCGAGCATCTGGTCGGCGTACGCCAGGTCGGGGGCGGGCGAGGCGCTCGCGAGGCGGGCGGCACGCTCGTCGGAGAGCGCGTCGAAGCGGATCCGCTGCTTGCGGCGGGCCTGGTCGAGGAACAGGTTCGTGGTGATCCGGTGCAGCCACCCCTCGAACGTGCCGGGGGTGTAGGTGTGCAGCGAGCGGAAGACGCGCACGAAGACCTCCTGGGTGAGGTCCTCGGCGTCGTGGCGGTTGCCGGTCAGGCGCAGCGCCAGGCGGTAGACGCGGTCGGAGTGCTCCTCGACGATGGTTCCCCAGTCCAGGTCGGACTGCCCCTGCCCCGTGGGCTGGGGACGGGGATCGACGGGCTCCTTCATGGTGGCCTTCTTCCGCTGGATCCTTGCCAACTGCATTGGTGCGGCCTGGCTCCTCTCACGGTAGGGGTGGGAACTGAGCGTTCCCTGTGAACTCCCCAATCATTGGCCCCAACGATCGGCGACGAGCGGGTGTTCCCGGCGACGTCCACGGTCCCGGGGCTCCTCCACACTAGGCTGGCCCCCGTGGCTCCGACACCGATCAACGCGACCAGCTGGACCTTCGCCGACACCTACGTCGGGGAGGACGACGTCCTCGCCGCCGCGCGCACGCGTGCCGAGGAGGTCGGCGTGACCCCGATCGGCGCCGGCACCGGAGCCACCCTGCGCTTCCTCGCCGCGGCGCTCGAGGCGCGCGCCGTGGTCGAGATCGGCACCGGGACCGGCGTCTCCGGCGTGTGGCTGCTGCGCGGCATGCGCCCCGACGGCGTGCTGACCACGGTCGACGTCGAGGCCGAGCACCAGCGCCTGGCCAAGGAGTCGTTCAAGGACGCCGGGTTCGCCCCGCAGCGGGTCCGGACGATCGCGGGCTCCGCGCTCGACGTGCTCCCCCGGCTGACCGACGGCCACTACGACATCGTGTTCGCCGACGGCGACAAGCGTGAGTACGGCGCCTACCTGTCCGAGGCACTGCGCCTGCTCCGCCCCGGCGGCGTGGTCGCGTTCGACAACGCCCTGTGGCACGACCGGGTCGCGGACCCGGCCCAGCGCGACGACGAGACGGTCGCGATCCGCGAGCTGGTGCAGCAGGTCGCGGCCACCGACGGCCTGGTCCCGGCGCTGCTGCCCGTCGGCGACGGTCTGCTGGTCGCCAAGAAGGAGTGGGTCCCGGAAGCGGACTGACCGGGCCCGCCGCGGCCCGCTCGCCCCTCGCCGGGCAGTGGGTCGAGTGGTAGGAAGGGGGGTGAGCCTCGGCCCCCGAGCCGGCCGGGAGAAACGAGTGCGCCATGACCAGCACCGGGACCACCGCGCCGCAGCACCTCCTCGAGGACCTCGAGCCCGTCGTCGCGACCAACCTCGACCGGCACCTCGCGATCGCGCAGGAGTGGCACCCGCACGACTACATCCCCTGGAGTCGTGGTCGTGACTTCGCGATGCTCGGCGGCGAGGACTACTCCCCCGAGCAGTCCGAGCTGTCGGACGTCGCCAAGGCGGCGATGTTCACCAACCTCCTGACCGAGGACAACCTGCCGTCGTACCACCGCGAGATCGCCACCCGCTTCGGCCGCGACGGTGCCTGGGGCACGTGGGTCGGGCGGTGGACCGCGGAGGAGAACCGGCACGGCATCGCCCTGCGCGACTACCTCGTCGTGACCCGGGGCGTGGACCCGGTCGAGCTCGAGCGGGCGCGGATGGACTACATGACCACCGGCTACGACTCAGGCGACAAGACCGCGCTCGAGGCGGTCGCCTACGTCTCGTTCCAGGAGCTCGCCACGCGGGTCTCGCACCGCAACACCGGCAGGGCCACCGGCGATCCCGTCGCGGACGCCCTGCTCGCGCGGATCGCCAAGGACGAGAACCTGCACATGATCTTCTACCGCAACATCGTCGCGGCGGCGCTGGACATCGCCCCCGACGAGACCATGCGCGCGATCGCCGACGAGGTGATCGGCTTCGAGATGCCGGGCGCCACCATGGCCGGGTTCCGCCGCAGCTCGATGATGATCGCCAAGGCGGGCATCTACGACCTGCGGCTGCACCACGACGAGGTGATCATGCCCGTCCTGCGCCACTGGGACGTCTTCGGCCGCTCCGGGCTCGGTCCCGTCGGCGAGCAGGCACGCGAGGAGCTGGGCACCTTCCTCGCGGCACTCGACGAGCAGGCGACCGCCTTCGTCGACCGGCGCGCGGAGCAGCGCGCCCGGCAGGCGGCGGGCTCCGGGGAGCCACAGGTCATCGTGACCTGAGCGTGGCTCTCAGCCGATGCCCGCCACCGGGTCGGCCGAGCCGAGCCACGACAGCAGCAGCCGGGAGCCGAAGCCCGAGGGACCGACGGTCCACTCGTGCCACTCCTTCTCCACGTCGCCGACCGAGGCGATGTCGAGGTGCGCCCACGGCACGTCGCCGACGAACGGCTGCAGGAACAGCGCGGCCGTGATGGCGCCGGGGCCGCCGGGGTCGTTGGACGCGTCGGCGACCTTCGAGGCGAGCTTGTCCTCGTAGCCGCGGTAGAGCGGGAAGCGCCACAGCGGCTCCCCCGACCGGGCGCCGGCGGTGTCGAGGGCGGCGGCGAGGGCGTCGTCGTTGGCGAACAGGCCACCGACCTGCTGGCCGAGCGCGACCTTCACCGCACCGGTCAGGGTGGCGACGTCGACGACGACGGCGGGGTCGAGCTCGGCGACGGCGTATGCCAGGGCGTCGGCGAGGACCAGCCGGCCCTCGGCGTCGGTGTTGCCGACCTCGGTGGTGCGTCCGCCGCGGTGGGTGATCACGTCGCCGGGGCGCAGCGCGCTGCCGGAGATGGCGTTCTCGGCGGCGGCGACCAGGCCGATCACGCGGACCGGGCAGTCGACGTCGGCGAGGGCGGCCATGGTCGCCAGGACCACGGCACCGCCGGTCATGTCGCGCTTCATCGAGCCCATCGAGGCGGCGGGCTTGATGGACAGCCCGCCGGTGTCGAAGGTGATGCCCTTGCCGACGAGGACGACGACCGGGAGCTTCTTCGCCGCGCGGGCCGAGACCCCGGCCGGGGTGTAGTCGAGGCGGATCAGGCGCGGCGGCGTCGCGGAGGCGGCGCCGACGGCGAGGATGCCGCCGAAGCCGTCGCGGGCGAGGTCGCGCTCGTCCCAGATGCGTACGTCGAGGCCGCTCGCCTGCGCGATCTCCTCGGCCTGCGTGGCCAGCCAGGCGGGGTTCTTCAGGTTCGACGGGACCGTCGCCAGCAGCCGGGAGCGCCAGCCGGCGCCACCGAGGGCCACGGCGCGCTCCAGGGCGGCGCGGTCGGTGCCGGCGGCGGACAGCACCACGCGGCGCACGGGCTGGTGCTCAGGGCCGGTCGAGCGCCAGTGGAAGACGAACGAGCCGAGCATGGTGCCGGCCACGAACGCCTCGAGCGCGATCGGGTCGTCGGGCGAGGTGTCCTCGGCGACGGCCGGGATCGAGGTGACGACGGCGGCGCGGTCGCGGGCGGCCCTGGCCATCGCGGCGCCCGCACGGCGCAGGTCGATCGGGCGAGCAGCGCCCACCCCGACGAGCAGCACCACGCGCAGGGCCGGGTTGCTCGGCGTACCTTCCGGCACGGGAACGACCGCCACCTCGGCGCTGGCGCCGGTCAGGCCGTGGACCTCGGCGATGCCCACGAGGTCCATGCCGAGCTCGTCGGCGAGCTCCGCGGCACCGGGGCCGAGCAGCAGGCCACCGTCGTCGCCCGGCAGGACCGGTAGCGCGACGACGTCGACGCCCTTGATGGAGCCGGGGAGCAGCTCGCTCGCAGCGAACTCGGGAGGTGAGACCTGACCCGGCAGGACCGGGCCTGCGTCAGCCGATGACATTCTGGAGCGCGTCGCCCAGAGCGGCAGCCTCCTCGGCGTTGAGCTCGACCACGAGCCGGCCACCACCTTCGAGCGGGACGCGCATCACGATGCCGCGACCCTCCTTGGTGACCTCGAGCGGACCGTCGCCGGTCCGAGGCTTCATCGCCGCCATGCGGCACCCCTCTTCCACTACCTCTGCGATCCGCCGGAGCCCTGTGCCACCGACTGTGCGCAGGATCATTATTCCCCATGCCCCACCAGCAGCGCAGTCGAGGGAGGATGCTCGTCAGCGGTCGGCGGTCAGCACGCCGTCCACGAAGTCGATGACGCTGTCGTGCTCGTCGCCGTCGAAGCGCGCCATCGCGCGGCCGATCGGGTCCTCGACCCGGCCCGACGGCAGCGTCACGACCGGCACGCCGTCGGACCCGCTGCGGGTCGACCAGGCAGCACCGGGCACGGCCCGGACCAGGACCTCACCGAGGTACGCCCCGGCTGCCCAGACCTCGGCCTGGTCGGCCGCCGGTCCGTGGCCGGGACGGCGCGACCACTGGTCGAGCGAGGACTCCACCTGGTCGACGCTCTCGACGGAGAAGTCGAGGATGTCGGTGCCTGCGGGGTGCTCGGCCGCCCACTTCTCGGCGATCACGCGGACCAGGCCGGTGGGTGCCGGCCCGCTGTCGGGTACGACGTCGGGACGCTCGCCCTCCATCTCGCGTGCCAGCCGCGAGAGGAGCAGGTCGACCTCCGACATCCGGTAGCCGCGCAGCGCGAGGGAGAAACGCACCCGCCGCAGGTCCTCGGCCCGCACGGGGCGGGCGGCGGGGACCAGGGCGTCCGGCCGGTCGTCGTACGCCGGCGCCATCGGCTCCCCACGCCCCGAGGCGAGCAGTGCCACCCCGCCCATCGCGAGCACGATGAGGACGGCGAACACCCACATCATCGGGTGGGACATCGACACCTCAGCCGTGCTTCTCGCGGGCCGCGACCATCAGCGCCACGGCCTCGTCGACGTCGTCGGTGAGGGTGAGCATGTCGAGGTCCGCCTGCTTGATGCGGGCGTCCTCGAGCATCGAGCCCTGCATCCAGTCGAGCAGGCCCTGCCAGTGCTCCACGCCCATCAGCACGATCGGGAACTGGGTGATCTTGAGGGTCTGGGCGAGCGTCATCGCCTCGAACAGCTCGTCGAGGGTGCCCAGTCCGCCGGGGAGCACGACGTAGCCCTGGCTGTACTTCACGAACATCATCTTGCGCACGAAGAAGTAGCGGAAGTTGAGCCCGAAGCCGACGTAGTCGTTGAGCTTGGCCTCCCAGGGCAGCTCGATGCCGAGGCCGATGCTCTCGCCGCCGGCCTCCGTCGCACCCTTGTTGGCGGCCTCCATCGCGCCGGGTCCGCCGCCGGTGATGACCGCGAAGCCGGCCTTCACCAGCGCGCTGCCGACCCGCACCCCGATGTCGTACGCGGGGTGCGTCGGCGGGATCCGCGCCGAGCCGAACACGGAGATCGCGGGACCCACCTCGGCCAGGTCGTTGAACCCCTCGACGAACTCGGCCTGGATCTTCAGCACCCGCCAGGGGTCGGTGTGGACCCAGTCGGCGTCACCGGTGGTGTCGAGCAGCCGCTGGTCGGTGGTGGATCCCTCGGGACGGCCCGCGCTGGGGCGAGGTCCGGGTCCGCTGCGCCTGGTCATGCCTGCTCCTCCTGGGGCTTGGTGAGCCACTGCCGCAGCTGCTGCTCGCAGCGCACGATCTGGGCAACCTCGACGTGCTCGTCCTGCTTGTGGGCCAGCATCGGGTCGCCGGGGCCGTAGTTGACTGCCGGCACGCCGAGCACGGTGAACCGGGCGACGTCGGTCCAGCCGAACTTCGGGGCGACCTGCCCGCCGACCGCCGCGACGAAGGCCTTCGCGGCGGGCCGCTCCAGACCGGGCAGTGCGCCGGGAGCGGTGTCGGTCAGGGTGACCTCGAAGCCGGCGAAGAACTCCTCGACGTACGCCAGCGCATCGGCCTCGGAGCGGTCGGGGGCGAAGCGGAAGTTGACCGTGACCACGCACTCGTCGGGGATCACGTTGCCCGCGACGCCGCCCCGGATGCCGACCGCGTTGAGTCCCTCGTGGTACTCCAGCCCGTCGATGACCGGCCTGCGCGCCTCGTACGCGTTGAGCCGGGTGAGGACCTCGGCCGCCCCGTGGATCGCGTTGACCCCGCGCCAGCTGCGTGCGGAGTGGGCCCGCTCGCCGCGGGTGCGGACCTCGACGCGCAGGGTGCCCTGGCAGCCGGCCTCGACGCCGGCGTTGGACGGCTCCATCAAGATCGCGAAGTCGGCCTCGAGCAGCTCGGGGTCGGACTCCCCCAGCAGCCGCAGGCCGTTGTAGAGCGACTCGATCTCCTCGGCCTCGTAGAGCACGTACGTCACGTCGTGGACCGGCTCGGTCACGGTGGCGGCGAGCCTGAGGATGACGGCGTCGCCGCCCTTCATGTCGCAGGTGCCGAGGCCGTGCAGGATGCCCGCCGCCTCGTCGTACCGGCTCGGGAGGTTGTCGTTGACCGGCACCGTGTCGAGGTGCCCGGCGATGACGACGCGGCTCGGGCGGCCGAGGTCGGTACGTGCCACGACCGTGTGCCCGCGCCGGACGACGGTGAGGTGCGGCAGCGTCCGGAGCGCGGCCTCGACGGCGTCGGCGATCTCCTGCTCGTCGCGGCTGACCGACTCGACGTCGACCAGCTGGCGGGTCAGGGTGATGACATCAGTGGTCAGGTCGAGCTGGGTCGGTGAGCCGGGCACAGGTGACAGTCAACCAGCGTGCCGGGCAGCACCGGCCGACCGGTGCCCGTGTCGCTGTGGCCCGACCCGGCTCAGGCGCTCTCCTCGCGGGCCCAGCGTCGCTTCGGCTTGCCGACGTGGCGGCAGACGGTGCGAGTGATGTAGTCCCACGGGTAGTAGCGGTAGGTGCACCGGAACCTCCCCTGCCGGAAGGTCGTCCGGTATGCCTGGCACTCGCCGCCGGTGTCGTTGGCGTGGGCGCACTCGCTGCTCTCGTACTGTGCCTGCCCGATGTCACCGGCGTCGGCGATCAGGCGCTTCGCGAACCGGCAGGTCATCCCCTGTGCCTCGAGGACGTACTCGACGTCCTCGACGCAGGTGCGTCCGGCCGCCCGGGCGGGCGCGGCGACGACGGACAGGGTCGCGCCGACGAGCGCGGTGAGCACGGCGAGCTGGATCCAGCGCACGAAGGTCCCCATGCGGCGGACGCTAGCGGATGCGTCCGCGCGGTGTCCGGCGTTCGCCGCGGGCGAGGGTGTGCATACGGACGTCGTCGGGCGGATGCACGACGGCCGGCCGTGACCTGCGAGGTCATGACCGGCCGTCGGCTCGATCAGCCGCCGCTCAGGCGAGTGCGACCGCGATGGCCGCCTTCTCCCCGTCGCCGACGACGACCTCGGTGGCGCCGGCGGGCGCCTCCTCGGCCACGGCGTACGACGTCGCGAGGGTCTCCCCCGCGATCAGAGCCTCGTGGGCGCGAGCCGCGGCGAGCACGGCCGCGGTGCCGGAGACCACGAGCTCGATCCGGTCGGTGACCTGGAAGTCGGCATCGCGTCGCGCCTGCTGGACGGCACGGACCAGGTCGCGGGCCAGGCCCTCCTCGGCGAGCTCGGGGGTGACGACCGTGTCGAGGACGACGAAGCCACCGCCGGGCAGCATGCCGGTGGCGGTGCCCTCGGCGGCGTCTCCGGCGACGGTCTCGAGCGTGTACTCGCCCTCGACCAGCGCCAGCCCGCCGGCGACCACGGCACCGGACGCGTCGACCGACCAGTCGCCGGACTTGGAGCCCTTGATGGCGAGCTGGACGTCCTTGCCGAGGCGGGGACCGGCGGCCCGGGCGTTGACGGAGAGCTTCTGCTCGACGCCGTAGCCGGCGGCCTCGTCGGAGTCGGCGCCCACGAGCCGCACCGACTTGAGGTTGAGCTCGTCGGCGACGATCGCGGCGAACGGCTCCAGCGCGGCCGGGTCGGACACGACGACGGTCAGGCCGGACAGCGGCAGCCGGTTGCGCAGCTTGGCGGCCTTGCGCAGCGCGGACGTGGTCGAGCAGACCTCGCGGACCTCGTCCATCGCCGCCACGAGGGCGTCGTCGGCCGGCAGCGCGGACACGTCGGGCCAGTCGGCCAGGTGCACCGAGCGACCTCCGGTCAGGCCACGCCAGATCTCCTCGGTGGTCAGCGGCAGCAGCGGGGCGACGGCCCGGCAGACCACGTCGAGGACGGCGGCGAGGGTCTCGAACGCCTCCGGCTTGCCCTCCCAGAACCGCTCACGGGAGCGGCGGACGTACCAGTTGGTCAGCACGTCCAGGAAGGACCGGGTCGTCTCGCAGGCGTCGGCGATCGCGTAGTCGTCGAGCTCGGCGGTGAGCTTCTCGACGTACTGCCGGGTCTTGGCCAGCAGGTAGCGGTCGAGCGGGTCGGTCGAGTCGGTGCGGCCGGTGGCGGTGTACTGCTCGGCGTTGGCGTAGAGCGCGAAGAAGTACCACGTGTTCCACAGCGGGATCATCACCTGGCGCACGGCGTCGCGGATGCCCTGCTCGGTGACGACCAGGTTGCCTCCGCGCAGGATCGGCGAGGCCATCAGGAACCAGCGCATCGCGTCGGCGCCGTCGCGGTCGAAGACCTCGGAGACGTCGGGGTAGTTGCGCAGCGACTTCGACATCTTGTTGCCGTCGGAGCCGAGCACGATGCCGTGGCTGATGCACGACGAGAACGCCGGCTTGTCGAACAGCGCCGTGGCCAGGATGTGCAGCGTGTAGAACCAGCCGCGGGTCTGGCCGATGTACTCGACGATGAAGTCGGCCGGGAAGTGCTGCTCGAACCACTCGGAGTTCTCGAACGGGTAGTGGACCTGCGCGAACGACATCGAGCCCGAGTCGAACCACACGTCGAGGACGTCGGCGACGCGGCGCATCGTCGAGCGACCCGTCGGGTCGTCCGGGTTGGGGCGGGTCAGGTCGTCGACCCAGGGCCGGTGCAGGTCGGGCTGGCCCTGCGCGTTGAGCGGCAGCCGCCCGAAGTCGCGCTCGATCTCCTCGAAGGAGCCGTAGACGTCGATGCGGGGGTACGCCGGGTCGTCGGACTTCCACACCGGGACGGGCGAGCCCCAGAACCGGTTGCGGGTGATCGACCAGTCGCGGGCGTTGTCGACCCACTTGCCGAACTGGCCGTCCTTGATGTGCTCGGGGACCCAGCGGATCTCCTGGTTGAGCTCCGCCATCCGCTTCTTGAACGCGGTGACCTCGACGAACCAGCTGCTCACGCCCTTGTAGATCAGGGGCTCGCGGCAGCGCCAGCAGTGCGGGTAGGAGTGGTCGTAGGTCTCGCGGCGCAGCAGCACGGTGCCGGGCGTCACCGCACCGGTGCCGGCCTTGAGGTCGTCGATGATGTGCGGGTTGGCGTCGAAGACCAGCATCCCGGCGTACTCGGTGACGGGTGCCGTGAACCGGCCGTCCTTGCCGACCGGCATGACCGCCTCGATGCCCTCGCGGTCGGTCACCTCCTTGTCGACCTCACCGAACGCGCCGGCGCTGTGCACCAGGCCGGAGCCGTCGGTGGTGGTGACGGCCTCGTCGGCGGCGACCACGCGGAAGGCGTTCTCGTGGCCGGCGAAGTAGGAGAACGGCGGGGCGTAGGTGAGGCCCAGCAGGTCGGAGCCCTTGCCCCGCCAGGTGATCGTGGGCTCCTCGCCCAGCTCGCGGGCGTAGGCCGACAGCCGGGCCTCGGCCAGCACGAACCGCTCGCCGTCGTGCTCGACGACGACGTAGTCGATGTCGGAGCCGACCATGACCGCGAGGTTGCTCGGCAGGGTCCACGGGGTCGTGGTCCAGATCAGCAGCTTGGCGCCCTGGAGCTCACCGGGGGTCGTGACGTCGAAGCCGACGGTGACCGCGGGGTCCTGCCGCATCTGGTAGACGTCGTCGTCCATCCGCAGCTCGTGGTTGGACAGCGGGGTCTCGTCGTTCCAGCAGTAGGGCAGCACACGGAAGCCCTCGTAGACCAGGCCCTTGTCGAACAGGCTCTTGAAGGCCCACAGCACCGACTCCATGAACTCGGGGTTCATGGTCTTGTAGTCGTTGTCGAAGTCGACCCAGCGCGCCTGGCGGGTGACGTAGTCGCGCCACTCACCGGTGTACTTGAGCACCGACGCCCGGCACGCGTCGTTGAACTTGTCGATGCCCATCTCGACGATCTCGTCGGTCGTCTTGATGCCGTTGAGGCGCATCGCCTCGAGCTCGGCGGGCAGGCCGTGGGTGTCCCAGCCGAAGCGGCGCTCGACGCGCTTGCCGCGCATCGTCTGGTAGCGCGGCACGATGTCCTTGACGTACCCGGTCAGCAGGTGACCGTAGTGCGGCAGGCCGTTGGCGAACGGCGGGCCGTCGTAGAAGACGAACTCGTTCTCGCCGTTGGCGCCGGGGTCGCGCTGCTCCACGCTCGCACGGAAGGTGTCGTCCTCGGCCCAGTAGGCGAGCACGCCCTCCTCGATGCGGGGGAACCGCGGCGAGCTCGGGACGGCACCCTGGCCGGCGGTCGGGTCGGTGGTGACCTTCGGATAGGTCATCGGGCTTCGGTCTCCTGCGTCTGGGATTTCGTTGGTTGAGCTTGTCGAAACCCAGGGACGATCCTCAGGACCGCGGTACCACCCTGCTTGTCCCGCTCGGGGACCACTTCGTTCACGGCTGTGACGGGCCTGCCCGCCGGGTTCTACTGACCCCCGCCGACTGGTGGTGGCTTTCTTCCCGGAGCTCGCCGCTGATGACGGCTCGAACGCTGTGCGCCAAGCGTACGGCGAGCGGCCGCCGTAGGGGAAACCGGATTGCGCGCTGGCCTACGGTGAGCCCATGACCGGCGAGCTGGCGAACCTGCGCGAGTACCTCACCCACTACCGCGAGACCCTGGAGCGCAAGTGCGCCGGGCTGACGCCCGAGCAGCTGGCGACCCGCTCGGTGCCGCCGAGCTCGATGAGCCTGCTGGGCATGGTCCGGCACCTGGCGCGGGTGGAGCACTTCTGGTTCCAGCGGGCGCTGGTCGAGGTCGAGGGCGAGCGGCTGTACGACGACGGGGACGCCGGGTTCGCCGTCGTCGAGCCGACCGAGGCGGCGGTGAGCGAGGCGTGGGCGGCCTGGCGCCACCAGGTCACGCTGGCCGACGCGTGGCTGGACCGGCTGACCGACGAGGGCCTGGGCCAGGTGGTGACCTTCCGCCAGGGCACCGAGACCTCGAGCATCCGCGACATCCTGCTGCACATGGTCGAGGAGTACGCCCGGCACTGCGGCCACGCCGACCTGCTGCGCGAGTGCATCGACGGCGTCACCGGCGAGTGAGCCCGCGGTGACCGGCGCGACCGGCGAGACGGGCGGGACGGGCGAGCTGGCGAACTACCGCGACCACCTCGACCACTACCGCTCGACGCTGGAGCGGTCCTGTTCCGGGCTGGACCCGGTGCAGCTGGCGAGCCGGTCGGTTCCACCGAGCACCCTGAGCCTGCTGGGGCTGGTCCGGCACCTGGCGTACGTCGAGCAGGCCTGGTTCCGGCGCGCGCTCCAGGCCGACCTCGACGAGCCGCGCCCGTTCACCGACCCGGCCGACCAGGACCTCGACTTCAACGCCGCCGTCGGCACGCAGGAGTGCGTCGACGAGGCGTTCGCCGAGTGGCGCCGGCAGGTGGCCCGTGCCGATGAGTGGCTGGACGCCCAGGACGATGCCGCCATGGCCCGGGTCGTGGTCTACAACAGCGACGGCGCGACCACGCCCGTGCGCGACATCCTCGTGCACATGGTCGAGGAGTACGCCCGGCACTGCGGGCACGCCGACCTGCTGCGCGAGCGCATCGACGGCGTCACCGCCAGCCGACCGGCGTGAGCACCGCCACGTCGTCGCTGTCCCCGCGCTCCGGCACGATGGAGGGGTGAGCCACCTCCTCGACGACGCCGTGGCGTCGCAGCCCCTCGGCGACGGCGTGCACCGGGTCCACGTCACCGCCGACTGGAACACCGCGAACCAGACGCCGAACGGCGGCTACGTGCTGGCGCTGCTGCAGCACGCCGTGCTCCAGGAGTCGGCCCACCCCGACGCGCTGAGCATCTCGATCACCTACTTCCGCCCGGCCCTCCCCGGCCCGGCCGACATCCGGGTCCGGGAGGTCCGCAAGGGGCGCCGCGTGTCGACGTACGACGCCGTCCTGGTGCAGGACGGCAAGGAGGTCGCGCACGCCGTCGTCAGCACCCACGACTGGGACGCCACGGGGACGGTCGAGCACACGCCGCACGCCGCACCCGTCGTGCCGCGTCCCGAGGAGTGCGCCGACGCGAGCGAGCTGATCCCGGCCGGGATGGTGCCGATCCTCGACCGCTACAGCTACCGTGCCCCCGTCGTCGCCGGCTGGCTGCGCGGCGAGCCCAGCGGTGTCACCGAGTCGCTGTGCTGGATCCGCGCGGTCGACGAGCAGCCGGTCGACGCGCTGCTGGCCGGCGCGATGATCGACGCCTTCCCGCCGGTGACCGCCGAGATCGGGCACCTCGCCTCGGCCACCATCCAGCTCACCGTCCACTACCGACGGCGCCCGGAGACGGTGTGGGCGCTGGGTCACGTCGTGACCCGCCACGTCATCGCCGGCTACCACGACGAGGACGTCGAGCTGTGGGACGAGCAGGGCCGGCTGATCGCGCAGGGACGCCAGCTCGCGATCCTGGCGGAGGGCTGATCACCGCTCCGCGACGGTGATCGTCGAGCCCGCGTCCAGCGTGGGCGTGCCGAAGCCGACCGAGCCGCCGCGCTCGAGGGAGAAGGCGGTGCACGGGTCGGCCACGTCGAAGCCGCCGTCCTCGCCCTCCGCCGCCATCGGCCTGCTGGTCTCCAGCGCCACCTGGTCACCGTCGACCTGGACGACGGTGACGACGACGTCGTCGTACCCGACGAGGTCGACGGTGAAGGTCTCGCCCTCGTCGAGCTCGTGGGTCGTGACGACGGGCGCGGGCTGCTCGCGCGACCAGCCGCTCCAGCCCTGCACGGTCACCTCGAGGCGGACCGGTCCGTCGTCGCCGCAGCCTGCGAGCGGGAACAGCACGAGCATCAGGGGCGCGAGCAGGTGGCGGGGTCCGAGAGGCATGTCCGTCGGACGACGCCGACGCGTCCCCGGTTCCCCGCAGCACCTAGAATCTCCTCACGTGACTGCCGCTTGGGGCTTCGGCCTGACGACCTACGCCGCCGACCAGACCGTTCTCGACACCTGGTTCCCCGCCCCCGCGCTGGGCGAGAAGCCCGCCGACGCGCAGGCTCCCGCCGAGCTGGTCGCGCTCGAGGGCACCGACGAGGCGCGTGGGGTCACCCGCAAGGTCAACCTGGTCGAGATCGCCGACCTGGCCGCCGCCCCCGTTGACACCACCGATGTCTGGCTGCGCCTGCACCTGCTGTCGACGCGGCTGGTCCAGCCGCACGGGCAGAACCTCGACGGCATCTTCGGCCTGCTGACCAACGTGGTGTGGACCTCCGCCGGCCCGTGCGCGGTCGAGGGCTTCGAGCTCACCCGCCTCCGGCTGCAGGCCGCGGGCCAGCACGTCACCGTGTACGGCGTCGACAAGTTCCCGCGCCTGGTCGACTACGTCATCCCCGCCGGTGTGCGGATCGCCGACGCCGACCGGGTCCGCCTCGGCGCACACCTCGCCGCGGGCACCACCGTCATGCACGAGGGCTTCGTCAACTTCAACGCCGGCACGCTCGGCACCTCGATGGTCGAGGGCCGGATCTCGGCCGGGGTCGTCGTGGGCGACGGCTCCGACATCGGCGGCGGCGCCTCGATCATGGGCACCCTGTCCGGCGGCGGCAAGCAGGTCATCTCGGTCGGCCAGCGCTGCCTGCTCGGCGCCAACGCCGGCATCGGCATCTCGCTCGGCGACGACTGCGTCGTCGAGGCCGGCTGCTACGTCACCGCCGGCACCAAGGTCACCGTGCTCGAGCCCGGCCGGGACGCCCGCGTCGTGAAGGCGGCCGACCTGTCCGGCGCCAGCAACGTGCTGTTCCGCCGCAACTCCGTCTCCGGCACGATCGAGGCGGTTCCGTGGCAGGGCGAGGGGATCGCCCTGAACGCCGCGCTGCACGCCAACTGAGCGCGCTGCTCGCCGTACCGCCGCGTCACCACCCCCCACGCACACTGGTCCCGTGAAGCGCAGGGCCTGGGGCGTCGTCGTCGCCGTCACGGTCCTCGCGACCGCGGTGGCGATCGGCATCGGCGTGCTCCGGGCCACCGACGAGCTCGTGGGCGGCCCGAGCGGCGACTGCACGGTCACCGTCGGCGGTCACACCGTCGACATCAGCGGCGAGCAGGCCGAGAACGCGGCGCTGATCGCCTCGATCGCCGTCCGCCGCGGGCTGCCCGCCCGGGCGACGTCGATCGCGCTCGCGACGGCCTACCAGGAGTCGAAGCTGCAGAACATCGACTACGGGGACCGCGACTCGCTCGGCCTGTTCCAGCAGCGCCCCTCGCAGGGCTGGGGCACCCGCGAGCAGATCCTGGACCCGGAGTACGCGACCAATGCGTTCTACGACGCGCTGGTGAAGGTCGACGGCTACCAGACCATGGAGATCACGGTCGCGGCCCAGCGGGTGCAGCGCTCCGCCTTCCCCGACGCGTACGCCGACCACGAGGCCGACGGCCGCGCGCTGGCCTCGGCGCTGTCGGGCCACTCCCCCGCCACGTTCAGCTGCGACCTCGCCGGTGGCGCCCCGACCGCCGACGCCGAGCTCACCGGGACCGGGCTGACGCCGCGGGCCGACGCGGTGCGCAAGGAGCTGCTGAGGCACTTCGGGCGGCTGACCTTCGGCGAGAACCCGACCGGTGGCCGCGGCGTGGACGTCGTCGCCGCGCGGGGCAGGGCGGGCACCGTGCGGGGCTGGGCGATCGCGCACTGGACGGTCGCGAACGCCGCGCGGCTCGAGGTGCGCACCGTGCGCTTCGACACGATGGTGTGGACCGCCGGCCGCGACGGGTGGCGCCGGGACGACGCCGCCGCCGACCGCGACCACGTCCGCGTCGACGTGTTCAGGTGACCACCTCCCAGGTCAGCGGCACGACCGGGTCGGGCACGTAGCTGCAGCAGGCGCCGGTCCGCACGGCCCGGCTCAGGTGGCCACCGAGCTCGGGGTGCACCTCCGCGATCCGCGCCAGCGCGTAGCGCAGCGACCGGGTGACGCTGGTCCGCGCGCGCTCGGCGGTGCCGCCGGTGACCCGCGCGCGGCCGCCGAGGCCGACCGCGCCGGCGAGCTCGGCGAGCAGGTAGTCACGGTCGCGCTGGGCGAGCTGCCGCCGCGCCTCGTCGTGGTCGCGCTCAGCCTCGGCCAGGTCGTCCTCGACCTCGGCCAGCCGTCGGCGGTACGACGCCCGCGCCTCGTCGTCGAGCACCGGCAACCCCTGCTCGACCAGCCCGGCGCCGGCCAGGTCGAGCGCCGGGACCTCGCGGCCGGGGCTGGCCAGCAGCTGGGCGAGCAGCTGCACGCCCTTGAGGTCGGGCAGCCAGGCCTCGGTGCCGTCGTACCCCAGGCGCCAGCGGTCGCCGTCACGGACCAGGGTGGCGGCACGGCCGGCGCTCGGCGTGCCCCGGTCGCCCAGCAGTTCTGCCACCTCCGCTGCCCTGCCCACGGCGCCGAAGGACGCGAAGGCGGCGGCCGCGGCCTCCCACTCGAGCCGCGCCAGCTCCTCGTCACCGCACGCGCGGTGGGCGTGCCCGAGCACGAGTCGCGCGCACGCGGCGTCGTAGGGCGCCGCCAGGTCGGCCCACGCGGCGACGGCGGTCCGGGCGGGCCCGAGGGCCAGCGAGGGATCCGTGCCGAGCAGCGCAGCGCGGGCCCGGGCGAGGGCGGCGTCGGCGTGCAGGGCCGTGCTCGGGTAGCGGGCGACGATCCGCTCCAGCTCGGCAGCAGCGTGCTCGGCTGCTGCGGCGTCGGACGCGGCCACGGCGATCTCGGACTGAGCGGCGAGCAGCGGCACCAGCCGCAGGTCGCCGAAGGGCGGGCGCTCCTTCCACGGCACGTCCATCGGGTGCGCGACCTCGTCGCGCACCATCGCCGCCGCACCGGCGACGTCGCCGCGGGCCAGCCGCAGCAGCCCCAGCCCGGGTTGGGGTGACCAGGCGTGCTCGTGGGCCTCGCGGTAGGCGGCCTCGGCACCG
The DNA here is from genome assembly GCF_013409625.1 of Nocardioides kongjuensis. Lineage (NCBI taxonomy): Bacteria > Bacillati > Actinomycetota > Actinomycetes > Propionibacteriales > Nocardioidaceae > Nocardioides > Nocardioides kongjuensis. The sequence continues at coordinate 2,409,154 of NZ_JACCBF010000001.1, forward strand.
TCGAGGTCGCCACGACGCAGCCGGACGTTCCCGAGCTCGACGAGCGGCCAGCCGTACTCGCGGCGCAGCCACGGACGCAGCTCGTCGCACGCCGCCAGCGCCTCCGCCTCGGCGGCGTCCGCCGGACCGGAGAACCGGAGCAGCTCGGCCCGGTGCACCCGGCAGCGGCCGTGGGTGGCACCGAACGCCGGGCCGTGCCGCCAGCGCTCCATCACGTCGGTCCACTCCCGGGCCCGGTCGTGGCGGCCGAGCCACAGCGCGGCGCAGATCAGCTCGCAGTAGACGTTGCCGGTGGTGAGCGGGTCGAAGGAGCCGGCCGCGAGGTCGACCGCCAGCTCGTCGAGCAGGTCGATCCCCTCGTCGACGTCACCGCGGTGGATGGCGAGCCGGGCCAGGGCGACCCGGCCCAGCCCGCGGGCCGGGTCGACGCCGAACTCCTCACCGAGGGCGACCGCCTCGCGGGCCGGTCCGAGGGCACCGTCCGGGTCACCGGAGAGGAACCGCTCGTAGGTGCGGATGACCGCGAGCAGCGCGTGCACCGGTCCCGGGTCGGCGTCGCCGAGCAGCCGGCGCACCCGCGCGGTCCAGCCCCGGACCGGCGCGAGCAGACCGGTCTCGCAGAGCAGGTTGAGCGCCACGAGGGCGCCGGCCCGGGCAGCGGCGCCCGTCTCGCCGGCGGCCAGGTGGGCGTCGTACATCTGCTCCCAGGCCGCGACCGCGCCCTCGAGGTCGCCCGCGGCGTACCGCTCGAGCGCCTGCCGCTCGAGGTCGTCGGGGGCCATGTCGCATTGTGACACCGGTTGTCACGCCTCAGGGGTGAACCGCTCCCCGAGGAAGGAACCGCCATGCACGTGAGGACCGACGACCTACCGATCAAGATGAACGCCCTGGGCGCCACCGCCCGCCACCTCGGCGACTTCGGCACCGCCCACGGCCCGCTCGCGGCCGAGCACCTCCGGCTGGCCGCCGGCGTCGACGTCGCGCCGCTCCTCGCCGGTCTCGACGACGGCCTGTGCTTCGCCGCGCACTGGGGCTACCTGGTGCGGGGTCGCGTCGTCGTGACGTACGGCGACGGCTCGACCGAGACCTGCAGTGCCGGCGAGGTCGTGCACTGGCCGGCCGGGCACACGGTGCGGGTCGAGGAGGACGCCGAGCTGGTGATGTTCAGCCCGGCCGCCGAGCACCTCGCCGTGATGAACCACATGCTGGGGGTGCTGGCGACGATCCCCGCCTAGGGACGGACTCCTCAGGCCGTGAGCCGCGCGGCCGCGGCGGCGATCCGCTCGTCCGTCGCGGTCAGCGCGATCCGGACGTGGTGGGAGCCGGCCGCGCCGTAGAAGGTGCCCGGCGCCACCAGGATGCCCTGGGCGGCGAGGTCGGCCACCATCTGCCAGCAGTCGGGGCCGTCGGGCCCCTTCGTGGTCCACAGGTAGAGCGAGGCCTCGGAGTGGTCGATCGTGTAGCCCGCGGCCTCGAGCGCCGCGCGGAGCGTTGTACGGCGCGCGCGGTAGCGCTCGTGCTGCTCCTTGACGTGCACCTCGTCGCCGAGGACGGCCGCCATGACGTGCTGCTGCGGCGCGGGCATCATCAGGCCCATGTTCTTGCGGACCGCGAGCAGCTCGGCGATCACGTCGCGGTCGCCGGCGACGAACGCACAGCGGTAGCCGGCGAGGTTGGAGCGCTTCGACAGCGAGTGGACGACGAGGATGCCCTCGGCCGAGCCGCCCGAGATGTCGGGGTGGAGGACGGAGCGTGCCTCGCCCTCCCACACGCAGTCGAGGTAGCACTCGTCGGACACGAGCAGCACGCCGCGCTCGCGGCACCAGTCGACGACCTTCTTGAGGTGCTCGTCCGGGAGCACCCGGCCCGACGGGTTCGAGGGCGAGTTGACCCACAGCAGCTTCGGCGTCTCGGGGCCGAAGGCGGTGAGTGAGTCGGTGGCGACGGCCTTCGCGCCGACCAGCGCGGCGCCGACCTCGTAGGTCGGGTAGGCCAGTGCCGGGTAGCCGATCAGGTCGCCCGGCCCGAGGCCGAGGTAGGAGGGCAGCGAGGCGATGAACTCCTTGGAGCCGATCAGCGGGAGGACCTGGTCGAGGCCCAGCCCGGTCACGCCGTGGGTGCCGGCGAGCCAGTCGACGACCGACTGCCGGACCTCGGGCGTGCCGATGGTGAGCGGGTACCCCGGGGAGTCGACGGCCGCCGTCAGCGCGGCGCGGGCGACCTCGGGCGTCGGGTCGACCGGCGTACCGATCGACAGGTCGACGATCCCGTCGGCGTGCTCACGCGCCTGCGCGGCGTACTGGGGCAGCTTGTCCCAGGGGAAGTCGGGCAGCCGGCCCGAGACGGCACCCAGTGTCACCATCGCGGTTCGGTCGGCCCCTCAGTGGTCCTGGTTCTGCGGCTCGAGCGCAGCGACGAACGCGGCGTCCTTGTCGATCTCGCCCATCTTGGCGGCACCGCCGGGCGAGCCGAGGTCGTCGAAGAACTTCACGTTGGCGTCGTAGTAGTCCTTCCACTCCTCCGGGACGTCGTCCTCGTAGAAGATCGCCTCGACCGGGCAGACCGGCTCGCAGGCACCACAGTCGACGCACTCGTCGGGGTGGATGTAGAGCATCCGCTTGCCCTCGTAGATGCAGTCGACGGGACACTCGTCGACGCACGCACGGTCCTTGACGTCGACGCACGGCTGCGAGATGACGTAGGTCATCGATTCCTCCTGAGACCAACGAGCGCGGATGCTCGACACGAAAGTGTTTCGTGTCGGGGCTCAGCCTAGTATCCCCGTCGTGCCCGACGCGTCAGGACCCCAGGAAAATGGACACGGACCGGGCCAGCACCTGCTCGGCCCCCACGTGGTGGGCCAACGCGTCGTCGTACGACGGCTGCTTCGCGGGGTGAGCGGGCCGAGCGGTGGACCGGCCTTCACCGACGTGCTCGGCACCTGCCTGTCGTGGGCCGACGGCGTGTGCGTCGTCCAGCCGGAGACGGGCGCCACGGTGAGCATCGAGATCGCCGACATCGTGTCCGGCAAGCCGGTCCCCCCGCGCCCCGCCGCCCGGCTGCGGGTCGGCGTCCGCGACGCCGAGTCGCGCACCGGCGGGCTGTGGACCACGGTCGACCGCGAGCCGCTGGGCGAGTGGGAGCTGCGCTCGGACCGCGCTCCGGTCGGCCGCCTGCTCAAACGGGCCAACTCGTGCCTGGCGATCGGCGATCCGGGCCGCCCGTTCCCCGAGGCGCTGGCCGCCGTCGAGGCGTTCTACGCCGATCGGGGCCGCGACCCACTCGTGCAGGTGGAGGCGGACTCGGCGGTCGAGGGGGCGTTCGCGGGGGCGGGCTGGCAGCGGCTGGAGTACGGCGAGTCGGACTTCCTGCTCGGCTCCGTGGCCCGCCTGCGACGCTCGCTGCCCCGCTCGGCGCACGACGTCGAGCTCTCCGCCGTCGGCGTTCGCGCGGTCGCGTCGGTGGACGCCGGTTGCGACCCGGTGGCCGAGGCTCGGGCCACCGTCGACGGCGACTGGGTCGGTCTGCACGCGGTCACCGTCGACCCGGCCCACCGCAGGCGCGGCCTCGCGACGGCCGTGGTCGGCGAGCTCCTCGGCTGGGCGGCCGAGCAGGGCGCGATGACGGCCTGGGTGCACGTCGAGACCGACAACCCCGGCGGGCGGGCGTTCTGGGAGGCGCTGGGACTCACCGCCCACCACACCTGCCGCTACTGGGCTCCCAGCTCCGCGAGCGCCTGGCCGGTCAGCCGGTAGGTCGTCCACTCGTCCATCGGGTGCGCGCCGAGCGACTCGTAGAACTCGATCGACGGCGTGTTCCAGTCCAGCACCGCCCACTCGACGCGCCGGTAGCCGCGCTCCACGGCGATCCGGGCGAGGGCGGTGAGCAGCGCCCTGCCCAGCCCCTTGCCCCGCTGGTCGGGCTGGACGAAGAGGTCCTCGAGGTAGATCCCCGGGGTCCCGGTCCAGGTCGAGTAGGTGCGGAACCACAACGCCATGCCGACCACCCGGCCCTGCGGGCCGCCGTCCTCGGCGACCAGCACGCTGGCCACCGGGTCGTCCCCGAACAGCCAGCGGTGCAGGTCGGCCTCCGTGGTCTCCACCGCGTCCGGCTCGCGCTCGTAGGCGGCGAGGGCACGGATCAGCCGGAGGACGTCGGGGACGTCCTCCGGCGTCGCCGCACGGACCGGCCCGGTCAGCCCGGCCAGCCCGGTCAGCCCGGCCAGCCCGGTTGCGTCAGCCACGCGCGAGGAAGTTCAGCAGGTCGTGGCGGGTGAGCACCCCGACCGGCTTGCCGTCCTCGTGGACCAGCACGGCGTCCGCGGACTCGAGCAGGGGCACCGCGGCCGTCGCGTCCTCGGTGGAGCCGATGGTCGGCAGCGCCGCCGACATGTGCTGCTCGACCGAGTCGGTCAGCTTCGCCTTGCCGGTGAACAGCGCGTCGAGCAGCGCCCGCTCGGAGACGGAGCCGGCGACCTCGGCAGCCACGATCGGGGGCTCGGCCCGCACGACGGGCATCTGCGAGACGCCGTACTCCTGGAGGATCTGGACCGCCTCGGCGATGGTCTCGTTGGGGTGCGTGTGCACGAGCGCGGGCATGCCCTTCGACTTGCTGCGCAGCACCTCGCCGACGGTCTGCGCCGGCCGCGGCTGGCCGGTGCTGAAGCCGTACTGGGCCAGCCAGTCGTCGTTGAAGACCTTGCTGAGGTAGCCGCGACCGGAGTCGGGCAGCAGGACGACGATGACCGCGTCGTTCCTGCCCTCGGCAGCGAGCTCCTGCGCGAGCTGGCGTGCGGCGTACGCGGCCATGCCGGAGGAACCGCCCACCAGCAGCGCCTCCTCGCGGGCCAGGCGGCGGGTGAAGGCGAACGAGTCGGCGTCGGAGACCTCGATGATCCGGTCGGCCACGCCGCGGTCGTAGGTCTCGGGCCAGAAGTCCTCGCCGACCCCCTCGACGAGGTAGGGGCGGCCGGTGCCGCCGGAGTAGACCGAGCCAGCGGGGTCGGCGCCGACGACCTGGACGTCGGCGTTCTGCTCCTTGAGGTACCGGCCGATGCCGGAGATGGTGCCGCCGGTGCCGACGCCCGCGACGAAGTGGGTGATCCGCCCCTCGGTCTGGCGCCACAGCTCGGGGCCGGTCTCCTCGTAGTGGGAGCGCGGGTTGTGCGGGTTGGAGTACTGGTCGGGCTTCCACGCCCCGGGCTGGTTGGCCAGCCGGTCGGACACGTTGTAGTAGGAGTCGGGGTGCTCGGGGGCGACGGCCGTGGGACACACGACCACCTCGGCGCCGTAGGCCTTGAGGACGTTGCGCTTGTCCTCGCTGACCTTGTCGGGGCACACGAAGATGCACTTGTAGCCCTTCTGCTGGGCCACCATCGCCAGCCCGACGCCGGTGTTGCCGGACGTCGGCTCGACGATCGTGCCCCCGGGCTGCAGGGCGCCGGATGCCTCGGCGGCCTCGATCATCCGGGTGGCGATCCGGTCCTTCACCGAACCGCCGGGGTTGAGGTACTCGACCTTCGCCAGCACCAACGGTCCGTCGGTGGGCAGGTCGAGGGAACGGTTGAGCCGGACCAGCGGGGTGTTGCCGATCAGCTCCAGCAGGGACTCGACGTACTCCATGCCCCCACCGTATCGGTGGATCCGTAGCATGGCGTGCGTGAGCAAGGCGTCCGCAGCCCGCAAGCTCGCCGCCGCCGCGCTGTACGGCGGGGGCGGGCTGTCTGCCCTCGGCGCCGGTCTCTACGGCGTGCTGTCCGCCGAGGCGAGGCTCGCCCGCAAGACGATCGGCCCCGCGCGGGACGAACCGCCGCCTGACGCGACCGGTTGGTACGGCCGCGGCCGCCCCGGACCGGCCATCCGGATCGCGGTCCTCGGCGACTCCAGCGCCGCCGGCTACGGTGTCGAGCGGGTGGAGGAAACGCCGGGCGCCCTGATCGGAACTGCCGTCGCCGAGCACGCCGACCGGCGTGTCTACCTGCGCGAGTTCTGCGTGGTCGGCGCCAAGTCCTCCGACCTCGCCGCCCAGGTCGACCGGGCCCTGCCGATCGAGCCCGAGGTCGCCGTCATCCTGATCGGCGGCAACGACGTCACCCACACCGTGCGGCCCTCGCACTCCGTGCGCGCGCTCGCGGACGGCGTACGCCGGCTGATCGCTGCCGGCGCCACGGTGGTCGTCGGCACCTGTCCCGACCTCGGCACCATCCAGCCGATCGCTCCGCCGCTGCGCCAGGTCGCACGGGCCTGGTCGCGCCGGCTCGCCGCCGCCCAGACCATCGCGGTCGTCGAGGAGGGCGGCCGCACCGTGTCCCTCGGCGACATCCTCGGCCCCGAATTCGCGGCCGCCCCGGCCCTGCTCTTCGGCCCGGACCAGTTCCACCCGTCGGCCGAGGGCTACCGGGCGCTGGCCGGCGTGCTCGTGCCGTCGGTGCTGGCCGCACTGGAGCCGACCGGCGAGGAGACGGGCCTCGAGGCCTTCCGCGGCGAGGGCGTCCTGCCCGTCACCCGCGCCGCCGTCCAGGCCGTCAACGAGCCCGGCACCGAGCTCGGTGGCACCGAGGTCGGCGGCCGCCGCGCCGGCGTGCGCGGCCTGTGGGTCGAGCTGCGGCACCGCCGCTCGCGCCGCCACGTCCCCGGCGAGGCGCCCGAGGAGCACGAGAGCGCCCCGAACCCGGCCTGAGGACTCGGGCTCCGGACGCACGACGGCCCCGGTCCCCACCGAGGTGGAGCCGGGGCCGGCGTGCGACGCGGGAGCGCCGAACCGTCAGTCCTGCTGGAGGATCGCGAGGATCCGCAGCAGGTTGGTGTAGATCCAGACCAGGCTGACGAGCAGGCCGAAGGAGGCCCGCCACGACTCGCGCTCCGGGAGGCCGTTGCGCACGCCCTGCTCGACGAAGTCGAAGTCGAGGATCAGCATGAACACGCCGAGGACCAGGCCGGCGATGGCGAAGACGAGGCCCAGGGCACCGTCGTCGAACAGGCCGAGCCCGTTGCCGAAGAGGCCGAGGACGACCTCGAGCAGGCTGAGGGCGACCATGCCGAACATCGCGGCGACCACGAAGGTGCGGAACTTCTGGCCGACCTGGATGTCGAGGACCTTGTAGGCGGCCAGGGTGCCGGCGAAGGCGGCGAAGGTGCCGATCACGGCCTGCACGATGATGCCGCCGCCGTAGACCGCGTTGAAGAGCTCACTGATCGCGCCGAGCGCGACACCCTCGGCCACGGCGAACGCCATGACCAGCCCGGGGCTGATGATCCGCTTGAAGGAGTTGACCAGCGACAGGAGGAACGCCGCGCCACCACCGATGGCGGAGGCCGCGAGCACGCTCGACGGGATGCCCGTCTCGGGGCTGATCGCCGGGGTGACCAGCCACGTGACGGCCGCGGCGACGATCGTGATGGCGATCGTGATGCTGGTCGACTGCACGACCGAGTCGATGGTCATCCGGCCCTGGCGGGTGGGTGCCTCGGGCGCCGGGTAGCCGGGCTGGGCGTAACCGCCGTACTGCTGCGGCTCGCCGAAGCCCTGGTAGGCCGCGGCTCCGGAGCGGTTGAACTCCTCCGAGCGCCGGAACACCGGGTTGTTGCTCTGCATGGTCTCCTCCGCAGGCTTGCGAGTCTGCCGGGCGGCCACGGTGGCTGCCCTCCACCTACAGTCTAGGTGTCTCGATGTCGGAGGAACGCACGACAACCGGGGAAGGTTCCCCAACCTGCCGATCAGGTACGACGACGCAGCCGCACCACCGTGTCGCGGACCAGCAGCGGGCCCTCGGGGGTGGCCTGCTCGCGCACGGGCGTGTCGGCGACCTCGACCTCCCAAGCGCCGTCCGGCCGGTCGGCGCCGAGCGTCGTGAGCACCCGGTCCGGCTCGAACATCAGGCCCGGTCCGTGGTCGTGGCGGGCGCCGGTGGTGACGTCGTCGGGGTGGTGCGCGGTGACGAGCAGCCGACCGCCCGGGGCGACCGCGCGGGCGATCCCGCGGTAGATCGCGGGGAAGTCCGGCAGCGGCACGTGGAGGAAGCTGACCGTCACCAGGTCGAAGGTGTGGCGGCCGGCGGGGCGCGGGTCGGCCAGCGCGTCGTAGAAGCCGACCTTGATGCGGTCGCCGACGCCCTCGTCCTCGGCGTGCGCGGCGAGCTTGCCGAGCGCCACCTCCGACACGTCGACGGCGGTCACCCGCCAGCCCTGCTTCGCCAGCCACACGGCGTCGCCGCCCTCGCCGCAGGCGACGTCGAGCGCCGTGCCGGGCGTGAGGTCGGCGACCTGCTCGACCAGGCGCTGGTTGGGCCGGCCGCTCCAGACGCGGTCGGCGCCGCCGTACCGCTCGTCCCAGAAGCCGGCGCTCAGCGCGTCCCGCAGCTCGTCGAGGGTCTGGTCGCGGTGGTGCTCGTGACGGTGCATGCGACCACTGTCCCGCTTCAGGTGGACATGAAGTCAAGCGCTGCTGTGGGCAGCGCCCCGCTGCCGTGGGCGGATCCGCCTTCTGCGCCCCGCGCCGGCCGTCGACAGTGGCGTCATGAGCGACGACAACCGACCCCGCACCTTCGACGACCGGGTACGACGCGAGCTGCTCCAGCAGCGCGTGCTGGTGCTCGACGGCCCTCTCGACGACGACAACGGCGTGCTGCTGGCCAGCCAGCTGGTGGCGCTCGCCGCCGACGACCCCGGCGCGGACGTCGCGCTGTGGATCCACTCGCCCGGCGGCTCCGTGCCCGCGATGCTCGCGATCCGCGACGTGATGCGGCTGGTGCCGTGCGACGTCGCGACGCTCGCGCTCGGCATCGCCTGCAGCGCCGGGCAGTTCCTGCTGTCCTCGGGGACCCGCGGCAAGCGCCGCGCGCTCCCCCACGCCCGGGTCCTCATGCACCAGGGCTCGGCCGGCATCGGCGGCACCGCCGTCGACATCGAGCTGCAGGCCCAGGACCTGCGCCAGACCCGCGACACGGTGCTCGCCCTCATCGCCGAGGACACCGGGCAGCCGCTGGAGCGCGTCTTCGAGGACTCGCTGCACGACCGGTGGTACTCCGCCCAGCAGGCGCTGGAGTACGGCTTCGTCGACGAGATCGTGGCGTCCTACGACGTCCTCGTGCCGCCCCGGCGCGCACCGCTGGGCCTGGGGGTCGGTCGATGAGCTCCTACCTGGTCCCCAACGTGATCGCCCAGCACCCGCGGGGCGAGCGGATCATGGACGTCTACTCGCACCTGCTCACCGAGCGCGTCGTCTACCTCGGCACGGCGATCGACGCGGGCGTCGCGAACTCGCTCGTGGCCCAGCTCCTGCACCTGGAGGCGGACAACCCGGACCGCGACATCCAGCTCTACATCAACTGCGAGGGCGGCGACCCGAGCGCGATGCTGGCGGTGCACGACACCATGCAGTTCATCCGGCCGCAGGTCGCCACCACCTGCATCGGCCAGGCGATCGCGGTCGGCGCCGTGCTGCTGGCCTCGGGAGCGGCGGGAAAGCGGTCGGCGCTCCCCCACGCGCGGGTCGTCCTGCACCAGCCGGCCGCGCAGGGCCGGGGCGCGATCCCCGACCTGATCCTGCAGGCCGACGAGGTGGTGCGGGTGCGTGCCGACATCGAGCAGATCCTGTCGCGGCACACCGGACAGGACACCGCGACGCTGCGGGCCGACACCGACCACGACCGGGTCTTCACGGCCTCAGCTGCGCGGGAGTACGGGCTGATCGACCACGTGATCGAGGAGCGCGGGCCCGCGGTGGTCGCAGCGGCGGGTCAGGCCGCGAGCGCGAGGGCGTAGGCCCCGCCGACCGCGACCGGTGCGGCGAGCGGGCGGAGGTCGCCGGCGACCGAGGTGGTGAGGTCGAGCAGCGTCGTGCCGAGGGCGCCGAGGACGGCCGCGATCATCTCGCTGCTCGGCTCCTTGACGCCGCGCTCGATCTCGGAGAGGTACTGCGGCGAGATGCCGGCCCGTCCCGCGGTCTCGGTCAGCGTCTCGCCGCGCTCCCGGCGCAGGTCGCGCAGCCGTCGTCCCACCAGGTCCCGCCACAGCGGCTCCGCCGCGTTCTGCTCCTCGGCCATGCCTCATCGTAGGTCGGCCGATCGGCCCGCCCGGGGCGTCCGGGAGGAGTTCTGCTCTGAGCAGAAGGCGGGTCAGCCGGACGCCCACCCGAGCGCGTGGAGGCGCTCGACTCCGTCGAGCAACAGGTCGAGGGCGAACGCGAACTCGGCGTCGGCATCACAGCCCGCGCCGGCGGCCGGCGCCGTGGTCGCCATCCGGATGATGGAGGGGTACGACGCGGCGTAGGTCGCCAGCGCCTGGGCGCGCGCTGCCGGCTCGTCCGGCAGGGGGGGCATGGGGACGACGTCGCGAGTGAAGCCCCACATCCGCACGCTCAGCGCGTGCATGGCGTGGTGGACCAAGTCGGCGGACAGCCCGCCGTCCAGCATGATCCCGATCAGGTCGTCCAGGTAGGCCAGGAGCGTCGGGGTCGCCACGACCCGGCTCTCGATGGCGTCCGGCAGCCAGGAATGTCGCCCAGCGACCTCGCGCGCGTCGAGGATCCGGCGACGCACGGCCCGTTTCCACTCCGGGTCCGGTGCGCCCGCGCGGATCTCGCCGACGACCCGGTCGACCATCGCGTCGACGAGCCGGTCGCGGTTCTCGAGGTGCTTGTAGAGCGCCATCGGAGTGACGCCGAGCAGCCCCGCGAGGCGCCGCATGCTGACGGCGTCGAGGCCGTCTCCGTCCGCCGTCGCGATCGCCGCGTCGAGGATCCGGTCGCGACTGAGGGCCGCGCGGGCCGGGGCGTTGGGGCTTGACACGTCTACACCGTATACCTACGCTCGTCGCTCCCGAGGTATACGCCGTACACCATGAAGGAGCACTGCCGTGAACCCACGTCATCGCCGGTACGCACGGATCGCCGGCGTGCTCTACCTCGTCACCCACGTCACCTCGGTCCTCGCCCTCGTCGCCTACGGCGACGGCCGTGACCCCGTCGCCGTCAGGGCCGGCATCGTCCTCGAGCTGGGCCTGGCCCTGGGCTGTGCCGGCACCGGAGTGCTGCTCGCCCAGGTCCTGTCGCCGTTCGGCCCCGCCCGGGCGCAGGCCTTCGCCCAGCTGCGCGCCGTCGAGGCGGCGGCGATCGTCGCCGGCACACTGCCCATGGCGGTCGTCGCCGACACCGGCCGCCCCACCGACGACCTCATCGCGCTCCACGCCGCAGCCTTCCTGCTCGGCCAGGGACTGGTGATCGGCGTCAACACCCTCGTGCTGGCGTCACTGCTCTGGTCGTCCGGGTTCGTCGGTCGCAGACTGGCTGGGCTGGGCCTCGTGGGCGGCTGCCTCGTCCTCGCCAGTGACCTGGCCCAGCTGTTCGCGCTCATCCCTGCGCGCGGCGCGGTGGCAGCGGGGTGCGCCGTACCCATCTTCGCCTTCGAGCTCTGGTTCGCGCTGACCCTCATCGCCGGGCGCGGGCGGCCCGCCCGCGCGTCAGCGGCCGCGACACACGGCGAGCTCGAGGTGCCCCCGCTGGGGCTCGAACCCAGACTGGGCCGCTTTTAAGGCGGCTTCCTCTACCGATTGGGATACGGGGGCCGTTCCTGCAGGACGCCTACAGGTAGGTCTGGCGAGGATAGATCGCGTGCGCGCCGGCGACCCGGTCGAGGAACAAGAACCCGTCGGTGTGGTCGATCTCGTGCTGCAGCGCCCGCGCCTCGAACGCATCGGTCGCGAACGACACGGTCTCACCCGTCCCCGGCAGCTGACCACGCACCGTCAGGCGCGACGCCCGCTTCACGTCGCCGGTGAGGTCGGGGACGCTCATGCAGCCCTCGCGGGCCTTCTCGTTGCGGCTGGACTCGACGACCTCGGCGTTGCACAGCACGAAGGTGCCGTGGCGCGTGCGGGTCTTGGGGTGCTCGGTGACGTCGACGCAGAACACCCGGACACCGACGCCGACCTGGTTGGCGGCGAGGCCGACGCAGCCGGGGCTGACCCGCATGGTCGCGACGAGGTCCGCGGCCAGCTGCACGACGTCGGCGGCCGTCGGGTCGACGTCGGCACCGCGAGCCGACAGCACCCCGTCCGGAGCCCGTACGACGTCCAGCACCCTGCCGTCGACGCCGAGCTCGGTCTCGGACCAGCCTGCGACCCGGGCGCTCCCCTGCTCCGACGTCACAGCTCGTCGGCCTCGGCAGGGCGCAGCGTGGCCGTGACACCGAGCCGCTCGGCCGAGGCGCGGATGGCTCCCTCGACCGCGCTGACGTCGGAGCCGGCCGGGAGGTCGAGCTCGGCGACGAGCAGGTAGAGGTCCCCCGCGAGGCGGGTGGTGAGGTCGGTGATGTTGCCCCCGGCCGCGGCGACCTCGGCGACGACGGCCGACACGATGCCCGAACGGTCGCCGCCGTGCACGGTCAGCACCCAGGCGCTGCCTCCGGCTGCGGGCGCGGGCGCGTCGGTCACCGGGCGGACCGCGACGTCGAGGTCGCCGTCGGCGGCGAGCGGCGCGAGGGCCCGCTCGATGGCCGCCGCGTCGGAGCCGCCTCGGCACAGCAGCATCATCGCGAAATGACCCCGCAGCAGGGTCATCGTGGAGTCCTCGATGTTGAGCCCGAGCTCCGCGAGGCCGGCCGTGGTGGCGGCGATGATGCCGGGACGGTCGTGGCCGAGGACGGTGACGGCGTACAGGTCGGTGCTCACGCCGGCATCATCCCAGCGGGCCCGGCCGAGCGCGCGTGGGGACCGGCTCAGAGCCGGAGGTCGAGCACGGCGCGGACCCGCGTGGACCCGGAGGTCAGCCAGAGCTCGTCGACCTCGACCGGCAGGCCGCGTGCCCGGAACCGGCCGTCGCGCGCGCTGTGGAGCGCCCGCCGCAAGGTGCCGCTCGCCAGGAAGGCGAGGTCCACTCCCCACGAGTCGGCGGGCAGCAGGACGAGGCCCTCGACGTCGACCTCACCCCTGCCGGTCGTCGTGGCGTCCAGGACGAAGCGACCCAGCTCGCTCTCGAAGGCCCGGTGCACGCCGCGCCCGGCACGGGACGGCTCGCCCGACGGCGCGCCACCCGACCGGGCGTCGTACAGCAGCGTCGCGTCGGACCAGTCGCGGTCGCGACGGGCCCCGTGCAGGCGGTCGAAGATCCCCCGCAACCGACCACCGAGCTCGGGCGGGGGTTGCTCCAGGGGCATCGAGGATGCGCCGTCGACGAACGCGAGGATCCACTCGACGCTCTCCAAGGTCAGCGGGTCACCCTCGGCGACGAACGACGCCACCGCCTCGGCCTCCCCGGTCCCCAGCCGCCCGTCGAGCCAGTCGACGAGCTCGGTGAACGTCGGCCGGACGGTCCTCACTCCTCCTCCATGATCATCCGCAGCTCCTGGAGGCAGCGGCCGCGCACCGGCCCGATGGTCGCGGCCGGGTGGCCGAAGCGAGACGCGACCGCCGCGTGCCTCGGCGCCGCCCCCTCGAAGTACAAGGCGACGAGGAGCTCGCGGCTCGTGCTGCCGAGGGCGGACAGCGCGTCGTGGAGCGCGGTGACCACCTCCCAGTCGGCGAAGGGGTCGGCCAGGGGGTCGACGACGGGCTCGTGCCCGTGGATGGTGCGGGTGCTCCACACGTGCCGGCGGGCCATGGTCATCAGCCAGGAGGCGAGCCGCAGGTCCTCGGGCAGCCGGTGGAGAGCGTCGAGCAGGGCAGCGAACGTCGCGTGCGTGACGTCCGCCGCGTCCTCGGCATCGAGCCCTCCGCGCCGGGCGACGGTGTAGACGAGGCGTTCGTAGCGCTCGACCACCTGCGCCCACGCGTCCCGCTCACCGCGGCGGCACCCCTCCAGGAGATCGGAGTCCGTCACCACGCCGTCGCGGCGACGCGGTGGCCCAGCGGCGCGGACCGCGGCCGGCTGCGTCGCGGCCCGCGTCAGCCCCTCACTCAATGTCGTCATGCTGTCCCCCAGGACATGAAGGAACGCCCCGGGCGCGCTCCGGCAATGAGAAACCGGGCCGCCGTCTCAGCCGTCCCGTCCTGGAGGAGCCTTGGGAACCGGGAGGGCCGGTGGCGGCCTCGGGTGCTTCGACGATAGGCGGCGGGCCCCGACGCCACAAGCGGTTCCGAACCGCGCGGAGGGGCCGCACGGAGCTACCGGACGGGACCGCGGAGGCCCCGTCCGTGGGAGCATCGCGGGCCGAGGTCGGCGCTCCCGCGCGACGCTCGTCGGCCCGCCGCGGCCCTCGCCGACCGCGGGACGCTACCTCGCGACGCACTGCCGACCACCGGGCCGGGCCGGCGTCCGCGCCTTCTCGGGCGCGGCGGCCGGAACGGGAGGCATCAGTTACCCGATGGGCATTCCGAAAATTGCCAGGATGTGACAACCTCGATGGCAAGTCTCGGGCCCCACCCCACGCACCACCCGGTCGCGACCTGCCGGCCGGACACCACCAGGAGATCCCGACATGAAGACTCGCAAGCTCCTCGCCGCCACAGCCGCCGCCCTCGCCGCGACCCTCGCCGCGACCCTGGGCGCACCGTCGACGGGCCCGTCGGTCGTGCTGGCCGACCGTCCCGCCGGCTGCTGCTGACCGGCTCCCGAGCGCCTAGGTCGAGCTGCGGACCGCGCGGCCCGCGCGGGCCCGCACGCGCAGCCCGCTGGCGCTGGCCGCCGCCTTGATGGCGGCGTGCGCCGAGGTCATCTCGCCCAGCAGCTCGAAAAGGTCCGCGAGCTCGCACCAGGCCTGCGCGACCCACCGGTCGGCCTCGGTACGCCGCGACAGCAGTCGTGCCGCCTCGTGGCACGCGGCGACGGCCTCGCGGTCGCGGCCGAGCTCGGCCAGCGCCTCCGCCTGCGCCATCGCGGCCTCGGCCGCCCCGAGCGCGGCCTCCTCCGGAGTGCTCGCTCGGGCCGCATCCGCGACCTCCAGCGCCGCCTCCGGCCGTCCGTCCATCACCAGGGCGCGAGCCAGGATCGTCTGGGCGTGCGCGACCTGGGCGAGCGACCCGCTGGAGGCCTGCAGCTCCTCGGCCGCCCGCGTCGCGTGCCTGATCGCGGCGGCCACGTCCGGCGAGTCGGAGCCGAGGTTCAGGCGTCCGAGCTCGAGCCGCAGGTAGGCGAGGTTGCGAGCGTCCTGGCCCTCCCCGAGCAGTGCGAGCGCCCGGTTCGCCAGGCTCAGCGCCGACTGCGTCTCGCCACGCTCGGAGTAGGCGATGCTCGCGTTCCAGTAGGCGGCACTGCGCGCGACGGGCGACGCCATCTCCTCGGCGAGCTCGATCGTCTCGGTGCAGATCCGCGTGGCGCGGCTGAGGTCACCGCGCTCGATGTGGGCGAGGGCGACCGTCATCACGAGCTGGACGGCCTCGTCGGTCCGCTCGAGACCGCCCTCGACGATGGCGGGCCTGATCCGGTCACCGACCTCGATGGCGAGGGCGAGGTCGCCCGCCTCGCGGTAGCAGCGGCTCAGCGCGATGCCGCACCGGATGGCCGCGATGCCGCCGACCTCGGCGAGCAGCGCCTCGAGCTCACGGATCGCGTCGTCCAGCTGGCCCATCGACTCCAGCGACCGAGCCAGGACGAAGCGCCCCTGGGCGATCAGGTCGGTGAGCGAGGCGCCCTCGGCGCGGCTGAGCGCTGCCCGGGCCTGGCGCTCGGCGTCGAGGGCCTCGCCGTTCTCCAGGGCGAGCTCGGCATAGCTCAGGCCGAGCCGGATCTCGTCGACCTCCTCGGCCGAGGCGCCGGTCAGCAGGTCCACGACCGGGAGCCCGAGCCGCTCGGCGAGGACGGTGAGAGCCGTCAGGGTCGGACGCCGGCCACCGGACTCGATGCGCGACACGTAGCCCACGGAGTAGGTCCCGGCGGCCAGGTTGGACTGGTTCATGCCGAGTGCCCGCCGGGCAGCGCGCACACGAGCACCGAGAACGACCGGGTCGACCGTCCTCAGCAGCTCCTCGCACCGCGTGTCGGCTTGACTCATCACCCAGAATACTAGGCGAATTCTCGGCCGTTCCACGGACAAATCTCGAGAAGTGTGCCGTTGGGGAGGCGGGTCGGTGTGGGCGCCGCGAGCCTCGCCGAGGGCGTCCTCGGTCGGGCGCACGGGACCCGCGGGAGGCTGCTCGAGCACCACTCCCGGGACCGCGTCGGGACGGTCGTTCGACGTCCCCGCGAGGGCCGTCGGACGGCCCGATCGCCCCTCGGAGGCCGAAAGTAAAATTTTCGGCGGAACGGTCGATCGGGCTCCCCCGCGCGGCGCTCACGCCACGAGCGACCAGGCGATCCCGTCGAGGATGTCGGTCTCGGCGACGACGATCTCGCCCACGGAGAGGCGCTGCAGCACACGGGCGGCGATGAGCGCGCCCGCGTCGATCACGTCGGCCCGCCCGGGATGCATCCAGCCCAGGCCACGGCGCTCGGCAACGGTCATCGTGAGCAACCGGTCGACCTGCGCCAGCACGTCGGGCACGGCGAGCACGCGCGCGTGGATCAGGTCGCGGTCGTAGGCGGCCAGGCCGAGCGTCCCGGCGGCGATCGTGGTGTTGGTGCCGGCAACGGCGATCACGGACCGGGCAGCGGCCGGGTCGACCGGGCAGGCGTCGAGCGCGGCGTCGATGTCGGCGACGACCGCGGCGATCTCGTCGGCGGTGATCGGGTCGTGGCGCACGTGCCGCTCGTGCAGCCGCACCGAGCCGATGTCCATCGAGTGAGCAGCGGTGGGTCCGGTCGCCGGGTCGCCGAGGATCAGCTCGGTGGAGCCGCCGCCGATGTCGACGACCAGTGCCGGGCCGTCCACCGCGACCGAGGCGGCGGCGAGCCCGCGGACCGCGCCGTCGAAGGCCAACCGGGCCTCCTCCTCGCCCGAGAGCACCTCCGGATCGATCCCGAGCCGGGCGTGCACACCGGCGGTGAACTCGGCGGCGTTGGCCGCGTCGCGGGTCGCGGAGGTCGCGCAGAACCGGATCCGGTCGGGACCCACACCGGCCTCGTCGACGATCGTGGCGATCTCGTCGATGGCCGCCCAGGCCCGCTCGAGCGCCTCGGGAGCGAGCCGACCGGTGGCGTCGACACCCTGACCGAGCCGGATCATCCGGCTCTCACGACGCACGCCGTCGGGGTCACCCTGCGGATCGCCGACGAGCAGCTTGATGGTGTTGGTGCCGCAGTCGATCGCGGCGACCGCGCCTCGATGGGTGCCCACCCGTTCCTCGCGAGCCCTACTCGGCGATCTCAGGGGACACGCACGGCCCCTTGGCCCACCACTCGCCGAGGATCTCCAGCACCTCGTCACCGAGGGGGTTCACACCGGGGCCGGCGGCAAGCGCGTGACCGGCGAGGACGTGGAGGCACTTGACCCGGTCGGGCATCCCGCCCGCGGAGATGCCCTCGATCTCGGGGACGTCGAACCCGCCCGCCGCACCGATGGCGGCGCGGTCGGCGAGGTAGGCCTCGTGCGCCGCCCGGTAGGCCGCCGCCAGCTCGGGGTCGGTGCCGAGCCGCTCCTGCATCTCGCGCATCAGGCCGGAGGCCTCGAGCGTGCCGATCCTCGAGTTCACCCGCGGGCAGGTCAGGTAGTAGGTCGTCGGGAACGGCGTCCCGTTGGGGAGCCGAGGCTCGGTGGCGACCACGTCGGGGTTGCCACACGGGCAGCGGTGCCCGATCGCGTGCACGCCGCGCGGAGGCCTCCCGAGCTGGGCCGCGATGACCGCCTCGTCGCTGCTGGTCATGGCGTCGCTCACTGCTCGAGGTCCTCCTTGGGAGCCTTGATCTCGTCCTTGGGGTCGCGCACCTTCGTCGGCGGGTTGCCGGCGATCTTCATGGAGTCCCACACGTCGTCGTACCAGACCCGCTTGTCGGGGTCGGCGACCTTCGAGGGATCGCCGAGCTCGGCCGAGGCGTCGAGCGGGTTGCCGTTGGCGTCGACCACGACGAACGGGGTCTCGCCCTTGGCGACGTAGCCGAACCGCGCCCGGGCCTGCTGGGCGACGTACGCCGGGTCCTCCCAGCGCTTCTTCTCGTCGCGCAGCTCGTCGATCTTGGCCTCGCGCTGGGAGATCTGCGCCTCGAGCGCGTTGATGTTGCCGCGCTGCTGCAGGTAGGCCCGCAGCGAGGAGGCGTAGGAGACGGCCAGGACCGCGAGGACGAGCACCAGGATCGCCGCGCGGCTGGTCAGCCGCGCCTTGTGCTGGTGCTCCTTGCGGGCCCGGACCAGGGCCGCCTCGCGCTCACGGGCGGCCTTCTTGCGCTCGGCCTTGAGCCGCTCGGCGTACCGCGGCCCGGACCGCCCCGAGACGGGGCGGCCGGGTTTGCGGGACGTACGGCGGTCGTCGGCCACGACGGTCTCCTGAGGACTCAGCCCTGGTAGCGCGGGAAGGCGCCGGCGCCGGCGTAGCGGGCGGCGTCGCCCAGCTCGTCCTCGATGCGCAGGAGCTGGTTGTACTTGGCGACCCGCTCGGACCGGGCCGGGGCGCCGGTCTTGATCTGGCCGCAGTTGGTCGCGACCGCGAGGTCGGCGATCGTGGTGTCCTCGGTCTCGCCCGAGCGGTGGCTCATCATGTTGCGGTAGCCGCTGCGGTGGGCCAGCTCGACGGCGTCGAGGGTCTCGGTGAGCGAGCCGATCTGGTTGACCTTGACCAGCATCGCGTTGGCCTGGCCACCGGCGATGCCGCGCTGCAGGCGCTCGACGTTGGTGACGAACAGGTCGTCGCCGACCAGCTGGGTCTTGGTGCCGAGCTCGTCGGTGATGGCCTTCCAGCCGTCCCAGTCGTCCTCGTCGAGGGGGTCCTCGATGCTGACGATCGGGTAGCTCGCGACCAGGTCGGCGTAGTAGGCGATCATCTCGGCGGCGGACTTCTTCTCGCCCTCGAACAGGTAGCCACCGTCCTCGAAGAACTCCGAGGCGGCGACGTCGAGCGCGAGGACGACGTCCTTGCCGAGCTCGTAGCCGGCCTTGGCGATCGCCTCGGCGATCAGGTCGAGCGCGGCGCGGTTGGACTCGAGGTTGGGCGCGAAGCCGCCCTCGTCGCCGACGCCGGTGGCGAGGCCCTTGTCCTTCAGCACGGACTTGAGCGCGTGGTAGACCTCCGCGCCGACGCGCAGCGCCTCGCGGAAGGTCGGGGCACCGATCGGCGCGATCATGAACTCCTGGATGTCGACGTTGGTGTCCGCGTGGGCACCGCCGTTGAGGATGTTCATCATCGGGACCGGCAGCAGGTGGGCGTTGGGGCCACCGACGTAGCGGTAGAGGGGGAGGTCGGCCGAGTCCGCCGCCGCGCGGGCGACGGCGAGCGAGACGCCGAGGATCGCGTTGGCGCCGACCTGGGCCTTGTTGGGGGTGCCGTCGGCCTCGAGCAGGGTCTGGTCGATCAGCCGCTGGTCGGCCGCGTCGAGTCCCTCGATGGCCGGGCCGAGCGCCTGGATCACGGCGTCGACGGCCTTCTGGACGCCCTTGCCGACGTACCGGTCGCCGCCGTCACGCAGCTCGACGGCCTCGAAGGCACCGGTGGAGGCGCCGCTGGGCACTGCTGCCCGGGCGAAGGACCCGTCGTCGAGGAGGACCTCGACCTCGACGGTGGGGTTGCCGCGGGAGTCGAGGATCTCGCGGGCTCCGACGGCTTCGATCGCTGCCACGTGTACTGCTCCTGGAGTCGGGGACGGGCTGTCGGCTCAGTCAGCCCACGCCAGCCTAGACCGCCCCGGGTGCGGTTCCCGGCAGCACCCACCGGGCGTGGGACACGGGCTGCCGCTCCCGCTGCGGCATGCTGTGGCCGTGGCCGCACCCGATCACCCCGAGGTGACCCCTCGCACCCGTCGCCGCCCGCACCGCGTGTACGGCGTGGGCCGGGACCCCGAGCACCGCGACTCGCTCGCCAACGAGCGCACCTTCCTGGCCTGGGTGCGGACCTCGCTGGCGCTCGTGGCGGGCGCGGTGGCCGTCAGCTCACCGGCCCTGGAGTTCTCCCTGACTGCACGCCTGGTGCTCTCGCTCGGGCTGGTGCTGGTGGCCGGCGTGGCCCTCGGCGTCGGCTGGCACCGCTGGACCCGCACCGAGATCGCGATGCGCACCGGCGGCACGCCGCCGGGGTTCACCGGCGGCATGGTCGTGCTCGGCGCGATCGGCCTGCTGATGGCCGGCGCGCTGGCGAGCGCGATCATCAGGCACTGACCGCCCGGGCACCGGTGAGCGCGAGCCGGGCGTGGGCACGGACGTCGGCGTCGTCGTCCTTCGTCGCGCGCTCGAGCACCTCGGCGACCTCGTCGTGCCCGGCGAAGGTGCCCAGCGCGATGACCGCGGCCTTGCGGACGTCGGCGTGCGTGTCCTGGGCCAGCACACCCAGCGGGCCGACGCCGTCGGACTCGGCGGCCGCGACGAGGCCGCGGGCCGCACCCACCCGGACCTGCCACTCGGGTGCGGCGGCGCCGGCGACGGCGAGTGAGACCAGCTCGGCTCCCCCACCGACGCCGGGGACGGCCTCGAGCGCGGCCGCGCGGACCAGGGGGTCGGGGTCGCGCGCCACCCGGGACAGGACCGGGCCGGCCGTGGGCCCACCGACGGTGCCGAGGCCGTGGGCGACGAGCACCCGCACCTCACGGGAGGGGTCGTCGGCGAGCCCGGCCAGGCCCTCGACGTCGTCGAGCGAGACGAGGGCCCGGACGGCCTGCTGACGCACCCGGGTCTCGGGGTCGCCGGCCGCGGCACGGAAGACGGTCCGGTCGCCCAACCGCAGCGCCCGCAGCACGTCGACCGCCACCGCCCGCGCGGCCGGGTCGTGCGCCCGGCAGGCGGCCACGAGCGCGGCCCGGCTGTCGTCGTCGGCCGGGAGCACCTCGACCAGCTCTCGCAACGCGGCCACGGCAGCACTGCGCACTCCCCCGTCGGGATCCTCCATCGCGCCGGTCAGCAGGCCGACCACGCCGGCCGGGACGACCTCGGTGACCACGCCGACGGCGGCGCGGCGGACCTGGGGGTCGGGGTCGGCGGTGAACGCGCGCAGGGTGGCGAGGTCGGGCGCCTGGTCGACCAGCGCCAGCAGCTCCAGCATCCGGGGCGAGTCGCCACCGGGCGTGGCAGGGGCCGCAGCCGCAGCGTGCCCCACGACGGCGGACACCTCGGGCTCCACGACCGCGATCACGGCGACGTCACGCGGGGCCGCGGCCGGGATGGCCACGTCCTCGACCGGGACGACGTAGTCGGCGACCGGGCGTCGCACGAACTCCATGGCGCCGTCGGCCCGGCGTCGGACGTTGAGGTGGAAGAACCAGCTGTCGTCGTCGCGGGCCGGCAGGTCGGCACGCTGGTGGTAGAGCCCCCAACGGGACTCCTCGCGGACCAGGGAGGCGCGGGCCGCGAGCTCGGCGCAGTCGCGGATGAAGTCGACCTCGGCACACCGCATCAGCTCGTGCGGGGTGCGGGCGCCCATCTGGTCGAGCTCGCCACGCATCCGGGTGAAGGTCTCGACGGCGATCTCCAGCTTCTTGCCGGTCTTGGGAGGTGCGACGTAGTCGTTGACGAAGCGGCGCAGCTTGTACTCGACCTGCGGCTGCGGCGGCCCGTCGGGGTTGCGCAGCGGTCGGTAGACGAGTGCGTGGGCGGCGGCGACCTGGTCGTCGGGCAGCGCGGCCCGCTCGGCGGGGAGGTTCGCCGCGGCGTCGGCTCCCGCGAGGTCGCCGAAGACGAAGGCGCCGATCATGTAGTTGTGCGGCACGCACGCGAGATCCCCGGCGGCGTACAGCCCGGGAACGGTCGTCCGGGCGTTCTCGTCGACCCACACCCCGGACGACGAGTGTCCGCCGCACAGGCCGATCTCGGAGATGTGCATCTCGACGTCGTGCGTGCGGTAGTCGTGGCCGCGGCCCGCGTGGAAGGTGCCGCGGGTCGGGCGCTCGGTGTGGTGGAGGATCCCCTCGAGCTCGGTGATCGTCTCGTCGGGCAGGTGGCTGAGCTTGAGGTAGATCGGGCCGCGGGCCGAGTCGATCTCCTCCTTCACCTCGGCCATCATCTGGCCCGACCAGTAGTCGCAGTCGACGAACCGGTCGCCGTCGGCGTTGACCTGGTAGCCGCCGAACGGGTTGGCGACGTAGGCGCAGGCCGGACCGTTGTAGTCCTTGATCAACGGGTTCACCTGGAAGCACTCGATGCCGCTGAGCTCGGCGCCCGCGTGGTAGGCCATCGCGTAGCCGTCACCGGCGTTGGTGGGGTTCTCGTACGTTCCGTAGAGGTAGCCCGAGGCCGGCAGACCGAGGCGGCCGCACGCGCCGGTGGCGAGGATGACCGCGCCGGCCGAGACCGTCACGAACTCCCCGCTGCGGGTGTCGAAGGCGGCGGCACCGACGGCCCGGCCACCGGAGGTGAGGACGCGGACCGGCATCAGCCGGTTCTCGATGCGCAGCCGCTCGCGGACCTCCCGCTTGCGCATGACGCGGTAGAGGACCTTCTTGACGTCCTTGCCCTCGGGCATCGGCAGCACGTAGGAGCCGGAGCGGTGCACGCGGCGCACCGCGTACTCGCCGTACTCGTCCTTCTCGAACTTCACGCCGTACTTCTCGAGGCGCTGCACCATCGCGAAGCCGCGGGTCGCGGTCTGCTGGACGGTGGCCTGGTTGACGATGCCGTCGTTGGCACGGGTGATCTCGGCGACGTAGTCGTCGGGCTCGGCCTTGCCGGGGATGACGGCGTTGTTGACGCCGTCCATGCCCATGGCGAGGGCTCCCGAGTGGCGCACGTGCGCCTTCTCGAGCAGCAGCACGTCGGCGCCCGCCTCGGCCGCGGTGATCGCAGCCATCGTGCCCGCGGTGCCGCCGCCGATGACGAGCACGTCGCAGGTCAGCTCGCGACGCTCGGCGAGGTCGGGGATCGCCATGGGGAGGGTGGACGTGCTCACGCGACGTGGGTTCCTTCCTGGATGGGGGCCAGCGACTGGGTGCGGCCCAGGCTGGCGATCAGCTCGGCCCGGAAGTCCGGGCCCGGCGGGCGATCGGTGTCCCGCGGGTGCTCGACACGGTGCTCGGAGACGACGCCCTCGCGGCCGAGGACGACGATCCGGTCGCCGAGCCGGATCGCCTCGTCGACGTCGTGGGTGACGAAGACGACGGTGCAGCGCGAGGCCTGCCAGGCGTCGATGAGCAGGCGCTGCATGGAGGCGCGGGTCTGGGCGTCGAGCGCGCCGAACGGCTCGTCCATGCAGATCACGCTGGGCTCGGTGGCCAGGGCGCGGGCCAGCTGGACCCGCTGGCGCATGCCGCCGGAGAGCTGGCCGGGCAGGCGGTCGGCGTACCTGCCGAGGCCGACACGCTCCAGCCAGTCGGTGGCACGACGGCCGCGCTCGGCGCGGGAGACCCCCTGGAGGGCGAGGCCGAGCTCGACGTTGCGACGCGCGCTTCGCCACGGCAGCAGCGCGTCCTCCTGGAAGACCAGGGTGCGCTCGGCGGCGGTGCCGCGGACCGGCCGGCCGCCGGCGAGCAGCTCCCCGGACAGGGGGCGGACCAGGCCGACCACGGCGCGCAGCAGGGTGGACTTGCCGCAGCCGGAGTGGCCGAGCACGACGAGGATCTCGCCGGGGGCGACCTCGAGGTCGACGCCCTCGAGGATCGCCTCGCCGGCGTAGCCGAGGGACAGGTCACGGGCCTGGACCGCGGGCACGGCGGTGGGTACGGCGCTCACAGGGACTCCTTCTGCGCGGACGAGAGCCACCGGGTCATCCGGCGGCCGACCAGCTCGACGACGCCCGAGGTCGCCCAGCCGATGGCACCGATCGAGAGCATCCCGACCAGGACGTGCGGGTAGTCGACGATCGTGTAGGCCTGCCAGGTCCGGTAGCCGAGACCGAAGTCGCCGGAGATCATCTCCGCCGAGATCACACAGATCCACGCGACACCCATGCCGACCGACAGGCCGCCGAAGACGCCGGGCACGATCCCGGGCAGCACGACGTTGCGCAGCACCTGGAGCCGCGAGGCACCCATCGTGAGCAGCGCGTCCTCCCACACCGTCGGCAGGGCGCGCACGGCGTGCCGGGTGCTGACCAGGATCGGGAAGAAGGCCGCGGTGGCGGTGATGAACACGATCCCCTGCTCGTTGGTGGGGAACAGCAGGATCGCCACCGGCACCAGCGCGATCGCAGGGATCGGACGGGCGATCTCCAGCAACGGTTGGAGCAGGTCGGCGAGCAGCCCCGAACGGGCCAGCAGCACGCCGAGCCCGATGCCGAGCACCGACGCGATCGCGAACCCGCTGAGGATCCGGACCACGCTCTGGAGCAGGTCCTGGTAGTACAGCGACGTCCCGAGCTGCACGCGGAAGGCGTCGAACACCTCAACCGGGCCCGGGATCCGGTTGAAGCGCAGCCACAGCACCACGTCGCGCTCGGTCAGCAGCTCCCACACCAGGACGGCGGCGGTGACCGACGCGAGCCGCAGGCCCCAGCGCCGGGCCCGGCGAGCAGCCTCGCCGGGCCGGCGCCCCCGCCGCGGGGTCGTGACGGGCACGAGCTGCGCGGGTGCGTGCGCAGTCGCGGCGGGAGTCTCGAGCTGAGTGGTCACCTCACGGCTCCGAGCGCCTGGTCGAAGGTGAGCTGCTTCGTGCCCGGGTGCGCCTTCGCGTACTCGTCACGCGACTCGACGGTCGCGAAGGGCAGCAGCTTCTCGCCGTCGCTCAGCCAGGTCATCCGGTCGGCGAACCATCGGGTGCCGGTCACCGCGTCGGGCACGTACGACGCGCGCACGGTGCCGCCCTCGGCCCGCACCGCGGCCACGTTGCGCAGCAGGCAGGCCGGGTCGGCCACCGGGCGCGGCTCGTCCTCGCCCTGGACCCACACCTCCCCGGCGACGCTCGCGTCGCCGACAGGCGTGCCGCAGACGGCGTCGGTGCCGGTGATGGCCGCGGCGTTGGCGGTCGTGGCCGCGCGGGCGTCGTACTCCTTGCCGAGGACCTTGCGCAGCGGGCCGTCGTCGACGAACGCGGCGAGGTCGAGCGGCTCCTCAAGGACGCCGATCTGTCGCAGGAACGGCACGTCGTGCTCCAGGGCGGCGACCTGGCTGTCCTTGATGGTGGTGTCGAAGGTCGAGATCCCGTTGCGGCCGTTGTACAGGTAGACCACCTCGACCGGGAGGCCGGTCGCCTCGGCCACGAGCTCGGCCGCCTCGACGGGATGCTGGTGCAGGTAGTCGGTCGCGTCCGCCTGGGCCGCGAGGAAGGCCTGGACCACCTCGGGGTGCTCGGACTCGAACTGGTTGCGCACGACCGTGCCGTGCAGCGTGGGCAGGTCGAGCCGGCCGCCGTCGTAGACGAGGCGCGCGTCGTCGCGGAAGGCGAGCAGGCCGGGCCAGGCGACGAACTGGGACACGGCGTCGACCGAACCGCCCTGGAGCGAGGAGGCGCCGACCGCGGGGTCCTGGTTCTCGACCTTGATCGCGTCGGGCGCCAGACCGGCCTGCTCGATGGCCTGGACGAGGGTGCCGTGGCCGGCGGAGCCGACGCTGGCGGACACCTCGCCACCGGCGAGGTCCTCCAGGGTGCGGACCTTCGAGTCGGCGCCGACCACGACGCCGTTGAGCGCTCCGTGCGGGTTGTAGCCGGTGACCGCGACCATCGACGTGCCGTCCTCCCCCGTGCCGGCACGGGAGCCGTTGATGAGCAGCGGGTAGTCGCCCATCGAGCCGATGTCGATCTTGCCGGCCACCATCTGCGCGGTGATCGGCGCGCCGGTGTCGTAGTCCTGCCACTCCACCCGGAGGTCCGGGTCGATCTTTCGCAGCCGCTCCTCGAAGTAGCCGCGCTCACGCAGCAGCGTGCCTGCGGTGACGGTGTTGATGGTCTTCGACTGGTAGCCGATGACGATGGTCTCGCCGCTCGCCTCCGCCCCGCCGACCGCGCACGCGCTGAGTCCCGGGGCGAGCAGGCCGAGGGCGGCGACGGCGCCAAGGGTCTTCTTCATGATCGGGTCCTTCATCGCAGCAGGTAGGGGATGTTGACGGTCACCGCGCCGGTCGGGCAGCGGTCGGCACACGGGCCGCAGTACCAGCACTCGTCGACGTGCATGTAGGCCTTGTTCGTCTCCGGGTCGATCGCGAGCGCGTCGAGCGGGCAGACCTCGACGCAGAGGTTGCAGCCCTCGATGCACTTGGCCTGGTCGACCTCGACGGCGACGTCGAAGCGCAGGTCCACGAGCCGGGGCCGGTACGACGCCTGCCCGGTCGCGGTGCCGTCCGAGGCGCCCTCCGTGCAACCGGCCCGGGTCATCCCACGACCTCCCCGGTCGGGCGCACGACGCTGCCGCGCATGGTCACCCGGTCTCCGCGGAACCGGATGAACTCCAGGTCGACCGGGCGCCCTCCGAGGTGCGCGAGCCGCTCCAGCATGAGCAGTGGCGAGCCCGGCGCGACGCCGAGCGTGGCCGCCGAGTGGCGGTCGGCGGCGACCGCCTCCATCACCAGGTCGGCCTTCTGCAGCCGCTCCCCCGAGAACTCCTCGAGCAGCGCGAAGACGTCGTTGCCGGTGAGGTCGGCGTCGAGCAGGCGCTCCCCGAGGTCGGCCACCACGTAGGTGAGGTCGAGCGAGAGCGGGACGCCGTCGACGAGGCGGCGGCGCTCGAGGTAGAGCACCGGGTCGCCGGGCACGATCCGCAGCCGCGCGGCGATGGCCTCGGGGGTCGGCACCAGCTGGGCGACCCGGACCTCGTTGACGACGGCGCCGTGGCCCACGAGGGTCTCGGCCAGGCCCTGCAGGTGGTCGATGCTGTGGGGGTACTTGGCCTCGACGGGCGTCGTACCGACACCGGGGACACGACGCAGCAGACCGTCCGCGTTGAGCAGTGCGAGCGCCTCACGCACGGTGTTCCGGGAGACCGCGAAGTCAGCCACGATGTCCGCCTCGCTCGGGAACGGGGCGTCGCGGAGCTCGCCGTGCAGAATCTGGAAGCGCAGGGCGTCCGCGACCTGGCGGGCGCGGTCCGCCCGGCAGCGGAGGTCGCCATCAGTGGGAGTGGTGGTCACGCCCGAAACTGTAGTTATTCGATTGACTTATCGAAAAGACGTTCCCGAAACGCCACCCGAAAAACTTCGAAGGGGCCGCTGACCTGCACAGATGCATTGCCCGGCAGGCGTTGCGCCACCTCCCCAGCGGGTCGCGGAACCCGGATCAGGCGTCCGGCGCCAGCCCGAACACCGCACCGAACAGCCGCTCGCAGCGGGCGCTCATCTCGTCGGGCGCCATCCCGGGGTGGTCGCACCACCAGGTCACCAGCGAGCCGAAGACCGTGCCCCACACCGTCGTCATCGCGTCGAGGTCGAGTGCGTCGTCGTCGCCGGACAGCGCGAGCAGCTCGCCGACGCCCTCGCGGGCCAGCTCCTCCAGGCGGCGCCGGTAGGCACCCATCAGCTCCCCGGGCCCGTCGGCGAGCGGCGCGGTCGGATCGGTGGCGACGCGCCAGGCCCAGGTGCGGCCGTCGAGGACGCGGAAGACGCCGTCGAGCGTCGCGACCGCCCGCGCCAGGCCGACGACCCCGAGCGCCGCGGTCCGCTCGATCTCGCCGATCAGGAGGTCGGAGGCCTCCCGCAGGCAGCGCTCGAACAGGCCCTCCTTGGAGCCGAAGTAGTTGTAGATGAGCGGCTTGGAGATGCCCGCCTCGTGCGCGACGTCGGCCACCGAGGTGGCGGCGAACCCGCGCTCGCCGAAGACCCGGCCGGCGACCTCGAGGATCTGCTGCTCGCGATCCGCGCGCGCGACGCCCTTGGTCCCGGAGCGGCGAGGCGACGACGTCATGCAGATCACCCTACCCAGCGAATTGACCCTGTAGTAACTTACCCAAGAGTCATATCGAAGGAGCTCCCGTGCACGACCTGCTCGACCCGATGAGGAACCCGGTGACCTACGCCGTCCCGTTCTTCGTGCTCAGCGTCCTCGTCGAGCTGGCGGCGCTGAGGTGGCTCGACCACGACGACAACGTCACCGGCTACTCCCTCAAGGACGCCCGCACGTCGATCTCGATGGGGATCGGCTCGCTGTTCTTCCTCACCGTCTTCAAGGTCGGCACCTTCGTCGTCTACTCCGCGGTCTCGACCCACCTGGCGCCGTACCACCTGCCCACCGACACCTGGTGGTACTGGGTCCTGCTGCTCGTCGTCCTCGACCTCGCCTACTACTGCAACCACCGGTTCGTACACCGGGTCAACATCGGCTGGGCGGCCCACCAGGCGCACCACTCGAGCGAGTACATGAACTTCGCGACGGCGCTGCGCCAGAAGTGGAACCCGTGGTTCGAGTTCTTCTTCTGGCTGCCGCTGCCGTTCCTCGGCTTCGCGCCGTGGACGCTCTACGTCGCGTTCTCGATCAACCTCGTCTACCAGTTCTTCGTGCACACCGAGACGATCGACCGGCTCCCGCGCCCGATCGAGCTGGTCCTCAACACCCCGTCGCACCACCGCGTGCACCACGGCTCCGACCCGGAGTACCTCGACAAGAACTACGCCGGGATCCTGATCGTCTGGGACCGGATGTTCGGCACCTTCCAGCCCGAGCGCCAGCGCCCGACGTACGGGCTCACCAAGCCGGTCGACACCTACAACCTGATCACGCTCGAGTACGGCGACTACGCGGCGATCGTCCGCAAGGTGCGGGCGGCGAAGGACTGGCGTGAGCGACTCGGCCACCTGTTCGGGCCTCCGGGCTGGACACCGCCGAGCGCGCCGGGCCTACCCTCCCTGTCATGCGCCGACCCCCACGCACGGCGATCGGAGCCCTCGCCGCAGCAGTCCTGATCGGACTCCTGCCGTCCGCGGCCGCCGACACCGGTGCAGGCGGCCCGAGGCTCAAGGGCTGCCCGGTGTTCGGTGCCGACAGCTGGTGGAACACCGACATCCGGGCCCTGCCCGAGCATCCCCGCAGTGCCCAGTGGCTTGCGCACATGTCGACCGAGCGCGACCTGCACCCCGACTTCGGCCCGTCGTTCGGCGAGGGCCCCGACTACGGCATCCCGATCACCGTGGTCCGCAGGCGGCACCCGCGGGTGCGGGTGCACTTCGGGTACGCCGCGGAGAGCGACCGGGTGCGGTACCCGCTCGGCGCCGACACCCGCATCGAGGGCGGTCGCAACGCCGACGGCGACCGGCACGCGATCGTCGTCGACCGCGACCGCTGCCGGCTCTACGAGACCTGGTCCACCCGAGCGCGCAACGGTCGCTGGTCGGCCGGCTCGGGTGCGGTCTGGTCCCTGCGCTCCCACCAGCTGCGCCCCGACGGCTGGACCTCGGCCGACGCGGCCGGCCTGCCGATCCTGCCGGGCCTGCTGCGCTGGTCGGAGGTGCGGTCGGGGCGGGTGCGGCACGCGATCCGGTTCACGACCGACCGCACCGCCCGGGAGCACCTGTGGCCCGCCCGGCACGACGCCGGCTCGGCCGACGGCGCGGCGTACCCGCCCATGGGCGCGCGGTTCCGGCTGCGCGCCGACTTCAGCACCGACGGCTTCTCGCAGCACGCGCGCACCGTCATCGAGGCGATGAAGACCTATGGCCTGGTCCTGGCCGACAACGGCTCGCCGTGGTACTTCCAGGGCGAGCGTAACGCGCACTGGCCGAAGCGGCTGATCGCCGACCTCAAGCGGGTCCCGGCCTCGGCCTTCGTCGCCGTGGACAGCTCCTCGCTGATGGTCGCGCCGGACTCGGACCAGGCTCGCCCACCCGGTTCGTAGCGGGACGCGGCGGGGTCAGGCCTCGAGCCCGAGCTCGGCCATCCGGGCCATGTGCCGCTCGGTGAGCCGGGTGAACATCCGGCCCATCGCGGCCAGGTCGAGACCGGGTCGGTCGACGCCACCGGCGAGCAGCGCGGTGAGGGCGTCGCGGTCGGCGGCGACCCGCTGGGCCTGGGTCAGCGCCTCCCCCATCAGGCGGCGGCCCCACAGGGCCAGCCGCCCGCCGAGCCGGGCGTCCTCGGCGATGGCGGCACGGACGCGGTCGACGACGAAGGTGGCGTGGGTGCCCTCCTCCATCGAGGAGACGACCAGGTCGCGGGTCTCGGGGTCGAGGTAGGCCGCGATCTCGCGGTAGAAGTCGTTGGCGAGCCCGTCGCCGACGTACGCCTTGACCAGGCCCTCGTACCAGTCGGCCGGGGCCGTGTGCAGGTGGAAGGCGTCGAGCGGCTCGCGGAACGGGACCATCGCCTCGAACGGGTCGGCGCCGAAGGCACGGATCCGGTCGTGGAGGGCGTGCACCTTGGTCAGCTCGCCGCTCGCCATGGTGGCGAGGTCGACCTTGTCGGCCAGGCTGGGCGCCAGCTTGGCGTCCTCGGCGAGGCGCTCGAAGGCCGAGATCTCGCCGTACGCGATCGCGCCCAGCAGGTCGACGACGGCCTCGCGGTAGGCCGGGTCGTCGTCGGCGGAGGTGGGGGTCGCGGCGGCGGATTCAGCCATGCGCTGAGCGTACAAGTAGACTCGATCACGGTGAGAGCCTGCCCGCACCCTCACGGGAGCGTCGCCGGCCCGCCCGGGCACCCGCCCACGTATGTGCGCGGCTGAGTGTGAACAGCCGCATTGATCTGGCGCCATGCCGACCGGCTGACGACACTCACGAAAGCGAACAGAACACTGACTTCCAACGACACCACCGCTGCGTCCACCACCGAGACCGACGCGGCGGCGGCCCCCACGTTCCGTGACCTCGGCGTGATGCCGAAGATCTGCGACGCGCTGGAGCGGGCCGGGATCACCCACCCCTTCGCCATCCAGGAGATGACCCTCTCCGTCGCGCTGATGGGCACCGACCTGATCGGCCAGGCGCGCACCGGCACCGGCAAGACGTTGGCCTTCGGCATCCCGGTGATCCAGCGCAGCGTCGCCCCGAGCGACCCCGACTACTCCGAGCTGCCCCAGGGCAAGCCCCAGGCGCTGATCGTGGCCCCGACCCGCGAGCTCGCGATCCAGGTCTCCAGCGACCTCGAGATCGCCAGCCGCGACCGCGGGCTGCGCGTGCTCACCGTCTACGGCGGTGTCGGCTACGAGCCGCAGATCGAGGCCCTCGAGACGGGCGTCGACATCGTCGTCGGTACGCCGGGCCGCCTGATCGACCTGGCCAACCGCAAGGTCCTCGACCTCTCCCACGTGCACGCGCTGGTCCTCGACGAGGCCGACGAGATGCTCGACCTGGGCTTCCTGCCCGACGTCGAGAAGCTGCTCCGGCTCACGCCCGAGACCCGCCAGACGATGCTGTTCTCGGCGACCATGCCGTCCGCGATCGTCGCGCTGGCCCGCATGCACATGCGCCACCCGATGAACATCCGCGCCGAGTCGTCGTACGAGAACGCGACGGTGCCCGCCACCGCCCAGTTCATCTACCTGGCCCACGACCTCGACAAGCCGGAGATCCTCGGTCGCCTGCTGCAGGCCGAGGACGCCGACAAGATGATCGTGTTCACCCGCACCAAGCGCCAGGCCCAGCGCGTCGCCGACGACCTCGTCGAGCGCGGCTTCAAGGCCAGCCCGCTGCACGGCGACATGGCGCAGGTCGCGCGCGAGAAGGCGCTGACCAAGTTCCGCGAGGACAAGATCAAGGTCCTCGTCGCCACCGACGTCGCCGCCCGCGGCATCGACGTCTCCGGCGTCAGCCACGTCGTCAACTACACCTGCCCCGAGGACGACAAGACCTACGTCCACCGGATCGGCCGCACCGGCCGCGCCGGCGCGTCGGGCATCGCGATCACGCTGGTCGACGCGACCGACGTGCACCGCTGGAAGATGATCAACAAGGCGCTCGACCTGCCCTTCGACGAGCCGCTCGAGACCTACTCGACCTCCGAGCACCTCTACCACGACCAGGGCATCGCCCCCGGCACGAAGGGCCGGATCGCTCCTCCGGCCCCGCCGGCTCCCAAGGGCGAGCGGTCCGAGCGCTCGGGCGAGCGGTCCGAGCGGCGGCCGAGCGAGCGCAACCGCACGCGCACCCGGACCCGCACCCGCGGCGGCAAGCCGGTCGAGGAGGGTGCCGAGTCGTCGGCCCCGGCCGCGAAGGCCGCCGAGGGCGGCGAGGGTACGCCGGCCGAGGGCGGCGAGCGTCCGGCCAACCGCAACCGGCGGCGTCGTCGCCGCAGCAGCGGTGCCGGCAACAGCGGCGCCACCGCCACGGCGGAGACGCCGAGCGCCTGAGCGGGGTACCCGCACCAGAGCGAGAGAACAGAAGGAGCCCGGGCAGCGCCCGGGCTCCTTCTGCGTGCGTGGGGTCAGCCGGCCCGAGCTGGTCTCGTCGCGCCGCCCGCCGTTTCTGCACGGAGGAGCGAGCGAGGAACGAGCGAGCGGGGAAGGAAGAAACGGCGTTGGCAGGCGGCGCGACATGCGCTAGCGAAGCGAGCGCCCAGCCAACAGAGCCACCCACGCCGCACACCGGCCCGAGCCGGTCTCGTCGCGCCGCCCACCGTTTCTGCACGGAGGAGCGAGCGAGGAACGAGCGAGCGGGGGAGGAAGAAACGGCGTTGGCAGGCGGCGCGACATGCGCGAGCGAAGCGAGCGCCAAGACGAAGGAGCGGGCTCCTTCGGCGTGCGTGGGGGGTCAGGCGGGCTGGGGCTCGACCCAGACGTTGCCGACGACCACGGGGTGGTCGCTGATGCCGTTGTAGACCTTGGCGTAGTCGCTGAACTTCGTGCCCGTCCAGGTGGCGAGCATCCAGTCCGGGCCGGCCTTCGGCGGTACGGGGCAGGGGTTCTTCTTGGTGCCGCCGAGCGAGACCAGGTCGGTGGCCCGGGCGACGCGCTGGCAGAACTCGACGCGCTCGTTCATGTCGCCCATGACCAGCACCGGCTGGCCCTTGGCGCCGAGCCGCTTGATGAGCTTGATCTCACGCACGGTCGAGACGTCGCGCTCGTGCTCGAGGCCGCCGGGGGCGTTGTGGATCGCGACGACGTACAGGACCCGCTTGGTGGCACGGTTCTTGAGCTTGACCCACGGGATCGCGCGCATCTTGCCCATCGACGGGCGGTAGATCTGGCCCTTGTCGATCTCGTCGAACTCGTCGGTCTTCCAGGCGACCTGGATGGCGCCGCTGAAGTTGTCGAGGGTGCGGCGCGGCCAGAACTTGAAGCGCGGCAGGCGCTTGCGCAGCACCTTGAGCTGGGACTGGTGGACCTCCTGGAAGGCGACCACGTTGCGCTTGCGCTCCTGCACCTGGGTGGCCGCTGCGTTCGCGCGGCCGAGGCCGCCGGGGGCCATCGAGGCGGTGAGGATGTTGAAGGTCATCGCGCGGACCTCGAAGCCGCCGCCCTTCTGGGTCGCGGGGGCCGGGACCGGCTCCGGCGCGGCGGCGGACGCGGTCTGTGCGTGTGCCAGCGAGGCGCCGAGGGCGAGGACCAGCAGCGCGGTGCAGATCTTGACGAGGTGCTTTCCGTACGTGGCGAGCATCCGGGCACCCTAGGCAGAGGCCCCCCGGCAGGGGCAAATCGGCCCGGCCGCCGTCGTGGGGCTGCCGGTGCCTCCGTGGCGGAGGGGACTGCTGGGACGGTCGGGCTCAGGCCGTGACGACGACCGTGGTGCCGACGGGGGCGAAGTCCCACAGCGCGATCGCGTGGGGACGGTCCTGCCGGATGCAGCCGTGCGAGAGCGGCGTACCGAGCTGCGCCCGGGTCTGCACCGGCTTGCCGTCGTCGACCGGGATGGTGTGGAAGCCGATCGCGGCGCCCTCGTTGCCGTGGGTGAACCGGACGAAGTACTCCATGGTGCCGGAGTCGTCGACGCCGACGGCGTGACGGCTGCGGGAGTAGACGGCGTAGGTGCCGGGGTCGAGGTTGTCCTCGACGCTGCCCGAGACGCGGTAGGTGAGGGCGACGTCGCCGTCGCCGTCGACCAGCCAGACGCGCTGGCGGCCCTCGCTGAACACGATCCGGCGGCCGGTCCCCGAGCGGGCGGGCAGCTCGGTGGACTCGGAGAGCGCCGCGATCCGGGTGCTCGCGTCGGCCAGGTCGCCGGTCACCGGCTCGTCGGGCTCCGGGGTGTCCTTCGCGGTCGCCGCCGCCGGTGTGGTCGGGTCGGCGGCGCTCGTCGTGGCGCCGGGGCTCGCGGCGGCCGGCTCCTCCGGCTCGCCGGGGAGCAGGCCGAAGCCACCCGCCACCGCGACGACGGTCACGGTGAGGGCGGCGGCGACGGCGGTGATCCGGCCGTAACGCGGTCGCGCCGGCGCGGCGCGACGCCGGCCGGCGGGCTGCCGGGCGCGGTGTCGCCCGTCGTCGCGGCGGGCGGCGTGCTTCGACACCGCGCTCAGCGTGCCGATCGGGCGAGCAGGGAGGCGGCGACCTCGCGGTACGCCTCGGCTCCCTTGCTGGTGCGGCTGGTCGCGAGGATCGAGCGGCCCGCGGCCGGCGCCTCGGCGAACTTGATGGTCTTGGGGATCGGCGGCTCGATGACGTCGAGCTCGTAGGTCTCCGAGATGGTGTCGAGCACCGCGCGGGCGTGGTTGGTGCGGCCGTCGTACAGGGTCGGCAGGACGCCCCACACCGCGAGGTCGCGGTTGGTGAACCGGCGTACGTCGTGCACGGTGTCGAGCAGCTGGCCGACGCCGCGGTGGGACAGGGTCTCGCACTGCAGCGGGATGAGGACGCCGGTCGCGGCGGTGAGCGCGGCGACGGTGAGCACGCCGAGGGACGGCGGGCAGTCGAGCAGCACCCAGTCGTAGCTGCGCCCGCTCGCCTGGAGGTCCTCCATCACGCCGCGCAGGACGTGCTCGCGACCGGTGCGGGTCAGCAGGTCGGCCTCGGCCCGGGCGAGCTCGATGGTGGCCGGCAGCAGGTCGACGCCGTCGTCGGTCTCCAAGATCACCTCCTCGACCGCGGTGCCCTTGGTCAGCACGTGGTGCACCGACAGCTCGAGGTCCTCGGGGTCGATGCCGAGCGAGAACGTGAGGCACGCCTGGGGGTCGAGGTCGACCAGGAGCACGGACTGGCCACGCTCGGCCAGGGCCGCCCCGATCGACGCGACACTGGTCGTCTTCGCGACGCCGCCCTTCTGGTTGGCGACAGCGAGGATCGTGGGAGCCGCCTGCACGCTGTTCATCGGGACCATCATGCCCGATCGGGCCCTAGGGTTGCGGCATGCCCACAGCTCTCGTGACCGGCGCCACGGCCGGTATCGGCCTCGAGTTCGCCCGCCAGCTCGCCGGCCGCGGCGACGACCTGGTCCTGGTGGCCCGCGACGAGGCCCGGTTGGCCGCCGTCGCCGCCGAGCTGCGGTCGTCGTACGGCGTCGGTGTGGAGGTCCTCCCCGCCGACCTGACCGCGGCCGACGCCCTGGCTCGGGTCGAGGCGCGGCTGGCGGACCGGTCCGCCCCGGTCGACCTGCTGGTCAACAACGCCGGCTTCGGCCTCAAGGAGCGCTTCTTGGACAACCCGGTCGACGTGGAGCAGGCCCAGCAGGACGTGCTGGTGCGCGCGGTGCTGCGGCTGACCCATGCGGCGCTCGGCGGCATGGTCGAGCGTGGCCACGGCGGCGTGATCAACGTGTCGAGCGTCGCGGCCTTCCTCCCCCGCGGCACGTACAGCGCGGCGAAGGCCTGGGTGAACTCGTTCAGCGCGTGGGCGCACCAGGAGTACGCCGCCCAGGGCGTCACCGTGATGGCGCTGTGCCCGGGCTTCGTGAGGACCGAGTTCCACCAGCGCCTCGGCATCGACCGCGACGCGTCGGCCCCGAGGCTGCTGTGGCTCGAGCCGGACCGCCTGGTCCGCGATGCCCTCGCCGACTTCGACCGCGGCCGGGCGATGTCGATCCCCTCGAAGCGCTACAAGGCGATCGTCACCGCCAGCCGACTGGTCCCCCGCTCGGCCCTCCAGCGCCTGCAGTCCCTCGGCCGGAAGTAGGCCTACCCCTCGCCGGCGATGAACGCGCGGACGGCGTCGGCGACCAGCTGGACGGCGATGGCGGAGAGCAGGAGGCCGGCGATCCGGGTGACGAGCAGGACACCGCCGTCGCGGATCAGGCGCAGGATCGGGAGCGAGTAGCGCATCGCGGCCCACAGCGCGACGTGCACGCCGGCCACACCGAGGGCCACCGAGACGCCGTCGCCCCAGGAGCCGATGTCCTGGACGAAGAGCATCGTGGCCACGATCGCGCCCGGGCCGGCGAGCAGCGGCGTACCGAGCGGGACGAGGGCGATGTTGGCGTCCGCGGACGCGGTCATCTCGTCCTGCTTGCCGGTCAGCAGCTCGAGGGCGACCAGCAGGAGCAGCAGGCCGCCGGCGCACTGGAGCGCGGGCAGCGAGATGTGCAGGTAGTTGAGGATCTGCTGCCCGAAGAGGGCGAACAGCGTGATCACCAGGAAGGAGACGGCGACGGCCTGCCAGGCGGCGCGGCGCGCCGTGGCCGGGCTGCGCCCGGCGGTCAGGGACAGGAAGATCGGCACGGTGCCGACCGGGTCCATGATCACGAAGAGGGTCACGAACACCTCGACGAGGAGGACGCCGTCGATCATCGGCGGACCCCTCCCACGAGAGCGGTGGGCGAGCCGAGGTCGGCGGCCCGCTCGAGGAGCCGCGTCAGCTCGCCCCGCGAGGTGGTCTCGCAGCCGAGCTCGTGCCCGGTCTTGCCGGTGCCGTGGTGGTCGCTGGAGCCGGTGACGATCAGCCGCAGCCGCGAGGCGATCCCACGCAGCTGCCCCCGCTCGCCCCGGTCGTGGTCGAGGTGGTCGACCTCGATGCCGCCCAGCCCCGCCTCGGCGAGCACGGCGAACCCGGCCTCGTCGAGCACCGACGCGGAGCCGCGGCCCCACGGGTGGGCGATGACCGACACCCCGCGGGCGGCGGTGACCAGCCCGATCATCTCGACCAGGTCGGAGGCGTACCGGTCGACGTACGCCGGACCGCCGTCGGCGAGGTAGCGCGCGAACGCCTCGTTGCGGCTCTTCACCGCGCCGAGCCGCACCAGCAGGTCCGCGACGTGGGGGCGCCCGGTCACCCGATTGTCGGGGCTGACCTCCGCCAGTGCCTCCTCGGTCGCCGGGATGCCGAGCTCGCGCAGCCGGGCGAGCATCGACGGCACCCGCGCCTCGCGCCCCTCGACGATCCGGGCGAGCTCGGCCTGGAGCGCTGGGTCCTCCGGATCGGGGAGGTACGCGAGCAGGTGCACGCCCGAGCCGCGGAAGCGGGTGCTGACCTCGATGCCGCGGACCAGGCCGATCCCGGCCTCCTCCGCCGCGGCAGCGGCCTCGTCCCAGCCGGCCGTCGTGTCGTGGTCGGTGAGCGCCACGACCTCCAGTCCGGCGGCGGCGGCCTCGCGCACCAGCTCGGCAGGCGGGGCCGTGCCATCGCTGACGCTGGAGTGGGTGTGGAGGTCGATCGTCACCGTACGAGGCTAGTGGTCCCCACCCGTGCTCGTCAGGCCGCCGTGCGCTCGGTCTCGGGCCGCTCGACCTGCTCGACGCTCACCTGGGCCGGCCAGGCGAAGGGCGTGCCGGCCTCGCGAGTCCTCGGCGTGACGAGGTAGGCGACCAGGACCGCCGCGCCGATCCGGGGCAGCTCGCCCAGCGAGCGGTAGGTCAGGTGCAGGGCCTCGCAGCGTGGGGAGAACTTGGCCTTGAACGCGTGCAGCGACGCGAAGCCGTAGAGCGGTTCGAGCACGCGGGCCGAGCGCTCGAGACCGCGTTGCAGCCAACCCTCGGGCTCGCCCGCGCTCCGCGCAAGGGGCGCGGCCGACAGGGACACGACGCGCGCGCCCTCGGCCCGGAACGCCAGGCAGGACTCGGCGATGAGGAACTCGATCACCGGACGGAACCCGTCGTCGGGGCGCCGCATCAGGTCGAGCGTCCACCCGTCGATGCGCCCCTGCGCGCCGTGGACGGGCAGCCAGGAGAGGAACCCGTGCACCCGGTCGTCCGCGTCGAGGGCCAAGGCGACCCGCACCCGCGGGTCCATGGCGTGGTCGACGCCGCCGAGGGTGAACCCGAGCTCGGGGGTGCGCTGGCGCTGCAGCCAGGCGGCGCTGATCGCCCGTACCTGCGCGAGGATGCGCGGATCGGCGTCGGCGAGGACGACGAGCTCGAAGCGGATGCCGTCGCGGGCGGCGCGGTTGCGGGCGGTGCGCACGTCCTGCCACTTCTTGCCACGGAACTCCAGCGCGGGCAGGTCGAGCAGCGTGTCCTCGGCGATCTGCAGGCTGCGGCCGCCGACCGCACGGGCGACCGGTCCGGTGACGGCGAAGTGGCTGGGCACGAGGTGCTCGTCGGCGCAGAAGGCCGCGAACTCCGCGGCCGCGCGGGATCGCCAGCCCGGCGTACCGATCGGGTCGCCGAGGGCGAGCGCGACACCGAGGTGCCGGCGGTAGGCGAGGTAGCCCTCGCCGTGCGGGTCGTAGAGGTAGCGCACGCCGGGCCAGGTGGTCATCCAGGACAGCGTGCCGCCGCCCTCGCGGCGCAGGTGCTCGATCGCGCGGTCGCGGTTGACGACAGGGCGGTGCCGCGGCCCGATCACCGCCCCGATGGCCAGCCCGGCGGCGACGGCGACCAGGTGCACGACGTCCGCCAGGTGCCCGCCCAGGACGAGGGAGAGCACGACGTAGCCGACCAGGCCGGTGCGGGTGACCCGGCGGGCCGTCGTACCGAGGAAGGCGGTCATCACCGCGCCGACGGCGAGTGCTCCGCCGGACGGCCCGACGTCGCGCGCGTGCTGCAGCGACTCCGGGCCGACGGCGAGCACGAGGAGGCAGGCCGTCACGACGCTGCCGACCTGGGTGACGAGCCAGAGCAGTGCGGTGCGCAGCGAGCCGAGCCGCGGCTCGGCGTAACCGGCGCACAGCCCGAAGCTGAGCAGCACGGGCAGGTAGCACCAGGGCGCGATCGCGAGCAGCGCCCCGGTGAGCAGCGTCCCCCACCTGCCGGCGGCGAGCGGATCGGGGCCGTAGGCCAGGGCACGGCCCCAGTCGTGGTCGAGGACGTCGCCGCTGAGTGCGCCGGTCCCGAGGCCGACCACGACGAGGGTCAGCAACCCGAGCACGGTGAACGGCCGGCGGCGGAGGGTGGTTCGGAGGGCTGACATGCCTCCAGCCTCGCGGCACGGCGCGGCGTCGTCAGGGGCCCAGCGCCCCGGATCGGGGGTGGTGCCTGCACCACCCCCGGGTTCGGGACGTCCTCAGAGCTCGGCGAGCACCACGACCCGGTCGCCCGGCTCGGCGACCACGGTCTCGCCCTTGGCCAGGTTGACCGTCACGCCGACCCGCGACCCGGCCTCGGCCAGCCGCGGCGAGGAGAACCCGATCGCGGTCTCCCCCCGTCGGGCGGCGGCCGCGACGACGGTCGCCCAGCTCACCTCGCGCCCCGGCACGACGTACCACTCGGCCGGGCGCAGGTAGATCTCGCTGCCCTCCTCCTCGAGCAGGTCGTGGAAGACCGGCTCGATCCGGGCGTCCTCCGACAGCTGGGCCACCATCAGGCTGACGATCTCGCCGCTGACGACGACGTCGTCGATGTCGGCGACCTGCGCGAGCACGCGGTTGCGGTCGTCCATCATCTCGCTGATCACCGGCGTGCTGCTCTCGGAGCGGGCGAGGATGTCGCGCACGTGCAGCAGGGTGATCAGCGTCGTGGCGTCGGCCGCCTCGGGGTCGAGGTCGTCGGAGTAGCAGAGCACGATCACCTGGTCGCAGCCCGGCGGGACGTGCTCGTCGAGGACCGCGCGCCGGGTGGTGCCGGCCTCGACGACGGTGATCGTGAGGTTCGTGGTCGTCGGCACGCCGGGCGCGCCGTGCTCGGTCACCACGGTCAGCGTCGAGCCCGCAGCGGCGTACCGGTCGAGCTCGCGCAGGATGATCGGCGCCCGCTCGTTCCAGCCCAGCACGACGGCGTGCGTCGGGCGCGGCTGCTCCGGCACGTGGTCGGAGAACGCGTCCTCGGCGACCGCGGCGCCCGAGCGGGGAGCCGTCGCGAGGACGGAGTCGTCCTCGGCGATGACGACGAGCGACCGGTTCCCCACGACGGTGTCCGAGGCCGGGTTGAGTTGGACGCTGCTGCCCTCGGCGACGCCGATGACGGTCAGCTGGTCGTAGTGCAGCTGCGCGTCGGCGTACGTCGCCCCGGCGAGCGGGTGCTGCTCGAGGAAGTAGATCTCGTCGCCCTCGTAGTCGAAGAGCTCGCGGTAGACGGCGGCGGCGCCGGACTGGCGGGAGGTCTGGACGACGAGCTTGGCGACCGTCTCGCGGATGTCGAGCAGCGAGATGCCGCCCGGTCGGTCGCGGCCGATCAGCCGGGCGACCTCGAGGTTCGCCGGGTCGCGCAGCTGCGCGACGACCCGCGGGCCCTCGCCGACGGCGAGCAGGGAGCGCAGGGCGAGCAGCGCCTTGATCACGTCACGGTCCGGCTCGGCGCCGTCCCCGGACAGCACCACGACCGAGCGGGCCGACGTCGGGCTGACGATCGCGAGGTCGTCGATGTCCGAGGGGGCGCCCGACCGGCAGACCACGCGCGTGCCGCGCAGGTCGGGGACCTTGGCGCGGATCTCCTCCTCCATCTCGACCTTGTCGCGGTCGGCGAGCACCGCCACGACCGGCCGGCGCCGGCTCTCGTTGGCGATCGAGAGCTCGCTGATGACGGTGAAGATGGAGTCGGACCAGCCGAGGATGACCGAGTGGTCGCTCTCGAGCACCACGGACCGGCCGCGGCGCAGCTCGGCGATCCGGGCGTCGATGCCCGCCGCGATGACACCGATCAGGGCGCTGACGATGAACAGGCCAGCCACGGTGAGCACCAGCATCGTGAGGATGAAGGTCCAGCGCGCGCCGGTGTCGCCGGCGACCGTTCCCGGGTCGAGCGCGTGCAGCAGCGCCTGGAAGGCGGCCTCCCAGAACCCGATCCTGTCCCGGCGCATCCCCGAGACGATGTCGATGACGGCGAACACGACCACCAGCAGCACGGTGACGGCGAACAGCCAGGCCACCAGGGCCGGCGTACCGCGGGACATGGTGTTGTCGAACCCGTAGCGCAGCCGGGCCCGCAGGCCCGTGGGCGCGGTCCGGGTGCGGACCGTCATCTCGGATCGCTGCGCGATCGCCTCTGCCGTACGACGCCGCAGCGCCTGCGCGTTCCGCGCCATGCGGGCCTCCTCGTGGTCCGCAGGGGATGCTCTCGCATCGGGCCGCCCCGGCGAGCGGAAATCGCGAAATCCGGGACCGTCACCAGGCCGGTGCGGGTCCCCCGAACGGGAGAGCGACCAGCTGCGGGCCGGTGGCGGAGACGTCGCGCAGGATCCAGTCGTCGCGCAGCAGCAGGATCGCGGAGGCCGGGCGCAGCACCAGCCACAGCCAGCGTCCGCCGGCCTCACCGGCGAGCACGGAGCGGTCCCACTCCCCCGGCGACGTGCTCACCGAGACCGGCCACAGGCCGACGGGGTACTGGTCGACGCGCACCCGCACCGGCGGCGGGCCCTCGCCGACCTCGTGGCCCGGGTCGAGCAGCTCGGTGTCACCGGCGGCGGCGAGGCCGGCGACGCGCGCGCCGAAGCCGGTGCCGGGCTCCTCGCTGATCACCATCACGTCGACCGGTCCGTCGAGCTGGCTGGTGCCGGCCACGCATGCCATCGTGGCTCGTGGGGCGTCGCCGTCGGAGACGACGGCCGCGAAGTCGCTGACTGTCCAGCCCGGACCGAGCGGCCAGGGCAGGAAGGTCGGGAACGGCCCGACCCGCTGGAGGTGCGCGGCGAACTCCTCGTAGGTCGAGCTCATCGGTCGCCAGAGGGGTACGACGACCCCGTGGTCCGGGCACGACCAGCGCCCGTCGCCCACCTCCGCCACGGGCGCCGGGCAGCGCGGGCACTCCACGCGCACCCCGTCGGATCCGCCGTGGGGCGGACCGGGCTCATCGGTCGCCATGGTCGACACCGTGCTGTGCGACGGGCCGTTCGTCAAGCACCCGGGGCGACCTGTCCCGAGATCAGCTGTTCCAGCGCAGCAGGACCGGGGTCTCCCGCTCGTGGCCGAGCTCGGACAGCGTCGCCGTGTCGAGGCGGAACAGCCGCCCGTCGGCGACGGGCAGACCGAGCCAGCGGGCGGCCAGCGCGCGCAGCACGTGCCCGTGGGCGAACACCAGCACCGGTCCGCCCGCCGCCCGGATCCGGGCGACGACACGGTCGCAGCGGGCCGCCACCGCGGACGCCGCCTCCCCTCCGGGGCTCGGGTGGGTCCAGATCGTCCAGCCGGGGACCTCCTCGCGGATCTCCGCGGTGGTGCGGCCCTCGTAGTCGCCGTACCCCCACTCGAGGAGGTCGTCGCAGACCTCGGCGTCGGGGAAGCCCGCCAGCTCCGCCGTACGCCGGGCGCGCTGCAGCGGGCTGGTCAGCACCTCGGCGAAGGTGGTGCCGGCGAGCCGGTCGGCGAGGCCGCGAGCCACCTCCTCCCCCTCGGGGAGCAACGGCAGGTCGGTGCGGGACGTGTGCCGTCCCGAGACGCTCCACTCGGTCGCCCCGTGCCGGGCCAGGAACGCGGAATCGGCCATGCCGACATCCTGCCAGCCCACGCCCTCGGTCGACCGCCGGGCTGCGTGTGCGGTGGCGTACCAGGACATCCCGGACGCTGTTCGGTTCGTCGTTCCCGGAGTCGTCGTTTCGCCGAGGGACGCGGGGCTCCGGGCGCTGTAACACGTAGTCCGCCGCTGTGGCGGCCGCGTGTCCCCTATAACACGTGGTTCGCTCCTCTACCCGCCGCAAGACCACGTGGAACGGGGGCTGTGGGGGGCTGGTACAGGTGACACGGGGCGGGGAGGTACGCGAACAACGTGTTACAGCGGCGTGGGCGCGCAACGGTCTCGCACCTCACCGGACCGCGAAAGTGGCAGGATCCCGGCATGCCCACCCCCCTCCACCGCTACCGGCTCGCGATCGCGGCCGGGTTCGCCACCCAGGGCTTCGTCTTCATCGGCCTCACCACCCGGCTGCCCGACATCAAGGACCGCTGGCACCTCTCGGAGCTCGGGATCTCCGGGGTGCTGCTGGCGATCGTGCTCCTCGCTGGCGGCGGTTCGGTGCTGGCCGAGAAGCTCTCGGTGCGGGTGGCGAGCGCCCGGGTGCTGCGGTCAGGACTGGTGCTCGTCGCCGGCGGGGCGGCACTGATGCTCGCGGCGCCGGTCTGGCCGGCGTACCTCCTCGGGGTGGGGGTCTACGGCGTCGGGCTCGGCATGGTCGACGCGACCACCAACATGCAGGCGGTGGCCCTGGAGCGGCGCTACGGTCGCACCATCCTGCCGAGCTTCCACGGCGCCTGGACCTTCGGCGGCCTGCTCGGCGCGGCGGTCACCCTCGCCACGGCCGA
The DNA here is from genome assembly GCF_013409625.1 of Nocardioides kongjuensis. Lineage (NCBI taxonomy): Bacteria > Bacillati > Actinomycetota > Actinomycetes > Propionibacteriales > Nocardioidaceae > Nocardioides > Nocardioides kongjuensis. Next base: position 2,452,339 of record NZ_JACCBF010000001.1, read on the forward strand.
CGTGGACCTGCCCTGGACGGCGCTGATCACCGTGCTGCCGCTCGTCGTCGCGGGCGCGACCTTCCTGCCCCGCGACACCGGCGCCGCTCCCGCAGCGAGCGACCTCGCTATCCCCTGGCGGCCGATCCTGATGGTCGGCCTCGGCATGGTCGTCTTCTACATGGTCGACACGGCCGCCCAGACCTGGGGAGCGGTGTACCTCGACGAGGTCGTCGACGCCCCGTCGCGCTGGGTCGCCCTCGCGACGCTGCCCTACCTCGTCGCCAGCCTGCTGGTCCGCCTCGCCGGCGACTCCGTCGTGGAGCGGTACGGCGTCACGCCGGTGTTGCGCATCGGCGCCGTGATCGCCTGCGGCGGACTGGTCGTGGTCACCGCGGCGCCCACCTGGCCGGTCGCGGTCCTCGGCTTCACGCTCACCGGCGCCGGCATCTCGGTGGTGGCGCCGCTGAGCTTCTCGGCAGCCGCCCGGATCGCCGGCGGCTCGGTCGAGCGGGTGGACGCCGTGATCGCGCGGTTCAACCAGTTCAACTACGTCGGCGGGCTGCTCGGCGCGGTGCTCACCGGCGTGGTCGGGAAGGACGAGCTGCGGTACGGGTTCGTCGTACCGATGGTGCTGGTCCTCACGCTGCTCCCCCTCGCCCGCTGGTTCGGGAACCGCGCGGGCGAGGAGAGCGAGGTCAGCGCCGGGCAGTCGGCCGGCACACCCGGCACGTAGCCAGGTGCGCGTTGTCCTCGCCCACCGGGGTGAGGTCGTCACGGTGCGCGATCAGCGCGCAGTCGCGCCGGTGCATGGTGGTGCCACCACCGGCGACCACCGGGATGGCGCCCACGTCGTGACCGTGGTCGTCGGTGCGGGCCGAGGTCGCGGTCACCTCGGCGAGCACGAGCAGGGTGTCGGCGAGACGCTTCGAGGACTCGCGGCCGTCGGCGGCGATCCGGGCCAGCCAGGCGCCGAAGTAGAGGAAGCCGCCGACGAAGGTCAGGCCGAGGCCGAGCATGCCGCCGGAGACGACGTACGACATCTGGTCCCACTGGTACGGCGTGTTCGCGGCGCCGTACCAGCCGAGGATGATCACCACGATCCCGAGCGGGAGCATGATCGCGCCCGCCCAGAACAGCACGACCTGCAGCAGGGCGTAGTGGTTGTCCTTCAGCGGCGCGATGCCGGAGCGGCCCGAACCGCCGGCGTCGCCGGCACGGGGCAGCCCCTGCGTTCGGGCGGCACGGCTGGACGGGTTGGCTGCAGTGGTCATGGGCTCATGCCTTTCGAAGGTCGGGAAGGCCGCTGTCGAGGCCGTGGGGGCAGGAGGCGCCGATGCCGAGGGCCGCGGCCCCGAGCCGGCGGAACCACGACCCGGCGACGGCCGCGAGGGCGAAGGCGGCGACGAGGAGCATGCCGGGGATCGAGAACAGCTCGGGCAGGCCGGCGCCGGCGGGCGCCGCGTCCACCAGGTCGCCCGTCGGCGCGGCGCCTGCGGAGGGCGCGGCACCGACCGGGACCGGCGTGGCGGCCGACGGTACGCCGACCCCACCCGCCGCCGGAGCAGGCGCCTGGGCGGCGGCAGCCGGCGGGGCGGCCTCCGCGGCTGCCGGCGGCGGTGCGGAGATGTCGATCGGCGGCACCGTGTCGACCTCGGCGCGGGCGACGCCGAGCGTGACGACCACCTTCGGGGCGAGGTTGGACAGGCCGGACACGACGCCCTTGAGCGGGCCGGCCTGGGCCGGGATCAGCTCGCCGAGGACGTTGGTCGGCAGCGCCTTGAGCAGCGGGGAGAGGAGCTTGGTGTCGATCGTGATCCGCAGACCCTGCGACATGCTGGTGCCGGCGTCGCCGTCGACCGTGCGGACCTGCTGCGGGATCTCGATGGTGACGCCGAGCGCCTTGAGCGCGTCGAGCGGCAGCTGGTTGAGGCCGGGGATCGGGGTGGTCTTGCCCATCGCGATCGCGCCGTCGGGACCGATCCCGAACTCCTGGCCGGCGATCGCCATCGTGCCCCAGGTGGCGCTACCGGTCGCGGTGCCGGTGGTGCCGTCGGAGGTGGTCTTCGCGACCGTCTCGACGCCGCCGAGGGTGATCAGGCCGCCGAGCAGGCGGATCTCGCCGAGCGTGGCCCGGGAGACGCCGACGACCTTGCTGTCCTTGGCCTCCATCTTCGAGGTCGACACGTAGCCGTCGACGTCGATGAGGGCGGCCAGCTGGGGCGGCAGCCCCGGCGCCGAGGCCCGCGTGGTCGGCGCGCTCGCCGTACCCGTCGGCGCAGCGCCCGGGAGGCCGCCGCCGAGCCCACCACCGGTGAGCATCCCGGTCAGGCCGGTCAGCAGGTCCATCAGGCCGGACTTCTGTGACGGATCTGCCGTCGCGCCGTCGGGGCCGAGCACGGTCCCGTCCGGCGAGAAGCCGGTCTCCGCGCTCGCGGTGCCGTCGCCGGACGTGGTGGTCATGACCGCGCCGGGGATCGACTCGTCCTTCTGGGTGGGCGTGTCCCCGGGGTACTGCGAGTTGACCTGCATCGGGTAGCCGTTCTCGGTGAGCGGCGTCGGAGGCAGGCCGAGCTGCTCGCCGAAGGTCTTGAGCCCCTCACCCACCGGGTCGCCGGGCCAGAACAGGCTGGCCCGCCCCCGGGACTCGCCCGAGTCCGCCTTGACCTTGCTGTAGCCCATGTCGAACTCGACCTGCGCCTGCCCCGCGTCCACGGGGATCGGGATGCTCGGCTCGAACATCTCGACGCGGATCGGAGCCGACCAGGCCAGGGTGGTGTACCCGCCGTACGGTGCCGACTGGGTCGAGCCACCGTCGTCCGCCGAGGCCGGTGTGGCGGTGGGCCCGGCGGCCAGCAGGGCCAGCGAGCCGACCATGCCTCCCGCCACGAAGGTCCGGATCGTGCTGCGTGTCGGACGTGGTGACTTCATGCTGCCCCTCCCAGGATGACGTCGGCCATGGTCTCGAGGATCTCCCCGGGCTCACCGGTGGCCACGATGCGCCCGCCGCTCATCACGGCGGCGTAGTCGGCGACCTGCAGGGCGGTCCGCGCGAACTGCTCGATGCAGAGGATGGACACGCCCGACTCGGCGATCCGGGCGACGGTCTCGTAGAGCTCGTCGACGATCAGCGGCGCCAGGCCCATCGACAGCTCGTCGAGCAGCAGCAGCGCCGGGTCGGAGGCCAGCGCCCGCGACATCGCCAGCATCTGCTGCTCGCCGCCGGACATGGTGCCGGCGAGCTGGTGGCGCCGCTCGTGGAGTCGCGGGAAGTAGGCGTAGGCGGTGTCCAGGACGGCCGCGGCCGGCACGCCGGCGTACGACATCAGGACCAGGTTCTCCTCGACGGTCAGGTTCGGGAACACCGAGCGGCCCTCGGGGATCGTGCACAGCCCCACCCGCGCCAGCGCGTCGGACGCGGCGCCCTGGACGTGGACGCCGGCCAGGTGGATGTCGCCGGACGTCGCCTCCTTCTGGCCGCTGATCACCTTCACCAGCGTCGACTTGCCGGCGCCGTTGGGGCCGAGCAGTGCCATCACCGCACCGCGCGGCACGGACAGGTCGACGCCGCGCAGCACCTCGATCCGGCCGTAGGCCGCGTGCAGGTCGATGACGTCGAGGATCGGGACGCTCATGAGAGCACCTCCTCGATCGCCGGGATCACGCTGGTGCCGTTGCCGTTGCCGTTGCCGTTGCCGTTGTCGTTGTCGCTGTCGCCCTCGGCGTAGCCCAGGTAGGCACGCTGCACGTCCGGGTTGGTGCGGATGTCGGCGGGTGTGCCCGAGGCGATGATCTCGCCGAAGTCGAGCACGTGGATGTCGTGGCACACGCTCATCACCAGGTCCATGTCGTGCTCGACCATGAGGATCGAGCAGCCCTCCGCAGCGAGCTCGACGAGCAGCTCGCCGAAGGCGTCGGTCTCGGTCTCGTCGAGGCCCGAGGACGGCTCGTCGAGCAGCAGCAGCTGCGGGTTGCTGGCCAGGCACCGGGCCAGCTCCAGCAGCCGCGCGGTGCCGGTCGGGATCGAGTCGGCACGCTCGCCGGCGTACTCGGTGATGCCGACCCGGTCGAGCAGCATCTCGACGGAGACCGCGCCCCGCCGCCCGCCGAACCAGGCCAGCGGTCCGCCGTGGATCTCCTGGGCGACCCGGACGTTGTCGCGCACCGAGAGCGAGCCGAATGCCTCCAGTCGCTGGAAGGTGCGACCCACGCCGTGCCGCGCTCGCCGGTGGACCGGCCAGCCGGTGACGTCCCTGTCGCGGTAGCGGACCCGGCCCTTGGTGGGCTTCTGCAGTCCGGTGATCACGTTGAAGCAGGTCGTCTTGCCCGCACCGTTGGGGCCGATCAGGCCGGTGATCACGCCCCGGTCCGCGGTGAAGGTCGCCCGGTTCACGGCGGTCACGCCACCGAACCGGACCACGACGTCGTCGACCTCGAGCAGCGCCACCTCAGCCCACCTTCTCCATGTCCACCAGCGGTACGTCGACCGCCCCGTCCGAGCCGACCGCCTCGGCCCCGTTGCCACCCCGGGGCAGCAGCCCCTGCAGCCGGCCCTCGAGCCCGGGCGCGACCCGCGAGCGCACCCACCGTCCGACGCGGAACAGGTGGTTGGCGATGCCGTTCGGGTCGCGGCCCAGGAGCACGGCGCCGAAGCCGATCACGGCGAACAGCAGTCCGGCCATGCTCGGCGAGGCCGCCTGGAGCTCGGGCAGCAGCATCAGCGCCGTGCCACCCAGCAGTGCGCCGGTGACCGAGGTGGCGCCGAAGACGACGGCCAGCAGGAGGACGAGCAGGGACTGGAAGTAGAGGAAGTCGGCCGCACCGACGGTCCCCCGCAGGCCGGCGAACAGGCCTCCTGCGAGGCCCGCGACGCCTGCCGACAGCGCGAACAGGCCGACTCTGAACCAGCGCAGGTCCAGGCCGAGGGTGCCGCAGGCCGACGGGCTGTCGCGCATCGCGATGAGCAGGCGGCCCAGCGCTCCCCGCCTCAGCACGAGGAGACCGAGTGCGAGCAGCACGAAGGCGAGCACCATGAACCAGACGTAGGCCGTGTCCGAGCCGATCCGCAGGCCGAGGATCGAGAGCCGGTCGGCAGCGAGCGTGCCGTTGAACTTGAACGCGAACTCGGCGTTGAAGACGACCTTGTCCATCAAGACGGCGAAGGCCATCGTCGACAGCGCGAGGTAGAGACCGGTGAGCCGCAGCACCGGCAGCGCGACCAGGGCACCGACGGCGGCGGCGATGACCGCCGACAGCAGCAGCCCGAGGAGGTTGGGCTCGTCGAGCTTGGCGTAGGCGAGCGCGCCCACTCCGGCGAAGGTGAACTGCGCCAGCGAGACGTGGCCGCCGTAGCCGGTCAGCAGCACCAGCGAGAGCATCACCATCGCGTACGTCGCCGCGACGCCGATGAGCAGCACCTGGTTGGGCGCCACGACGTTGACGAGCAGCAGCGCCACGACCAGCAGCCCCGCACCGGAGCCGACCGAGAGCCGCATGGTCGGCACCGGCGCGGTGACGATGCCCTTGACCTGGCCGATGCGCAGCTGTGCCTGCGGCATCAGCACCACGATCGCGAACAGGAACAGCGCGGGGATGACCGGGCGGAAGGACGCGAGGAAGCCGTCGGTCGGCAGGTAGCCGACCGCCCAGGACTCGAGGACCCCCAGGATCATCGCGCCGGCGAAGGTCATCGGCAGGCTCTTGAGCCGCCCGAGCATGGCGGCGGCATAGGCGTTGATGACCAGCAGGGTCAGCGCGTAGTAGTCGAGCAGCACGACCGGCGTGAGCAGGATGCCGCCGAGCGCGGCCAGCGACATGCCGATCGCCCACGACAGCGCCGCGACCCGGTCGGGCTTGCCGCCGAAGAGCTTGAGCAGCTCGGGGTTGTCGACCGAGGCCCGCATCGCCGTTCCGATCCGGGTGCGGTTGAGCAGCAGGTAGAGGCCGAACGCGACCGCGATCGCGCAGAGGAGGGTGACCAGCTGGTGCGCGGTGACGAAGGTGTCGCCGACCTTCCAGCCGGTGCCGGACCAGAACGGCAGCAGCACGCGCGGCTCCGGCGGCCAGATCTGCTGGGCCAGGCCGATCAGGCCGACGAGCAGGCCGACCGTGACGACGAGCGCCACCGAGACCGGCCCCTCCCCCAGCCCGCGGGTGACGAAGCGCTGGATGAACCAGCCGATCGCCGGCGCGACGACACCGACCACCAGGACCAGCGACAGCAGCGTCGGCAGCCCCTGGCGCTGGGTGAAGTCCCAGAACACGAAGGCCAGGAACATGCCGAAGGCACCGTGGGCGATGTTGAACACCCGGGTGGTCGTGTAGGTCAGGACCAGGCCACTGGCCATGATCGCGTACGCCGCGCCCGTGAACAGGCCCAGCAGCGTGAAGGCGAAGAGAGAGCCCATCGGTGACTAGCCTCCGATCCCGGAGTCGACGACGTTGCCGCACATGTAGGTGCCGGGAGAGACCTGCGACCACTGACCACCGCTGTACTGGAGCATCTTCAGGCAGGGCGGGGTCGCCCCGGTCGAGAGGTTCATCGCCGTGTGGGCTCCGTTCCCGGTCCAGGCCGTGGTGGCGCGGACGGCGTCGACGAGGGAGGCGCGGGTCAGCTTGCCGCCGAGCGCCGTCGCCTTCTCCACGAACAGCCGGGCTGCCGACCAGGCGAACAGGCCGTAGTAGTTGGGGATCGCGCCGGGCTTCACCTGCTGCAGCCAGGACAGGTACAGCTGCACCTCGGGGTTGGCCTTGTTCTCGAACATGTCGTTGGGCGAGAAGACATAGGTGCCCTCGGCGACCGCGCCGGCCTGCTGGATGTAGCGCTTGTCGTAGATGGTCGGGTCCTGCATGTAGAAGTCCGGCTTGAAGCCCTGCTGCTGCATCGCCTGCTGGAGCTTCACGGTGTTCTGGTAGGGCCCGTAGTAGATGACGGCGCGGATGCCCTTGTCCTTCATCTGCTGGACGTACGGCGCGAAGTTGAACTCCGCGACGTCGATGCCCTGGACGTACTTCGCCGACCAGCCGGCGGCCTTCTCGTAGCCGGCCGCGAGGCTCTTGGCGTTGACCGGCGCGGCACCGGCGTTGATGTAGAGGAAGGCCGCGTTCTTCACGGCATCCGGGTACTTCGCCGCCAGCCACTTCGCGGCCGGGTCGGAGATCAGGTTGGTGCGGATCGAGTAGGTGCCGAAGCACGACTTGCAGGCCTGCCGCTCGGGGTTGACGATCGTCGAGCGGATGTCGGGGATGCCGCAGGAGCTGGCGGTGGCGGCGCCGCCGGAGTCGAAGGCCGACATCGAGCCGACCGCGGCGAAGGTGTCGCTGCAGGCCTTGATGTAGGCCTGCTGGTCGGCACCGGCGTCGGCACGGCTGTCGAGGTTGACCAGCGCGAGCTTGCGCCCGCAGATGGTGTTCTGCGAGTTGAAGTACTCGACGTAGGCGCGGGTCGCCTGCTGGGCCGACTCGAAGATGCCCGGCACCGGGCCGGAGATGTCGGAGACGTTGGCGAGGGTGATGGTGCTGTCGGTGATGCCGGTCTGGTTCTTGAACCCGTCGCACGAGCCCGCCTTGGCGGTACCGGTCGGCGCACCCTTGCCCTTCGACTTGCCGCCGCCCGTGGCGCCACCGGTCGCGCCGGCCGCCGGAGCGGCCGGGTCACCGGCGGTACCGGCTGCGGGTGCCTCGCCCGCAGCCGGTACGTCGCCCGCGGCCGGTGCCTCGCCGGCCGGGAGTCCGGTGTCGCCGCCGGCGCCGGTGGTCTCGCCCGTCGTGGCGCCCTGGCCGCTGGCCTTCGCGACGGTCGCCGGGTCGAGCTGGGAGCCACACGCCGTCAGGGCCAGCAGCACGAACGCGACGCCCGCGGTACGGCGGATCCGGGTCCGAGCGCCCATCAGCCGCTCACACCCGAGTTGACGACGTTCCCGCACAGCCAGGTGCCCGGCGAGACCTGCTGCCAGCGACCACCCTTGTACTGGATGATCTTCTGGCACTGCGGGGTCTCCGCCGTGCCCACCCGCATCGCCGCGTGGGCGCCGTTGTCGGTCCAGTCGTTGACCTTGCGCACCGCAGCGACCAGGGACTCGCGGGTCAGCTTGCCGCCGAGCGCGGTCGCCTGCTCGACGAACAGGCGCATGGCCGACCAGGCGAAGAGTCCGTAGAAGTTCGGCACCGCACCCGGCTTCACCTGGTTGAGCCAGGACAGGTACAGCTGGATCTCGGGGTTGGCCTTGTTCTCGAACAGGTCGATGGTCGAGTAGACGAAGGTGCCCTCGGCGAGCGCGCCGGCCTGCTGGACGTAGCGCTGGTCGTAGATCGTCGGGTCCTGCATGAACACGTCGGGCTTGAAGCCCTGCTGCTGCATGGCCTGCTGCAGCTTGACGGTGTTCTGGTACGGCCCGAGGTAGACCACCATCTTGATGCCCTTGTCCTTCATCTGCTGGACGTAGGGCGCGAAGTTGAACTCCGCGACGTCGATGCCCTGGAGGTAGTTGACCGACCAGCCCATCTTCCCCCACGCCGCCGCCTGGCTCTTCGCGTTGCCGACCGCGGCGCCGGCGTTGATGTAGAGCATCGCGACGTTCTTGACCGCGTCCGGGTACTGGCTGGCGAGCCACTTCGGCCCGGAGTCGGCGATCAGGTTGGGGCGCACCGAGTAGATGCCGAAGCAGGTCGAGCAGGAGGCCCGCTCGGAGGTGGTCATCGCGGCCCGGATGTCGGGGAGCCCGCAGCCCTGGGCGGTGCTGGCGCCGCCGGAGTCGAATGCGCCCATCGAACCGATCGCGGCGAAGGCCGAGCTGCACGCCTTGGTGTAGGCCTGCTGGTCGGCGCCGGCGTCGGCCCGGCTGTCGAGGTTGGTGATGGCGAGCTTGCGCCCGCAGATCGTGTTCTGGGAGTTGAAGTACTCCACGTAGGCACGGGCGGCCTGCTGGGAGGCCTCGAAGATGCCGGGGACGGGTCCCGAGATGTCCGCGACGTTGGCGAGGGTGATGGTGCTGTCGGTGATGCCGGTCTGGTTCTTGAACCCGTCGCACGAACCTGCCTTCGCGGTCCCCGTCGGCGAGCCCTTGCCCTTCGACTTGCCGCCGGCGTCGCCCTTGCCGGCGCTGCCGGTGCCGCCGGCACCGGCCGTGCCACCGCCCGCGGCCGGCGCTCCGGCGTCAGGCGCCGCTGCACCACCGCCGGAGACGTCGCCACCGGCGGCCGGGACCCCGCCGTCGGAGCCGGCGGCCGGGGCCGCGACGCCGCTGGTCTGGTCACCGCCACCAGCGCCGGACTGGCCGTTGACCTTCGCCACGGTCGACGGATCGAGCTGGGAGCCACAGGCGGACAGAGCGAGGACGACGGCGCCGACGCCGAGGAGGCGCCGCGCGCGCGAGTGTCGAGGCATGACCGTCCAACGAGCCTGCTGTGACCCAGGTCACGGGGCAAAATGAAACTTGTTTCAGTTTTGTCGGCACGGGCCGCGCGGCCCGCGGGGAACCGGGCGGGCGGGCCGCACGTCCGAGGCATCATGAGCACCATGCGACTGCCTGCCGCCGCCGTGACCGCTGCCCTCACCCTGCCGCTCCTGCTCGCGACGTCCGCGTGCAGCCACGAGTCGGACCGGGCCGCCGACCCGACCCCGGCCGCCGCGAGCAGCACCGCCACGGCGACGCAGAGCGCGACCCCGTCGTACCCGACCTTCGCGGCGCAGGACTACAGCTACCACCTCGAGGTGCTCTGCTTCTGCCCGCAGCTGGGCACCGTGGAGGTCGTCGTCCGCGACGGGAAGGTCACCGAGGCGACCTCGCTCGACGGCCCCCAGGCCGGCGTCGCTGCGCCCGACTTCGCCTGGCTGAGCATCGACGACATCCTCGCCCAGGCCCACGCCCCCGGGATCGCCAAGGCGAAGATCGACTGGCCCGACGGTCAGGACCACCCGGGCTCGGTCATGATCGACCGGATCGCCCAGGGTGTCGACGACGAGGTGACCTACACGATCAAGGACGTGCAGGTCACCCCGGAGGGTTGATCGCGAGGGACAGCAGGGATCAGCGCGGGACGAGGGCCCAGTAGTCGAGGTCGAGCAGCACGCCGGGGGCGTACTTGCCGTCCTCACCGCGCAGCGTCATCGACTCGTCGCGGCCCTTGGTCGCCACCAGCCGCAGCCGCAGCGCGCCCACACCGGGCGCCGAGGTCTCGGCCTTGTCGAGGACCTCCGACCAGGCGTAGACGGTGTCGCCGGCGAACGCCGGCGCGGTGTGCGCGCCCGCGTTGATCGCCGCGATCAGCTGCGCGTTGGCGAGGCCGTTGAAGGACAGGGCCCGGGCCATCGAGATGATGTGGCCGCCGTACACCAGGTTGCGGCCGTCGGGCCGCGCCTCGGTGTTGAAGTGCACCTTGGCGGTGTTCTGCCACAGCCGGGTGGCCTGCTGGTGCTCGGACTCGGTGAGCGTGACGCCGTCGACGTGGTCGATCTTCTCCCCGACGACGTAGTCGTCGAAGCGGTGCGACTCGCCGGCCGCACCGAAGTCGTACTCGCTGAAGTCGAGCCCGTCGGGCAGGACCAGGTCACCCGGCGCCACCACCGACGCCAGCTCGGGCACGACGGCCTCCGGCGCGGGGGCATCGAGGTCACGCTTGTGGACCATCACCCAGCGGGCCCACTCCAGCGCGACCTCCTCGCGCTGGTTGACGGCGGTGGAGCGGACGTAGACCACGCCGCTCTTGCCGTTGGAGTTCTGCTTGAGCCCGATCACCTCGGAGGTGGTGCTGAGCGTGTCGCCGGGCAGCACCGGGCGGTGGAACCGGCACTCGGCGTACCCGAGGTTGGCGACCGCGTTGAGCGAGATGTCCGGGACGGTCTTGCCGAACGCGATGTGGAACGCGATCAGGTCCTCGACCGGGTGCGGGTCGAGGCCGACCGACGCGGCGAAGACCGCCGACGACGGCACGGCGAACCGGGTCGGGTAGATCGAGCCGTACACCGCCCGGTCGCCCTCGGTCACCGTGCGCGGCGTCGCGTGCCGGATGACCTGCCCGAGCGTGAAGTCCTCGAAGAAGTTGCCCGGGTTGGTCTTGGACTGCGCAGCGGTGCTCACTTGAGCTTGTACTCCTTGAGGAGCTGGCGGCCGATGATCATCTTCTGGATGTCGGAGGTGCCCTCGCCGATGAGCATGAACTTGACCTCGCGCATCAGGCGCTCGATCTCGTACTCCTTGGAGTAGCCGTAGCCGCCGTGGATCCGGAAGGAGTCCTCGACGACCTCGTTGGCGTACTCCGAGGCGACCATCTTGGCCATGCCGGCCTCGACGTCCATCCGCTTGCCGGTGTCCTTGAGGCGCGCGGCACGCACCATCATGTTGTGGGCCACCTCGACCTTGGTCGCCATCTCCGCGATCCGGAACAGCACCGCCTGGTGCTCGGCGATGACCTTGCCGAAGGTCTTGCGCTGCTGGGCGTAGGCGACACCGAGCTCGAAGCCGCGCCAGGCCAGGCCGCACGCGCGGGCGGCGACGTTGACGCGGCCGACCTCGACGCCGTCCATCATCTGGAAGAAGCCCTTGCCCGGCTCCCCGCCCAGGATCTGGTCGGCGGCGATCTGGTGGCCCTCGAGGATGAGCTCGGTCGTCTCGACGCCCTTGTAGCCCATCTTGTCGATCTTGCCGGGAACGGTGACGCCCTGGGCGGTCTCCCCGAACCCGGCCTCCTTCTCGACGAGGAAGGTGGTCATGTTCTTGTAGACGCTGTCGGCGCCCTCGTCGGTCTTGACGAGCAGCGCGACCAGCGTGGAGCTGGCGCCGTTGGTCAGCCACATCTTCTGGCCGGTGATCGAGTACGAGCCGTCGGCCTGCTTGGTGGCCTTGGTCGAGACGGCCGAGACGTCGGAGCCCAGGCCCGGCTCGGACATCGAGAACGCGCCGCGGACCTCGCCGGTCGCCATCCGGGGCAGGTACTTGGCCTTCTGCTCCTCGGTGCCGTGCTGCATGAGCAGGTAGGCCACGATGAAGTGGGTGTTGATGACACCCGACACGCTCATCCAGCCGCGGGCGATCTCCTCGACCACCAGGGCGTAGGTCAGCAGGGACTCGCCCAGGCCGCCGAACTCCTCGGGGATGGTCAGGCCGAAGACGCCCAGCTCCTTGAGACCGTCGACGATCTCCTGCGGGTAGGTGTCGGAGTGCTCGAGCTCCTGGGCCACGGGGATGATCTGCTCGTCCACGAAGACACGCACGGCCTTCAGGATCTCGGACTGGTCCTCGGTGAGGCCTTCGGTCTGACAAAGCCGGGTCATCACGTTCCCTTTCAGTGGTGGTGCCGGACCGCACTGTACCCGCGGGTAGCCATGCCCGGACCCCCCGAACGGGGTGCGAGACCCCGACGTGAGACATGTCACCGCAGCGACGGAATCCCGCTCCGCAGCGTGCATCTAGCCTTGTCGCCATGAGCGAGTACGACGCCCCGGCCACCCAGCCCGACGCCGACCTCACCGCCGCGCTGCGCGAGTTCAGCGCCTCCGTCGCGGCCTTCACGGCCGCTGTGGCCGACCTCGACCGTGTCGTCGAGCGCGCCGACGGGCTGCTCACCCGCGCCGACAAGCTGCTCGCGCCGCTCGCGGCGACCCAGCAGGTCGGCGACCAGCTCAAGGTCGCCGGCCAGCTCGCCTCGCAGGTGGCCTCGGCCGCGGTCAAGCGGGGCGTGGCCGCCGCGAAGACGGTGACGGGGCCGTAGGGCGGCCTCACGCCCCACGACCCCGTCGACTGGGATCCCTCCCCTGCCTGAGCCCGTGGCTCAGATGGTGCGACCCACGGCCGCGAAGAAGCGGATGAACATCTCGTCGTAGCCGAACTGGTCCGAGCGGATCTGGGCCGCCGAGCCGGATCGCTTCTGCAGCTTGGTCACCCAGGCCCGGTTGAAGTCGATCCGCACCGCGCGGGTGCCGCCCGAGGTGCTGGCGAGCACCAGCGCCTTCGGCATGCCGTACTGGCTCCAGGCGGTCTTCCGCTTGGCCCACGACTTGTGCTTCTTCTTGGTGCCCAGCAGCTTGGCCAGCTTGCGGTCGAGGTCGGTGGCCCTGCTGTTGCCGGTGATGACCTGGATCTCGACACCGCGGGCCCGGGCGTTGACGATGGCGCGGTAGATGCCCTTGCCGCTGAGCTGCTTGGTCGCGAGGTGCAGCGCGGAGCCCGGCGGGGCCTGGTTGATCGCACTGCGGACCAGGCGCAGGGTCGCCTTGGCGTCGTCCTTGTTCGACATCCAGCCCGGCGCGAAGGCGCCGGCGCGCGGACCGACGTTGCCGAGGTCGACGGTGAGCATCTTGTGGTCGGAGAAGAGCTCGCTGGTGGTCAGGTTGGTCACCGGCAGCAGCGGGTCGCCCTGGTAGAGGTACGCGTGGTCGATGACCGCGCCGCTGTCGTGGGTCGGCGGCGCGACGCCGAACAGGTCGAAGACGTTGACCAGGCCCATCGCCGCGATCTCGTTGCGCGGGTAGGCGCCGCTGCGGAAGTTCACGTTGACGTCACCGGCCATGAGCACGGGGCCACTGGCCGAGAGCGTCTGCGCGAGCCCAGCCAGCCGCTGGTACGACGGCAGCGAGATGCCCGGCGTGTACTTGGTGACCGGCGCGAAGTGAACGGCGACGACCGACAGGGTGCGGCCCTCGGCGTTGCGCAGCGTCACCCAGTTCGCGTAGCGCACGCCCCAGTGCACCTTCTGCTTCCTCGACTTCCCCCAGACCTCGCTGATGTTGTAGGTCCCGGCTGCGATCTTGGTCCAGCGCGCCGTGTCCCACACGACGGCGGTCGCACCGGTGTAGGTGCCGGGCGTGCGCTGGATGGCGTACCCCGCAGGTGCGAGCAGGGTGTCGGGGCGGCTGGACACCTCGTTGAACGTGATGAAGTCCGGCAGCTGTGCGAAGACCTGGCCGAGGTCGGCCGCGGTGCGCTCCAGCGACATGCCGGACTTGATGTTGGCCTGGACCAGGCGCACCCCTCCGGTCGCCGGGTCGGCCTCCGCGGCGGTCTTCTCGAGGCCACTGCGGCCACCGCCGGTGCCGGCGATCGCGAGGACGAGGAGCGTGGCGAGGACCGCGAGCGCCGTGACCGTCGCCGGTAGGGCACGAAGCCATCGAAGCGAGCTCAGCGTGCGCATGGGACCTCCCGATTCACGGTGCCGGAATGCACCGAGCGAACAATTTCCTCAGGAATCACACCAGTAACAACTTCACCATGGCAATACGGCGTGAATAACTACAAGGATGTAATTCGATAAATCACAACGGTGTAATTCGACTCGGAATGCACCGGTCCCCGAATGCGGGAATGGACGCGATTTCTGCGCCTTTCGGCGCACACCCGGCCGACCTGAGCGATCGCGCGCGAGCGGGAGGGTCAGCGACGGCGCAGCGCGCCGAGCAGGCCACGCTTGCCGGTGGGCGGCTCAGGGCTCGCGCCGACCCGCAGCTCGCGCACGTCGGCGAGCATGGTCGCGACCAGGTCGGTGGCGGCCGCTGCGACCTCGGCGTCGGTCACCGAGTCCGGCGTACGACGCGGCGGCAGCTCGGCCGGGATCTCGAGGCGAGCCAGGTCCCCCACGACGTCCACCGGGTGCTCGCGCAGGTAGGCCAGGGCCGCGTCGTTGCGGGCGCGGCACTCCTCGATCCGATCGGCCTGGGGCCAGAACTTCTCGCCCTTGCGCGGCACCAGCCGCTCGTCGGCGAGGAAGGTGCGGATGAACATGCCGCGATCGCGGGCCGCGCCGAGGGACTTGCGGGCCACGAGGTGCTCGTTGACCCGGCGCAGCACCTCGGCCTCGACCACGCCCATCGACTCGTTGGGGAACGACTGGCTCAGGTCGTAGGCGTCGGCGCGCAGGCCGAGCAGGCCGGCGAAGCGGTGCCAGATCTCGTCGCGGGGGGCGCTGGTGTCGAGCGGCAGCACGTGGATCCGCTCGTGGGCGACCGCCTCCGACCAGCGCTGGAGCACCAGGTGCAGGTCGAGCGTGCGCCAGTTCCACACGTCGCGCGGGTCCTCGGACACCTCGCGCGAGTAGTCGGCCATGGACGCCGTGCCGCGGTTCTTGAGGCTCTCCTGCCAGCTCGCGGTGAACAGCCCGAGCAGGTCGCGCGCGGTGATCACGACGTGCACCTCGGCCGGGGCGAGCTGCTCGGCCATCCGCGCGGCCTGCTCGGCACTGGCGGCGGCGAAGAACTCGTGGGTGATCAGCGCGTCGCCGTCGTGGGACGCGATCTCGGCCCGCAGCCGCTCCCAGGCGCTGCGGTGCTCCTCGGACGCCTTGGGCAGCCGCGGGTCCTCACGCACGATCCGGCTGGTCCACAGGTGGTCGAAGCGGCCCAGGCCGGGCAGCAGCACGCCGTCGGCGAGCAGCTGCTCGCGCGAGCCCCAGACGATGGTCTGGAGATAGGTCGTGGCCGTCTTGGGCAGCCCGATGTGGACGAAGACGCGTCGTGCCATGGCGCTGGCCCCGGACTCAGAGGCTCTTGTCGAACGCCTCGATCGCCTCGGCGATCCGGGCCTCGTCGCGCTGGGCGAGCGGGATCAGCAGCTCCTGGACGACGTCGACCAGCTCGGCCATCCGCACGTAGTGGCGCTGCAGCTCGGCGACCTCGGTCTCGAGCTTCTCGATCCGCAACCGCTGGGCGCGGACGGTGGCGAACAGGTTCCAGCGATTCTGGGTCATCTTCTCTTCTTCACGCATCGGCTACTCACCATTCCGCCACGACGACAGCGCGCCCCGCCCGACCCGGAGCGCCGGGCTCGACGTCGGTGGACACGACCGAGCCCCCGAGCTGTCCGATCGGGGCGAGGACCCCGTCGAGGGACACAGGATACAAACCCTCGCCGGCCTCGCCCTCCCCCGTCGCGAACTCGGCGTGCAGCCGACCGCCGCCGCGCAGCGTCATCGCGGCGAAGCGGAGCAGGCCCTCCCGGCCGCGCTCGGTCGTCGCGTCGAGGACATGGCGCGCGAGCATCGCCCGGGGCCCGTCCTCGCGGGCCACGCGGGCGCCCTCGCCGAGGACCGAGCGCAGCTGGGTCAGGCTGATCATCCGCACGTCGAGCGAGGCGCCCTCGCGCCCGGCGACCCGCCCCGCCTTGCGCAGCGTCAGCGGCACGTAGTCGTAGGCCGTCGTGCGGAAGCCCGCACGGGCCAGGTGCAGCGCGTCGCTCCCCCGCCCCGCGCCGACGTCGAGGACGTGGGTGCCGGGGGCGGTGTCGGCGGCGAGCCGGAGGGCGAGCTCCGAGGCCGGGGCGTTGACGTCGCCCTTGCGATGGCCCTGGTTGGTCTGCCAGTCGCGGCGGTACGGCGAGAGTCCGCGGAACCAGTTGTCGAGGCGGGTCTTGACCTCGCTCGACGTCTCGAACTTGAACGCGGGGTCCGGGACCTTCCAGTGCGGGCCGTACATCGCCTCGAGCAGCCGCTCGGGCACGGCAGGGGCCGGGAACTCGTGGCCGGCGAGGGTCACCGTCGAGAGCGGGAGGATCCACTCCTCGCGGAACTCCACGCCCACCTCGCCCATCAGGTAGAGCCTGCCGTCGCCGGCGAAGAAGCCACCGAACAGGTCGAGCCCGCGCACCGACCCGTCGCTCTCCTCGACGTCGATGCGGAACGCGCCGCCGCTGTAGCGGAAGGTCTCCATGCCGTGCGCGACCAGCGCGCGCTGGAGACGGAACGACTCGCGCACGACGTCGACGGGCGAGGTGTGCCGCGAGACGTAGCCGAGGTCGGCGTCGGAGTCGTGGCCGAGGAAGTCCTGCTCGCGCACGGCGCCCAGCAGCGTGCCGTACGCCGGGAACGCGGCGATGCCCTCCTCCTCGAGGATCGCGATGACCCGGTGCATCGCGTCGAGGAGCGGCTCGAGCTGGTCTCCGGTGCGCACCGAGAACTCGGGGTGGAACCGGCCGGACTTGTCGAGTGCGATCGGCAGTCCCGACTTGTTGACGAAGGCGATCCGCTCCTCGCCCGTCCCGAACCTCAGCTCCTCGTCGTGCACGACGGTGCCGGCGACGTGGTCGCGCACGCGCAGCCGGGTGGGCCCGTCGAGGAAGCGCACCATCCGCTCGGGCCAGGCGACCCGTCGCTCCCCGGGCACGCCCGAGGGCGCCTCCTCGGTGTCGCGCACGGACCAGAACGACCAGATCCTGCGGTCGTCGAAGAGCACGTCGAGGGCGCGGTCCTCCGCCACACCGGCGAGCACCAGGCCCGTGGTGTCGACGGTCGTGACGGCGACGCCCGGCTCGTTGGTCATGGGGACCAGCCTGTCAGACGAGGTCGCGCAGGCGATCGGGGATCCGGACGTACGGCGGCTTCACCAGCGCGAGGTGCTGACCCGCGCCCGTCGCCCGCCACAGGTCGCCCTCGTTCTGCACGATCGTCTCGAGCCGCTTCGGGCCCGGCCGGAACTTGCCGATCTCGTCGGCGGCGACGGCCTGCTCGACCTGGGCGGCCGCGGTGCGCAGCGCCTCGACGATCTCGTCGGTCGGCCGGCTCCAGCTCGACTTCACCGCGCGGCCCTCGACCACCGCGGCCTGGTGGCGGTGCTCGGCGAGCAGCTCCAGCTGGCCGAGGTCGGCGAACTTGAAGTGGAACATGAACAGCTCGGGGTCCGGCGCGAACGGGTGCCGGATGCCGTGGGAGGCGTGCGCCCAGTCGGCGTCGACCCACTTGAGCGCCGGCTTGCACATCAGTGGGGTGAACCGGGCGAACTCGCGCTGGCGCAGCAGCGAGGGCGCGTCGAAGTCGAGCGCCTGCTCCACCCCGATCCGGTGGATCACGTTGTAGCCGAGGACGCCCGCGACGTCGGTGCCCCGCCGGGCGGCGGCGAAGTGCCGCAGCGAGGCGTGCACCGCCGGGTCCGCGACGACGAACTCGTCGGCATCGGCGAGCAGCACCGCGTCGTAGGCGAACAGCAGGGACTTCGCGAGCCCGCTCAGGATGCCCATCCGCGACGGCTCGAAGGAGTACTTGTCGAGGTACGGCAGGCGCAGCACCGTGCACGGCAGGTCGTCGGTCGAGCCGTCGGCGCTGTGGTCGTCGACGACGAAGACGTCGTCGGGGCCCAGCTGGCGCTGGTAGTGCTCGACCCACCGGCGCAGCACCGGCCCGCTGTCACGGGACATGGTGATCACCGCGACCCGCGGCAGGCCGTCGCCCGAGGGCCGGTCGGTGGTGGCCGGGCCGGGGCCCGGCGCCGCACCCGTCTCGCGCCGTCCGCGCCACTTCACTCCTGCTCCCCCTGTCCTCGTCCCGCCGTGCTCCACTTGGTGAGGGCGACCTGGAGGGCGTCGAGCGCCGCGGCCAGCACCTCCTCGGCGGGGATGTCGGCCGGCTGCACCCCGGGGACGGGGAGCGGTCGGAGCTCGTCGAGGTCGCCGACGACGCGGTGCTTGCCCTTGCGCAGCCGGGCGACCTGGTCCTCGCCCTTCGCGCGAACCCACGGGTCGTCGTACCCGAGGCGCTGGCCGCCGCCCTCGCGCAGCGACAGGCCACGCTTGGACAGCTGGTGCTTGACCAGCCGGTCGTAGAACGGCGGCAGCTCGCCCTTGCCCGAGGGCCGGAAGCGCCGGTTGAGCTCGAGCAGCAGCAGTGCGCTGGGCAGGTCGATGCTGGGGTTGCTGCGCACGTCGAGCGCGATCCCCCCGGGGTCGGTGCCGAGGACCTCGGCGAACCGGCGCCACAGCAGGTCGCCGGGCGCGCCCGCCGGGGGCACGGTCACGAGGCTCAGGGCGCCCTTGTCGAGGCCCTTGGCCCAGCGTGCCGCGATGGCCGGCACGTCCTGGTGGCGCCAGAACCGCGTGGCGGAGCCGGTCAGGTCCTTGCGCGCGTCGAGGGCGGCGACGTAGTCCTGCCACCCGGTCACGCCGCCGTTCTGCACCGACTCGAGCCACATGGCGGGCACGTTGCGCGCCAGGTCACGACACGTCAGCACCGCCTCCACCCGGCTCTCGGGGAAGGTCTTGCGGATGCGCTGGATCTGCTTCTCGTCTCGCGGCGCGAGGTACTCCATCGAGACGACCGCGGTGCCGGGCCAGGCCCGGATCTCGTCGACCATCTGCTGCCACGGGCCGTCGGCCGGCATCGGCGGCTGCCCGGGCCCACCGTGCGCGATCAGCTCCTTGACGGCGCGGACCTGGCGGCGCCAGCGCCGGCCGGGGAACAGCACGCCGCGCTCGGCCAGCGCCGCCTTGTTCTCCCCGAGCACGTTCTGCAGGAAGCTGGTTCCGGACTTCATGGTGCCGACGTGCAGCACCACCCGCTGAGCCATGTCGCCCTCTCGATGTCCTGCTCGATGTCTTGCTGGATGTCTACGTGGTCGTGACGCCCGAAGCCCGGGCCGCCGCCTCTCGGCAGCGACCCGGGCCCGGGATCTGCTTCGTCAGTCGAGCTCGGCCTCGAGCTCGTGGAACGGGTAGTCCTTCGGGCTGAGGTACTCCGTGCCCGGCTTGATCCGGACCTGCGGGTCGGGATCGGCGGAGTTGACGTAGTTGGCCAGCGTCCGCGGAGCCGTGTTGTAGATCATGTCGACCCAGTCGGCGTACTTGGAGGCCATCGCGGCGTCGCCCCAGAAGATCATGTCGTGCTCGTCGGAGAACCAGCCGAGCTGGGTCCAGTTCTCGCTGCTGGAGAGCACCGCGCTGCCGTTGGGGTCGCCGTCGAGGTTGCCCTGGACCGACAGGCCCTTGAGGTGGACGTAGCGGTCCTTGAACTTGTTGGCCGTCGCACCGGTGATGTAGACCATCTGCTTCGCCGGGACGGGCGCCAGGATGCTGCGGATCTTGCCCGACATCATCATGAAGACCACGCGGACGTCGCAGCCCTGGAAGTGCAGCTCGCGGACCTTGCGCGCGATCGCCGCGCCCCGCTCGTCACCCCACACCGCGTTGGCCACACGGACCTTGGTGTGACCGTTGGCGGTGTTGGCCGCGCCGTTGCACTGGACCTTGTTGAGGACCCGCAGCGGCGGGTCGACCTGGTCGCGGTGCGGGGCGAACTGGGTGGTGATGGTGCCGCCGGGAACGGTGGTGCTGGGGACGGTGAACTGCAGCGACGGGAACTTCTTGTCCTTCTTGGCCTGGTTCCACATCGTCATCCAGCCGTCGTAGAGCGCCTGGTTCTCGGTGACGGTGGTCCAGTCGTTGAACTGCTGGACGGCGGCGGCGCCGGTGAAGTTGCCGGAGCCCTGCATCACGATCCAGTTGGTGGCACCCGACTTGCTGACGAGCATCATCTTGTTGTGCATCGCCCCGCCCTTGCCGCGGCAGGTCGCCGAGCAGGTGCGGATCCAGCTGCGCAGCTCCTTGGGCCGGTCGGCGTTGCCCTTCTTGAGCGCGCGGGTCAGCACGCCGTAGGAGCGGTGCGAGCCCTGGGACACGGCGAGGCCGCGCGCCATGATGATCTGCACCGACACGCCCCGCTTGTGGGCGGCGATCATCTTGCTGGCGAGCAGCGGCGAGTCGAAGTTCCACGTCATCACGCGGACCGTCTGGCCGCCCTCGACGTTCTTCAGCGTCTTGATGATCTTGCGCTGGATCGCGCCCCTCTTCGCCGGCTTGAAGGGGTGGTTGAAGGTGATGCCGGGCGTGACGACGTACGCCGGGTTCGGCTTCTTCGCCACGACCTCGGTCGGGGCGGCGGCCGGCGCGGCGTCCGCCCGGTTCAGCCCGGCCGGACCGGCGACCAGCAGGCCCATCGCGAGGAGGAGCGCCGCGAGCGCTGCCACTCCCCGCGTCCGAGCTGCCGCCGACGAGTTCCCCCACACATTCGACACGTACCTGTCTCCTACCGTCTCCACCCGAGAATCGACCGGGTTCCGACGCGGCTTCCCCCACAGAAGGCAGGCGAATCTCGACCCTTGACGCGGGCACTATACCCGCCTGCAGAGGCTGAAACCCGCCTCCGCGCGGACAGTCAGGCCAAGCTCAGTCGACCGTGCCGGACGGGGTGGCCGGGTCGCGCGGCTTGGCCTTCGCGTCGCCGCTGCACTTCTCCGTCTTGATCCCACCGAGGGTGAAGTCGGCGCGGACCGGGAGGTGGTCGGAGCCTCCGGCCGGCATCACGACCGAGCTGGTGGCAGTGAGGTCCGGGCCGCCGTAGAGCAGGTAGTCGATCCGGGTCCGCGGGTGGCCCGCGGGGTGCGTGGCCCCGCCGCCGCTGCCCGCGACGACGAAGCTGTCGGAGAGCCGCGAGCTGAGGATCCGCTCCGGGCCCGAGTTGGGCCAGGTGTTCATGTCGCCGCCGAGGATCTTCGGGCGCGGGTCGGCGGCCAGGATGCTGGAGATCCGGCTCGCCTGCGCGGTGCGGATGTTGGCGGAGGTGTTGTCGAGGTGGGTGCTGTAGATGCTGACCTCGACGCCCTCGACGTTGATCACCACGTGCAGCAGACCGCGCGGCTGGGCGCGACCGATGTTGGGCAGCGGGGTGTTCTCGGAGGAGACGATCGGGTACTTCGAGACCACCGCGGTGCCGTAGAGGCCGTCGCCGAAGGTGACGTTGCGACCGAACGCGGAGCCCCAGCCGCCGAGGCGCTCGGCGAACCAGCCGGCCTGGTCGACGCTGCCGGTGCTGCGGCGCTTGTAGTCGACCTCCTGCAGCAGGATGACGGTCGCCTTCGACTGCTGCATCACGCCGAGCAGGCGGTCGAGGCTGCCGGCCCGGGCCGACTTGATGTTGTAGGACAGCGCGGTGAACTGGGTGGTGCCGATCTGGGCCTGGCACACGAGCTGCGCCGACTGGCGCTCGGCCTCCATCGCCAGCGGGGGCACCAGCACGCCGCCGGTGTCGGTGGCGCTCGGCGCCGGCGGCAGGTCGGCAGCCGGGGCCGCGGACGCCGTGCCCGTCCGGCGGCCCTCGTGGGCGACCGGGGTGTCGGGGGCATCGGGCGGGAAGATCAGCGAGACGCTCAGCCCGGCGAGGACCACCACGACCGCCACGAGCGTGACGACCATGTCGACCGAGGAGACGGCAGGGCCGAGCCGCTTGCCCTCGCGGGCACCACGATTCCCCTGCTCCTCCACGTCCAGAATCGTAGACGACAGGTCGCCGGCGCCGGGCTTCTTCGGCCTCTGGGGCACACTGGACGGCGATGTCCACCCCGCCGCCGGACCCGCGTCCCTGTTGCGTCCCCGCAGGCCCCCCGGCCGCGGCGGACCCGACGCTCGGCACCCCGGCCCGCACCGGCAGCACCGACGGCACCGAGCGGGGCGTCGACCCCACCGAGCTGGCCACGATCCCGGCCGGTCGAGCGGTGCTCGGCGACCACTTCGGCGACGGGTACGCCGGCGACGGCGAGGGGCCGGTCCACGAGGTCGAGCTGTCGGCGTACCGGATCGGCACCACCTCGGTGACCAACGCGGCGTTCGCGGCGTTCGTCGACGCGACCGGGCACCGGACCCTGGCCGAGGTCGAGGGCTACTCCGCGGTGTTCCACACTGACGTGGCG
This sequence comes from Nocardioides kongjuensis, assembly GCF_013409625.1. Lineage (NCBI taxonomy): Bacteria > Bacillati > Actinomycetota > Actinomycetes > Propionibacteriales > Nocardioidaceae > Nocardioides > Nocardioides kongjuensis. Next base: position 2,474,750 of record NZ_JACCBF010000001.1, read on the forward strand.
GCCACGGTCGCCGACGTGCTCGGCCACTCCCCCGCCACGCCGTGGTGGGTCGGGGTCCGCGGCGCCGACTGGCGCCACCCCGAGGGCCCGCGCTCCGGCATCGAGGACCGCGCCGACCACCCCGTCGTCCACGTCTCCCACGACGACGCGCTCGCGTTCGCCCGCTGGGCCGGTCGTCGGCTGCCCACCGAGGCGGAGTGGGAGTACGCCGCTCGCGGCGGGCTCGAGGGGAGGCGCTACCCCTGGGGCGACGAGCTGATGGCCGGCACCGACGGGGAGTGGCAGGTCAACATCTTCCAGGGCGCCTTCCCGGCCACCAACACCGCCGACGACGGCTGGACGACGACCGCACCGGTGACCGCGTACCGGCCCAACGGCTACGGCCTGCACCAGATGGTCGGCAACGTGTGGGAGTGGTGCGCGGACTGGTTCGACCCGAAGGCCTACGACGCCCGTGAGCGACGCGATCCGCGCGGCCCCGCGAGTGGTACGGTCCGCGTGATGCGCGGGGGCTCGTTCCTGTGCCACGACTCGTACTGCAACCGGTACCGGGTCGCCGCCCGCTCAGCGGCTCCGCCGGACTCCACGGCCTCGAACCTCGGCTTCCGCTGTGCTGCGGACGCCGCGACCGACCGCCCCGACAGCCCCCACAGCCCCGACAGCCCCGACAGCCCCGTCGAGAAGGAGAACCACGCGTGACTCGCCCCGGCCGCCTGCGCCTGGCCACTGCCGCCGTCCTCAGCGCGAGCGTGCTCGCCGCCTGCTCCGGCGGAGGTGGCGACGGCAACGGCGGGGTCGGGCCGATCGTCAAGTACGAGCGACCCGGCGAGCAGCCCTCGGTCGCGGCGCCGACCGCGAAGGACACCGTGCTCGGCCCGGACGCGACGCCGGCTCCGGTCGCCTCGCCCGAGAAGCCGAACCTGCTGATGATCACGATGGACGACGCGGCGATGAAGGACATGCAGTTCATGCCGCACCTGCAGGAGGTGATCGCCGACGAGGGCGTGACGATCGACCAGGGCCTGGCCCCGACGCCGATCTGCGTGCCGGCCCGAGCGTCACTGCTCACCGGCCAGTACGCCCGCAACCACGGCGCGGTCACGATCAGCGGCGAGGGCGGCGGCTACAAGTCCTTCGACGACGAGGACACGATGCCGGTCAGCCTGCAGAAGGCCGGCTACGACACGATGATGGTCGGCAAGTACCTCAACGGGTACACGAAGAACGAGGTGCACCACCAGCCGCCGGGCTGGACCGTGTGGCGTCCGACCGTCGACTTCGCGACGTACAACTTCGAGCACCCGCAGCTGCTCGTCGACGGCAGGATCAAGGACTACGACACCTACTCGACGACGCTGCTCAGCGACCAGTCGAACCAGCTGATCGCCGACCACGCCAACGGGGCCGACGGGGCCGACGGGGACAAGCCCTGGTACCTGTGGGTCAACTACGTCGCCCCGCACCACGGCAGTCCGCACGAGAGCGACGACCCGGACGGCATCTCGACGACGGTCCCGGACAAGCGCGACCGCGACACGTTCAAGGACCTCGACCTCGACACCACGCCCGAGATGTTCGAGAAGGACCCGAGCGACAAGGCACTGATCCGCAACGCGCGGCAGAAGTGGTCCGAGAAGCGCCGCGCCGGGCTGCGCGAGGAGCGCCAGCAGCGGGTCGAGGCCCTGCAGGCCGTCGACCGCGCGATCGCCCGCACCGTCGACACCCTGAGGAGGACCGGGCAGCTCGACAACACCTACGTCGTGGTGACCTCCGACAACGGCTTCTACGTCGGCGAGCACAACCTCAACGGCAAGCTCTGGTACTTCCGCGACGCGATCAACATCCCGATGTTCATCCGCGGCCCGGGCCTGCCCGCCGGTACGACGACCCAGGCGCCGGTCACCAACGCCGACTGGGCACCCACCTTCGCCGCGCTGGCCGGCGCGACGCTCGACCGCGACGCCGACGGCGTTGACGTGATGCCGTGGCTCGACAGCGACGCGACCCGCCGGGTGATCCCGATCTCGGGCTGGCCGGTCAAGGGTGGCCTCGATCCCTTCTACACCGGGGTGATCGTGGGTCCGTGGACCTACGTCCGCGGGCGCAAGGGCCGCGGCGAGCTCTACTACACGAAGAACGACCAGTACCAGCTCTACAACCTCTACGGCGACCCCCGCTACAAGGCGGTGCGCAAGCAGCTGCGCGACCTGTGGGAGCAGACGAGGGAATGTGCCGGGGCGACCTGCCCGCAGACGTTCATGAAGTAGCAGCCGCGACCGGTAGCGTTGCGCTTCGTGAGCACCACCCCTACCCGCGTGTTCGCGGCCAGGCTGGTCGGGCTCCCGATCTTCGACCCCCAGGGCGACCAGGTCGGGAAGGTCCGCGACCTGGTCGTGACGCTGCGCTCCGAGGGGACCCAGCCGCGCGTGCTGGGGATGGTCGCCGAGGTGTTCGGCCGGCGCCGGATCTTCGTGCCGATGACCCGGGTCACCAACATCGACAGCGGCCACGTCTACACGACCGGCCTCCTCAACATGCGCCGCTTCGAGCAGCGCTCGACCGAGACCCTCGTCATCGGCCAGATGCTCGACCGGACCGTCACGATCAAGGACAGCGGCGTCACCGGCACGGTGTACGACGTCGCGATGGAGCCCGCCCGCACCCGCGACTGGGTGCTCTCGCGGGTCGCCGTGCGCGAGCCGTCGAAGGGCTTCCGCCGCCGCGGGCAGTCCCACGTGGTCGAGTGGCGCGACGTCGTGGGCCTGACCCGCACCGACGACCGCCAGGGCGCCACCCACCTGGTCGCCGCCCTCAACGAGATGCGACCCGCCGACGCGGCGAGCATCCTGCACGACCTGCCCCCGGAGCGTCGTACGGCCGTCGCGCTGGCCCTCGACGACGAGCGGCTCGCCGACGTCCTCGAGGAGCTGCCCGAGGACGACCAGGTCGAGATCCTCAAGGGCCTCGACTCCGAGCGTGCGGCCGACGTCCTGGAGGAGATGTCACCCGACGACGCGGCCGACCTGATCCGCGACCTGCCGCCGGAGACCGCCGAGGTCCTGCTCGAGCTGATGGAGCCCGAGGAGGCCGAGGACGTGCGGCGCCTGATGTCGTACGTCGAGAACACCGCCGGCGCGATGATGACCTCCGAGCCGGTGATCCTGGGCCCGGACGCGACCATCGCCGACGCGCTCGCCCACGTCCGCAACCCCGACCTCACGCCGGCGCTGGCCGCGCTGGTCTACGTCTGCCGGCCCCCGCTGGAGACGCCGACCGGCAAGCTGCTGGGCGTCGCCCACATCCAGCGGCTGCTCCGCGAGCCGCCCTCGACCCTGGTCGCCGGCGCGCTCGACGACTCGATGGAGTGGCTGCGGCCCGAGGCGACCATCGACGAGGTGGCTGCCCACCTGGCGACCTACAACCTGGTCGCGGCACCCGTCGTCGACGAGGACCGCCGCCTGATCGGTGCGGTCACGGTCGACGACCTGCTCGACCACATGCTCCCGGCCAACTGGCGCGAGCGCGCCCGCGAGCGGGGGGCGGGGCCCCGATGAATCACCCCACGACGTTCCACGCCTCCCCCGCTTCGCTCCTCCGGCGCACAACTCCGCGGGGACCCCGATGAGCGAGACCCGCCGCACCGTGGAGCGGCTCGACACGCCGCGCGAGGAGCGGCGCCAGCTGGTCCGGCGCCCGTCCTACAACGCCGACACCTTCGGCGTCTTCGCCGAGCAGTTCGCCCGGTTCATGGGCACGGCGACCTTCCTCATCTACATGACGCTGTTCGTCGTCGGCTGGGTGTGCTGGAACCTGTTCGCGCCCCGCGACCTGCGCTTCGACGACTACCCGTTCATCTTCCTGACCCTGATGCTGAGCCTGCAGGCGTCGTACGCCGCACCCCTGATCCTGCTCGCGCAGAACCGTCAGGAGGCGCGCGACCGGGTGGTCGCCGAGCAGGACCGGCAGGCCGACGCGCGGGCGCACGCCGACATGGAGTTCCTCGCCCGGGAGGTCGCGTCGCTGCGGATGGCGGTCGGCGAGGTCGCCACCCGCGACTTCCTGCGCTCCGAGCTGCGCAACCTGCTCGCCGACATCGACGAGCGGGCCGAGGAGCGTGCGCAGTCTCACGAGGACGGCGCCGACGAGCCGGCTTCGGGGACTCCCTAGACTCAGGGGTTGTGACTACCACGCAGTCCCCGTCCGTCGAGCAGGTCATGACCGCGCTCAGCAAGGTCAACGACCCCGAGATCAAACGACCCATCACCGAGCTGGGGATGGTCGAGGGCGTGGACATCGCGGCCGGCGACGGCGGGTCGGTGGTCACCGTACGGGCGCTGCTGACCGTGGCGGGCTGCCCGCTCAAGGACACCATCAACCGTGACGTGACGGCGGCCGTGGCCGCACTCCCCGGCGTGACCGGCGTCGACGTGCAGCTCGGTGTGATGACCGCCGAGCAGCGTTCGGGCCTGCACGAGACGCTGCGGGGCGGCCAGGCCCAGCGCGAGATCCCGTTCGCCCAGCCCGGCTCGCTGACCAAGGTCTTCGCCATCGCCTCCGGCAAGGGCGGCGTCGGCAAGTCGTCCCTGACCGCCAACCTCGCGATCGCCCTGGCCGGGGCCGGTCGCAAGGTCGGCCTCGTCGACGCCGACATCTACGGTCACTCGATCCCGGCGATGCTCGGTGTCGCGGACGCCCGGCCGACCCAGGTCGACGACCTGATCATGCCGGTCCCGACGCCCTCGGGCGTCTCGGTGATCTCCATCGGCATGCTCAAGCCGCGCCGCGACCAGGTCGTCGCCTGGCGCGGACCGATGCTCGACCGCGCGCTCGTGCAGATGCTCGCCGACGTCTACTGGGGCGACCTCGACGTCCTCCTCCTCGACCTGCCCCCGGGCACCGGCGACATCGCGATCTCGCTCGGCCAGCACCTGCCCGGCGCCGAGGTGGTCGTGGTGACCACCCCGCAGGAGGCCGCGGCCGAGGTCGCCGAGCGCGCCGGCACGATGGCCTCGATGATGCACCAGCGCGTCGTGGGCGTCGTCGAGAACATGAGCTACCTCCCCTGCCCCCACTGCGCGGACGATGGCAAGGAGCACCGGCTCGAGATCTTCGGCACCGGCGGTGGCGAGCGGGTGGCGGCGACCCTGTCCCAGCGCTTCGGGTACGACGTACCCCTGCTCGGGGAGGTCCCGATCGACGTCGCGCTGCGCGAGGGTGGCGACACCGGCAAGCCGATCGTCGAGTCCGACCCCACCTCCCCCGCCGCCGTCGCGCTGACCGCGGTGGCCGAGCGACTGGGCGGACGCGGCCGAGGACTGGCCGGCATGCAGCTGGGGCTCACCCCGACCAGTAAGTTCTGACCCGCACGGCTACGACGGAGAAGGGGCGGCTGGCGGGTGTTCGGGATCGGTTTCGGCGAGCTCGTCGTGATTGCGTTCCTGGCGGTGCTCGTCTTCGGCCCCGACAAGCTGCCCGACCTGGCCCGGCAGGCCGGCCGGCTGATGCGGGAGCTGCGCAAGTTCGCCACCAACGCGCGTGACGAGCTGCGCTCCGAGCTCGGCCCGGAGTACGCCGACCTCGAGCTGACCGACCTCGACCCGCGCGCGATCGTGCGCAAGCACATCGCCGAGGCGATGGCCGAGCTCGACGACCTCGAGGACACGATCCGCAGCGCGGGCGAGGACGACCCCCCCGCTCCGGTGCGGATGCTCGAGCCGGGCGAGCTGCCGCCCTACGACTTCGAGGCGACGTAGCGAGCAGGAGCGCCGAGCGAGGAAGCGGCTCGACCACCTGGTCCGGCGGCTCAGGCCAGCAGGCGCTCGACGGCCCCGGCGAGCTCCTCGACGTCGATCGTGCGGGAGCGGACCGATGCGGCGTGCATCAGCGCGCCGTCGAGCAGGTCGCTGACGGCCCGCGCCGCGGGTCCCGGGGCCGGGTGGCCGCCCTCCGCGAGCATCGCCTCCAGCATCGCGAGGAAGCGGTGGTGACCGGCCTCCATGGCGGGTCCGGCCGTCTCGTCGAGCAGCAGCACGAGTCGGGCCCGGGTGGTGCGGACGTGCCGGCGCGAGGTCATCAGCCGCACGTTGCCGGTGAGGTACGCCGCGAGGGCCGGCGCCGAGGTCAGGTCCGGCGGCGGGCCGGCGGTGATCGCGGCCCGGTCCAGCTCCTCGAGCCGGACGACCACGGCCTCCAGGAGTGCGGTGCGGCTGCGGAAGCAGTTGGAGGTGCTGCCGGCCGGCAGGCCGGCCTCGGCGTCCACCGCACGGTGGGTGAGACCGCGCAGACCGTCGCGGGCGAGGACGGTGACGGCGGCGTCGGCGACGAGCTCGGGCCGGGTGGGGGCGGTCACCCGGCGAGACTACATCTGTTGTGAAACTACAGATGTAGTAGTAGCGTCCGAGGATGCCCACCATCACCGTTCTCGGCGGGGGCGTCGCCGGCCTCACGCTGGCAGCGACACTCGACCCCACGACGTACGACGTGACGCTCGTCGAGCGGCACCCCGACCGCCCGACGGTCCCGACGGTCTTCGGCATCTGGCCGTTCGCCCTGGACGCGCTCGAGCGCATCGGACTCGCCGACCGGGTGCGCGAGGACGGCTACGCCCTCACCTCCGCGGTCATCACGGCCGACAGCGGGCGCCGCCCGGTCACGATGTCGCGGCAGGGGGCCACCATGTGGGCGATCACCCGGCCGGCCCTGCTCTCGGTCCTCGACGGGGCGGTCCCCGACACCGTGACGCGCGAGCGGCGTCACGTCGCCGATGCGACCTCGCTCGACGCCGACCTGGTCGTGGCCGCCGACGGTGCGCGCAGCGTCGTGCGACGGCAGGTGTGGGGCGACGAGCCGCGCGACACCGGCATCGTGGCGATCCGCGGGGTGGCGCCGACGCCGCCGGACATGCCGCTCGACCAGATGCGCGAGTTCTGGGGCGACGGGATGCTCTTCGGCACCGGCCCCAACCGGCTGCCGCACGGGATGGGCACCAACTGGTACGCCTCCGCCCGGCGTGGCGAGGAGAGCCCGGCCGACGCCCTGGCCTGGGCGCGCGAGGCCTACGCCGGCTGGCCGAGCCTCGTGCGGGAGACCCTGGCGGCTGCGGACCCCCAGCAGATGGTGGTCACCACCATCCTCGAGTCACGGCGCCCCCGCACGCTGGTGCGCGACCGGTACGTGCTGGTCGGCGACGCCGCGCACGCGATGTCGCCCAACCTCGGCCGGGGTGCCTGCGAGGCGATGGTGGACGCGATCGCGCTCGGCGAGGCGCTCAACGAGCACGGTCTCGACGGGGTGCGCCGTTACGCGCGGGAGCGGCGGCGGCCGGGCCAGCGCACCCGGGCCGCGGCGGCGATGGTGCGACGGATCTCGCTGTCCCCGCGGGCCGGGCGGGTCGTCGTACGACTGGCCGGCGGGTCACGATCGTGACTGGGCGGCAGCAAGGGCGCTGAAGGCGACCAGGACGGTCCGTCGGTCCGCCCCCGTCACGAGCTCGCAGAAGTCGGCGCCCACCCGGCGCAGCACCCCGTCGAGCCGGCTGCCGTCGCGCAGGTGCAGCAGGCACGGCTCGCCGGCCTCGGCGATCCGGCGCAGGGCCGAGGCCAGGCCGAGCCGCGTCAGGGGCGACCACGCGACCTCTGGCACCGACCGCTCCGACGCCCCGGACAGGGTCGTCACGGCCCCGAGCACCACGATCCAGTCGTGGTCGCCGGCCGCCACGAGCAGCCAGCCGTCCGCGACCCGCTCGAGGGTCCCGGCGACGGCCCCGACACCGAGCACGCCGAGGCCCACCGGCAGGCCGACACTGGCCATCAGGCGGCTGCCGAGCGTGACCTGCTGGTACTCCGCGCGGCTGCGGTCGGCCAGCTCGAGGTCGCGCTCGGCCGCGTAGAGGGCGCTGGCCTGGTCCTCGAGGTCGTCGAAGAGCGCGAACAGCTCGTCCTCCCAGCCCATGGGCCCCACCCTCGCACGTCGCTCGTCCACAGGCTGCCGACAGCGCCGTTGACAATGCGGTCGAACGAACTCATCCTGAGTCAAACGGAAGCAAACGCAAAGGTTCTCGGGATGGACTTCGCCGCTGCCAGCCGGGTGCGCGTGCGCGCGACCCTGCTCTGGCTCACCGTCACGGCCGCGCAGGCCGGGCTCGTCGCGTTGACGGCGCCCCTGGTCCGCCGTCTTGCCACCGCACCGGGGCCGGCGTTCGCCGACGCCCTGGTGCAGGCCTGCGCGGGCGCCGCCCTGGTCGCCGGGGCCCTGCTCTGGCTGGCGACCACCGAGGTGGTGGGGGGCGTGCTGCACTCCCGCGGCCCGCGCTCACCCCTGTCCCGGCGCCGCAGCGTCGGACCGGTCCGCCTCGCCCTGCTCGCCGCCTGCGGCGTCACCGTCCTGACGACCACGCCCGCCCATGCCGGCAGCGACACCCCGGTCGGCGCCGGCGCCACGCTCAGCGCCGAGGCACTCGCCGGACTGCCCCTCCCCGACCGGCCGGTCGGGCCGCGGATCGGATCGGTCACGCATGCCGCCGTCACCGTCCGCACCGGGGACTCGCTGTGGACCATCGCCGAACGCGAGGCCGGCCCGGTGGCGTCGCGGGCCCAGCTGGCGTCGTACTGGCTGCGGTTGCAGGCCCTCAACGCCGACGCCCTCGGCGCCGAGCCCGACCTCGTCCACCCGGGGCAGACGCTCCGGCTGCCGCCCGCCTGACCCGTCCACCGCAGGAGGAACCATGTCCGCTGTCCAGCACGAGCTCGTCGGCCTCCGCGTGCCGGTCCCGGTCAGCCCCACGCAGGGCACGCTCGCCCTCGCCCTGCTCCCGCGCCAGGCGCCGCCGCGCTCGGCGGCGCAGTCACGGCGGCGGCCACCGGCGCGGCCGGGCGCGGTCGTCGTCCCGATCGACCAGCGGCTGCGCCACGCCATCGAGGAGTGGACGCACCGGTTCGTCCAGGCGGCCGTCGAGATCGTCGGGGGCGACCGTCCGGTCTCCCAGCTGGTCCGCTGGACCACGCGTGAGGTGTACGCCGACCTCCACCGCCGCGCTCTCCTCGTCGCCCGGGCCGGCGGTCACCAGCCCGGGCTGGCCCGGGTGCAGCCGGTCCGGCCGCGGGTGCAGAGCGTGCACGCCTGCTTCCTCAGCGACGACGTCGTCGAGTGCGGCGTGCACGTGCGCCACGGCGAGCGCTCGCGTGCAGTGGCGGCGCGCTTCGAGAGGACCGACCAGCGGTGGATCTGCACCGCACTCGACTTCTCGTGAGAGATCCTCCTGAACGTGACCCCTGTTCAGATGTGACGCGAGTCACTACGTTGCCGCCATGATCCGTACCCTCACGGCCGCTCTCGCCGTCGCCGGAGCCGCGCTCGTCGCGCCGCTCACCGCCTCCCCCGCCCACGCCGACGGACCGGGGGTGGGCACGCCCACCGTCGTGTCGGTCGGCGACTCCTACATCTCGGGCGAGGCCGGCCGGTGGGCCGGCTCGTCCAACACCAGCAGCGCCCGCGCCGACGCGCTCGGCTCGACGGCGTACTACGACAACGCCACGGGCACCGGCGAGACGATCGACCGCTGCCACCGGGCCAGGAGCGCGGAGATCCACATCGGCGGCGGCGTGCGGAGCGTCAACCTGGCCTGCTCGGGAGCCAAGGCCGCGACCGCGACCGGCTCCCCGTTCAAGCCGGGGCTCGACTTCTACAGCGGCAGCGAGGGCGTCGGGCAGGCGCGGGCACTGCAGGCACTGGCGGCGACCAGCAACGTCAGGATGGTCGTGGTGTCCATCGGCGGCAACGACTTCAACTTCGCCGGCATCGTGCAGCAGTGCGTCCAGGACTTCCTGCTGTCGCCGTCGTGGTGGAAGGACTACTGCAACGACGACAGCAGCGTGACCAGCAACTTCACCAGCGCCAACATCTCCGCCGTGAAGACCCGCATCGCCGGGGCACTGACCAACGTGCGCACCGCGATGCGCAACGCAGGCTACGCCGACACCCAGTGGACGATGCTGGTCCAGACCTATCCCTCGCCGGTCCCGGGCGGCTCCGGGTTCCGCTACGGCCAGAGCGGCTACACCCGCCAGGACACCGGCGGTTGCGGCTTCTGGAACGCCGACGCCGACTGGGCCAACAGCTCGGCGCTGCCCACCATCAACAACACCGTGACCGGCGCGATCACCCAGGCCGGCATCACCAACGCGAAGACGCTCAACCTCGCGAGCACGTTCAACGGCCGCCGACTGTGCGAGTCCGGCGTCGGGCTCTACGAGGAGGTCGGCATCGCGAGCTGGACCAGCACCGGGGCGGTGGACCGCACGGAGTGGGTCAACCAGATCCGCACGGTCAGCACGGCCGGCGACTCGCCGTACTTCATCCAGGAGTCGCTGCACCCCAACTACTGGGGCCAGCTCGCGGTCCGCTCGTGCGTGCGCCAGGCCTACAACGGGGGTACGCCGAGGGGCGGCTCCTGCGTCCGCACCGGCACCGGGCTGCTCGACGGCGAGCCGCGGATGACCCTGCAGTAGCGCGACCCGGCAGGAAGTAGCCGCGAAATCGCGTCGACCCGGCAGAAGCTTCTGCCGGGTCGACGTGGTTCTCGAGCCAGTTTCTGCCGGGTCGGCGAGGGATCAGCCGCGCAGGGCCATCCCGGTCGGACCGCCGGGAGCGCCGTGGCAGCGCTTGTACTTCTTGCCGGAGCCGCAGGGGCACAGCGCGTTGCGGCCGACGTCACCGAACTCGTCGTCGGCGACGGACGCCGCGCCGCTGCCGCGGACCTCCTCGTGACCCGTCTCGTCGGGCGCGGAGTAGGTGAGGTTCTGCGGCTGCTTCGGGGTGTCCAGGCCCTTGGCGGTGACCTTGGGCGCGGAGGCCCCCGTGGCCTTCAGCTCGGAGGAGATGGACGCGAGGTCCATCTCGCCGCCGGCCTCGAGGCCGACACCGAGCGGAGGCTCGGCGAAGGCGCCCTCGTGCATCGGGCCCGCGTGGGCGGTGCCGTCGGCGTGGTAGTGGATCTCCTCCTCGTCGTCCTCGACCTGGACCTCGAGGTTGAAGAGGAAGCCGACGGTCTCCTCCTTGATGCCGTCCATCATGGCGGCGAACATGTCGAAGCCCTCGCGCTGGTACTCGACCAGCGGGTCGCGCTGCGAGTAGGCCCGCAGGTAGATGCCCTCGCGCAGGTAGTCCATCTCGTAGAGATGCTCGCGCCACTTGCGGTCGAGCACGGAGAGCAGCACGCGGCGCTCGAGCTCGCGGGCGACCTCCTCGCCGACCTCCTCCTCGCGGCGGTCGTACGCCGCGTGGGCGTCGGCCTTGAGCACGTCGATGAGGTGCGACTTCTCCAGGGCGGCCTGGGTGCCGGCCTCCTCGACGAGGTCCTTCCACGAGATCGAGACCGGCCAGAACTGCTTGAGGTCGGTCCACAGCTGCTCGAGGTCCCACTCCTCGGCGAACTCGTCGAGGGAGCCGCGAACGGTGCCGGTGACGACGTCGTCGATGAACTCGCGGACCTGGGCCTCGAGGTCGACACCCTCGAGGACCTCGCGACGCTCGCCGTAGATGACCTTGCGCTGGCGGTCCATCACGTCGTCGTACTTGAGGACGTTCTTGCGGGACTCGAAGTTCTGTGCCTCGACCTGGCCCTGGGCGTTGGCGATCGCGTTCGTGACCCGCTTGTTCTCGATCGGGACGTCGTCCGGGATCTTGAGCAGCAGCAGCACGCGGTCGACCCAGTCGGACTTGAACAGCCGCATCAGCTCGTCCTGCAGCGACAGGTAGAAGCGGCTCTCGCCCGGGTCGCCCTGACGGCCGGAACGACCGCGGAGCTGGTTGTCGATACGGCGCGACTCGTGGCGCTCGGTGCCGATGACGTAGAGGCCGCCGAGCTCCTTGACCTCGTCGTGCTCGGCCTCGACCTGCTTCTTCATCCGCTCGACCATCGCGGGCCACGCGGCGTCGTAGGCGTCGGCCGTCTCGCCGGTGGGCTCGAGGCCCTGCTTGCGCAGCTCGGCGTCGGCGAGGAACTCGTAGGAGCCGCCGAGCATGATGTCGGTGCCTCGACCGGCCATGTTGGTGGCGACCGTGACCGCGCCCTTGTGGCCGGCGAGGGCGACGATCTTCGCCTCCTCCGCGTGGACCTTCGCGTTGAGGACCGAGTGCGGGACACCGCGCTTGGTCAGCGCCTGGTGGAGGTACTCGGACTTCTCGACGGACACGGTGCCGACCAGGACCGGCTGGCCCTTCTCGTGGCGCTCGACGATGTCGTCGACGACGGCGTCGTACTTGGCCTCCTCGGTCCGGTAGACGAGGTCGGGCTGGTCCTTGCGCAGCAGCGGCTTGTTGGTCGGGATCGGGACCACGCCGAGCTTGTAGATCTTGTCGAACTCGGAGGCCTCGGTGAGGGCCGTTCCGGTCATGCCGGAGAGCTTCTCGTAGAGGCGGAAGTAGTTCTGCAGCGTGACGGTGGCGAGGGTCTGGTACTCCTCGCGGACCTTCACGCCCTCCTTGGCCTCGATGGCCTGGTGCAGGCCGTCGTTGTAGCGGCGTCCGGCGAGCATGCGGCCGGTGTGCTCGTCGACGATGAGCACCTCGCCCTCCATGACGACGTACTCCTTGTCGTTGCGGAACAGCTCCTTGGCCTTGATGGAGTTGTGCAGGAAGGAGATGAGCGGGGTGTTGGCCGACTCGTAGAGGTTCTCGATGCCGAGGTGGTCCTCGACCTTCGTGATGCCGTCCTCGAGGACCGAGATGGTGCGCTTCTTCTCGTCAACCTCGTAGTCGACGTCCTTGGTGAGCTTCTGCGCGATCTTGGCGAACTCGCCGTACCACTTCACCTCGTCCTGGGTCGGACCGCTGATGATCAGCGGGGTCCGGGCCTCGTCGATGAGGATGGAGTCGACCTCGTCGACGATGGCGAAGTTGTGGCCGCGCTGGACGCACTCCTCGAGGGAGGAGGCCATGTTGTCGCGCAGGTAGTCGAAGCCGAGCTCGTTGTTGGTGCCGTAGGTGATGTCGCACGCGTAGGCCTTGCGCCGCTCGTCGGGGCGCATGCTCGGCAGGATCACGCCGACGGTGAGGCCGAGGAAGTGGTGGACGCGGCCCATCATCTCGGACTGGAACTTGGCCAGGTAGTCGTTGACCGTGACGACGTGGACGCCCTTGCCCTCCAGGGCGTTGAGGTACGCCGGCAGCGTCGAGACCAGGGTCTTGCCCTCACCGGTCTTCATCTCGGCGATGTTGCCGAGGTGGAGCGCCGCACCGCCCATGACCTGGACGTCGAAGTGACGCTGCCCGAGGACGCGGCGCGCGGCCTCGCGGACCGTGGCGAACGCCTCGGGCATGATGTCGTCGAGGTCCTCGCCCTCGGAGAGGCGCTTGCGGAACTCCTCGGTCATGCCCCGCAGCTCGTCGTCGGACATCGCCTTGAAGTCGTCCTCGATGGCGTTGACCGCCTTCGCGATGCCCTCGAGCTGGCGGAGGATCTTGCCCTCTCCGATGCGGAGGAGCTTGTCGATGATCACTGGCACGCCGCCACTCTACCTAGTGCGCTGAACCCGACCCGCAGCGCACAGCGCTCACCAGCGCTCGGAGTTCACGGCGTCGGATGCTGCCGGTCGTACTCGGCGAAGGCTGCCGCCCGCTCGTCCTCGATCTTGCGGCCCAGGCCGTAGGCCGTGCCCCAGAGCAGCGCGAAGATGCCGCCGACGACGAACATCAGCGGCGAGAGGAAGCCGAGGGCGACCGCGCCGACCTGGAGCACGTGACCGATCAGGTACGCCGACTCGCGACGCAGCATCCCGGCGACCAGCACGCACAGGACCGCCAGGCCCAGGCCGAGCGGCAGCGCGACGCCCGGGCGGACCTCGGAGATGCCGATCATGACGGGGGTGGACAGGCCGACCGCGATCGCCTCGAGGGAGAGCACGGCGGCGCACATGGCGCGCCGGGGCGACTTGTCGCGCTCCGGGTCGACCGGGGTGGTCGGGTCGCTCACTTGCGGCCTCCGAGCAGCACCCGCGCCTCGCCGACGGTGACCACCGAGCCGGTCACGAGCACCGCGCCGGAGCTGAGTGCGTCGTTGCTGTCGGACTCGGCGAGCGCGGCCGCGGCGTCGATGGCGTCCCCGAGCAGGGGCACGACGCTCACCCGGTCCTCGCCGAACACCTCGCGGGCGATCACGGCGAGCTGGTCGGCGGGCATGGCCCGCTCGGTGGAGTTCTGGGTGACGACGACCTGGGCGAGGTGCGGCTCGAAGGCGGCGAGCAGCCCCTCGGCGTCCTTGTCGCCCATCACGCCGATCACGCCGACGACCGGGTCGAACTGGAAGGAGTCCTCCAGCGCGGCCGCCGTGGCCTCGGCGCCGTGGGGGTTGTGGGCGGCGTCGAGCAGCACGGTGGGGCTGCGCCGCACGACCTCGAGCCGGCCGGGCGAGGTGATCTCGGCGAACGCGCCGCGCACGATGTCGTCGCCGAGCGGCTCGTCGCCGCCGACGAAGGCCTCGACCGCGGCGAGCGCGGTGGCGGCGTTCTGGGCCTGGTGGGCGCCGTAGAGGGAGAGGAAGACGTCGTCGTAGCGGCCACGCAGTCCCTGGAGGGTGACCACCTGGCCGCCGACGGCGGGCGCGCGGGTCACCACGCCGAACTCGAGGCCCTCGCGGGCCACCGTCGCGCCGACCTCCGCCGCCCGCTCGAGGAGCACGGCGGCGACGTCGGCACTCTGCTGCGCGAGGACCGCGACGGACCCGGGCTTGATGATCCCGGACTTCTCGCGGGCGATCTCGACGGCGGTGCCGCCGAGGTAGTTGGCGTGGTCGACGGCGATCGGGGTCACCACGGCCACGTCGGCGTCGATCACGTTGGTGGCGTCCCAGGAACCGCCCATCCCGACCTCGACGACGGCCACGTCGACGGGTGCGTCGGCGAAGGCGGCGTACGCCATGCCGACGACGGCCTCGAAGAAGCTGAGCGGGTGCGCCTCGGCCGCGTCGACCAGCGGCATGTACGGAGCGACGTCGTTGTACGCCCGGACGAACGCCTCGTCGTCCAGCGGCTCGCCGTCGACGCTGATCCGCTCGCTCATCCTCTCGACGTGCGGGCTGGTGAACCGCCCGGTGCGCAGGTCGAGTGCGCGCAGCAGCGCGTCGATCATCCGCGACGTCGAGGTCTTGCCGTTGGTGCCGGTCAGGTGGATCGAGCGGTAGGCGCGCTGCGGGTCGCCCAGCAGCTCGGTGAAGGCGCGGATCCGGTCGAGCGAGGGCTCCAGCCGGGTCTCGGGCCACCGGGACAGGAGGGCGTCCTCGGCCTCGTCGAAGGTCTCGGCTGGTCGCGCTACAGGCTCGTTCATGTCGGTCGAAGTCTAGGGTGTGGGCCGCGGGAGGGAGGAAAGCGTGCGAGCTCGGCGACTGGCCGCGGTGGTGGTGGCCGCGACACTGGCGCTGTCGGCGTGCTCGGCCGCCGGCGACGACTCGCCCACGGCGGGACCGACCTCCACCGCGGCACCGCTCATCCCCGAGGCGAGCGAGCTGCCCACCGCGCTGCCCAGCGACGTACTGGCCGGCGAGATGCAGGACCTGGCCAAGCTCGCCGAGCGGCTGGCCCAGCAGCTCCCGGCGCAACGGCGGCCCGAACCGGTCCGGATCACGGGCAGCAGCACCCGGTGGCAGCCGGGGGCGGCGTACCGCGGGGTGTTCGCGGATCCCGACATCGTCCGGCACGACGGTCGCTGGTACGCCTACGCCACCAACACCTCGCACCTGCGGCTTCCGGTGCTGACCTCCCGCGACCTCTCCACCTGGACGCCGCTGGCCACCAGCGGCGGCGGTCGGGTCGACCCGATCGAGGTCGGCGGCTGGGTGCGCAGCAGCGACGGCGGCCGCGACCTGTGGGCGCCCGGCGTCGACAAGGTCGGCAACGGCTGGACGGCGGCGTACGCGGCGCCGGCGGGCACCCAGGGCGGCCAGCGGCACAACTGCATCGGGCTGACCCGCGCTCCCTCGCCCGCCGGCCCGTTCCGGCCGGTCGGCGAGCCGATCTGCTACGGCGAGGCCCAGCTCGGTGTCATCGACCCCGACGTGTTCGTCGACGAGCACGGCGTCCCGTGGCTGCTGTGGAAGTTCTCCGGCGTCGTGAACCGCCGTCCGGCCGGGCTGTTCATCCGCCAGCTCAACGCCGACGGCACCGGCTTCGCGGACGGCTCGCAGACCCGGGAGCTGCTCACCCTGGACCGGCCGTGGGAGGGCAACACGATCGAGAACCCGAGCATGGTGCAGTTCCGCGGGGTGACCTACCTCTTCTACTCCGGCAACTCCTGGGAGCGGGCCGACTACGCGACCGGCTACGCGATCTGCGCCGGGCCGGAGGGACCGTGCGTGCGCCAGAACCACGGCGACCCGCTGCTCTCGACCGCCTCCACCGGCCGCCTCGGCCCCGGCGGGGCGTCGGCGTTCGTCGACCACAAGTCGCTGCGGGTGGTCTACCACGCCTGGGACCAGGTCGGCCGGACCCGGCAGCTGCACGTCGCGAGCCTGTGGCAGCGCGACGACGGCACCCTCGAGGTCCTCGACCCCGGCTGACCCGCAGGTGGACCGGTCTAGTCCAGACACACTGCATCCGTGGAGATCCAGCACGAGCTCGCCGAGCTCTCCCGCACCGCCGGCCCGCAGGTCTTCGACGAGGCGGAGCCGTTCCGCGCCGCCGTCGACGACTTCCTCACCTCCGACAGCGTCACGACCGGGGAGCTGAACCTGCTCGTCGACGCCGTGCGGCTGCGCGGCTTCGCCCGGTTGACCGAGATGCTCGACCGGGGCGCCGCCCCCGCGGCAGCACTGGACGCCGCGGCCGAGCAGCTCGCCCGCGACCGCGGTACGACGGAGGTCGCCGGGGCGGGCTGGGCGCTCGCCGTGCTGGGCTTCGCCGTGGGCCGGGTCGGCGAGGACCAGGTCCGGGTCCGCCGGGCCGCGATGATCGCCGGACCGGGATCGGTGCCCGCTCCACCTTCCGCTCCACCTCCCGCTCCGGCCGCCCTGACGCTGCCCGCGCAGCAGCTCGCCCCGCCGCAGCCGCAGCCCGCAGCCACCCTCCCGCCGCCGCCTCCGGTCGCAGCGCAGCCCGTGGCGCCGCTGCCCCTGCGGGCGCAGCCGCTCCCGGTCCTCCCGCCGCTGCCGCGACGGCGGGGCCGTACCGGCCTGGTCGTCGGACTCGTCGCGCTCGTGGTCCTGGTGCTCGCGGCCGGAGGAGCCGGGGTCGCCGTGCTCCTCCACGCGCTCAGCAGCGACG
Organism: Nocardioides kongjuensis; assembly: GCF_013409625.1. Taxonomy (NCBI): domain Bacteria; kingdom Bacillati; phylum Actinomycetota; class Actinomycetes; order Propionibacteriales; family Nocardioidaceae; genus Nocardioides; species Nocardioides kongjuensis. Next base: position 2,491,999 of record NZ_JACCBF010000001.1, read on the forward strand.
ACGGGCCCACGACCGCCCGCTCCGGCCCGGGCACCTCGACGCCCACCTCGTCCGCGACCGGCGACGGCACCGGGGACAGCGACGTGCCGACCGACTCCGGCGACGGCGCGGACGATCCGCTCGGCATCGGCTACCCGCACCGCGACCTCGCGTGCGGCAGCGGCTTCATCGTGGTCCTCACCTCCTCCGAGGGGCCCTCCCCCGCCGCGACCGCCGGCGAGGCCCTCGACCGCTTCCCGCGGGCCGGGGGACGCGCCTACCTCGAGCCCGGGCAGTCGTGCCCCAACCTGAGCAACCTCACGAACAAGGTGAACCTCTCGGTCGTGCCCTACCTGGGCCCGTTCCCGGACGCGGTCGGCGCCTGCGAGGCGCGGATGGCCTCGACCGACACGACGACCTACGTGATCGGCGTCGCCGAGGACGCGACGGCGGCGACCTACTGCGCGTGCTCGTACGACGCGGCCGACCTCCCGCCGCTCAACGACGTCGACGACGCCGACCCCGTCGGCAACGACCGGTTCTGGACCCTGGAGCTGCAGTACATGCTCTGGGAGGCCGGCTACAACCCCGACAAGCTGGTGCCCGGGCGCTACGGCGAGCGGACGGTCGCCTTCGTCCGCGCCCTGCAGGCCGACCACGACCTCACCACGACCGGCGCGCTCGACGCCGCCACCTGGACCGCCCTGCAGGACCGGGTCTGCCCGTGAGGAGCGGACCCGACCGGATCGACCGGCGGGGCTTCCTCGGCACGCTCGCAGTGGCGACGGTCGTCTCGGCGTGCGGAACCGGCGCTCCCGCCGGGCCCGGACCGGGCCCGACGTCGGGCCCGCCCAACGTGCCCCTGACGGTTCCCCCCTCTCCTGCAGGCACCGCCACCGCCGCTCGCCCACGCCGCTCGCTGCTGGACGTGCGCTTCGCCGAGGCGCACCGCTCCCACCCCGTCGAGCTGGTGGCTCCCGGCTTCGTCCTCGTCGACCTCGTCGTCGGCGACCGGGTCGCGGGCGAGTCCCGCGAGGAGGTGGCGCTGCCCGCGCCGTTCGTCGGGATCGAGGTCGAGGTGGACGACCCCGGCGACGCCACCCTCGTCGCCGGCCTCACGTCCGCCGACCGGCGGACCGGGGTGCACGTGGCGCTCGACCCGCACCGGGGCGAGGCCGAGCTCGTGCTGGTCGTCGAGGGCCGCGCGTCGTCGTTGGCCAGCGAGCGGGTGAGCCTGCCCGGCGCTGCGTTCACGCTCGGCTTCGTGCTGTGCGAGAACCGGGCGACCGCGTTCGTCCGGTCCGGGAAGGGCGGGTGGCAGGTGCTGGTCTCGGGGCGGTCGGGGATCGCCGACCGGCTCGACCTCCGCGACCCGCGGACCCTGGCCACGATGGGCGCACACTGGGGAGCACGCTGGGGCGCCTGCCGGGTCTCCCGGGTCCGCGCAGGGCTGTTCGGCATGACCGGCCTTCGCGATCCCCACCTCGTGCAGCACGCCGACGGCCGCCCGTACGTCGAGGGCGGGCGGCACTTCGTCACCTGGACCTGCGCCGGGCCGGGCTTCTTCCAGCAGGCGCACTGGGGTGTGTTCGCCCTCGATCCCGCCGACCCGGCGGCGATGGAGCAGGTCGCACAGATCTACACGCGGCGTGACGGCCTGCTGCTGGGCGACCACGCCGGGCAGCTGGTCCGCGACGGCGACCGGTGGCTGGTCGCGAACACGTCGTGGGGCGACTTCGACGGCTCGGGGGTGCACGTCCGGGCCACGACGAGCACGGCCGACCTGCTGCACGGCGTCCACGTCATCGAGACGACCCCCGTGGCCCTGCCCACCGACCTCGACACCTGGGACCCCTCGCTGACCCGCATCGACGGGGCCTGGCAGTGGGCGTACGTCGAGAGCCCCTCCCAGTCGCCGTTCGACTTCCACCCCGCGCTGGCGCGCACCGGTGCGGCCGACCCGTTCACCGCGCTCACCGCGGTCGCATCGGACCGCGGCCGGCACCAGACCGAGGGCACCGTCCTGGTCCGCGACACCGACCGCTGGCTGCTGCTGGCGAGCGACGGCGACGCCCGGGAGTACCCGGTCTACGACCTCCGGTTGCGCCGCGTCGGGCGCCTGGCTGCGCCGTACGGCTCCAACATCCCGCACCCGCAGGTCCTCGTCGGCGACGACGGCCGCTGGCTGATGGTCACCTTCGACGGCACGAACCCGTTCGCCGACCGGCTGGGGTACGGCGGGCACGGCGACGTCGTCGTGCTCCGCGAGCGTTGAGCCGGGCGGCTCAGCGGGCCCGGCGCCGCAGCAGCATCCGCATCCAGCCGGCCACCTGCCACATGGTCGGCTCGGCCGCGTCGAAGACGTCGGCGTGCCGCCAGTAGCCGTGCACCTGCCCGAGGTAGCGGGTGCCGACCACCTCGACGCCGGCCTCGGCGAGGCGGAGCACGAGGTGCTCGCCCTCGTCGCGCAGCGGGTCGTGCTCGGCGGTGGTGACCAGGGTCGGGGGCAGGGTGCCGAGGGCGTCGGAGAGGAGCGGGGCCAGGTCGGGGTGCTCGAGGTCCGCCGGGGTGGCGGCGTACTGCTGCCAGTACCAGGCCGCCTCCGCGGGCTCGAAGCCGTCGGCAGCGGTCCGGTAGGAGTCGAAGGATGCGCTCGGGTCGAGGAACGGGTAGACGAGCGCGACGCCCGTGAACCGACCGGGGTGGCGCAGCGCGGCGACCAGGGCGAGGTTGCCGCCTGCGCTGTCTCCGTGCACGAAGGTCTGCAGTCCGGCCAGGTCGGGGTGGTCGTCGAGCCAGCGCACCGCGGCGGACAGGTCGTCGGGCGCCGCGGGGAACGGGTGCTCGGGTGGACGCCGGTAGTCGACGCTGAGCACCGCCACCCCGGAGATGTCGGCGAAGCGCCGCACGGCCGCGTCGTGGACCTCGATGTCGTTGAGCACGAACCCGCCGCCGTGCGCGTGGACGACCACGGCGTCGTAGCCCTCCGGGAGGTAGAGCCGGGCCGGTACGCCGCCGGCGTCGACGTCGCGCACCTCGGCGACGTCCGGCCGTGGCTGGGTGGCTGCGGCGGCACGGGCGCGCTCGCGCTCGGCGGCGATGTCGAAGGCGGGGTCGGTGACGGCGAGCTCGCCGGCGGCGTTGGCGACCGCGGCGCGAGCCTGGGGGTGGAGGGCCATGCCCGCACCCTAGGGAAGCCTCAGACGATGTCGATGCGCACGGTGTCGACGACCGGTTCGTAGCCGAGCGCCTGGTAGAGCGCGTTCGAGGTCGGGTTGGCCTGGTCGGTGAACAGGATGACCCGGTCGCCGCGCTCGCGCAGCAGCCGCGACACCTCGGCGACGGCGGCAGCCGCCCAGCCCCGGCGGCGCTCCTCCTTCGGCGTGTAGACCGGGCCGATCCGGCTGACGCCGTAGGCGGGCGGGTTGGCGCCGATCAGGTGCACCGCCCGGCCCTCGGCGTCCTCCCAGAACCAGAGCACCTCCTCGGCGAGCTTGCGCCGGACGTCGTCGATGTCGAACGCCGCGGCCTCGCCGTCGTGCCCCGCGAGGCGGCCGGCCTGCTCGTCGGCGTCGGCGAAGAACTGCTGGACCCAGGCGAGGGCGTGCTCGGCCTCGTCCGCACGAACGGGGCGCAGCCGTCCCGGGACCGGACGCGGCGCGACGAGGGTGCCGAGCTCGAACAGCCGGTGGTGCACGCCGTTGACGACCTGCCGGCCCGTCCGGTGTGCGATCGCCGCAGCGAACAGGTCGGCCGCGGGCCGCAGCCCGGTGGCTCCCCCGATGTCCTCCCCGCGCGCGAGCACCGCGGCCGACAGCGCCGCAACCGCGTCGTCGGGCATCGCGAGCAGGTAGACGGGGTGGGGCGGGAAGGGCGCCGTCCGCATCGCGATCCCGGAGATCGCGCCGTCGGGACCGGTGACCACCGCGAACCAGCAGTGGGCCAGGCTACCGCGGCCGCTGTCGCGGATCCGCTGGGCGATCGTCGTCACGACGGTGCCGGTCACCGGGTCGTGGGCGAGGTGCTCGCCCGACCGGGCGAGGAACTCCCCCGCGTCCTCGGTGAACCAGACGTCGTACCCGCTGCTCATGGGCTGATCGTCGTCGCCGGGCAGCGCCCGGACAACCGGGTTTCCGTCAGCCGTCGAGCCGGGCCAGCTCCTCCTCGACCACCGTCGGGTCGAGCTTGACGAAGACCGGGGTGGGCTTGGCGACCGCGCGCCCGACCTCGACCGGGTGCCGCTCCCAGGACGGGAAGCCGGTGTAGTCGCCGGTGATGATCGGGTAGCTCCGCTCGGCGTCGTCGAGGTCGGTGACGTCCTCGATGGCCGGCATCGGGGCGATCTCACCGGCGCCGCCGAGTGCCTTGTCCACCTCGTTGGCCGAGAACGGCAGGAACGGGCTGAGCACCAGGTTGAGGTCGGCGACGCACTGCGCCATCACGTGCAGGATCGTGGCGAGCCGCTCCGGGTCGTCCTTGATCTTCCACGGCTCGGAGTCGGAGACGTACTTGTTGACGTCGGCGACCGCACGCATCGCCTCGCCGATCGCCTGCTTCTGCCGGTGCCGGCCGATCAGGTCGCCGACCGTGCCGAACGCGGCCTCGGTGACGGCCAGGACGGCCTCGTCCTCGGCGGACAGCGGGCCGGCGGCGGGGATCTCGCCGAAGTTCTTGGCGATCAGGTTCGCGGTCCGGTTGACCAGGTTGCCCCAGCCGGCGACCAGCTCGTCGTTGGTGCGACGCACGAACTCGGCCCAGGTGAAGTCGGAGTCCTGGCTCTCCGGGCCCGCGGCGGCGACGAAGTAGCGGAAGGCGTCGGGCTGGTAGCGCGCGAGCAGGTCGCGCACGTAGATGACGACCTTCTTCGACGAGGAGAACTTCTTGCCCTCCATCGTCAAGAACTCACTCGAGACGACCTCGGTGGGGAGGTTGAGCTCGCCGTACTGACGCGGCTTGCCGCCCTTGTCGCCCTTGCCTGCGTACGCCAGCAGCTCGGCCGGCCAGATCTGGGAGTGGAAGGTGATGTTGTCCTTGCCCATGAAGTAGTAGGACAGCGCACCCTCGGCGCCCGTGTCGTTCCACCAAGCGCGCCAGGCCTCGGGGTCCCCGGAGCGGCGGGCCCACTCGATCGAGGCGGACAGGTAGCCGATCACGGCGTCGAACCAGACGTAGAGCTTCTTGGTCGGGTTGTCCTGCCAGCCCTCGAGCGGGACCGCGATGCCCCAGTCGATGTCGCGCGTCATGGCGCGGGGGCGGATCTCCTTGAGGATGTTCTTGGAGAACCGGATGACGTTGGGCCGCCACAGGCCGGTGGCCTCGCGCTCGTCGAGCCAGGCCTGCAGCGCGTCGGCCAGCGCCGGGAGGTCGAGGAAGAAGTGCTGGGTCTCGATGAACTCCGGCGTCTCGCCGTTGATCTTCGAGCGCGGGTCGATGAGGTCGTGCGGGTCCAGCTGGTTGCCGCAGTTGTCGCACTGGTCGCCGCGCGCTCCGTCGTACCCGCAGATCGGGCAGGTGCCCTCGATGTAGCGGTCCGGCAGGGTCCGGCCGGTGGAGGGCGAGATGGCGCCGTAGGTCGTCTGCTCGACGAAGTAGCCGTTCTCGTAGACGCCGAGGAACATCTCCTGCACCACGGCGTGGTGGTTGCGCGTGGTGGTGCGCGTGTAGAGGTCGTAGCTGATGCCGAGGCCGACCAGGTCCTCCACGATCAGCCGGTGGTTCTTGTCGGCCAGCTCCTGCGGGGTCAGCCCGGCCTCGTCGGCGGCGATCAGGATCGGCGTGCCGTGCTCGTCGGAGCCGGAGACCATGAGGACGTCGTTGCCCGCCATGCGCTGGTACCGGCTGAAGACGTCGGACGGTACGCCGAACCCGGCCACGTGGCCGATGTGGCGGGGGCCGTTCGCGTAGGGCCAGGCGACAGCGGAGAGGACATGCGTCATGTCCTGAATCCTAGGGTCGCCGGGTTCCCGCCTCCTCAGCGGCGGGACTTCTTGATCCGGCGAGCCGTGCGCAGGCGGATGTCGGGGAGCGCGTCGTACAGGAGCTGGCCGGGGCACTCGGTGTCGTTGGTGTCGCGGTGGCCGTCGATCACGGGCAGGGTGACCCACGTGCCCTTCGGGTGGAGGTCGCTGCCGTGCGAGAGCACCAGCGTGGTCGCCAGCGGGTCACGGTGGTACTTCTTCAGCTTCCACGCGGCGATCTTGGCGACTCCGGCCAGCACCTCCGGCGTGGGCGCGACCTCCTGGTAGCTGCCGAGCACGGCGATCCCGACCGAGGTGTGGTTGAAGCCGAGGGTGTGGGCGCCGCGGGTGTCGCGCTCGCCGTCGGCGCCGCGGCGGCCCGCCCAGATCCGGCCGAACCGGTCGACGAAGTAGTTGTAGCCCACGTCGGACCAGCCGAGGGTCCTCGTGTGGTAGCGGTAGATCGCCCGCAGGATCTTCGGGACCTCACGCCTGCGGTAGTCGTTGCCCGTCGCGGTGTGGTGCACGTGGACCTGCTCCACGGTCCTGACCCGCTTCACCTTGCCCGTGGCCAGGCGCGGGTTGGCGTGCCAGGCCCGGCGGCTGCGGATCCTCGGGCGCAGCGAGCGGTGCCGCTCGGGGCGGGCGTCCACCGTGTCGTGGGGGTCGTGGGGGTCGTGGGGGTCGCCGGCGTGGTCGAGGGGGTGGTCGCCGGGGTCGACCAGGGTGAGCACCGCTCGCTCGACGGCGCCGGTCACCTCGACCTGGACGCCGTCGCTGTCGCCGACCCACAGCGGCTCCGTGCCGGCGCGCGTACGCCGGGCCTCGGCGGTGCCGCGGTCGGGCAGGTCGCGCAGCGTCGGGACACTGCGCCACGGACCCCAGGCGCCACCGGCCCCGCGGACGCGGACGCGCACCTGCCCGGCGCCGGCGGCCCAGGTGACCCCGAGCAGCGCGAACCGGTCGGTGCTCTGCGCGGCCGTGCGCAGCACGGCGCCCCGTGCAGCCACCCGGGGGTCCGGGGTCAGCGCGACGTCGAGCGCCGCGCCGACCCCGCCCTCGTCAGGCCGCAGCCGCAGCCTGCCGCCGGCCTTCGCCGGGGCTGCCGCTGGGACTGCGGCGGCCGGGCCGGCTGTCAGGCCGACCAGGGGCAGCACCGCGGCGGCGGCTCCGAGCGTGGCGAGGTCGCGGCGGCGCAGGGACGGGTCCGAGAGGTTCATGCCACCCGAGCATGCGCCATCGACGGGAGGCGAGGGAAGCGGCTGGCCCGCGTGTCGCCGATCGCCCGCATCGCGTCACACCAGCCCCAACCGCGCCAGCAGTGAGGCAGTTCATGCAGCCCCCGTCAGGAGAAGTCGAGGTCGCCGGTCCGCGTCCGCTTGAGCTCGTAGAAGTACGGGAAGGACGCGACGGCGACGCACCCGTCCCACAACCGCCCGGCCTCCTCGCCCCGCGGGATCTTCGAGAGCACCGGGCCGAAGAAGGCGGCGCCGTCGATGTGGATGGTGGGCGTGCCCACGTCGTCGCCGACGGCGTCCATGCCCTCGTGGTGCGAGGCCGCGACCTTCTCGTCGTACGACGAGTCGGTGGCCGCCCGGACCAGCTCGGCGTCGAGGCCGACCTCGTCGAGCACCTCGGCGATGAGCGCGAGACCGCCGTCGGGCTGCTCGTGCAGCTTGCGGCCCTCGAGGTGGATCCGCTGGCCGAAGGCGTCGTAGAGCGGGCGGAGGACCTTGTCGCCGTACTGCTCCTGCGCGGCGACGAGCACCCGCACCGGCCCCCAGGCCGGGGCGAGCATCTCGCGGTAGGCGTCGGGGATGTCCCGGTCCTTGTTGAGGTAGGCGAGGCTCATGACGTGCCAGCGGACCTCGATGTCACGGACCTGCTCGACCTCGAGGATCCATCGCGAGGAGATCCAGGCGAACGGGCACAGCGGGTCGAACCAGAAGTCGGCGACGTGGGGGGTGGATTTCTCGGCCATGGTTCGCCAACCTACGCGGCGCCACCTACATTCCCGCGGCACTCCCGGGCCGGCGACGCCGGTCAGCCGACCTGGACGGTCCCGACCACCTTCGGCGCCGCCGGTACGACGCTCGAGCCCAGGTAGCGGACCCGCACCTTCTTCGTCCCGCGCGACATCGGCACCTTCACCTTCACGACGCCGTCGCTCAGCCTCACCTCGCGCTGCCAGGAGCCGATCCGCACCAGGACCTTGCCCGTGACCGGCAGCTTCCCCACCGCGCTCACGCGCACCCGGACGATCGCGCGACCGCGGGCCGGCTTGGTCGTCAAGGTGACGACGGCTGGGCTGGTCACCTTCCCGGGGGCGGACAGGGTCTCGACGGCCGGCGCGTACTGGGCCTTGGTGCCGCTCACCTGGACGCTGACGAGCCTGCCGACGTCCTCGGCGGCGAGCTGGTAGGTCGCCGCGGTGGCCCCGGCGATGGCCACGCCGTCACGCAGCCACTGGTACGCCGGCACGGCGTCGGGCTGGTCGTAGGTCCCGGGTGTGGCCGTCAGCACCTGGCCGAGGGCCGGCGTACCGCTCAGCGTGGCGGGCGTGGCCGGGTGGACCATGCCCGCGAGGACCGGGCCGAGCGTGTAGAACGGCGAGACGTAGGTGGTGTAGCCGTCCGCCTTCGCCACCACCCGCATGCTGAGGGTCTTGCCGACCAGGTCGGGGGTCAGCGCGAGGTCGGGCGTGACGATCTCGCCGATCCGCACCCCGTCGGCGAACCAGCGCCACCGGTTCTCGGCCGGCGTCGGCGACCAGCCGCCGGCGGTGGCGGTCACCGTCGTGTTGACGACGAGCGGTGCGGCCACGGTCGGGGTCGCGGTCTGGGTGAAGACGTTCTCGGTCGGCGTCGGTGTCGGGGTCGGCGTGGGGTTGGGCGTCGGAGCGGCCCGGTCGACGAAGTGGATGAAGCCGGTCGGCCACCGTCCGCTCGAGCGCGTGATCGAGCGCCAGTGGAAGGTGCCGCCCCAGGCGTCCTCGGAGACGATGATCTCGTCGGCCGACACCACGCGCTCGACGTACGCGACGTGACCCGCGGATCCCGCGCCGTTGGAGTACTTGCCCCACCAGGCGATGGCGCCGACGTTCGGCGTCTGGTCGGTGATGGAGGCCATGTAGAGGCCCCAGTGGCTGGCGTTGCCCTCACCTGTCCACGGCCGTGTGTTCGCCATGCCGGCCTGGATCATCCGGTAGGCGGCGTAGTTGGTGCAGTTGTGGCCGGAGTACATCCGCCAGTACATCGTGCCGTTCGCGGCGCCGTAGCCGGCGTCGGAGTAGCCGGCCGCAACGCAGGCGGCGTAACCGCTGCAGAGGTAGGTCGTGCCGGCCGATGGGAGGAACGGCTCCCGCACGGGTGCCGACGAGGGCCCGGCGAGGACGAGGTAGGACGCCAGCATCGCACTGGCGGCAGTGGTGGTCCCCCAGCGCGCGGCCCGGCCTGGTGTGCGCATGCCGAACACCATCGGGCACAACTGCCCCAGAACGCAACAAAAACCTCGAAAATCTCTCCAGTCACCGGCGTGTCGCGTTGACGAAAGTGAATTACAGCGTTGTAGTTCGCCCCCCTCGCTGCGATTGTCGGACAACTTCGTCCGGATGCAAGGATGACTGCCATGCCCGGCACCAACCTCACCCGCGACGAGGCGGCTACCCGCGCCGCCCTCGTCGACGTGACGTCCTACGTGATCGACCTCGACCTCTCCGCAGCGACGCAGGAGGGCGTGGAGACCTTCGGGTCCACCACCACGCTGACCTTCTCCTGCCGCCAGCCCGGATCGGCCACCTTCGCCGACCTGGTCGACGCGACGATCCACGAGATCACCCTCAACGGCGCTCCGCTCGACCCCGCCACGGCGTACGTCGACAGCCGGATCGCGCTGCCCGACCTGCAGGCCGAGAACGTGCTCGTCGTCAAGGCCGAGTGCACCTACTCGCACACCGGCGAGGGTCTCCACCACTTCGTGGACCCGGCCGACGGCAAGGTCTACCTCTACTCGCAGTTCGAGGTCCCCGACGCCCGCCGCGTCTACACGACCTTCGAGCAGCCCGACCTCAAGGCGCCGTTCACGTTCAACGTGACCGCTCCCGCGCACTGGAAGGTCGTCTCGAACGCCGCGACCCCCGAGCCCACCCCGGTCTCCGACGGTGTCGCGGTCTGGAACTTCCCCGCGACCAAGCCGATGTCGACCTACATCACCGCGGTCGTCGCCGGTGACTACCACGAGGTGCAGGACGTCTACGAGGGCGCCCACGGCACCATCCCGCTCGGCCACTACTGCCGCCAGTCGCTCAAGGAGTACCTCGAGCGCGACCGCGAGGAGATCGTCACCCTGACCAAGCAGGGCTTCGCGTTCTTCGAGGAGGCCTTCGGCTACCCGTACCCGTTCGGCAAGTACGACCAGCTCTACGTGCCGGAGTACAACATGGGCGCGATGGAGAACGCCGGTTGCGTGACCCTGCGCGACGAGTACCTCCCCCGCTCGCGCCAGCCGCGCTCGTTCTACGAGTTCCGCGCCTCGGTCATCCTGCACGAGATGGCCCACATGTGGTTCGGCGACCTCGTGACCATGAAGTGGTGGGACGACCTGTGGCTCAACGAGTCGTTCGCCGAGTGGGCCTGCTACCACGCCGAGGCCCTCGCCACGTCGTACGACGACGCCTGGACCGGCTTCACCAACGCCCGCAAGCAGACCGGCTACCGCGCCGACTCGCTGCCCTCGACGCACCCGATCGCGGCCGACAACGTCGACCTGCACGCGGTCGAGGTCAACTTCGACATGATCACCTACGCCAAGGGCGCGGCGGTGCTCAAGCAGCTCGTCGCCTGGGTCGGCCTCGACCCGTTCCTGGCCGGGCTCAAGCAGTACTTCCACGACCACGCGTTCGGCAACACGGAGTTCTCTGACCTGCTGACGGCGCTCGAGAAGGCGTCCGGGCGCGAGCTGACCGGCTGGGCCCAGGAGTGGCTGCAGACCGCCGGCACCAACACCCTCTCCCCCAGCTTCGAGCTCGCCGCCGACGGCACCTACGCGTCCTTCGCGATCGACCAGGCCGCGCCGGCCGACCACCCGACGCTGCGCCGGCACCGGGTCGGCATCGGCTTCTACAACAGCTCGCAGGAGGGCCGCCTGGTCCGCACCGACTACGTCGAGGTCGACGTAGTCGGTGCGCGCACCGAGCTGGCCGACCTGGTCGGCAAGGCGCAGCCCGAGCTGTTGCTGCTCAACGACCAGGACCTGGCGTTCGCCAAGATCCGCCTCGACGAGCGCTCGCAGGCCACCGCGATCGCCCGCCTGTCCGACCTCGACGACTCGCTGGCCCGCGCGCTGGTCTGGAGCGCCGCCTGGGACATGACCCGCGACGCCGAGCTGTCGGCCACCGACTTCGTCGAGCTCGTCCTCGGCAACATCGGCCAGGAGACCGACGCCTGGGGCGTGAGCCGGATCCCCGTCTACGCCGCCCAGGCGGTCGCCCTCTACAGCGACCCGGCGCGTCGTCCCGAGCTCGCGGCGCGGTGGGAGCAGGGCCTGCGCGGCCTGCTCGCCGCGGCCGAGCCCGGCACCGACCACCAGCTGACCTTCGCGCGCGGGTACGCCGCGGCGGCCAGCAGCGAGGGCGCGATCGCCGAGGTCGAGGCGATCCTCGACGGCTCGCTGACCTTCGAGGGCCTCGCCGTCGACCAGGACCTGCGTTGGGCGCTGCTCACCGCACTGGCCCGCGTCGGCCGGGCAGACGACGCCCGCATCGACACCGAGCTGGCGCAGGACAACACCATCTCCGGCCAGGAGAAGTCCGCCGCCGCCCGCGCCGCCCAGGGCACCGCCGAGGCCAAGGAGCGGGCCTGGACCCAGGCGCTGCTCGACCCGTCGGTCCCCAACGAGACCCAGCGCAGCGTCGTGCTCGCGTTCTGGCAGGCCGGCCAGGAGGCCGTGCTCGCGCCGTACGTCGAGCGCTACCTCGCCGAGGTCGCCGGCGCCTGGGACCGCCTCGGCAGCCACAAGGCCTCGGTCGCGCTGGAGCACATCTTCCCGCGCCTGATCGCCACGCAGGCCACGCTGGACGCCGTCGACGCCTGGCTGGCCGCCAACGCCGACGCGGTCAACCCCGGCGCCATCCGCTACGTGCGCGAGGGCCGTGCCGATGTCGCCCGGGCGATCGCCGCGCAGGCCTGCGACGCCGACAAGCTCGTCGAGTAGCAGCGAGCGGCGTATCGAGACGTCTCATCAGCGTCTCGATACGCCCTCGGCTAGCGCCTCGGGCTACTCGACGAGCTCAGCGGGTCAGTCCTTGGCGAGCTCGCCCAGCAGCTCGATGCCGCGGGTCAGGCCACCGGCCAGGTCGCCCGCGGCGAAGCGCTCGGTCATCGCGGCGACCACCTGCGCCGACTCCTCGTCGGTGAAGCGCTCGCGGGCGTGGCCGCCGGTGACGACCTCGACGACACGGCGGTCGGGGTCGACCATGATCAGGATGCTGCGCGAGGGCAGCACGAGGGTGTTGTGCAGGCTGGTGGCGAAGTCGCGGGGCTGGCCGCTCGCAGCGCCGACGAAGACCGAGATCTCGGCGCGGCACAGCTGCTCGGCGTTGCGGATCGTGACGTCGAGGGCGGCCCGCTGGGACGCCGTCAGGGCGGTGGTGCTCATGGCCGCGGACTACCAGCTGCCGCCGGCGCCGCCGGCCTTGGAGTCGTCGGAGTCGGGAGCGGCGAGCTCACCGGCCGCCTTCCGCGGCCCGCCGAGCCACTGGTTCTCCGGCTCGAGCGCGTCGAGGCTGAGGTCCTCGCCGCGGGCCAGGGCCGGGGCGACGAAGAGCAGGGTGATGACCACGAAGACCAGCAGCGGGACGCCGCCGAGGTAGAGCCAGGCGTGGAGCACGTCGATGTCGGGCTTGGCCTGCCAGCTGGACGCGCCGTTGCCGACGCGCGGCTCCGGGGTGTCGGCCGATGCGGAGCCCGCTCCGGCGACGACGAGCAGGGCGCTCACCCCGACGAGGGAGCACACGGCGAGCAGGCGGCGTACGGCAGTGCTGGTCACGAGCGGCATGCTATCGGCTCCCGCTCCCGCGTGCCCCAGTGGTGTCGGCACGCGGTCTCAGGCCGCTTTGGGACACTGGGCGGATGCCAGTCCTCCCTCTGTCGATCGCTGCCCCGACCAGTCCGTGCGCCGACGGCGAGACGGTCTGCGACCTGACCTGGGACGTCACCGGGAACCGCCGTCTCGCGGAGTGGTCCGACGTCATCATCGGCAAGCCGCTCGCGATCATCGGCCTGGTCCTGCTCGGCATCGTGGCCCGCTGGCTGCTCCACCGGGTGGTCGACCGGATCGCACGGCGGGCCGAGCGGGGCGTGCTGCCCGAGCGGGTCGAGAGCGCCGTGACCGCCCGGCGCAAGCAGCGGGCGGCGACGATGGCCGGCGTCCTGAAGAGCATCATCACGTTCGTCGTGGTGGCCATCGTCGGCACGATGGTGCTCAGCGAGGTCGGCGTCGACATCGCGCCCATCATCGCCAGCGCCGGCATCATCGGCATCGCGCTGGGCTTCGGCGCCCAGTCGCTGGTCAAGGACTTCCTCGCCGGCATCTTCATCTTCATCGAGGACCAGTACGGCGTCGGCGACGTCGTCGACGTGGGCGATGCCAGCGGCACGGTCGAGGCGGTGACCCTGCGGATGACCAGGCTGCGCGACATCGAGGGCACGGTCTGGTACGTCCCCAACGGCGAGATCGTGCGGGTCGGCAACAAGAGCCAGAACTGGTCGCGTGCCGTGGTCGACGTGCGGGTCGGGTACGACGAGGACCTGGCCCGCGTGCAGCGGATCCTGCGCGAGGTCGCCCACGACCTGTGGGAGGACGACGAGTACAGCCACGTCGTGATCGAGGAGCCCGAGGTGACCGGCGTCGAGCTGATGGAGCCCGACTCGGTCACGATCCGGGTGATGGTCAAGACCGCACCCCTCGAGCAGTGGGGCGTGGCGCGGGCGCTGCGCCAGCGGATCAAGGCGCGCTTCGACCACGAGGGCATCAAGGTCCCCTTCGCCCAGCGCGTGGTCTGGCACCGCGAGGACCGCGACCGCGACGCCCAGCAGGAGAAGCAGAGGGACGGGGCCGCCCGCAGCGGCAGCACCGCCGACGAGGGATGATGGGCGACGTGACCACGGGGAGCGACGAGACGAGCTTCTACGACGAGATCGGCGGCTTCGAGACCTTCCGCCGGATCGTCGCGACCTTCTACGAGGGCGTGGCCGCCGACGAGGTGCTGCGCCCGATGTACCCCGAGGCGGACCTCGGGCCGGCCGAGGAGCGCTTCCTGCTGTTCCTCGTCCAGTACTGGGGCGGCCCGACGACGTACTCGGAGAACCGCGGCCACCCGCGACTGCGGATGCGGCACGCGCCGTTCGCGGTCGACGTCGAGGCGCGCGACCGCTGGCTCGGCCACTTCCGGGCGGGGCTGGACAGCGTGGGCCTCACGCCCGAGCAGGACGCGCGGTTCTGGGAGTACGTCACCCACGCGGCGACGTTCATGGTGAACACACCGGGTTGAGATTCTTTTCGAGGCCGATGTAACACCGGGACGGGGCGGCGACATGTTCCCGTTGAGAGCAGTCCCGCTTCGTCCCCCACGAGCAGAGCAGGCCATGACCCCCGAACGCGCCACCGAGCGGCTCCGCGTCGACGTCCCGACGCTCGAGCCCGACCCGGCGTTCCTCGGCATGCTCGCCCACCTGAGTGCGACGTCGCAGGCAGCCCTCCCCCGATCGACTCGGTCGGCCGGATTCCGCCTGGTGCTCGCGACCGGCTCCGTAGCCGTCATCGCGGCCGCCACCTGGGCAGCGGGCGTTCCCACCGTCGGAGGTGTCCCACACACCCCCGCCGACAGCCCCACCCGGATCGGACCGTCCGGCACGCCGAGTCCCGGAGACGTCGGAACCCCACACTCCGACGTAACCACCACGCCCGGCAGCCCCCTGTCCCCGGGGCTGCCGGGCGGCTCCACGTCCCCCTCGTCCGAGCGCGCCGTCGATCCGGGCGAGGCCGACGAGGGGAAGGGCCGCGGCGACCAGGGAGGCGGCGGCCGGGCCAACGGCCACGAGAAGGGCAAGCACAAGGCGTCCAAGGGCAAGGCCAAGGCCAAGGGGCACCACAAGGACAAGGCCCAGGGGAAGGCCAAGGGCCACGAGCGGGAGCCGGGGGTGGGCGACGCGCCCCGGGGCCCGCTCGACGACGTCCTCGGCAACCTCGTGAACGCCCCGGACGGCGTGACCGACGGCGACCGGCACGACGACCGGCAGGACGACCGGGACCGACCGACGCACTGACCGCGAGGAAATGTCCCGCTTCTGGCTCGCAGCCGGGACAATGGGACGCGTGGTCCGGGGCAAGGTCCGGGCCACGCCAGAACAACAGGGGTGGGGACACGTCCGGTGCGGGCCGACGACGAGCTCGTCACTGCCGCGAAGAGCGGTGACGCCGCAGCGTGGCGCGAGCTCTATCGCGACCACGCCGGTCGGCTGCTGCTGTGGCTCGAGGCCCGCTCCTCCCCCGGCGGCGAGGCGCCCGACGACATCGCCGCCGCGACCTGGCTGGTCGCGGCCGAGCGGATCGCCGACTTCCACGGCAGCGGCTCGGACTTCGGCGGCTGGCTGTTCGGCATCGCCCGCAAGCACAGGGCCAACGCCGGGCGTCGTACGGCGACCCGGGCCAAGGGCTTCGACACCCTGGCCGCCGACGCCGAGCAGAGCGTCGCCGGCCCCGAGACCGGCATCCTCGCCGACGAGTGGGTACGCCAGGCGCTGGCAGGCCTGCCGCCCCGCGAGCGCGACGTCATCGCGTGCACCGAGGTCCTCGACCTCGACGTGGGCTCGACGGCCGCCGCGCTCGGCATGACGGCCGTGGCCGTGCGGGTGGCCCGGCACCGCGGCCTCAAGCGGCTGCGCGCCCACCTGTCGTCTGAGTAGAACAGGTTCTATTCTGGTCGCATGACGCTGCTCGTGGCCGACGACCGCCGGGTCCGCACCCTCACCCTGGACCGCCCGGAGGCGCTCAACGCCTTCAACGAGGAGCTGTACGACGCCACGGCCGACGCGCTCCTCGCCGCAGCGCAGGACCCCGACGTCGCGGTGGTGCTGCTGACCGGGTCCGGGCGCGCGTTCAGCGCCGGCACCGACCTGCTCGAGATGCACAAGATCGCCACCGACCCCGACTTCCCGCGCGGCAGGCACGGGTTCATCGGCCTCATCGACGCACTGGTCGACTTCCCGAAGCCGCTCGTGGTCGCGGTCAACGGGCTCGGCCTCGGCATCGGCGCGACGATCCTCGGGTTCGCGGACCTGGGCTTCATGGCCGACGGGGCCCGGCTCAAGTGCCCGTTCACCTCGCTCGGCGTCGCGCCGGAGGCGGCGTCGTCGTACCTCTTCCCGGCGCTGGTCGGCCGCCAGAACGCCGCCTGGGCCCTGCTGTCCTCGGAGTGGATCAGCGCGTCCGAGGCCCGCGAGATGGGCCTGGTCAAGCAGGTGTGCGCGCCCGAGGACCTGCTCACCACCGCCCGCCGGCACGCCGAGGCGCTCGCCGCCAAGCCGATCTCGTCGCTGGTCGCCGTGAAGCGGACCATGACCGAGCCGCACCGCGACGCGATCCGCGCGGCCCGGGACCGTGAGAACGCCGCCTTCGCCGAGCTCATGGGCGGCCCGGCCAACCTCGAGGCACTGGCCGCCTTCGCCGAGGGGCGCGAGCCGGACTTCACCCGGCTGCCGCCGGGCTGGTGACCGGGACGCTCAGGCCGTGACCATGTCGCCGAGCACGTCGATCATCGCCTCGCGGAAGCCGTCGACCGGGGTGAGCGAGCGCTGGGTCTCGGTGTCGAAGAAGACCAGCACGACCTTCGAGCGCGCCAGCACCGCGCCCTCCCCCGACCCGCCGGTGCCGTCGGTGATCTCCGACTCGAGCACCATCGACTTGGTGCCGACGTGGGAGACGACCGACCAGCAGTCGTAGGGCTGGGGTCGCAGCACGATCGGGGCGACGTACTCCACATCGGCCTGCGCGATCACGCTGGCGATCCGCGGGAACTCCTTCAGGCCCTGCCGCAGCCGGCCGAGGGAGGCGATCCGCGCCTCCTGGAAGAACTCGAAGTACTTCACGTTGTTCACGTGTCGGTAGATGTCGAGGTCGGAGAAGCGGACCTGCACGGCGTGGTGTGCGGCCCGGTCGCGGGGCACGTCGACGAGCACGGGGCGTGAGCGGACCTCGCCGAGCTCGGCGTACGGCGCCAGCGCGTTGCGTTCCTGCTCGTCGAGGCGCCGCGGCTGACCGGTCGCGAGCACGAACGGTGCGAGCACGGTGCGGGCACGCAGGTAGAGCGTGCGGGTGCCGTCGGGCTGCTCCTCGAAGATCTCGTGGTCGAGGGTGAAGCTCGCCGTGCGGATCTCGCTGACCCACGACTCGATCGACACCGCCTGGAACCGGAACCGCAGCGGGGCGCGGAAGGTGACCTCGTGTCGTCGTACGACGTAGGCGTCGTTGTGGTGGTGCTCGACGCCGGCAGCGGCCCGGCAGGCGTGCAGCAGCGCGCCGCGCGCCTCCTGGAGGTAGTCGACGTACTTCACGTTGTTGACGTGGTTCAGCTGGTCGATGTCACCCCAGCGAAGGGGGCAGTCGTAGCGGTGCCGCACCTCCGTCATGCTTCCAGACCCGGCGGCCGCGTGGGGCGGGGCTCCGCATGCAGGGACGGCGTTGTGGCGTCCGCCACGACCGGAACAGGTTGCAGTTGCTGGCCACTACGCTGTGCGCGTTCTGCCTCTCACCTGCACCGAGGAGTCTCCATGCCCGAGGCCGTGATCGTTTCCGCTGCTCGTACGCCGATCGGGCGTGCCAACAAGGGCTCGCTCAAGGACTTCCGCCCCGACGACCTGACCGCGTTCATCGCGCAGGCCGCGCTCGACAAGATCCCCGCCCTCGACCCGAAGGACGTCGACGACTTCTACCTCGGTGTCGGCCTGCCCGGCGGCGAGGCGGGCAACAACATGGCCCGGATCGTCACCACGCTCATGGGCACCGAGATCCCCGGCGCCACCATCACCCGCTACTGCTCCTCGTCGGTGCAGACCTCGCGGATGGCCTTCCACGCGATCAAGGCCGGCGAGGGCGACGTGTTCATCTCCGCCGGCGTCGAGACGGTCTCGCGCTTCCAGTTCGGCACCTCCGACCACATCCCGAACACCAAGAACCCGCTCTTCGCCGACGCCCAGCAGCGCACCGAGAAGTACGCCGAGGGCGGCCAGGTGTGGCACGACCCGCGCGAGGACGGCCTGCTGCCCGACATCTACATCGCGATGGGCCAGACCGCCGAGAACGTCGCGAGCATCCGCGGCCTCAAGCGCGAGGACCTCGACCACTTCGGCGTCCGCTCGCAGAACCTCGCCGAGAAGGCCATCGCCGACGGCTTCTGGGAGCGCGAGATCACCCCGGTGACCCTCGCAGACGGCACCGTCGTCAGCGCGGACGACGGCCCCCGCGCCGGCGTCACCTACGAGGCCCTCTCCGAGCTCAAGCCGGTCTTCCGCCCCGACGGCGTGGTCACGGCGGGCAACTGCTGCGCGCTCAACGACGGCGCTGCCGCGGTCGTGATCATGTCCGACACCAAGGCCGCCGAGCTCGGCCTGACGCCGCTCGCCCGGATCGTGTCGACCGGCGTCTCCGGCCTCTCCCCCGAGATCATGGGCCTGGGCCCGGTGGAGGCGACCCGCAACGCCCTGCGCAACGCCAACATGACCATCGACGACATCGACCTCGCCGAGATCAACGAGGCCTTCGCCGCGCAGGTGCTGCCGTCCGCCGAGGACCTGGGCATCCCGATCGAGAAGCTCAACGTCAACGGTGGCGCCATCGCGGTCGGCCACCCCTTCGGCATGACCGGCGCCCGCCTGCAGAACACGCTGATCAACTCGCTGCAGTGGCACGACAAGTCCACCGGCCTGATCACCATGTGCGTCGGTGGCGGCCAGGGCATGGCGATGATCCTCGAGCGCCTCAGCTGATCCACCGACCCGGCACGAAGTAGCCCGGGATCCGCGCCGACCCGGCAGAAAGTGACCCTCCTGCGGCCATTTTCTGCCGGGTCGGCGTCATTTGCGAGCCAGCTCGAGCCGGGTCGGCGTCGGTGGGCAGCCGTAGGGTCAGGTCGCATGAGCATCGACGTGCGGCCCGCGGCCGTCTTCGAGGACGTCAAGGCACTGATCGGGCCCAAGCGCCCCGACGCCAGCGTGTGCTGGTGCCTGAGCTACCGGATCCCGTCGACGCTCAACAACGCGATGCGTGGGCACGAACGCGGCGAGTACGTCGCCCGGCTGCTCGAGGAGGGGCCGCTGGGCGTGCTCGCCTACGACGGCGACACCCCCGTCGGCTGGGCCGCGATCGCACCCCGCTCCGCAACGACCTTCGCCCGCAACCGCAAGATCCCCCACGTCGACGACCTGCCGGTGTGGTCGCTGTGGTGCATCCGGGTGCGGCCCGGCCACCGCGGCCGTGGCATCTCCCACGACCTCATCGAGGGCGCGGTCGCCTTCGCGCGTGAGCAGGGTGCGCCCGCGGTCGAGGCGTACCCGCTCGACAACGGCGGCGCGAAGGTCGACCTGACGATGGCGTACGCCGGGCTGCGCGCCAACTTCGAGGCCGCCGGCTTCCGCCACGCCGCCGACACCACCTCGGTGCTGAGTGGACACCCTCGGGTGCTGATGCGGCGGGACCTAGACTGACGCGGTGAGCGACACGGTGACGGACCAGGACGCGACGCCAGCGTCGGCCGGCCACGAGCCGCGCTGGCTGGACCAGGACCAGCAACGGACCTGGCGCTCGTTCCTGCTCGGCACCACCCTGCTCCTCGACCGCCTCGACGAGGACCTGCGGCGCGAGCACGGGTTGTCCGCGGTCGAGTACGAGATCCTGGTCCGCCTCTCGGAGGCCGGAGGCACGCTGCGGATGGCCCAGCTCGCCGCCGCCCTCGCCCACAGCCGCAGCCGGGTGACCCACACCGTCAAGCGGATGGAGAACGCCGGCCTGGTCGTGCGCGAGGAGTCCCCCGAGGACGGCCGCGGCGTCGACTGCCGGCTCACCGACAGCGGCCTCGACATGCTCCGCACGGCGGCGCCCGACCACGTCGAGACCGTCCGACGCTCGCTGGTCGACCTCGTCGACCCCGAGGACCTCCAGGCGCTGGGGCGGGTCATGAACGCCGTCTGCGACCAGCTCATCTGCGCGCACCCGGAGCGCGAGCTCCGGCACTGACCCGGCGCAGCCTCACCACGAGGCGGTCAGCGCGAAGCCGGCGAAGGCCGCCCCGACGCCACCGAGGAGCGTGATCGCCAGGTTCCCGAACGCGGCCCCGGCGGCCCGGTCCTCGACCAGCCGCACGGTCTCGAAGGCGAAGGTGCTGAACGTCGTGAACGCGCCGCAGAAGCCGGTGCCGAGCAGGAGCAGGAGGTCGGCGTCGGCCGCGCTGCCGTACAGGCCGCCGAGCAGGAAGGCACCGGACAGGTTGATCGTCAACGTCCCCCACGGGATCAGCGCCGTGTGGCGCGACTGGACGAACCGGTCGAGCAGGTACCGCGCCGGTGCCCCGAGGGCCGCGCCCACGCACACCAACAGCCAGGCCGTCACGAGCGCGCCTCCTCGTCGGCCGTCGAGCGCACCGCCAGCCGGGCCAGCCCCAGGCCGGCCACGACCGCCACGAGCGCCGTGGCGGTGCTGCCGAGCAGGTAGGCCAGCGCCAGCCCCGGATGAGGATCGGCGCCGGCCAGCAGGTCCCGGACCTGCACGGCGTACGTCGAGAACGTGGTGAACCCGCCGAGCACCCCCACCCCCGCGAACGGGCGCAGCAGCGGGTGGGCTGCGCGGGTCTCCTGCACCACGACCATCAGCGCTCCCAGGAGCAGCGAGCCGACCGCGTTGGTCACGAAGGTCGCCCAGGGGAAGCCGCCGGCCGGTGTCGGCCAGGCCAGCT
The DNA here is from genome assembly GCF_013409625.1 of Nocardioides kongjuensis. NCBI lineage: Bacteria > Bacillati > Actinomycetota > Actinomycetes > Propionibacteriales > Nocardioidaceae > Nocardioides > Nocardioides kongjuensis. The sequence continues at coordinate 2,512,936 of NZ_JACCBF010000001.1, forward strand.
CGAGCCCGTGGCGCGCGGCCGCGCCGATCACACCGCCCAGGGCGATCGCCGCGAGCGTCGCGTGGTGGGCGGACAGCTCGACGCGCTGGTCGGCGGAGCCGAGGTCGACATCGGGATCGACGGGCTCGTGGTGGTGCGTCACGGGTGACCTACCTTCGTCGGGCCCCGGGCAGGGCACGGTCGGAGAGGTAGGGACTGTCAGCAGCAGTGCTGCGGTTGTCGGCGAGCCCCATCGCCATCGGGGTCAACCTAGCAGGGGCGGCCATCGGCCGCCCCTGCCCATCGATCAGTCGCGGGTCAGGCGGCGGTGCGTGACACGGTGCGGGCGGGCCGCCTCGAGACCGAGGCGCTCGATCTTGTTCTCCTCGTAGGACGCGAAGTTGCCCTCGAACCAGAACCACGCGCCCTCGTTCTCCTCCGTGCCCTCCCAGGCGAGGATGTGGGTCGCGATCCGGTCGAGGAACCAGCGGTCGTGGGAGGTCACCACGGCACAGCCCGGGAAGTCGAGCAGCGCGTCCTCGAGCGAGGACAGGGTCTCGACGTCGAGGTCGTTGGTGGGCTCGTCGAGGAGCAGCATGTTGCCGCCCTGCTTGAGGGTGAGCGCCAGGTTGAGGCGGTTGCGCTCACCACCGGAGAGCACGCCGGCCTTCTTCTGCTGGTCGGGGCCCTTGAAGCCGAACGAGGCGACGTAGGCGCGGCTGTTCATCTCGAAGTTGGCGACCTTGATGAAGTCCAGGCCGTCGGAGACGACCTCCCACACGTTCTTGTTGGGGTCGATGCCGCCACGGCTCTGGTCGACGTAGGAGATCTTCACGGTCTGGCCGACGGTGAGCTTGCCGGAGTCCGGCTCCTCGCCCCCGGTGATCATCCGGAACAGCGTGGTCTTGCCGACGCCGTTGGGCCCGACGACGCCCACGATGCCGGCGCGCGGCAGCGTGAAGGAGATGTCGTTCCACAAGATCCGGTCCTCGAAGCCCTTGGTGAGGTGCTCGGCCTCGAGGACGACGTCACCGAGACGCGGACCCGGCGGGATGTTGATGTCGGCGGCGTCGATCTTGCGGGCCTTGTCGGCCTCGGCGGCCAGCTCCTCGTAGCGGGCCAGACGCGACTTGGACTTGGTCTGCCGCGCCTTGGCGTTGGAGCGGACCCACTCCAGCTCCTTCTCGAGCATCTTGGCGCGCTTGGCGTCCTTGGCGCCCTCGACCTTGAGGCGCTCCTTCTTGGTCTCGAGGTACGTCGAGTAGTTGCCCTCGTAGCCGTGGATCGAGCCACGGTCGACCTCGGCGATCCACTGGGCGACGTTGTCGAGGAAGTAGCGGTCGTGGGTGACGGCCAGGACGGCGCCCGGGTAGGACTTGAGGTGACCCTCGAGCCACTGGACCGACTCGGCGTCGAGGTGGTTGGTGGGCTCGTCGAGGAGCAGCAGGTCGGGCTGCTGGAGCAGCAGCTTGCACAGCGCGACCCGGCGGCGCTCACCACCGGACAGGTTGTCGACCAGCGCGTCGGACGGCGGGCAGCGCAGCGCGTCCATCGCCTGCTCGAGGCGGCTGTCGAGGTCCCAGGCGTTCATGTTGTCGAGCTCGGTCTGCAGCTCGCCGGTCTCGGCCATGAGCGCGTCCTGGTCGGCGTCGGGGTCGCCCATCTCCATGTAGGCGTCCTCGAGGCGCTTCATCTTCGCCTTGGTGTCGGCGACCGCCTCCTCGACGTTCTCGAGCACGGTCTTGCCCTCGGTCAGCGGCGGCTCCTGCTGGAGCATGCCGACCGTCGCGTCGGGGTCGCGGACGATGTCGCCGTTGTTGGGCACGTCGAGTCCGGCCATCAGCTTGAGCAGGGAGGACTTGCCCATGCCGTTGGGGCCGACGACGCCGATCTTCGCGCCGTGCAGGAACGACAGCGTGACGTTGTCGAGGACCACCTTGTCGCCGTGGGCCTTGCGAACGTTGCGAAGGGAGAGGACGTATTCAGCCACGGCCCAAATCTACGCAGCGGCGACCTCGCCGTCGCGCTCGGGGTCACCGCCCGGGCCGGAGGCCGCCACCTTGACGAAGCTCGCGGTGCCCCGGGTGAGGTCGTGACCGATGGTGACGGCGTCGATCTCGAGGGCGACGACCTCGATCCCGTGCTTGTTGACGTAGGTCCGGTGGTCGAGCCGACCGTGCACGACCACGGGGTCACCCTGGCGCAGCGACGGCTCCGCGTTGCTGGCGAGACGACGCCAGGCGCTCACGCCGTACCACTGGGTCTCGCTGTCGACCCAGCTGCCCGTGGCGCGGTTGAAGTGGCGCGGCGTGCAGCCCAGCCGGAAGTTGAGGACCGGCACGCCGGCGACCTCCCGCAGCATCGGCGCGGTGCCGATCCAGCCCTGCACGGTGACCATCGTCTGGTTCATCGGATCTCCTTCGTCGGTGCCGACCGCGGGAGCGGCCGGTCGACGACCAGTCCACGCCAGGGGTACGACGAGCGGCACCGGAGCGCCGCGACGCTGTGGAGAGCGCCGCCGGAAGCAACACCTGTGGGGTCCAGACGGCCTGTCGTGGGACCCGTGTTGCTGCAGCGACCGGGTTCCGGGACGCGGCGGCCTCACCCGCGGGCGGCCTCCACCCCCCGGCGGAAGGCGGTGTAGGACGCCAGCTCGGAGCGCAGCGGCTGGACCACGTCGCTGTCGAGGACCTGGTGCACGACGCCCCGCAGCGCCTCGTCGGCCTGGTCGGCACGCTGCCGGGCCAGCCCGCGGACCAGCGCCCGCCCGATCACCGAGAGCAGCAGGCCGAGGACCAGACCGCCGAGTCCCAGCGCTGCCGGGAGCGGGAGCCCCGCGACCTTGCCGAGGTCACCGGTGCTGCCCTGGACGGCGGCGACGCCCCACCAGACGAGGCCGCCGACAGCGGCGAGCAGCAGCAGCCAGTGGAGCAGCCGGACGAGGGTCACCCACACGGGGAGCCGGCCGCCGAGGTCGACGGCCTGCAGGCCCTTCTCGAGCTTGTCGCCGGTCGCGGCCAGCCGGGAGCCGATCGCGTCGCGCAGACGAGGCGACCAGGCCGGACCGACGCCCTCGGAGGCCTCGTCGGCCAGGGCACGGATCGTGGTGTCGACGGCCGCCCGGTCGAGCGGCGCGACGGCGGGCTCACCGCGCGGGACCTCGTCGTCGCCGCGGCGGAGCAGGGCGAGCGGTGGCCAGGTGGCCGCGCCCCGTGCCCGCTCCCCCACCGTGCGCTCGATGCCCTCGACGACCGCGGAGACGCCCGCGGCGTCGGCGACCCGGTCCTCGACCTCCTCGACCCGGCGGGCGGGGAGCTCCCGGGCAGGCGTCGCGCCACCGGCCTGCTCGAGGCGAGCGGCGGCGGCCGCGATGTCGGCCTCGACGCGCAGGGTGGTGCTGCGCTTGTCGTGGACCCGGCGCAGGATCTCGGCGCGCAGCTCGGCCATGCCGATGCCCTCGCGAGCCGAGATCGGCAGCACCTGGACGTCGGGCAGGCCGTCCTCGGCGAGCAGCCGCTTGACGTCGTCGACCATCGCCTGGCGGCGCTCGACCGGCACCGTGTCGATGTGGTTGAGCGCGACCAGCATGACGTCCTGGTGCGTGCCCATCGGCTTGAAGTAGCGGTCGTGCACGGCCGCGTCGGCGTACTTCTGCGGGTCGAGGATCCACACCATCAGGTCGGCGACGGCGATCAGCCGGTCGACCTCGAGGTGGTGGGCGACCTCGGTGGAGTCGTGGTCGGGCAGGTCGAGGAGCACCACACCGTCGAGCTCGGACTCCGAGGGGGTGTCGAGCATCGAGTCACGCATCGTCTGGTGGCGCGGCGGGATCCCGAGCCAGTCGAGCAGCTCGCCCGCACCCTGGCTGCCCCACACGACGGCGGTGGCCCACGAGGTCGTCGGGCGGCGGATGCCGACCGAGGACAGCTCGAGGCCGGTCAGCGCGTTGTAGGTCGACGACTTGCCCGAGCCGGTGGCACCCGCGATGGCGACGACCGTGTGGCGGGCCGAGAGGCGCAGCCGGCTGGTCGACTTGGCGACGGCGGCGGCGACGTCGTCGAGCAGCACGTCGTCCACCCGGCCGCGCGCGGCCTCGACCGCAGCCCCGAGACCGTCGACGCGGGCCGCGATCGGCGTGCCCCGGGTCGCGAGGTCGCCGGGGACCAGGTCGTCGGTGCCTTCAGTCTGCGGTGCCGTCACAGGTGTCCACCCGTCCCCTTCTTGGCCGCGGCGAACCGCAGGTCGTCCACTCGTCGCGCCGCCTGGCGCAGCTGGTCCGGCGCGTCGGGCTTGAGCTCCCACTGCGCGGCCGGCGCGAGGTAGCGGGCACGCTCGGCGCCCATCAGCGTCGTGAGCCGACGCGCCAGCCTGCCGCGGGCCTGGTCGACCACGCGGGCCGCACCGGCCTCACCGATCGTGCTGTCCAGCAGGGTCCGGCCGAGCCGGACCGACTCGCCGGCGGCACCGTGGGCGTCGGGGCCGGCCAGGGCGACGACGCCGAGGGTCACCGCGAGGCCGCGGGCGCCGAGGGCGAGGAAGCGGGCGCTGTGCCGCGCGTCGCCGGCCTCGTGCTTGACCAGCTCCTGGAGCTCGTCGTGCCAGGCCCGGATCTCCTGCTCGGCCTGCGAGCGCAGCCCGCGCCCTGCCCGGGCGAGGTCGTCGGTCGTCGACCTCAGCAGCGCCTCGCCGTAGGACCGCTCGCGCCAGGCTGCGGCCGCGGTCGCGGCGGCCCGCTCGGCGTGGTCGGCGACGAGGGCCTCGAGGCCCATCTCGATCGCGACCCCGACCCGCTCGGCCTGCTGCGGCTTGCCCTTGATGGCGTTGACCAGCCGCTCGCGCACGAAGCCGACCTTGGCCTCGAGGGTGCGGGTCAGCTCGCCGCTGCCGACGAACTCCTGCCAGCGGGCGAGCAGGTCGCCGCGCAGCAGGGTGCCGTCGCCGGCCGCGGAGAGCAGCGCGGCCTGGGCGTCGTCGTACACCTTGTCGGCGAGGGTCAGCAGCTCGCCCACCGCCTCGACCTGGAGCGCGACGGCGTCGGCGATCGGGAACGCCTTGCGGGTCACCGTGCGCACCGCGCCGGCGACGGTCTGGTTGACGACCTCACGCTTGGCGGCGGCGTCCGAGGCCAGCGCCGCGAGCCAGCCGTTGATCTCGGTGCCGTACGACGCCGGCAGCAGGCCCTCCTCGCTCACCTCGCCCTGCGGTACGGCGAACAGCGGGCTGTCCTTGAGGCCGCGGGCGGCCATCATCCGGGCGAGGTGGACCGAGACGGTCGCGACGTCGTCGGCCGAGGTGCGGCTCAGGACGAGGGCGACGGCGGTGTTGCGCTCGACGGCGTTCTTGAGGTGGTCCCACGGGACCTGGTCGGAGTAGCGGGCCGCGGAGGTGACGAAGAGCCACAGGTCGGCGGCGGCGAGCAGCTGGGAGGCGAGCTCGCGGTTGCGCTCGTCGACCGAGTCGACGTCGGGGGCGTCGAGGATCGCCAGGCCGCGGGGGACGGCGGGGCTGGGCACCAGCTGGATCGCGAACTGGTCGTTGGTCGGCTGGCTGACCCGGGCCAGCTCGGGCAGCAGCCGGTCGGCGCCGAACCAGCGGCCGTCCTCGGGGTGGTGGACCAGGACGGGCGAGCGGGTGGTGGGCCGCAGCAGGCCGGGAACGGTGACCCGGTCCCCGACGAGGGTGTTGACGAGGGTGGACTTGCCGGCACCGGTCGAGCCGCCGACGACGACGAGCAGCGGCGCGTCGATCTCGGTGAGGCGCGGGATGATGTAGTCCTCGAGCTGCTCGATGATGTGCTCGCGGCCCACGCGCAGCGCGTCGACGCCGGGCAGGTCGAGGGGCAAGGGTGCGCTGAGGAGGGATCCGTGCAGCCGGACCACCTCGGTGAGCATCCTGCTCCCGAGGAAGGTCTCGTTGAGATCGGCGCCGAGGGTCATCGCTGGGGTACCACCTGTCCGGGAAATGCGATCCGCGGCCGGGCCGCCTGGATCCGACCGAGGAAGTCCTGTCCGCGCGCCTGCCAGTCGGCCGGCGCGGTGCCGCGCAGCAGCCGGTGGTGCAGGAAGCCGAGCTCGATGGCCGCCTGCTGGTAGTCGCGCATCGCCCGCTCGGCGTCGGGTCCGCCCGCCCGGCGGGCGAACCGGCGGGCCTCGCGGCGGGCCCGCAGGTCGACGACCCAGCCGATGTCGGTGGCCGGCAGCAGGCCACGCTGGGCGGCGTCGCCGAGCGCGACGCGCAGCAGGTGCGCCTCGGTCTCGCGGGCCCACCACGCGAGTCCGATCATGCCGATGAACGCCGGGGCCATGATGACGACGTACACGATCGCGAAGCTGCCGAAGCCGAAGACGGTCGAGCCGTTCCAGGTCGCGTGGGCGAGCACGGCGAGCAGGTAGCCGCCGATCGGGGCCAGCCAGCGCACGGCCGGGCGGCGCGACGACACGGCGAGGCCGATGCCGACGCCGGTGAACGCCGTGAAGAGCGGGTGGGCGAACGGGCTGAAGATGCAGCGCACCACGAAGGTGCCGGTGACCGCCTCGATGCCGCCGGGGCCCATGCCGTCGGTGCCGTTCCAGGCCGAGGCGAGGTAGAGGATGTTCTCGGTGAAGGCGAAGCCGACACCGACCATGCCGGCGTAGACGATGCCGTCGAGGATCCCGTCGACCTCCGCCCGGCGCCACCACAGCAGCAGCACGAGGAACAGTCCCTTGCTGGCCTCCTCGGTCACCGGCGCGACGATCGCGAGCGAGGAGGTGTCGGTGAAGCCGACGAACAGTCCCCCGAGGCCCTGGACGACGATCGCCGCCATGGTCGCCACGAAGGCACCCCAGCCGAGCCCGGCGACGAGCAGCGCGCGCGGCTCGGGCTCGTAGCGGTCCAGCCAGAGGTACGCCGCCAGCACCGGCCCGACCGGCAGCGCCGCGAGCGCGGTGGCGAGCAGCGTGATCCCCGGTGCACCGGACAGGGCGAGGACGAGGAGCGTGAGCAGTGCGCCGAGCGTCACGGCCACGGTCACGACGACCGTGAAGGCAAGGCTGTTGCGGCGGACTGCGGGCATGGGGGAACCCTATCCGGAGCGGTCCCTGCGCCCCCGATCGCCGGTGAGGTGAGCGAGCGTACATTGGGCGTGTGAGTGCGGACACCCCCAACGACACCCCCCAGAACGCCCCGAAGACCGAGCAGCACGACCCCGCCGTCCCCGAGGCCTACGCCGCCTTCATGCGGACGGGCTGGGACGACCGCGAGGACGACGTCGCCCGCCATCCGGTCGCCGACCTGGCCGCCGCGCGCCGCTCCCGGCTGGCCGAGGCCTTCCCCGGCGAGCGCCTGGTGCTGCCCGGCGGCGGCTACAAGGTGCGGGCCCACGACACCGACTACCGGTTCCGCCCCGACACCGCCCACTCCTACTACTCGGGCAACCACACCTCCGACGCCGTGCTGGTCGTCGAGCCGGACGGCTCGTCGGTGCTCTACGCCCGGCCGCGCTCGGGCCGTGACAGCGACGAGTTCTTCCGCGACCGGCAGTACGGCGCCCTGTGGGCGGGCAAGCGCCCCTCGGCCGGCGAGCTCGAGGCCGCGCTCGGGCTGACGGTCAAGCACATCGACCAGCTCGAGGCCGACCTCGCGACCGGGACGAAGACCCGCGTCCACCGCGGGATCTCGGCCCGGGTGGACGGACTGGTCGCCGGCGACGAGGGCCGCGACGCCGAGCTGGCGCGGGTCGCCTCCGAGATGCGCCTGGTCAAGGACGCCTGGGAGGTCGCCGAGCTCCGGGCAGCGGTCGACGCGACCGCCCTGGGCTTCGAGGACTGCGTGCGCGAGTGGGACCGCGTCATCGAGCACGGCGAGCGCTGGCTCGAGGGCACCTTCTTCCGTCGCGCGCGCACGATGGGCAACGACCTGGGCTACGACTCGATCGTCGCCAACGGCTCGCACGCCACGACCCTGCACTGGATCGAGAACTCCGGCGCCGTCGTACCCGGCGAGCTGATCCTGCTCGACATGGGCGTCGAGGGCGCGAACCTCTACACCGCCGACGTCACGCGAACCCTCCCGGTCGACGGCACCTTCTCGCCGCTGCAGCGCGACCTCTACTCGCTGGTGCTGCGCTCGCAGGAGGCCGCGCTGGCGGCGCTGCGTCCCGGCGAGCGGTTCCTCGCGGGCCACGACGCCGCCATGGTGGTGCTCGCGCACGGGCTCGACGACCTCGGCCTGCTGCCGGTGTCGGTCGACGAGGCGCTCTCCCCCGACTCGCGGGTCTACGCACGCTGGACGCTGCACGGCGTCAGTCACATGCTCGGCATGGACGTCCACGACTGCGGCCACGCCGCGCCCGAGGCGTACCGCGAGGCGGAGCTGGTCGAGGGCATGGTGCTGACCGTCGAGCCGGGTCTGTACTTCCAGGCCGACGACCTGCTCGTGCCCGAGGAGCTGCGCGGGATCGGCATCCGGATCGAGGACGACGTCGTGGTCACGGCCGACGGCGTCGAGAACCTCTCGGCGGCCCTGCCCCGCACCCCCGACGCGATCGAGGAGTGGATGGCCACCCTGCGCGGGTGATGTGACTCCCGTCACGCTAGGTTGCTGTCCCCACAAGACGCGAACAGGAGAGAGCGATGGCGGACAAGACGATCGTGACCGGGGTGGACGGCAGCGAGACCGCGACGGCGGCGGCCGAGCGAGCGGCCGTGCTCGCCGGCGCCCTGGGTGCGCGACTGCACGTGGTGTCCGCCTACGGGAAGTTCGAGCAGGAGACGGTGAAGATCGGCAGCGACACGATGTACCTCAGCTCCGAGAAGGATGCCGAGGACGTCGCCGCCAAGGTCACGACCACCCTGCGCGCGGCGTACCCGGACGTCGAGATCACCAGCGGCGCCGCCGAGGGCAAGCCGGGTGAGGCGCTGGTCGCGACCGCCGAGGCCCTGGGGGCGGACCTGATCGTGGTCGGCAACAAGAGGGTCCAGGGCATCGCCGGCCGGGTGCTCGGCAGCATCGCGCGCGACGTCGCGGCGCACGCCTCGTGCGACGTGTACGTCGCCCACACGCACACCAAGTAGCCCGTCCCACGCCCCCGGGGTTGCCTGCGACTTCCGAGTAACCCCGGGGCGGGACGAGGATGGGGCCGTGCCCTCCAAGACCGCCACTGCCTCGTCGTACTCCATCACGATGCGCCTGCACACCACCGTCGACCACGGTGTCGTGGGCGAGGTCGCCACTGCGATCGCCGACGCGGGCGGGATGGTGACCGCCATCGACGTCGCCGACTCGAGCGCGCACCGTCTCACCGTCGACGTCACCTGCTCGGCCGCCGACGCCGAGCACGCCGCCGAGCTGCAGGCCGCGGTGGCCGCGGTCGAGGGCGTCGAGGTCCACAAGGTCTCCGACCGGACCTTCCTGATCCACCTCGGCGGCAAGATCGAGGTCACCTCCAAGGTGCCGCTGCGCACCCGTGACGACATGTCGCTGGCCTACACGCCCGGCGTGGGCCGGGTGTCGATGGCGATCCACGAGAACCCCGACGACGTACGACGCCTGACCATCAAGGGCAACGCGGTCGCGGTCGTCACCGACGGCTCCGCCGTGCTCGGCCTCGGCAACATCGGACCCGGCGCCGCGCTGCCGGTGATGGAGGGCAAGGCGGCGCTGTTCAAGCGGTTCGGCGAGATCGACGCCTGGCCGATCTGCCTGGACACCCAGGACACCGACGAGATCGTGCGCGCGGTCGAGCTGATCGCGCCCGGCTTCGGCGGCATCAACCTCGAGGACATCGCGGCGCCGCGCTGCTTCGAGATCGAGGCCCGGCTGCGCGAGCGCCTCGACATCCCGGTCTTCCACGACGACCAGCACGGCACCGCCATCGTGGTGCTCGCCGCGCTCACCAACGCACTGCGCGTGGTGAAGAAGGACGTCGGCACGGCGCGCGTCGTCGTCTCCGGGGGCGGCGCGGCCGGCACCGCCATCGTCAAGCTGCTGCTCGCCGCCGGCGTGCAGGACGTCGTGGTCGTGGACCGGCACGGCGCCCTCGTCGCCGGCGACGAGGGGCTCTCCGAGGCACACCAGGAGCTGGCGTCGCTGACCAACCGCGACCGTCGCAGCGGTGGGCTGCAGGACGTCCTGGTCGGCGCCGACGTGTTCATCGGCGTGAGCGCTCCCGGCATCCTCAGGCCCGAGTGGATCCAGACCATGGCCACCGACCCGGTCGTCTTCGCCCTCGCGAACCCCGACCCCGAGGTCGACCCGGCCGCCGCCGCCCGGTTCGCGGCGGTCGTGGCCTCCGGTCGCTCCGACTTCCCCAACCAGATCAACAACGTGCTCGCGTTCCCGGGCGTGTTCCGCGGCCTCCTCGACGCCCGCGCGTCGGAGGTGACCATGGAGATGATGCTGCGCGCCGCGGCGGCGATCGCGCACGTCGTGCGCGACGAGGAGCTGAACGCGTCGTTCATCATGCCGTCGGTGTTCCACCCCGAGGTGCACCACGCCGTGGCCTCGGCGATCGCCGGGCACTGAGCCCCGACCGCTCCGACGGCTCCGGCCCTCAGCGCACCTGCACGACGGCGGGTCGGTCCACCCCGTGGGCCGGCCCGCCGTCGTCCTTCTCCAGCTCGGCAGCGGTCGAGACGACCAGGCCGCCGAGCAGGAAGCCGATCACGCCGGCCGCGAGGGTGGTGACGTTCATGCGTGGTGCTCCGATCCGTGCGCGTGGTGGTCGTGGTGCTCGTGCCCGCCGGGGTCACCCGGGTCACCGTGCCCGCCGTGGGCGCCGTGGTGCAGGGCGTGGCCCTTGCCCTTGTCGATGAGGTACCGGTTGACGGGGAACGCGGCGAGGAAGGCCGCCGAGAGGGCGATCGTCATCCCGAGCCAGAACACCGGGTCGACCAGGCCGGCGTCCATGGCGCCGGGGATCGCCGCCATCACCGCGTTGTCCATGACCTCCATCACGATGATCGAGATGGTGTCGGCAGCCAGCACCAGCCTGAGCGCCCTGCCCGGGCTCATCCCGGCACCGACCAGCGGCAGCGACGAGAGCGCGTAGCCGAACACGAACGCCAGGCCGATCGCGAGCGCCATGGTCTGCACGTTCGACAGGCCCACCGCCGTGCCGATCATCAGACCGGCGATCTCGCCGATCGCGCACCCGGTCAGGCAGTGCAGCGTGGCGCTGGCGGCGATGGCATTGCGGGGGTTCATCGGGACCTCCTCCTCGAGTGACGTCACCAAGAACCTAATACCCCCCAGGGGTATTTCGCAACCGGTGGAGAGGAAAGGCCACGGCAGGGCGATACCCTGACGCCAGGCCTCCGTAGCTCAATTGGATAGAGCCGCCGGCTTCTACCCGGCTGGTTGCGGGTTCGACTCCTGCCGGGGGCGCCAGTCCCGGCCGGGTGGGCGAGGGTGATCCGGAGAGAACCCTCGCCCACCCGGCTGCGCACCTCCTCACAGCTCCACGTCGACACGTCCGCGCGAACCGTCGGCGTAGGTGACCTCGAGCCTGACCGGCCCGCCGCCAGCCAGCTCGTCCCCGGGGAACCAGAGGGCGAAGCGCCCCTCGCCCAGGCTCGCCTCGACCCGGCCGTGTCGAGCACTCGGGTACGCGACGGCGACGACGTCCGAGCCGGCGAGGCCGGCCACGAGCGAGAGGGTGCCCGCGTCCATGGTCCCCGACCCGAGGTCGGTCGCCGTGAGACCGCGCGGGCCGGGATGCGGGGCGTCGGCGGTCCCGACCGAGCCGATCATGTCGTCGAAGAGGCGTCGGCTGTCGTCGGTGATGCACAGCGCGGAGTAGCCGGGTGCCCCGCTGAGCAGGACCAGGGTCCAGTCACCGCGCTGCTCGGCGACCGCGGGCGTCGTCCGATCGAGCGTCGCCCCGGGGTCGACGTCGCGGAGCCGGTCGCGACAGGCTCCGGCCGCCTCGGCGCGCGCTGCGCCGACGACCTTCCGGGGCGACGGCTGCCAGCTCGCGAAGGCAGCGTCCCCGCCGAGCGCGGAGGGCACCAGGACGGCAGCAGCGCCCGCGGTCGCGACCGCGGCGACACCGGCGACCAGCCTGCGCGCGGGACGGCGCCGGGGACCTGCAACGACGGGCTCGGAGGCGAGGATCCGGGCCAGGTCGGCCCGGGCGCGCGCGCCCGACGCCGACGGCACGACGTCCGCCGGGTCGGCCGGGTCGAGGGAACGGACCAGGGTGAGCAACTCGTCGGTCATGACGAGCTCCTTTCGACGGCCGCGACCGGTGGCACCGGGCGCGGGAGGTGATCGAGGTGGAGACGGAGGACCCGGCGTGCCCGGCTGAGTCGTAGCCGGTAGGCGACCGGCGAGATCCCGAGCACGACCGCCGCCTGCGGGGCACGCAGCCCGTCCAGCGCGGTCAGCGCGATCGCCTCCTGGTGGGCGGCGGACAGCCGCTCCCAGGCACGGGCCAGGTCGACGCGCCGGGCGGCCGAGTCGGCAGTGCTGTCGTCGCCCGGAGCGTCGATCGCCACGTCGGCGAGCCGGACCGCGAGCGCCTCGCGGCGGCGGTCCCCGCGTCGCTGGTTGAGCAGGTGACCGCGCGCGACGCCGTGGACCCACGCTCGGGCGGCGTCGTCGTCGTCGGGCAGGTCGGCGATCCGCCGCCACACGACGAGGAAGACCTCGGCGACGACGTCCTCGGCGTGGACCGGGTCGATGCGCCGTTGCACGAAGCGGACGAGGTCGCCGTAGAGCGCTCGGTAGAGCTCGGCGAAGCGGAGGCGCGGGTCGGGCGCTCGGGGGTGGCTCATGCCCCGTACCTGTCCGTCACCTCGCCCACTGTGTCACCGCTGATGTGGCCACCGCGGCTCCCACCTCCTAGACTCGGCGCGAACTCCTCAGACAAGTAGACAGGTTCCGATGCAGGTACGACGCGAGCCGCTCGCCGACCAGGCCGCGGAGCTGCTCCTCGCGCGGATCCGTGCGGGCGAGTGGCAGCTGGGGCAGCGCCTGCCCGGGGAGACCACGCTGGCGCCGCAGCTGGGTGTGGGCCGCTCGACCGTGCGGGAGGCGATCCGGCAGCTGGCGGGACGCGGGCTCCTCACGACCCGTCAGGGTGCCGGTGTCTTCCTGGCCGCCCTCGACGTGCGCGAGGACTGGGACCTGGTGCTGCGGCGGGCCGACATCGTCACGGTGATCGAGGCGCGCACGGCGATCGAGGCCGAGGCGGCCGCGCTGGCGGCCGAGCGGCGTACGCCGACCGAGCTGCGCGCGATCCGCAAGGCACTGGCCGACCGGGCCGAGCGTCGTACCGACGTCGAGGCGCACGTCGACGCCGACATGGCCTTCCACCGCGCCGTCGTGGTGGCCGCCCACAACCCGGTCCTGGTCGAGCTGTTCGACGGCTTCGTGCCGCGCAGCCGGGCCGCCATGGTGGAGATGCTGCGGTTGCGGCCGGGCTTCGACCACGCCACCGACCACGAGGCACACGACCAGCTGTGCCGGGCGATCGCCGAGCGCGACGCCCCGTCCGCGGCCCTGCTGAGCCGCACCCACCTCACCTCGCTCAAGGAGAGCCTGACATGAGCAGCACCGTCCTCGACCTCACCGACGTCGTCTTCCGCCGCGGCGGCAACGAGCTGATCCACGGAGTCAGCTGGCGCATCGAGGCCGGCGAGCACTGGGCGCTGCTCGGACCGAACGGCGCCGGGAAGAGCACCCTGCTCGGGTTCTGCAGCGCGCAGGTGCACCCCACGTCCGGGACGGTCGACGTGCTCGGCAAGCGCCTGGGCCGCGTCGAGCTGCAGGAGCTGCGCCGGCACATCGGGCACGTGAACCCGCGACACCCGCTGCAGACCGCCCTCACCGTGCACCAGGTCGTGCTCACCGGGATCACCGGGACCGTCGAGCTGCCCATGCGCTGGACGCCGACCGACGCGCAGGTCCGCACCGCCGACGAGCTGATCGACGAGGTCGGGCTGACCCACCGCCGCGACGCGCGCTGGCCGCACCTGTCCCAGGGCGAGCGGGGTCGTGCGCTCATCGCCCGCGCGCTCCTGGCACAGCCGGAGCTCCTGCTGCTCGACGAGCCGACGACCGGGCTCGACGTCGCGGCCCGCGAGCAGCTGCTGACGGTCCTCGACCGGCTGGCGCACACCGCGCCCGAGGTGGCCTCGGTGCTGGTCACCCACCACCTCGAGGAGCTGCCGACCACCACGACCCACGCCCTGCTGCTCGCGCACGGCCAGGTCGTCGCTGCCGGCCCGGTCGCCGAGACCGTGACGACCGAGACGATCACGCGCACCTTCGACCACCCGATCGAGGTCGACCACGACAACGGCCGCTGGCGCGCCCGGGCACTTCCCCCGGCCCGCCTGCACAGCGCCTGAGCAACGGGCCGGCGCGCCTCCCGCACCGCATCCGGCACCCGTCGTACAAAGGAGCCGGCCCCGCGGGAGGTATGAGCCCCGTGGGGCTCGTTCGTCCCGCCGGCCTGCCGGAGGGCGGCCGCGCCGGTCAGCACGCGCTGGCGGCGTACGACGCGATCTCGGCCCGGAGCCGGCTCTTGACGTCGTCCGGGGCGAAGGACGCATCCACCCCGGCGAGGGCGAGGTCGACCAGGCCGGACTCGTCGAGGCCGAGCAGGTCGGCGGCGATCTCGTACTCGCGGTTGAGGGTGGTCCCGAACATCGGCGGGTCGTCGGAGTTGATCGTCACCACGACACCGGCCTCCACGAACGTCGGCAGCGGGTGCTCGGCGAGCGAGGCGACCGCACGGGTGGCGACGTTGGACGACGGGCAGACCTCGAGCGGGATCCGGTGCTCGGCGAGGTGGGCGAGGAGCTCGGGATCGGCCGCAGCGGACGTGCCGTGGCCGATGCGCTCCGCGCCGAGGTCGCGCAGCGAGGTCCAGATCGTCTCCGGGCCGGTCGTCTCCCCCGCGTGCGGGACCGAGCGCAGCCCGGCCGCCCGGGCGGCCTTGAAGTGCGGGACGAACCAGTCCCGCGGGACCCCGATCTCCGGGCCGCCGAGCCCGAACGCGACCAGTCCCTCCGGCCGGTGGTCGAGCGCGAACCCGAGCGTGGCGTCGGCAGCCGGCACCCCGGACTCCCCCGGCACGTCGTAGATCCAGCGCAGCACGAGCCCGAAGTCGCGCTCGGCGGCGAGCCGCGCGTCCTCGATCGCCTCGGTGTACGCCTCGATCGGCATGCCGCGGTCCGGGTCGTCCGGCAGCACGGAGGTGTACGGCGTGCAGGTGAGCTCGGCGTACCGGACCGACTGGCCCTCGTGCAGCTCGCGCGCGATCTCGTACGTCAGGTAGCGCACGTCCTCCGGCGTGCGCACCAGGTCGACGACCGCGAGGTAGACCTCGATGAAGTGGGCGAAGTCGCGGAACGCGAAGAAGTCGCGCAGCAGACCGGGGTCCGAGGGGACCGTGCCCGGGTGGCGCTCGGCCAGCTCGGACACGATCCGCGGCGAGGCGGACCCGACGTGGTGGACGTGGAGCTCGGCCTTCGGCAGGCCCGCGACGAAGTTGCTCAGCACACGCCGATCCTGCCAGCCGGCCCCGCCCCCGGTCACTCGAGCTCGGCGACCAGGTTGGTCGCGAGCTCCTGCACGGTGCGGCCGTCCTGGAAGACCTTGCCGTCGAGCAGGATGGTCGGCGTGCCGCTGACGCCGGCCTTGCCGGCCTCGGCGGTCGCCTCGTCGACCCAGCTCTTGTGGGAGAGGTTCTCGATGCCGTCCTTGACGTCGCTCTCGGTGGCGCCGGCCTCGACGGCCAGCGCGACCAGGTCGTCGTCGGTCACCGCGCCCGGGTCCTCCTCGGACGGCTGGTTCTCGTACAGCAGGTCGTGGAACTTCTTCGCGACCTCGGGTCCGGACTTCTCGAGCACGAGCGCGAACGCGTTCGTCGCGCGGATCGGGTAGTCGCCGAGGCGGCTGAGCAGGTCGAAGGGCCGGTACTCGACGCGGACCTTGCCGTCGGCCGCGAGCCGGGCGAGGTCCTCGCGGGTGGCCTTCTCGAGCTGACCGCAGAACGGGCAGAGGAAGTCCTCGTAGATCACGACGTCGTGGGGCGCGTCCTTCGGACCGATCGCGACGCCGTAGTCGCTCTCGGCGCTGACCGCCTGCTCGAGCTTCTTCTGGTCCTTGTCCTGCTGCCACAGGCTGACGGCGATCGCCCCGCCCACGATCAGGATCATCGCCAGCGCGACCCCACCGATCGTCAGGAGCCGGCGTCGCGACTCCCTCTTCTTCTGGGCGGCCCGCATCTCGGCGGCCTTCTGCGCCCGGGCACTGGCCTTCGACGACATCAGCTCACGGCTCCTTCGGTGGCCCGCTCCTCGGGCCGGTGGACGAACAACAGGGAGTCCAGCGCCAGCCGGGTGCGGCGCAGGGAGGCGACGAGGAGGGACGCGGCCAGCAGCGCGGCGTCGCGGGCGATCTCCCAGGGGTACGCCGACGCGGCGCCCGCCTTGGTCCCGCCGCCGCCGAAGCAGCCGCAGTCGATCTCGATGCCGCGCGCCCACACCGAGGAGATGCCGACGATGAACGCCACGAACAGGAGCGCGGAGATCACCGCCGCACCCCGCGTGAACACGCCCAGCACGAGCGCCAGCCCGACGACCACCTCGACCGCGGGCAGCGCGATCCCGACCACCTCGGCGACCGAGGACGGAAGCAGCTGGTAGGCGCGCACCGCGTTGATGCTCGCCGTCGGCTCGGTGATCTTGAGCCCGCCCGCCACGATCCACACGGCACCGGTCACCAGGCGGGCCGCCAGGCCCACCCAGGCCAGCGTCGATCGACCGGTCTCCCTCATGCCGGTGAGGCTAGCCGGGTCCGCTGAGCGGCTGCTGAGAACGTCCCGGACGACCGAGGTACGGCGTAGTGTCCTCCCTCGTGAACGAACGACTCGTGTGGATCGACTGCGAGATGACCGGCCTCGACCTGGGGGCGGACGCCCTGATCGAGGTGGCGGCGCTGGTGACCGACTTCGACCTGAACGTCCTCGGCGACGGCGTCGACGTCATCATCAAGCCGCCCGCCGAGGCGCTCGACCAGATGATCGAGTTCGTCCGGAACATGCACGAGACCTCGGGGCTGCTCGCCGAGCTGGACCGGGGCGTGACGCTGCGCGAGGCCGAGGAGCAGGTGATGACCTACCTGCGCGAGCAGTGCGGCCCCGACAGCCGCCCGCCGCTCGCCGGCAACTCGGTGGCGACCGACCGCGGCTTCGTGGCCCGCGACATGGCCGAGCTCGACGCCTTCTTGCACTACCGCATCGTCGACGTCTCCTCGATCAAGGAGCTCTCGAAGCGCTGGTTCCCCCGCGCGTACTTCAACGCGCCGACCAAGCGCGGCAACCACCGTGCGCTGGCCGACATCCAGGAGAGCATCGAGGAGCTGCGCTACTACCGCGACACCGTCTTCGTGCCGCTGCCCGGCCCGGACTCGGACGCCGCCAAGCTGGCCGCCGCCCGGCACGGAGGCTCGATCACCGGTCTCGGCGGCCAGGAATCCGACACCGATTCCTGATTCCGAAGCGCTAGCCTCTACACTCGTCCCCGGCTCGCAAGAGTCGATGGTGGGTATAGCTCAGCTGGTAGAGCGCTGCGTTGTGGTCGCAGATGTCGCGGGTTCGAGTCCCGTTACTCACCCCAACGAGTCCGGCCCCGGTTCCTGTGGAACCGGGGCCGGATCGCTTTTGCACCCAACGCGCCGAGACCCCCACGATCCCGGGCACCGGCACGACCACCCTCGGCGATGCGTGCGTCGGCCCCAGCGTGCGGCAGCGTGGACCGCTGCGGCGTCAGGGAGCGACCCTCATCCTTGCCGCTTGCTCGCGACAGATTCGTCTGACTAAGGTCAGACAATGCTCACGGACGTGCTGCGCGGCTTCAACCGCACCTACACCCAGCGCATCGGCGTGCTCGACGAGTCCTTCCTCGGCACCGGCCGGCCGCTCGCCGTGTCGCGGCTGCTGTTCGAGATCGGCCGCTCCCCCGCGGCGAGCGTGCGCGAGCTGCGCGACCGGCTCGACCTGGACTCCGGCCACCTGTCGCGGATGCTGCGCCGCCTCGAGGCCGAGGGCCTGGTCGCGACCGAGCCCGACGCGCACGACCGGCGCCGCCGGGTCGTGCACCTGACACCCACGGGCGAGAAGGCCTACGACGACCTCGAGCGCCGCTCCGAGGAGCGGGCCACCGACCTCGTCGCGCCCCTGACCCCGCGCCAGCAGGAGCGGCTCGCCGAGGCACTGCGGACCGCCGACCTGCTGGTCCGCGCAGCCACGGTGCGGCTCGACGAGGTGCCGACCGACCACCCGCTGGCGCGGGAGGCGACGCGGCGCTACGTCGCCGAGCTCGACGCCCGCTTCCCCGGCGGCTTCGACCCGGGCGGCCCGGACGCACCCGAGCCGGGGGCGAGGTACGTCGTCGCGACGTCGGACGGCGAGCCGGTCGCCTACGGCGGCATCCGCCCGGTCCTCGACGACGAGACCGCCGAGATCAAGCGGATGTGGGTGCACGCCGACTGGCGCGGGGCCGGCCTGGGCGCGCGGATGCTGCGCCACCTGGAGGGCCTCGCCGCCGCGCAGGGCCACCGCCGCGTCGTGCTCGACACGAACGGCACCCTGCGCGAGGCGATCGCGATGTACGAGCGCTCCGGCTACGAGCGGGTGGAGCGCTACAACGACAACCCGTACGCCGAGGCGTTCTTCGCCAAGGTGCTGTAGGTCAACCGCCGATCGGCAGCCCGAACCGGCCCTTCTGGAAGTCCTCGTAGGCGGCCATCACCTCGGCCTTGGTGTTCATCACGAACGGCCCTGCCCACGCGATCGGCTCGCGGATCGGCTGCCCGCCGACGACGATGACGTCGAGCTTCGGCGAGCGGCTCTCCTGCCGGCCGTCGGCGGTGATGGTGAGGTAGTCACCCGCACCGAGGACGGCGGTCTGGCCGGTGTGCACCGGGCTGGGCTCGGTGGCGCCGACGGTGCCGGAGCCGTTGAGGACGTAGACCAGGGCGTTGTAGTCGACCTGCCACGGCAGGTCGAGCCGGGCACCGGGCTCGATCGTGGCGTGCACCAGGGTCATCGGGCTGTAGGTCGAGCCCGGGCCGGCGTGCCCGTCCACGGTGCCGGCGATCACCCGGACCAGCGATCCGGCGTCGTCACTGGTCAGCAGGGCGACCTCGCCGGAGCGGATGTCCTGGTAGCGCGGGTCGTTCATCTTGTCGCTCCTGGGCAGGTTGACCCACAGCTGGATGCCGTGGAACAGGCCGCCGGCCTGGACCAGCCACTCGGGCGGCGTCTCGATGTGCAGCAGCCCGCTGCCGGCGGTCATCCACTGGGTGTCGCCGTTGGTGATGCTGCCGCCGCCCCCGTGGCTGTCCTGGTGGTCGAAGACGCCGTCGATGATGTAGGTGACGGTCTCGAAGCCGCGGTGCGGGTGCCAGGGCGTGCCCTTCGGCTCACCGGGCGCGTACTCCACCTCGCCCATCTGGTCCATCATGATGAACGGGTCGAGGTGCTTCATGTCGATGCCGGCGAACGCGCGCCGCACCGGGAAGCCCTCCCCCTCGTAGCCCTGCGGCGCAGTGGTCACCTGCCAGACCGGGCGCGGCTGGTCGCCGAGCCCCGGCGCCTCCAGGCGCGGGAGGACAGTCAGGTCGTCGACGGTGATGGCGGGCATCGCATCCACCTCCAGGTGGCTGGTCGGATTGGTTGCCATGTCAACCATAACCCACCGCAGGACATTCCCGCACCCCTAGAGTCGAGCCCATGACCCGGGGGAAGTACGACGTCGTCGTCGTGGGGGCCGGCCACAACGGCCTGACCGCAGCGGCCTATCTCGCCCGCGCCGGACTCTCGGTCCTGGTGCTCGAGCGGCTCGACCACGTCGGCGGCGCGGCGGTCTCCGCACAGGCGTTCCCCGGCTTCCCGACCCGGCTCTCCCGCTACTCGTACCTCGTCTCGCTGCTGCCGGACCAGGTGATCGCCGACCTCGGGCTCGACCTCGACCTCGTCAGCCGCTCGACGGCGTCGTACTCCCCCACCGTGCGCGACGGTCGCGCGACCGGGCTGCTGGTCGAGCGGACCGAGGGCGAGGCCACCCGGGCCTCGTTCCGCGCGCTGACCGGCAGCGACGACGAGTACGACGCCTGGCGCGACTTCTACGACGGCGTCGCCGTGCTGGCGCAGGCCGTCGCCCCGACCCTGACCCGTCCGCTGGCCACCGACGCCGCGATCCGCGCGCAGGTGGACCCGGGCATCTGGCGCGACGTCGTCGAGCAGCCGATCGGCACGGCCATCGCCCGCCGGTTCCGCGACGACCTGGTGCGTGGTGTCGTCGGCACCGACGCGCTGATCGGCACCTTCGCCTCGCTGCAGGACCGCTCACTGGTCCAGAACCGGTGCTTCCTCTACCACCTGATCGGCAACGGGACCGGCGAGTGGCGGGTGCCCGTGGGCGGGATGGGGGCGGTGACCGACGCCCTGGCGCGGGCGGCCACCGGGGCGGGCGCGGAGATCGTCACCGGCGCAGGAGTGAGCGCGATCCGGCCGGGCGAGCCCGGCGGACCGGTGCAGGTGCGGTGGCACGACGGAGCCGTGGAGCACACGGT
Source organism: Nocardioides kongjuensis (assembly GCF_013409625.1). Taxonomy (NCBI): domain Bacteria; kingdom Bacillati; phylum Actinomycetota; class Actinomycetes; order Propionibacteriales; family Nocardioidaceae; genus Nocardioides; species Nocardioides kongjuensis. The sequence continues at coordinate 2,533,483 of NZ_JACCBF010000001.1, forward strand.
GGAGGCGTCGTACGTCCTCGCGAACGTGGCGCCGTGGGTGCTGCGCATCCTGCTCGGCGAGGACGAGGACCCGGCCACCAAGCCCGAGGGCGCCCAGCTCAAGGTGAACCTCCTGCTCTCCCGACTGCCCCGGCTGCGCTCGGGCATCGACCCGGAGGTCGCCTTCGCCGGCACCCTGCACCTCGCCGAGACCGCCGCCGACCTCGAGGTGGCGTGGGCCGCGGCGCAGCGCGGCGACCTGCCGGACCCGCTGCCCGGCGAGGTCTACTGCCACTCGCTCACCGACCCGTCGATCCTCGGCGACGTGCCGCCGGGCACCCACACACTCACCTACTTCGGCCTGCACACGCCCGCCCGGCTGTTCGCGAAGGATCCCGAGGCCGTGCGCGCGGAGGCGCTGCGGCGCGCGATCGAGTCGCTGGACGCGGTGCTCGAGGACCCGATCGACTCCGTGGTGATGCGTACGCCGGACGGCGAGGCGTGCATCGAGGCCAAGATCCCGCAGGACATCGAGGCCGACCTCGCCATGCCCGGGGGACACATCTTCCACGGCGACCTCGAGTGGCCGTGGGCCCCGGCGCGCGCCCGGCTCGAGACACCCGGCGAGCGATGGGGCGTGCAGACCGGCCATGCCGCCGTGCTGCTGTGCGGCTCGGGCGCCCGGCGGGGAGGTGCGGTCTCGGGCCTGGGCGGCCACAACGCGGCGCAGGCCGTGCTCGAGGCCACGGGTCGCACACTTTGACAGGACCCTGTCAATCGCTCACGATCGGACCATGACTCCGAGCGTGACCCTGCGGCGCATCATCGTCTCCGTCGCCGACCTCGAGCGTGCCCTCGCTGTCTACGGCGACGCCCTGGGCCTCGAGGTGGCCCGCAGCACCCCGGGCCTCGCCTGGCTGACCAGCACCGACGGCGTCGAGCTGATGCTGCACGAACGGCCGGCCACCGCGTCGGACACGGCCGTCGCCGTGGGCTTCTCGACCACGGCCCTCGACGACGCCGTCGCGCGGTGGGTCGCGGCCGGCGGCGCCGTCGTGGATCCCCCGCAGCTGCAACCCTGGGGAGAGCGGATGGCCGTGCTCCGCGATGCGGACGGTCACGTCGTGTGCCTGGGCGAGGCCGAGTGAGCGCCGCGCGGCAGCTGGTCGAGCTGGTCGACGAGGTGTTCCGGCTCTCCGAGGCGTTCGTGCGGGCCGGCGACCGGATCGTCGCGGAGGACGACCTGACCGCGTCGCGATGGATGACCCTCGGCGCGGTCGCGCACGGCCCCCTCAGCGTGGCCGGCATCGCGCGACGCCGCGGCATGCGACGACAGTCGGCCAGCGAGTCGGTCACCTGGCTGGAGGCCGCCGGGCTGGTCACCCGGGCCCCCGACCCCACCGACGCCCGGGCACCACTGGTCCACCTCACCGACGAGGGACGCCGCACCCTCGACCGGATCCGGCCACGGCGCGTCGCCTGGGCCGAACGGACCGCCGCCGTCGCCACCTCGGACGAGCTCGCCGCCGCCGTCGACCTCCTCCGACGCCTGCGGGAGGCGCTGGCCGACGCCGACAGCACCCGATGAGCCGTCCCGATTTCACCCGGATCGGACTACGCTGGTAATGTTCCATCTCGCGCTGAGGCGCGGGGCGCCATTAGCTCAATTGGCAGAGCAGCTGACTCTTAATCAGCGGGTTCGGGGTTCGAGTCCCTGATGGCGTACAGGACAGAAGGGGCCCGGTCGGCAGACCGGGCCCCTTCTGCGTCTCCGCCCTCCGTCCGCTCCCGACCGACCCGAGAGACCCGTGCGCACCACCTCCCTGCTCGTCGCCGTCCTGCTGGCCCTGGGCGTCCTCGCCACCGCCCCGACGACGGCGCGGGCCGACGATGCACCGGGCACGACGGCAACCCGCACCTTCGAGGTGGTGGCCCACCGCGGTGCGATCGGCCCCCACCGCACCGAGAACGGCATGCGCGCCCTGCGTCACGCCGCCGCCCTCGGCGCGGACCGGGTGGAGCTCGACGTGCGCCCGACGGCGGACGGCCGCCTGGTCGTGATGCACGACGCGCTCCTGGACCGCACGACCGACTGCCGAGGCCGGGTCGGGGCCCGGTCCCTGGCCCGCATCCAGAAGTCCTGCCGGCTGCGCGACGGCAGCGAGGTCCCCTCCCTGGAGGTGTACGCCGCCGAGGCCCGTCGCCTCGACGTCGGCCTGCTCGTCGAGCTCAAGCTGGCCCCCGGCTGGAGCCGCAGGGCCTGGCGGGACCTGCGCGACTCCGTCGCGGTGCCCGACGCCTCCGACCCGGTCGAGGCTCGCGGCCGGGCCGAGGTGCGGCTGATGTCCTTCAACCCGGGCCTGCTGCACCGGGCCGCGAAGGCACTTCCCGACGTGGCGACGATCTGGATCGCGCACCGCTTCCGGCCGAGCGTCCGGCAGGCCAGGCGGACGGCCGACGGGGTGTCCCTGGACCCGCGGTTCGTGGCACCGCGCCTGGTCCGCCAGCTGCGGGCCGCCGGCCTGCTCGTCCTCGGGCAGGCGACCGACCGGCGTACCGACTGGCAGCGCTACCTGCACGCGGGCCTCGACAGCGGCAGCACGGACCGCACGGGCGACATGGTCCGGTGGTGGCACCGGCGCCAGCCCGTCGCGGACTGACTCCGGCGTCCCTGCCGCATCGGACCTCACCTACGCTTCCCGGCGTGGACCCGACCCAGCGAGCCCTCCTGCTGCCCGGCGTCGAGCTGATCGAGGAGATCGGGCGCGGCGGCTTCGCCAAGGTGTGGCGGGGACGGCAGCTCGCGGTCGAGCGGGACGTCGCGGTGAAGATCGACGACCGGGTCCTCGACGACGAGGCCAACCGACGCCGGTTCGTGCGCGAGGCGACGGCGGTGAGCCGGATCAGCGGGCACCCGCACGTGGTGTCGCTCATCGACGTCGGCGTGACGCGGGACAACCGGCCGTACCTGGTGATGGAGCTGTGCACCAACGGAAGCCTGTCGTCGTACCTCGCCCAGCACGGGCCGATGACGCCCGACGAGGCGATCGAGGTCGGGCTCGCGGTCACCAGCGCGCTGGCCGCCGCGCACGAGGCCGGCATCCTGCACCGCGACATCAAGCCCGGCAACATCCTCATCGACGCCTGGGGCACGCCGCGCCTCTCCGACTTCGGGCTGGCGGCGCTCCCCCAGGCCGGCCAGGACCCGTCGGTCAGCCTGGAGGCACTGACACCGGCGTACGCGTCTCCGGAGGCGTTCTCCTTCTCCGCCCCGACACCCCAGTCCGACGTGTTCTCGATGGGCGCGACCCTGCACGCGATGATCTGCGGCGCGTCGCCGCGCCGGTCCGTCGACGGCAGCCCGGTCCCGATCGACCAGCTGCTGGCCAACCTGCACGCCGAGCTCCCCGACCCCGGCGTCCCCGGCAGCGAGGCGCTGATGCGGGTGATCCGCACCGCGACGGCGTACGACGCCGCGCAGCGCCACCCCACCGCCCGCGAGCTGCACGAGGCACTCCGCGCGATCCGCCCGGGCAGCTCCGCGGACGGCACCGGGGTCGTGGTCGGCGGCCCCCGGGCCAGCTTCACCCAGCTCCGGCCGCCGCTGCCCGCTCCCCGGCCCGCACCGGGCGGCCCGACCCGGCGCCGGTGGCCGATCGCGCTGGCGGGTGCCGTGGCCGGCCTCGGGATCGGCGGCCTCGGCGGCTTCCTGCTCGCCCCGGACACCACCGAGCCCGCGGCAGCCGCGGAGCACCCCGAGGTGCAGGGCGTCACCGAGGGCCCCGGGACCGACCCGCTGACCGGCGCCCCGGAGCTCGGCTCGTGCTACAGCGGCGTCCAGCAGCTCGGCCAGGCGCTCAGCGCCACGAAGGGTGCGTGTGCCGACGACGCCTGGTTCACCTTCGCCGTCGGCGAGCTCGCCGCGTCGACCGACGACGTCACGACCGACGCGATCGACGCGGACGCCGCGGCCCGGGCGACCTGCACCGCCGACACCCTGCGCACCTACGACGCCGACACCGGCAGCACCCGCCCCAAGGGCAGCTACGACGTGTTCGTGCTGCCGCCGAGCAGCACGGCGTTCCTCCAGGGCCAGCGCTGGTTCGCGTGCCTGGCCCGGCTGACGTCCTGAGCCGGGGCTGACCTCCCCGCTGACGGGTACCTCCGGGCCTGACCCACAGGAGGTACCCGTGCTCCACGACAGCACCAGCGTCGCGTCCGCACTGACCGACGCCGCCCGGTCCATCAACAGCCACCGTTCGCTCGACGACACGCTCGACGCCATCGTCCGCGCCGCCCAGCAGACGGTGCCGGGCTTCGAGCACGTCGGCATCTCGATCACGCACGGCAGCGGCCGGATCGAGACCCGGGCCGGCACCGGGCGACTCGTGTGGGACATCGACGAGCTGCAGTACAAGCTCGGCGAGGGCCCCTGCTACGACGCGATCACCTCCGGCGGCATCACGACCATGGACGACATCGCGACGGAGCGGCGCTGGCCGCGGTACGTCGAGGAGGCGGCCCGGTTCGGCCTGTCCGCCCAGATGGGGCTCCAGCTCTACAACGACGAGAGCACGCTCGGGGGCCTGAACTTCTACTCCGTGAACCCGGGCATCGACCCCGACGCGATCCAGCTCGCCGAGCTGTTCGCCGCGCACGCCTCCATCGCGCTCGGCCGGGCCCGGCACGAGCACCAGCTCAACGAGTCGGTGACGACGCGGCAGGCGATCGGGACCGCGGTCGGCATCATCATGGAGCGCTACCGGATCCCGGAGGAGCGCGCGTTCCAGTTCCTCGTCCGCGCGAGCAGCACCGGCAACGTCAAGCTCCGCACCATCGCCGAGGAGATCGTGGCCTCGGCGAACACCCAGTTCGCCGTACCGGCTCCCGAGGGTGGGTGAGTGGGGCTCAGTCGGGCTGGAGCACCTGCTCGGACGGGAACCACTGCGTCTGGACGTGTCCCTCGGACTCGTAGGTGACCAGGGCCTTGAGGCGCTGGCTGTCCCACTTGAGCACCAACCCGGGGACCGGTGGGCCGTCGACGGTGACCTGGACGTGGACCTGCTCGGACATGCGGGCTCCTGCTGCGCTGCGGGGTCGAGCGACCCCCGGCGCAGCCCGCGTCCTGAGCTGCGGTGTCCACGCTACTCGCACGCCGGTCGGGTCCGGATGCCGGCACGCGTGCCGGGTATCGCGGGACCATGGACACCACGACCGCAACCGCCCACGTCCAGGTCTCCGCCTCGCCCGCCCAGGTCTGGCGGGCGCTCACCGAGCCGGAGCAGATCCGCGCCTACCTCTTCGGCGCCGAGGTCGACACCACCTGGGAGCCCGGCACCCCGATCACCTGGCGCGGCGAGTACGAGGGCCGACCGTTCGCGGACAGGGGCGAGGTGGTGGAGGTCGAGCCCGAGCGGCGCCTCGTCGTCACGCACTACAGCCCGCTCACCGGCAAGCCGGACCGCCCCGAGAGCTACCACCACGTCACCTGGACGCTGCAGGACGACGGCGACCGCACCGACGTCACCGTCGAGCAGTCCCTGACCGACGGCGAGCAGGAAGCCCCGTCGCGGGAGAACTGGACGAACGTGCTGCGCCAGCTCAAGGAGCACGTCGAGCGCGGCTGAGCGCCGTCACCTCGTGTGGTGCAGCAACAGCTCCTCCGCGAGCACCACGCCGGCCGTGTCGAGCGCGGGCGGGTCGAGGACCGTGGCGGCGGGGCCGGCGGTGAGCAGCAGCCGGCCGACGCGGTCCTCCACCGGCGGGAGCAGATCGAGGTCGACGACGACGTCGCGCTCGTCGTCCTCGACGAAGGTGACCTGCTCGGCGTAGAAGTCCGCGACCCAGCGGGCGTGCTGGGGCAGCAGCACCCGCACCCGGGTGGTGGCGCGCTGTCGGGCCAGGTGGTCGGCGAGGTCGTCGGGGACGACGAAGGTCCGGTCGAGCACGTCGACCGAGCGGATGTTGGACAGCAGGTAGGTGCGGATCCGGCCCCGGTCGTCGACGGGCCCGGCGTCGACCTCCCAGCCGCGGCGGGTCTGCACCAGGCGGTACGGCTCGATCTCGCGCTCGGTGACGCCCGGCTCCCAGGCCCGGGAGTAGACGATCCGCACGGCCCGCCGCTCGTCCTGGGCGTGGCGCAGCTCCGGGAGCAGCCGGTTCCAGGCGGCGACCTGCGGCGCCTCGCCGCCGTCCTCGCCGCCGTCCTCGCCGCCGTCCTCGCTGACCTCACCGCCGTCGTCACCGGCTGCCCTGCCGAACATCGTCTCCGCGAGGACGTCGAGCGCCTCGGCGAGCTCGGCGTTGTCGGGCTCGATGTCGAGCAGCGCCTGTGCGGCGGCGTGGACCCGGCCGAGCTCGCCGGCGTCGACGTACTCGACGCCGAGGTCGATCGGGCTCTCCGAGACCAGCCGGACCACGTCGGCCGTGCCGGGGTCCTGCGTGATGCCGTCCGGACCGAGGAACTCCAGCACCTCGGGCCGCGAGAGCCCCCACACGCCGCCGACGTCGGCGGTGTAGAAGGCCAGCAGGTCCTCGCGCAGCTCGGCCTCGGTCGTGTCGAACTCCGCCGCCAGGTCGGGCAGCGAGACCCCGTCGGGGTGGGCGGCGAGGCGCGCGAACACCTCGGGCAGGCGGGCGATCCTGCTGACGTACCTCGGGACGTTGCTCATGCCGGGACCTCCTCGCCGCGCGCGGCCTCCAAGAAGGCCACCAGGTCCTTGCGGGCCTGGGCCGGTCCCTCGATCCGGACCCGGTCGTCGAGCTCGACCAGGCGGGCGTGCAGGGCCGCGCGGTGGGTGACCCGGTAGCGCAGCAGCACGTCGTCGCCGTCGGCCTCGACCCCGACCGGCTCGCCGAGCCAGCGGCGCACGTCGGGCTCGAAGCCGGCCGCTGCCCGCAACGTCACCTCGACGGGCGGGTCGATCTCCCACGACATCGGGTGCAGGCCGACGTGCCGCGTCGGCGGTACGGCGCGCGCCGACGCCGGGTCGTCGACGTCGACGTCGAGCATCCGGGAGACGACGAAGGTCTTCAGCGGTCCCTCGGCGAGGTCGGCGTCCTCGATGCCCCGCAGGTACCACACGCCGTTCTCGGTGCGGACCGACTCGGGGTGCACGACGCGTTCGACGCCCTTGTAGCCGAACCGGAGCAGTCGCTGGTCGCGCACCGCGTCGACCACGAGGCGCAGCGAGTCGGGGACGGGGAGCTGGATCGTGGCTCCCGTGGCCTCACCTCCACCGGTCGCGGCGGCGAGGCCGAGCCGCTGCACCAGGTCGCCGTCGTCGGCGAGCAGCATCGCGCGCCGCAGTGCCGCCTGCTGACCGAGCGAGAGACGCACCCGCAGCCGGTTGTCGACGGTGGTCATCCGGTACCGGGCCGGCTGCCCGGGCGGCGCGATGTTCTCGATCCGCCAGCCCTGGTGCTCGAGGTGCCGGATCTCCCGCTTCAGCTGGTCGTGGCCGGGCGTGTCCGGGAAGCCGGCCACGGCGTTGAGCCTCTCGGCGCTCACCCCCTGCTGCGGGTTCGCCTGCAACATGGCGGCGATCCGCACCAGTCGCTCCATCGGTCCGCGCTGGTCCCGTCCCGGGCCGTTCGCCACCGCTGTCCCCCTGTCCCCTGTCGCGCTCGGTCAGTCGTCGAACGTGCCGTGCCGGCCTGCTCCGCCGGCGAAGCGCGTCGCCCCCGCGAGGGTATCCGCGCTGAGCGAGCGCAGACCGTGTTTCCACTCCAGAGCCAGGGCGTCGTCGAGGTCCAGCCCGTGCTGTCCGTACGACGACAGCCGGTCCTCGCGCAGGCAGGTCTGCGGGAACGCGGCGAGCTGATCGGCCAGGGCCAGGGCCTCGGCCAGCACCTCGCCGGGGGCCGAGACGCGGTTGGCCAGCCCCATCCGCAGCGCCTCCTCGGCCCCGACCTCGCGGCCGGTGAGGATCAGGTCGAGGGCGTGCGAGTGACCGATCAGGCGCGGCAGGCGGATGGTGCCGCCGTCGATGAGCGGCACGCCCCAGCGCCGGCAGAAGACGCCGAACGCGGCACCCGGGTCGGCGACGCGCAGGTCGCACCACAGCGCGAGCTCGAGACCGCCCGCGACGGCGTACCCCTCGACGGCGGCGATCACCGGCTTCGACAGCAGCATCCGGGTCGGTCCCATGCCGGCGGGACCGGAGTCCGGTCCGTCGCCGGGGGCGCCGACGTCGACGCGGCCCTCGGACACGGCCTTGAGGTCGGCGCCGGCGCAGAAGACCCCGCCCGCCCCGTACAGGATCGCGACCGAGGCGCTCTCGTCGGCGTCGAACGCCGCGAACGCCTCGGTCAGCAGCCGCGCGTGCTCGGCGTCGACCGCGTTGCGCACCTCGGGCCGGGACAGCGTGACGACGGTGACGGGACCGCGCTTCTCCACCTCGACGGACATGCCCCCGAGCCTAGGGAACCAGCGAGAGCCTCGTGCCGAGGGCTCACAGGTAGAGGCCGGCGGCCTCGTCGGCGAGCCGCTCGGCGGCGACGGCGTGGATGTCGCGCTCGCGCATGACGACGTACACCTCGCCGGAGACCTCGACCTCGGCCTTGTCCTCGGGGTCGTAGAGGACCTTGTCACCCGCGACGACGGCGCGGCAGTGCGGGCCGACCGCGACCACGCGGGACCAGGCCAGGCGCCGGGCGCCCATCGCCGCGGTCGCGGGGATGACGATGCCGCCGGAGGACCGGCGCTCGCCGGCCTCGCTGTCGGCCTCGCACAGGATGCGGTCGTGCAGCATCTTGATGGGGGTCTTGTCGGACACGGGCGTGCTCACCTGGGCAGGATCAGTGGGTGATCTTGCGCAGCACGGCGAACAGCGCGATCACGCCGACGACGCCACCGACCGTCTTGAGGATGTTGTCGGTGCGCGGCTCCCCGGTCGCGGCGTCGACGTAGTACGCCTTCACCTGGGCGATCTCGCGGCTCACGATGGTCTTGGGGTGCGAGCGGTACAGCAGCTGGTCGATCGTGCCCGCGAGGCGCTCACGGGCCTCCTCGATCTCGCGCTCGATGTCAGAGGGAGTCTCACTCACCCGGGCAGGCTATCAATGCCGATGGAGCGGGGGTCGAACCCCCAGGGGAGTTCCAGCCGGTGGGCGTGCATGAGGGCGTCGTCGGTGAGCACGTCGTACGTCGTCCCGTCGGCCACCACCCGGCCGTCGCTGAGCACCACCGAGCGGGGGCACAGCTCGAGCGCGTAGGGCAGGTCGTGGGTCACCATCAGCAACGTCACGTCGAGGCTGCGCAGGATGTCGGCGAGCTCGCGGCGGGAGGCCGGGTCGAGGTTGGAGCTGGGCTCGTCGAGCACCAGGATCTCCGGCTCCATCGCCAGCACGGTCGCGACCGCGACCCGGCGGCGCTGGCCGAACGAGAGGTGGTGGGGCGGCCGGTCGGCGAAGTCGGCCATCCCGACCTGCTCGAGCGCCTCCATCACCCGCTTGTCGAGCGCGGCGCCCTTGAGACCGAGGTTGGCCGGGCCGAAGGCGACGTCGGCGCGCACCGAGCCCATGAACAGCTGGTCGTCGGGGTCCTGGAAGACGATCCCCACCCGCCGCCGGATCTCGCTCAGGTTCTTCTTCGTGACGGGCAGGCCGCTGACCGCGACGCTGCCCTGGCCGTGGCCGGTCTCGCCGGACAGGATGCCGTTGAGGTGGAGCACGAGCGTGGTCTTGCCGGCGCCGTTGGGCCCGAGCAGCGCGACCCGCTCCCCCTGGTGGACGTGGAGGTCGACCCCGAACAGCGCCTGGTGACCGTCGGGGTAGGCGAACGCGAGCCGCTGGACGTCGAGGACCGGGGTCACCGCACAGCCTCCGGGAGCCTTCCGTCGTACCCGCGCGACAGCATCGCCAGGTGCACCCGCTCACCCCTCTCGTAGGACCTCACGAACAGCGCGCCGAGCGTACGCGCCAGTGCGGGCCAGTGCCGCGGCGAGCGCGGGTCGACGCCGCGCGAGCGCATCGCGGTGAGCATCCGCCCGAGGTCGCCGGTGACGACGTCGAGGTAGCGGATCATGAAGCCCATGATCTGCACGATCAGGTCGGGCATGCGCAGCCGCTGCAGGCCGCGCAGCACGTCCGCCGGCTCGGTGGTCGCGGCCAGGGTGAGCGAGGCCAGCACGCCGAGCGTGCCCTTGGCCACCAGTCCCCAGGCCGCCAGCAGGCCCGACTCGGAGAGGGAGACCTCCCACCCCCCGAGGGGCACGGCGACCCGCGGGCCCTCCGCGACCAGCGGCATCAGCGCGGCGAAGACCAGGAACGGGACCTCGACGACCATCCGTGGCAGCAGGTAGGTCAGCGGCACCCGCGCCAGCAGCACCGCACCCAGCAGCAGGGCGAGGTAGCCGCCGAAGACGGGGTACCACTCGCGCGGCGTGGCGACGACGGTCAGCACGAAGCCGAGCAGCAGCAGGATCTTGAGGTGCGCCGGGGCGCGGTGGACCACGGAGTGCCCGTGGAAGTGCAGCCGGTGGCCGTGGCCCGCGCCCATCGCTCCGCCCTCGGTCCTTCAGTCCTGCTGCTCGGCCGGCGTGCGCCGGCGCAGCACCCAGAACAGGCCGCCACCGATGAGGAGGGTGAGGCCGACGCCGGCCACGCCGGCGATGCCCCCGCTCAACCGCGGGTCGTCGACGCCCGAGGTCTCGTAGTCTGCGAACGGGCTGCCGGTGTCGACCGGCTGCTTCGCGGAGTCGATGAAGCCGGTCTGGTGGGCGACGTACTCCAGGCCGTCGGGGTGGCTGCTGGCGTAGTAGCTGCCGACCCCCGCGACCAGGAGGGCGACGAACAGGCCGACCAGGAGGAAGCGACGGTTCTTCGTGGCGCTCATGCGGGGACCTCCTGGTCGAGCAGCGGACGACGCCCGGCGAGCCCGCGCGCGCCGTGGACGAGGTCGGGACGCGACGCGACGACGGCACTGACGACCAGGCCGGTGATGACGGCCTCGCCGATGCCGATCACGGTGTGCCAGCCGACCATGGCGGCGAACACCTTGCCGGCGGCGATGTCGGCCGTGCCGCCGATCGCGAACAGCACGCTGAACGCGGTGGCCGCGACGGGGACGGAGACGAGGGCGCCGAACCCCGCGGCGACCGGCACCGAAGCGACCTTCGTGGGGAGCAGGGCGAGCACGAGCCGGAAGGCGCCGTAGCCGACGAAGACGCCGACCAGGCCCATCAGGGTGATGTTGGTGCCGAGCGCGGTCAGGCCGCCGTCGGCCATGAACAGGCCCTGCACGAGCAGCACCACGCTGATGCACAGCGCCCCGGTCCACGGCCCGACCAGGACCGCGGCGAGGGCACCGCCGAGGAGGTGGCCGCTGGTGCCGGCGCCGACCGGGAAGTTGATCATCTGGCCTGCGAACACGAAGGCGGCCACGAGGCCGGCCATCGGTGCGGTGCGGTCGTCGAGCTCGGCGCGGGCCCGGCGCAGCGCGATGCCGACGCCGGCCGCGGCGACGACGCCGGTCGCGACCGAGGTCGGGGCGTCGAGGAAGCCGTCGGGGACGTGCATGGGTGATCCTCCACTCGATCCGGTGTTCGGTCGACCGACACCGGGGTAGTTAGATGGTCACGAGCACGAACCACCTTATTGCATGCTGTTTGCAACAGCATCACGGCATCAGGAGAACCCTCATGAGCGACCAGGCCAGGCTGGCAGCAGGAGACCGCGCCCCGGACTTCTCCCTCGCCTCCGACCAGGGTGGCGAGGTCGACCTCTACGACCTCCTCGAGCAGGGCAAGAAGGTGATCGTCTACTTCTACCCGGCCGCGATGACCCCCGGGTGCACCAAGCAGGCGTGCGACTTCACCGACTCCCTCGACGCCCTGCAGGCCGCCGGGTACACGGTCGTCGGCATCTCGAAGGACACCACGACCAAGCTGGCGAAGTTCCGCGAGCGCGACGGCCTCACCATCACGCTGCTCGCCGACCCGGAGCTGGCGGTGCACCGTGCCTACGGCGCGTACGGCGAGAAGAAGCTCTACGGCAAGCTCGTCGAGGGCGTGATCCGCTCGACCTTCGTGATCGACACCGACGGCACCGTCGAGCTGGCCCAGCACAACGTCAAGGCCACCGGGCACGTCGCCAAGCTGCGCCGCGACCTCGGGCTCCCCGTCCCGCCCGCCTGATCCATCCCGCACCCGGCTGACCGGCCCGGACCTGCCTGTACCTGAAGGACTCCCGATGAAGCTGCACCAGTCGCTCGCCGAGCTCGCCCGCGACCACGGCACCGCGCTGTTCCGCGACGCGACCGCGTTCCGTGGTTCCCTCGACGACTACCTCGACGAGGGACAGGCGTCCAGCGGCACCATCAACCTGCTCACCGACGCGGTCCGGCTCGGCGCGCTCGACGGCCTGGTCACCATGCTCGACAGCGGTGCCCGGCCGGCCGACGCCGTCGAGTCCGCCGGCCAGCGCCTGGCCCGCGACCGCGGCAGCGCCGACGTCCGGGGCTGCCAGTGGGCGATCGCGGTCCTGGGCTTCGCGCTGGGCAAGGTCCCCGAGTCGCTCGTCGACGGGCTCGACCCCGACGCAGGTACGGCGGCCCCGCCGAGCCACGGCCCCGGTGGCACCGCGCCCAGCCAGCCGCCGCTCACCTCGCCGATCACCTCGCCGGTCCAGCAGCCCTTCGCGGCCCCGGTCTCGCACCAGCCGATCGTGTCGCCGCCGCACCAGCCGGTCCAGCCGTCGTACGGCGCCCCGGCACAGGCGTCCTGGAGCCAGCCCACGCCGCCGAAGAAGTCCGGCACCGGCTTCGTCGTCGGCGCGATCGCCGTTGCACTGGTCATCATCGTGGCCGGCATCATCGGCATCATCGCGGTCGCCAACAGCGGCGGGGACAAGAAGGCCGACGACCCGTCGAGCAGGACGACCGAGGCCACCAGCGACGCCACGGACTCCAGTGACGAGCCCACCGACAACTCGAAGGGCAGCGGCAACACCGCCACCGGCACCGGCTACGAGACCGAGCTGCCCTCCGGTTGGATCGACGGCACCGAGGACTTCAGCGCGCAGAACCCCGGCCTGAGCACGCTCGACCGGGTGTTCATCTGGGGCTCGACCTTCAACACCGCGCGCGGCAACGTGATCGTGGAGACGCAGTCGTCCTACGGCAGCACCGACCCCGCCGACCTCTCCGACGACTGGAAGACCGCACTGGTCTCCGACGACGACACCGCGACCACCACCGACATCGACGACCGGACCATCGGCGGCCAGACCGCCCTCGGTGTCGACATCAGCCGCACCAACGAGAACGGCATCGACGTCGCGCAGCGGTCCTACCTGGTCATCAACGGCGACACGGCGTACTCGATCACCGTCTCGCTCAAGGACGGCGACGACGACGTGCTGACCAAGTTCGACGACATCCTCACCGCCTGGACCTGGACGGACTGAGGTGAGGCCGCGCGGTCGGCGGTTGCTCCGCTGCCTGCTGGCCGCGCCCCTCGTCGCCCTGCTGCTGGCCGCGGCGCCCGCGCAGGCCGACGGCGATCCCGGCGGCGATCCCGGCGGGGATCCCGGCGTCGCCGCCGAGCAGGCCCTGGCCGACAGGTTCGCGCCGGTCCTGATGCTGGTGCGCCAGGACCACGGCTGCGGTCCCGGCGAGCCCTACTCCCCCAGCGCCGTCGAGGTGCTCTTCGACAACCCGACCGTGGCGCTGCGCGGCCCGTGGACCTCGCGCGACCTGGTCGAGGTCGGCCCGTCCGCCGAGGACGTGTCGGCCGGCCTGCCGGGCTACGAGCTCGACCTGCCCGGCAACCCGCTCACGCCCGGCTGCGACTACGAGCGCTGGGCCAAGCGGCAGTGGCGCGGGACGAAGCCGACGATCTACGCCCACGTCGCGACCCAGAAGGGCGTCGCGGACCGGTTCGCGCTGCAGTACTTCTTCTTCTACGCGTTCAACGACTACAACAACTTGCACGAGACCGACTGGGAGCGGATCCAGCTCGAGTTCGCGGCGCCCGACGCCACGACAGCACTGGCCGAGGGGCTCGACCCGGACCTGGTCGTCTACTCCCAGCACTACGGGTCGGAGAAGGCGGACTGGGGAGACGACAAGCTCGAGGTCGACGACGCCACGCACCCGGTCGTCTACGTCTCGGCCGGTTCGCACGCCAACCAGTTCTCCGCCGGCGTGTTCATGGGCAACACCGCCACCACGGGGTTCGGCTGCGACACCACGGCCGGCGAGCACGACGCCGTTCGGGCCGAGGTGCGCTCGATCCCCTCGGACCCGGGACTGGCCCGGGCGGCGTACCCGTGGATCACCTACGAGGGCCACTACGGCGAGGTCGGCCCGAAGCGGTTCTACACCGGTCCGACCGGCCCGAACCGCAAGCAGGCGTGGGCGAAGCCGTTCTCGTGGTCGGCCAAGGCCCGTGACTCCTCGATCGAGGTGCCGGGTGCCGGCGCCAGCAGCAGCGCGGTGGCCGAGACCTACTGCGACCTGGTCGGCAGGGGCAGCGACCTGTTCCGTGGGTACGTCGACGACCCGTGGCGCGGGCTGGTGGTGCTGGTGGCTGCGCTGCTCGGGGTGGGCTGGCTGGTGCGCCGCACGTCGTGGGCGACGACCGCGCTGCCGCTGCGGGTCCGCCGATCCAGCGGCCAGGTGGTCGCCGCGTCGCTCGCCGTGCTGCGGGAGCGGCCGGCCGTGTTCGCGCTGGCGATGGCACCGCCGGCGCTGCTCAACGTGCTCGCAGCGGTGCTGCAGGGCGTCGCCGTGTCGAGCCCGGTCCCGGGCTGGGTCGGCGGTGCGGCCGTGCTGCTGGGCGTGCTGTCGCTGCCTGTGTCCGCGGGTGCGCTGGCCCTGGTGGTGCAGGTGCTCGACGACGAGGGTGTCGGGACGCGGGTGGACCTGCGGGCGGCGTACGGCGCCAGCGTGCGGCGTCTCCTCGCCGGCCTGCCCGCGGTGCTCGTCACGGCCCTGCTCGTGGTCGGCCTGACGACCTCGATCGTGCTCGCGCCACTGGCCCTCGTGGTCCTCACCGCAGGAGTGCTGCTGGTGCCGGTCGTGGTGCTCGAACGGGCCCGCGGGTTCGGCGGACTCCCCCGCAGCATCCGGCTGGTCCGGCACTCGTTCGGCACCCTGGTGCCGGTGCTGGCGCTCGGGCTGCTGCTGCTCACGACGACCGGCGCGGTCGTCGCCGCCCTTCTGTTCGTCGTGGTGCCGGTGCCGTTCGTCGTGCTCAACACCGTGCCGTCGGTCGTGCTCGGCGCCGTCTGGCCGTTCGTCGCGCTGACGTGCGTCTACGCCTGTGCGAGCGCCGTGACGCGGTCCGAGGAGGCTCAGGCGAGCCAGGCCCGCGCGGCAGTCACCAGCGCGGCCACGCCGGACTCCAGCGTCGGGCCGGCGAGCGGGGCGTAGCGCGGCGAGTGGTTCGACGGCAGGTCCGCGACGACGTTGCGGATCTCCTCGATCGTCGTGGCGCCCTCGAACAGCGCCGGGTCGGCGCCACCGAGCAGCCAGTACGCGCACGGCGCCCCCGCGGCCTCGGCCAGGACCCCGACGTCCTCGCTGCCGGTGACCGGCCCGGGGTCGACGACGATCCAGCGCGCCGCGTCGGTGAACGCCTCGCGGACCTGCTCGCAGGCCGCCGCATCGTTGACGACCGGCGGGAAGGAGTCGCGCACCTCGATCTCCGGCTCCTTGGGCGCCCCGGCGGCGAGGGCCTCGGCCCGCACCATCCGCTCGACCGCGGCGAGCACGCTCGCCCGGACCCGCTCGTCGGTGGTCCGGATGCTCAGCCCGAGCACCGCGTTGTCGGGGATGACGTTCGGGGCGACGCCCGCGTGGAAGGAGCCGACCGTCACCACGACGGTGTCGGTGGCTGCGACGTCGCGCGAGACGACCGTCTGCAGCCGCTGCACGAGCGAGGCACCCATCACGACCGGGTCGACGGTGGCCTCCGGCCGCGACCCGTGCCCACCGGCGCCGTGCAACGTGATCCGCAGCGAGTCGGACGCCGCGAACGCCGGACCGGAGCGGACACCGAGAACGCCCACCGGGACCGGCGCCACGTGCTGCCCGAGCACCACGTCCGGCGTACCGAACCGCTCGAACAGGCCGTCGTCGACCATGGCCTGCGCACCGCCACCGCCCTCCTCGTCGGGCTGGAAGACCAGCAGCAGCCGGCCCTGCCAGCCGTCGTCGTCGGCCAACGCGGCCGCGGCGCCGAGCAGGCAGGTGGTGTGGATGTCGTGCCCGCAGGCGTGCATCACCGGCACGGTCTCGCCGTCGGCACTGGTCGCGGTCGCCGTGCTGGCGTAGGGCAGCCCGGTCGCCTCGAGCACCGGCAGCGCGTCCATGTCGGCGCGCAGCAGCACCGTGCTCCCCTGGCCCCGCTCCAGCACGCCCACCACGCCCGTGCCACCGACGCCGGTCGTGACGTCGTACCCGAGGGCGCGGAGCTGCTCGGCGACGATGCCGGCCGTGCGGTGCTCCTGCCGGCCGAGCTCCGGGTGGCGGTGCAGGTCCTCGTAGGTCGCGATGAGGGCGTCGAGCTCGATCGGCATGCCCCGATCCTGCCCGGGCGCACCTGAGGCTGCAACGAACGCGCCTGCGGCGCACCCTAGACTCGTCCCGCTCACGCCGGAGTGGTGGAACTGGCAGACACGCGGCACTTAGGATGCCGTGCCTTCGGGTGTGCGGGTTCGAGTCCCGCCTTCGGCACCGACCAGGATCGGCTCAGCCCAGCAGCTGCGCCACGAGCGGCGCGACCTCCCGCAGCGCCTTGCCGCGGTGGGAGATCGCGTCCTTGTCCGCACGGGACAGCTCGGCCGTGGTCACCCCGGGGCGGTCGTCGGCGACGAAGAGGACGTCGTAGCCGAAGCCGCCGGCGCCGCGGACCTCGCGGATCACGTGGCCGTCCATCCGGCCCTCGACGACCAGCTCCCGGCCGTCGGGGTGCACGACGGCGACGGCGCACGCGAAGTGCGCCCTGCGACGCTCGTCGGGCACGTCGGCGAGCTGGGCGAGCAGCAGCTCGTTGTTGCGCTCGTCACTCTTGGGCGGGCCGGACCAGCGGGCGGACAGCACGCCGGGCATGCCGTTGAGGGCGTCGACGCACAGGCCGGAGTCGTCGGCGAGGGTGGGCAGGCCGGTGGCGGCGACGCCGGCGCGGGCCTTGAGCAGCGCGTTGCCCTCGAAGGTGGGCTGGTCCTCGACCGGCTCGTCGAACGGGGCGACGTCGTCGAGGCCGACGACCTCGACGGCTCCCATGTGCCCGGCGAGGATGCGGCGCATCTCCTCGAGCTTCTTGGCGTTGCGGGAGGCGACGAGGACCTTCACGACCCCAGGGCCTCGCGCTGCAGCCGGGTGAGGTCGGCGCAGCCCTTCTCGGCGAGGGCGAGCAACGCGTCGAGCTCGGCGCGGTCGAAGGCGGCGCCCTCGGCGGTGCCCTGGACCTCGACGAACTTCCCGTCTCCGGTCATCACGACGTTCATGTCGGTCTCGGCACGCACGTCCTCGACGTACGGCAGGTCGAGGCGCGGCACGCCGTCGATGATGCCGACGCTGACCGCGGCCACCGATCCGGTGAGCGCCTTGGGGACCCGCAGCTTCGCGCACGCGTCGGCGAGGGCGACGTAGGCACCGGTGATGGCGGCGGTGCGGGTGCCGCCGTCGGCCTGCAGGACGTCGCAGTCGATCTGGATGGTGTTCTCGCCGAGCGCCTTGTCGTCGATGACGGCGCGCAGCGAGCGCCCGATCAGGCGGCTGATCTCGTGGGTGCGGCCACCGATGCGGCCCTTCACCGACTCGCGGTCGGAGCGGGTGTTGGTGGAGGCGGGGAGCATGGCGTACTCGGCGGTGACCCAGCCCAGGCCCGAGCCCTTGCGCCAGCGCGGCACGCCCTCGGACGCGGAGGCCGCGCACAGCACGCGGGTCCTGCCGAACTCGACCAGCACCGAGCCGGCCGGGTGGTCGAGCCAGTTGCGGGTGATCGTGATCTGGCGCAGCTCGTCGTCGGCGCGGCCGTCCTCGCGGGTGCTCATGAGGCCCAACCTACCGAGCGGCGGCGAGTGCTCTGCGCACCGCCCACGGACCCAGGTCACGAGCCCGGCGGCCGAACCACGGCGCTCCCTCGGTGACCATCCACGCCACGTCACGACGCCAGCTGGGCTCGCGGCCCCCACCGGCCTCGAGGCTCGGCAGCGGGAAGTCCAGGCCGGCCGCGCACAGCCGCTCCGCCCAGGCCCGGGCCAGCGCCCGGTGACCCAGCTCGGAGGGGTGGAAGCGGTCGATCGACCAGCAGGTGCGGTCGGTCACCTCGGGCATCAGGGCGAGGTCGAGTCGCAGGCCGCCGTAGGTCGCGTGCAGGTCGTCGTAGACCTCGTTGACGCGTGTGATCCGCTCGGCCATCGGCCGCACCAGCACGCGGGGCAGGCCGAGCAGGGCGGCGTGGTCGTGCCAGCGCACGGTCAGCAGCGTGGCCCCGCCGTCGACCAGTGCACCGGCGACGTGGTCCAGGTCGGCGTGCAGCCGATCGGGGTCCCACGTGGAGCGGAGCGTGTCGTTGACGCCGACGAGCAGGGAGGCGAGGTCCGGCCGGTGGGCGAGTGCCTGGTCGAGCTGCTGCTCCCGGACGACCGCAGCCGTCGCCCCCGAGAGAGCGACGTTGCAGAACGAGACGTCGTACGACGCCTGCAGCGACTCGACCAGCAGCCGGGCCCAGCCCCGCCAGCCGCCGCCCGGCAGCGGGTCGCCGAGGCCGACGGTGGTGCTGTCGCCGAGAGCGGCGAAGCGGAGGTAGCCGTTGCCCACGGGACACAACCGTGGCGGAGCCCGCTACGCGCAGGCTCCGCCACGGTGACGTGTCCGGCAACCTTCGGTGAAGGGCCGGGGAGGTGCTACTTGAACTCGATGCGCAGCAGCCGCATCGTGCCCAGCACCAGCGGGACGACCAGCCACAGGAATCCGGCGGTGGCGAACTGCGCCCACTCCTCGCCGGACGGCTGGTAGTCGCCGGTGAACAGCGGCGCCTGGGCGGTGTTGAACTCGATCCAGGGCGCGATCTTCTCGAAGCCGGAGCTGAGCGCGCTCAGGATGCCGGCGGCGATCGGGAGGATCAGGCTGTAGGCGAAGTAGACGACGATGCCGGCCGGGGTGTTCATCAGCAGCATCGCGATGGCGAACCCGACGAAGATGCCGATCAGGTTGGCGAGCACGAAGCCGTTGAACAGCAGGTTGCCGTCGACGGACCACTCGGGCGAGCTGCCGGTCGCTGCGCCGATGGCGGTGAACACGACGGCGAGCAGCGCGGCCAGGACCATGACCACGCCGCCGAGGCTGATCCCGGCGAGGAACTTGGCGGCCACGACCCGCGAGCGCTTCGGTTCGAGGGTGAAGGTGACCAGTCCGTTGCGCTGCGACTGCTCGCTGGTGACCAGCATGATGATCAGGATCGGCAGGAAGTACCCGAGCACTCCGCCGGCGACGGGCAGCATGTCGCCGAGGTCCTTCGACCCGTCCGGCGCGACGAGGGTGTAGATCAGCAGCACGACGGAGACCAGCCCGACGATCGAGGTCGCGAACCAGAAGCCGGCGCGGGTGTCGATCGCCTTGCGGATCTCCACGCCGACCAGGCGGCTCAGCGGGGTGGGCGGCGTGCCGGAGATGTCCAGGGTGGGGACGGTCGTGGTGCTCATGCGGGGATACCTCCGGGGGTCGGGGCGCCGAAGCCGGCGACGGCCTCGCGGGCGTCGGCCGAGGTCAGCTCGAGGAACAGGTCCTCCAGGCCGGCACCGCCGGACCGGAGGTCGGTGAGGACGACGCCGGCCGCCAGGGCGGCACGACCGACCTGCTCGGGGCTCGCCTGCACCTTGAGACCCGGCCCGGCCGGCTCGACCGCGTGGCCGGCGTGGGTCAGCGCGGCACCGAGCGCGGTGTTGTCGAGCGAGGTGACCAGGGTGACCGGCGTGCCGTTGGCGCCGGCCAGCAGCGTCTCCCGGTCTCCCTGGGCGACGATCTTGCCGCGGCCGATGAGGATCATCTCGTCGGCGATCTGCTCGACCTCGTGCAGCAGGTGGCTGGACAGCAGCACCGTGCCCCCACGGTCGGCGTACCCCTTGAGCAGGCCACGCATCCAACGGATGCCGGCCGGGTCCAGGCCGTTGGCGGGCTCGTCGAGGATGAGGACCGACGGGTCACCGAGCAGCGCGTGGGCGATGCCGAGGCGCTGCTTCATGCCGAGGGAGTAGTTGCGCAGGCGGCGCCCGGCCTCGTCGTCGTTGAGCCCGACGAGCGCGAGCATCTCGTCGACGCGGGTCCCGGGCAGGCCCATGGTCTTCGCGGCGATCGTGAGGATCTCGCGGCCCGTGCGGCCGACGTGCTGCGCCGACGCGTCGAGAAGGGTCCCGACGTGGCGGCCGGGGTTGGGGATGTCGTGGTAGCGCAGGCCACCGATGGTGACACTGCCGTGGGTCGGGAGGGTGAGGCCGACCATGACCCGCATGGTGGTGGTCTTGCCCGCGCCGTTGGGGCCGAGGAAGCCGGTCACGCGGCCGGGCTGGCACACGAAGCTGACGTCGTCCACGGCGGTGTACGCGCCGTAGGTCTTGGTGAGTCGATCAACGGTGATCATGGCTCCAGCCTGCCCGACCCGACGGACGCGCACATCGACCCCACGTCGCGAGTCGCCCCGACCAAAGTAGGTGCTGCTCCGGTCCCGGGGCGCTGCCGGCGGGGGTCCCCGAGGCCCTAGCCTCGGACCGTGGACACGCCGGACGACTACCAACCGCGCCTGCGCTGGTACAGCCAGCTGTGGCGCTACGTCCTGGCCCTCGCGCTCGGGCTGCTGGTCTGGGGACCGGTGATGGACGCCCAGCTCGACCGGAACCCACTGCTGTTCTGGGCCGATCTCGTCGTCGGCCTGCTGGCCTTCGTGCTCGTCTGGTTCCGGCGACGCTGGCCCTTCACCATCGCCGTGGTGACCATCCTGATGGCCCCGATCAGCTCGCTGTCAGCCGGCCCGGCTGCGCTCGCCACCGTCTCGCTGGCGACCCGCCGCCGCTGGTGGCAGGTGATCACCGTCGGCGCGCTCAACGTGGTGTTCAGCCTCGTCTACTACGCGGTCCAGCCGAGCGACCAGGCCGACCCGTGGTGGGTCAACCTGTCCGTGACCGTCGCCGTCGTGCTGGCGATCACCGCCTGGGGCATGTACATCGGCTCGCGCCGTGAGCTGATCTGGACGCTGCGGCAGCGGGCCGAGACCGCCGAGGCCGAGCGCGACCTGCGCGCGACGCAGGCCCGGACCAACGAGCGCGCCCGGATCGCGCGCGAGATGCACGACGTGCTCGCCCACCGGATCTCGCAGATCTCCATGCACGCCGGAGCGCTGACCTACCGCGAGGACCTGTCGGCCGACGAGATGCGCAGCAGCGTCGCGGTCATCCAGGCCAAGGCGCACGAGGCGCTCACCGACCTGCGCGAGGTCCTCGGCGTGCTCCGCGACGTCGACGGCTTCAACGGGACCGGCCCGCTCACCGGCCCCCAGCCGACGTACGGCGATCTCGGCGCGCTGGTCGCCGACGCACGGGCGGCCGGCGCCGCGATCGAGTACGACGATGGCCTCGCCGACGGCGAGCCACTCCCCGACGCGGTGGGCCGCACGGTCTACCGGATCGTGCAGGAGGGCATCACCAACGCCGGCAAGCACGCGCCCGCGGCCACCCTGCGGATCCGGGTGAGCGGCTCCCCCGCCGACGGGGTCGACGTGGTGCTGCGCAACGCCCTGGGCTTCGGTCCGACCCGGACCCCGGGTGCCGGTCTCGGCCTGGTCGGGCTCACCGAGCGGGCCGAGCTGCGCGGTGGGACGCTCGAGCACCGCTTCGAGCACGCGACCGACCGGGCCGGCGCCGAGGTGTTCGTGCTGCAGGCATGGCTACCGTGGGCTGCCGAGCCCGGCCAGGGAGAGGACCCGTCGTGACCGACCAGATCCGCGTCATCGTCGTCGACGACGACCCGTTGGTGCGCTCCGCGCTGAGCCTGATGCTCGGTGGGCAGTCCGACATCGCCGTCGTCGGCGAGGCCCCCGACGGCAAGGCCGGCATCGCCCTGGCTCGCGAGCTGCGACCCGACGTCGTCTTGATGGACATCCGGATGCCCGTCCTCGACGGCCTGGCAGCCACCCGGGTTCTGCACGCCGACCCCCAGCCGCCGCGGGTGATCGTGCTGACCACCTTCGACGCCGACGACTACGTCGTGGGCGCGCTCGCGGCCGGCGCCGACGGCTTCCTCCTCAAGGACACCGCTCCTCCGGAGATCGTCGCCGCTCTGCGCAAGGTCGCCGACGGCGACCCGATGCTCTCCCCCTCCGTCACCCGGACCCTGATCGAGCGGGTCCGCACCGAGTCCGGTGACAGCCGGGCCGCCGACGCCCAGCGACGACTGGACCGGCTCACCGAGCGCGAGCTCGAGGTCGCCGGCGCCGTCGGGCGCGGGCTGTCCAACGCCGAGATCGCCCGAGAGCTGCACCTGTCGGTGCCGACCGTGAAGGGGCACGTGTCGAAGCTGTTCGAGAAGCTGGGGACCACCAACCGGGTCCAGATCGCGCTGACGATCAGGGACGCGGGACACCCGGTGGAGTGAGCGGCGGCAGAGCGCCCCTGTCCCGCCACCGGCTGTCGGTCCTACTCTGACCCCGAGGAGGTGGACCGTGTCGCTCACAGAGATGGCTGACGTCATCCGGGTGGCGGGCTCCTCGCTCCTGCAGTCCGTCGACGAGGTCGACGCCGTTGTCGATGCGTGCACGACGGCGCTGCGTCCCCACCGCCTGCGCATCCTCGGCCGTGACCGGACCCTCGCCGCCCGCCTCGACCACCTGTCGGGCGCCCTGGCCCTGAGCCGCCTCAGCTACGGCGCAGACGTGACGATCTCCGAGGTCTCCCCCGAGCAGGACGAGTTCATCGTCGCGCTCCCCCTGGCCGGCCGCGCTCGCTTCGGGTACGGCGGCGCGACCGCGCTCCTCGAACCGGGCACCATGTCGGTCGTCAGCCCCTACCGTCCCTTCACCCTCGAGATCGGCCACGAGTTCGACCAGATCCTGGTGCGCCTCGACCGGACCAGGGTCGAAGCCGCCGCGGCGTTGCTGGTCGGGGCAGCCGACACCGTCCCGGTCCATTTCGACCTGGCCTCTCCACACGTCAGCTCCGGCCTCGTCGGGCTGATCGAGGCGTCGGCCCTGGTGGCAAGCGACTCCGGCCTGGATCGTCGCGCCCGGCTCGCCGGCCAGCTCGAGGCGCTCGTCATCGACGCCTTGCTGCTGGCCGTCCCGAGCAACCTCAGCGGACGCCTGACGGGTAAGGCGCAGAGTCCCTCGGCCGACCGGGTCGCGCGGGCGATGGACTACATGCTCGAGAACCTGGCCGACCAGTTCGCCCTGTCGGCCGTGGCCGCGCACTGCGGCGTGACGCTTCGCAGCCTGCAGATCGGGTTCCACCGCGAGCTCGGCACCACGCCCGGCCAGTGGCTTCGCGAGCGTCGCCTCGACCGTGCGCACCTCCTGCTCGTCGGGTCCGACCCGGCCGAGACGACCGTGACCGCGGTCGCCGTCGCGTGCGGCTTCCTGCACCTCGGCGACTTTGCCGCGCGGTTCCGGCAGCGCTTCGGCGAGTCGCCGTCGGTGGTGCTTCGCAGCACCTCGCGCTGAGCAGGACTGCGGGCTCGACACCTTTCGCGAACCTGCTGGCCCCCGTTCGCATCGGCGATTGGAGCGCATCCTCCGGACGACGAGACTCCTGCGCACCGCATCAGCGGTGCCCACCCCACAAGGAGGATTCGCCATGCCCCTCTCCCTCGAGGACAAGCTCGCCATCATCGAGCTCTCCAACGCCCAGATGCGCTCGCTCGACGAGCACGACATCGACGCCTGGGTCGATGCCTGGGTTCCCGACGGGACCTTCGTCGCCACTTACGGCACCTTCGCTGGCCACGCCGCGATCCGCACCTTCATCGAGGGCCACATCGCCGCCGGCAAGGAGGACGGTGCCCGTCACCTGATGACGAACCACGTCGTCGCCGCCGGCCACACGGCCGGCACCGCCACCCTCACCTGCGCCGTCACCAAGCTCCAGGTGGAGGAGCCGCCCTACATCATTGCCAGCGGCATCTACCGCGACGTCGTCGTCCGCACCGCCGACGGCTGGCGCTTCACCTCGCGGGAGCTCAGTATCGACCGCGGCGTGTTCGCCCGCGCCGAGCTCGCCGCCGCCTCGAACGGGGGCGGGCAGTGAGCGATCTCGCCGCCGAGCGTTGGGGAACGTCCGGCCCGCGCGTGGTCATGGTGCACGGGAGCCTGAGCAGTGCGGCCACCGCCTTCGCCGAGCAGAAGGTGCTCGCCGACCGGTACCAGATCGTGGCGCCGTACCGCCGCGGGTACAGCCCCAGCCCCCACACGGACACGATCGACCCCGACCGGGACGCCGCCGAGATCGCCGAGCTCCTCTGTGACGGCGCCCACCTCGTCGGGACGTCGATGGGCGGGGTGGTGGCGATGCGGGCTGCCGCCTTGGCGCCGGACCAGGTCCGCTCGCTCACGGTGATCGAGCCCCCGGCGATGCCCAACGGCGCCGGACGCCCCGTGGCCGATGACCTGATCGCTGCCCTCAGCGCCTATTGGGCGGGAGCCGACAGCAGCGACCTGCCGGGCTTCGCCGCCGGCTTCCTCGAGATCCTCGGAATCGACCTGGTCCTGCCGTCCCCGCTGCCGCCGCCGCTCGAGGAGGCGATCCGCAACCTGACGACCGAGCGGCCGTGGCTGACGGGCGCGCCCGCCGCGGAGCTGGCGCCGGCCCCGTTCCCGAAGCTGGTCGTCACCGGCGGCGGCACGCCGGGCTTCGAGGAGGTCGCGGACGCGCTGGCCGACGAGCTCCTTGCTAAGCGGGTGCTCTTTGACGGCAGCCCTCATGCGGTCCAGCGGATCGGCGCGCGGTTCAACGAGGAGCTCGTCGCTCATTTCGAGTCGGCAGACCGAGCCGGCAGTGCCTACAGCTCGTAGACGGTGCCCTGCGCGGCGAGCTCGGTCGGCCCGTCGTAGGCCGCCTCGGCCTCGGCGAGCATCGTCGCGGCGTCGTGCCACGGCGGGACGTGGGTGACGACGAGCCGCTTGGCGCCGGCCTTGGCGGCGACCTCGCCGGCCTCGGTGCCGGTGAGGTGCAGGTTGGGCGGGTTGTCGTCGCAGGAGCGGAACGACGCCTCGCACAGGAACAGGTCGGCGTCGGCGGCGATGTCCATCAGCGCCGCGGTCGGGCCGGTGTCGCCGCTGTAGGCGAGCACCTTGCCGAAGGCCGAGACCCGCAGGCCGTACGCCGGCACCGGGTGGTCGACCTCGTAGGGCTCGATGCGGAACGGGCCGATCTCGATCGGCTCGGAGTAGACGCGGAAGGAGAACTCCTCGCGCATGCCGGGCTTGCGCGGCAGGTCGTAGGCCTTCGCCAGCCGCTTGGCGGTGCCCTTCGGCCCCCAGACCGGGATCTTCGGCTGGGTGCCCGTGGGGTGGTACTTGCGCAGCACGTAGTAGCTGGTCATGTCGACGCAGTGGTCGGCGTGCAGGTGACTGATGAAGACCGCGTCGACCTGCAGCGGGTCGACGTAGCGCTGCAGTGCGCCGAGCGCGCCGTTGCCCATGTCGAGCACCAGGCTCCAGGTGCGCAGTGAGTCGATGGCCTGGACGAGGTAGCAGCTCGCGGGCGAGTCCGGTCCGGGATAGGAGCCCGAGCAGCCGACGATCGTCACCTTCACCGTGTTCGGCGCGGGTGGCACCCGCAGCACCGTCGTCGCCGGGGCCACGACCCCTGCGTCCTGGGAACCGTTCTCGTCAACCATCAACGCACACCCCCTGCGAACTGACCTGCCGCGACGAGCTCCGGTCCGAGGAACCGGCGCCCGATCGTCTCGAACTCCGCCGGGGAGCCGGTCGTCGTGAAGGTGTACGACGGCTCGCCGGTCGGCCGCATGAGGCCGGAGTCGGCCAGCATCCGGTAGACGTCCTTGGCGCACTCCTCCGCGCTGCTCACCAGCGTGACGTCGTCGCCCATCACGTAGGAGATGACGCCGGTGAGCAGCGGGTAGTGCGTGCAGCCGAGGATCAGGGTGTCGATGCCGAGCTCGGTCAGCGGGTCGAGGTAGTCGTGGGCGACGGCGATGAGCTCGTCGCCGCCGGTCACCCCCGCCTCCACGAAGTCGACGAAGCGCGGGCAGGCGCGCGTGGTGAGGGAGATGTGGGGAGCCGCCGCGAAGGCGTCGTCGTAGGCCATCGAGTCGGCGGTCGCGCGCGTCGAGATGACCCCGATCCGGCCGTTGCGGGTCGCGGCGACCGCGCGTCGGGTGGCCGGGTAGATCACCTCGACCACGGGGACGTCGTAGCGCTCCCGGGCGTCGCGGAGCATCGCGGCCGACGCGGAGTTGCAGGCGATGACGAGGGCCTTGACGCCCTGGTCGACGAGGTGGTCGAGGCACTCCAGGGCGTACTCGCGCACCTCGCCGATCGGCTTGGGGCCGTAGGGCTGGCGGGCCGTGTCGCCGACGTAGGTGATCGACTCGTGGGGCAGCTGGTCGATGACCGAGCGGGCGACGGTGAGTCCGCCGAAGCCCGAGTCGAAGATCCCGATCGGAGCATCGAGATCCGGTCCGACGCCGACGTCGGGATCATTCACCTGCCGCACCCGGTCAGACTACGGCGTCACCGTGCCCGCAGTCGGCATTCCGGGACCGAGATCACGTCGGTCCCCGGATCGGGGAGCACGGCACGTAAGGTCGGGCGGGTGACCCACCTGCGCCGCCCTGCCGTCGTCCTCGCCGCCGCGCTCGCGGCCTCCTTCCTCGCCGCGCCCGGTCCGGCAACGGCCGACCGCGCCGACACGGCGAGGGTCAACGAGAAGCACGTGATCGCGATCTCGGTCGACGGCCTCAACCCGCGCGCGCTCAACAGGCTCGGCCGCACCGGCGCGCCGAACCTGAACCGGCTGATCCGCGACGAGGGCGCCGGCACGGTCAACGCCCGCACCCAGCTCGAGATGACCCTCACCCTGCCCAACCACACCAGCATGGTCACCGGGCGCCGGATCAAGGCGAGCAAGGGCGGGCACGGGGTCACCTGGAACGACGACACGGTGACCAAGACCGTCCAGCAGGCCGCGGGACACGAGGTCGACTCGGTGTTCACGCAGGTCCACGAGGCGGGCGGCACGACGGCGGTCTACGCGACGAAGTCGAAGTTCTGGCTCTTCGAGCGCTCCTGGCCGAAGGCGGTCGACAAGAACGTCATCCAGGTCGAGAAGAACGCCGCGGTCGTGAAGGCGCTGCGCTCCGACCTCGCCAGCGACCCGGCGACCTTCTCGTTCGTGCACCTGGGCCGACCCGACCAGATCGGTCACCGCGACGGGTGGATGACGCCGACGTACCTCAAGGCGGTTGCGCAGGTCGACAAGCTGGTCGGCTCGATCATGGCCCAGGTGGAGTCGACGCCCTCGCTGCGCAACAACACCGTCATCGTGCTCACCTCCGACCACGGCGGCATCCCCGGCACGAGGAACCACGGCATCAGGACCAACCGTGAGGACTACCGGGTGGCGTTCGCGTTCTGGGGTGCGGGCGTCCCCCACGCCGACCTCTACGCACTGAACCCCGACCGGGCGAAGCCCGGCCGCACCCGCCCGGGCTTCGGCGCGTCCCCGCAGCCGATCCGCAACGGCGAGATCGCCAACGTCAGCCTCGACATCCTCGGCATCGGCCCGGTCCCGGACAGCCTGTGGGACCGCGACCAGGACCTCGCCTGGAAGTGACGCCCTCGCTCAGCGGCGGTGGAGCTCGGCCGGCGTCGGCCACGGGTTGAGCCGGCAGCCGCCCGTGCCCTTGGACTGCTGCATCATCACCGGCGCGAGGGCACCGCGCCGCGGGCACGAGGCGTGCCCGTAGCCGAGCCAGTGCCCGGTCTCGTGGTTGACCACCATGTGCTGGTAGTCGCGCAGCGCGAGGCCCGCCTTGTTCCACGCCGGAGACGCGCCGCGCCACCGGTCGAGGTTGATGATCACGTTGCGCCCGGCCCGGCACGACCACTGCGCGCTGCAGCTGCTGGAGAAGCTGGGCACCAGGCGGGCGCGGGAGAGCCACAGCGTGAACGCGCCGCCGTGCTTCACCTGCTCGAACCGGATGCCCCCGCCCTTGGCGGACCAGCCGCGCGGGTCGTCGTACGTCTCCTGGGCGAGGACGCGGAACTCCCGCCTGGTCGTGCGGCCGATCTCGCCGCGCACCCGCACCGAGTAGCGGATCACGCGCGGCTTGTCCTGCTCGGCGCGCACCTGCGTCGTGCCGGTGTGGGTGTCGGCGTGGGCGACGGGTGCGACCAGCCAGGCGGAGAGGGCGAGCAGCAGGCCCAGGAGGATCCTCACCGGGCCATCATGGCCCCCGCGGTGGACCCTAGGCCCAGAGCTGGCCCTCGAGCCGGTCCTCGGCCTCGTCGATGGTGCCCTCGTAGGCGCCGGTGGACAGGTACTTCCAGCCGCCGTCGGCGACCACGAACGCGATGTCGGCGGCCTCGCCGGCCTTGACCGCCTTGGCGGCCTGGCCGAGCGCGGCGTGCAGGATCGCGCCGGTGGAGATCCCGGCGAAGATGCCCTCCAGCTCGAGCAGCTCGCGGACGCGGCGTACGGCGTCGCGCGGGCCGACCGAGAAGCGACTGTCGATCAGCTCGGCGTCGTACAGCTCCGGCACGAAGCCCTCGTCGAGGTTGCGCAGGCCGTAGACGAGCTCGCCGTAGCGCGGCTCGGCGGCCACGATCTTCACGTCCGGCTGGGCGCGGCGGAAGAAGCGGGAGACGCCCATCAGGGTGCCGGTGGTGCCGAGGCCCGCGACGAAGTGGGTGATCGAGGGCAGGTCGGCGAGCAGCTCGGGGCCGGTGCCCTCCTCGTGGGCGAGGGCGTTGGCGGCGTTGCCGTACTGGTAGAGCATCACCCAGTCGGGGTGCTCGGCCGCGATCTGCTTGGCCACGCGCACGGCCTCGTTGGAGCCACCGGCCGCGGGCGAGGACACGATCTCGGCGCCCCACATCCGCAGAAGCTGGCGCCGCTCCTCGGAGGTGTTCTCCGGCATCACGAACACGCAGCGGTAGCCCTTGAGCTTGGCCGCCATCGCGATCGAGATGCCGGTGTTGCCCGACGTCGGCTCGAGGATCGTGCAGCCGGGGCGCAGGGTCCCGTCCTTCTCGGCCTCCTCGATCATCTTCAGGGCCGGGCGGTCCTTGATCGAGCCGGTGGGGTTGCGGTCCTCGAGCTTGGCCCAGATCCGCACCCTTGGACTGTCGGGCGAATCGGGCGCGTTGAACGGCGCCGACAGTCGCGGCAGCCCCACCAGCGGCGTGTTGCCGACGGAGGTCAGCAGGCTGTCGTAGCGCACCATCGCCGGTGTCGGCTCAGCGAGCGCCGCCGGCGACCGCCGGCAGGATGACGACCTGGTCGCCGTCGGAGAGCTCGGCCTCGAGGCTGCCGATGAACCGGACGTCCTCGTCGTTGATGTAGATGTTGACGAACCGGCGCAGGTCGGCGCCCTCGATGAGGCGGTCCTTGATGCCGGGGTGGTTGGCCTCGAGGGAGTCGATCAGCGCACTCAGCGTGGCGCCGTCGGCGTTGACCGCCTTCTCGCCACCGGTGTAGGTGCGCAGGATGGTCGGGATCCGGACCTCGATGGCCATGTCAGCTGCTCTCCTCTGCTGCTTCGGTGCTGCTGGCGATCGTGACCTCTTCCTCGGTCACGGCGCCGTCGACGATTCTGTAGGACCTGAACTCCACGGGCCCGGGGTTATTCCCGTGCTCACGCGTGCTGACCAGCACGTAGTGCGCGCCCGGCTCGCTGGCCAGGTTGATGTCGGTCACGCTCGGGTACGCCTCGGTCGCGGAGTGCGAGTGGTAGATCACCACCGGCTCCTCGTCGCGGTCGTCCATCTCGCGGTAGAGGTGGAGCAGGTCGGTCGAGTCGTACTCGTAGAAGGTCGGGCTGCCGGCCGCGTTCACCATCTCGATCAGCCGCGCCGGCCGGTCGCTCCCGATCGGGCCCGCGACCATCCCGCACGCCTCGACGGGGTGGTCCCGCTTGGCGTGCTCCACGATGGCGTCGTACGTCGCCTGGTCGATCCGCAACACGCGGTCAAGGGTATGGCGTCGGCCGGTCTCCACCGGAATCGGGCCGGGTGGCGGGACGGTGGGCGGGGCGGCGCCGGCCGCTGTAACACGTGGTTCGCCGCTGTGGGGGGCCGGTGCCGTATGTAACACGTCGTTGGCCCCACCACCCGCCACGTGTCACCTCTGGCAGCCCCGTGCAGCCCGGCATTCGGGTGGTCTCGGGGCGGGTAGTGCAGCGAACCACGTGTTACAGCGGTGGAGCCGCCCGCCACCTCGCCCACCGAGCCCGCCCCACCGAGCCCCGGCCCGGTGGACTCAGGCGGCAGGCGTGACGGACTTGGCCCGGATCCGCTCGGCCGTGGGCCAGCGCACGTCGCGCACCCAGCCCAGTTTCTCGAGCACCCAGATGATGCGGGCGGAGGTGTCGAGCTGGAAGCGCTTCACCCCGTGCCGCGCGGAGGTCGGGTCGGCGTGGTGGAGGTTGTGCCAGGACTCGCCGCCCGACGGGATGGCGAGCCACCACACGTTGCCGGAGAAGTCGCGCGAGGCGAACGGGCGCTCGCCGAGGGTGTGGCAGATCGAGTTGATCGACCAGGTGACGTGGTGGATCAGGCCGATCCGGACCACGGTGCCCCAGAAGAACGCGGTGAGCGCGCCCTGCCACGACCAGGTGAGCAGCGCGCCGAGGAGCGGCGGGAGGAAGATCGAGGTGAGCACCCACAGCCAGAACAGGCGGGAGATGCGGACCAGGTCGCGGTCCTTGGCGAGGTCGGGGGCGTACTTGTCGATGGAGGTCTGCTCGGGGTCGAACAGCCAGCCGACGTGCGCCCACACGAAGCCCTTCGTGAGGCCGCGCAGGCTGTTGCCGTAGCGCCACGGCGAGTGCGGGTCGCCGTCCTTGTCGGAGAACTTGTGGTGCTTGCGGTGGTCGGCGACCCAGCGGATCACCGGACCCTCGATCGCCATCGACCCGAGGATCGCGAGGGTGATCTTCACGGCCCGGTTCGGCTTGAACGACTTGTGCGTGAAGAGCCGGTGGAAGCCGACGGTGATGCCGTGCAGGGTCAGGCCGTACATCACGAAGGTGATCACGACGTCGCTCCAGCCGAGCCAGCCACCCCACGCGACGGGGATCGCGGCGAGGAAGGCGAGGAACGGGACGGCGATGAACAGGCCCAGCGCGAGGCGCTCCCAGAAGCCCTGGGTGTCGCCACCCATGGTCGCCCTGGGGGTGGTCGGCGGCTGCGGACGCTCGTCGATCGCGGTCACACGACCAAGCCTATGCCGTGACGCGATACCTGCGTTCGGGCCGTCCAGTGCCGCCGTACCGCAGCCGGACCTCGGCCGTCCCGATGTCGACGAAGTGCTCGAGGTAGCGCCGCGCCGTGACCCGCGAGAGCCCGACCGCGTCGGCGGTCTCGGACGCCGAGATCTCCCCCGCGGCCCGCGCCGCCTCGAGGACGAGGTCGGCCGTCTCGGGGCTGAGCCCCTTCGGCAGTCCCTGCGGTACGACGGCCTGTCGGCCCGCCCCGAACGCCCGGTCGATCGTCGCCTGGTCGACCTCCTCCTCGTCGTGGCCGACGGCGCCCGGCAGCGTGGCCAGCGTGGCCGCGACCCGGCGCAGGCGGTCGGCGAGGTCGTCGTACTCGAAGGGCTTGACGAGGTACTGCATCGCGCCGCCGTGGAGGGCGGCACGGACGGCGGCGGCACCGCGCTCGGCGGTGACCATGACGACCGCGACGTCGCGGCCCTGCTCGCGGGACTGGCCGCGCAGCCGCTCGAGCACCTCGAGACCGGACAGGTCGGGCAGGTGGACGTCGAGGAGGACCAGGTCGGGCTGCAGGGCGGCCGCGAGCTCGATCGCCTCGCCGCCGGTGCGAGCGGTGCCGACGACCTCGAAGCCGTCGGTCTGCTCGACGAAGCGCCCGTGGATGCGCGCGACCATGAAGTCGTCGTCGACGACGAGGACCCTCAGCGCCCGGCTCACGGTTGCCCATCCTGACCCACGGCGCTCCCGATCGGGAGGACCACCCGGAACTCGGCGCCGCTGCCGTCGCCGTCCTCCTCGGGATCGGCGGCGTCGACGACGACCTCGCCGCCGCGCTGGGCACAGATCAGGCGGACCAGCGGCAGCCCGATCCCCCGCCCGCCGAGGACCGCCTCCTTGGTGGAGAAGCCGCGCACGAAGATCGCGTCCCGCAGCTCGTCCGGGACGCCCGGGCCGTTGTCGCGGACGCGGACGTGGACGGCCCGCTCGTCCGCGTGCACCCACACCTCGACCAGCGCGTCCGGCCGGCCGGCGCACGCGTCGACCCCGTTGTCGACCAGGTTGCCCAGGACCGTCGTCAGGTCCGCGCTCTCGTCGGGCGCGAGGACGGGCAGCCGGGACCCGGGATCCAGCTCGAGCGCGACCCCGCGCTCCTCGGCGACCGCGTGCTTGGCGACGACGAGTGCCGCGACCGCGGGGTCGGCGAGGCGCTTCGCGACGTGCTCGCCCACCTCGGCACGGTGCCGGGTCAGGGTGCCGACGAGGGCGGCCACCTCGTCGTACTCCCCCAGCTGGACCAGCCCGGAGATCGTGTGCAGCCGGTTGTCGAACTCGTGGGTCTGCGCGCGCAGGGTGTCGGTGATCGAGAGGTTCGAGCTGAGCTGGCTCTGCAGCGAGACCAGCTCGGTGCGGTCGCGGAGCGTGGTGACGGTGCCGATGCCGCGGCCGCCGGACGACGCGTCGCCGCGGTTGAACACGACCACCCGGGTGCCGACGAGGGCGAGCGCGTCGCGGACCTCGGCCCCCTCCCCTGTCAGCAGCGCCACGACGTGCGGGTCGAGGCCGAGCTCGTCGACCCGTCGCCCCACCGGGTCGGGGCCGGCGTCGAGGCCGAGCGTGGCGCGGGCGGCGTCGTTCATCGCCGTCACCCGGCCGTCGGTCCCGACGCCGACGACGCCCTCACGGATGGCGTGCAGCAGTGCCTCGCGGTGGTCGGCCAGGTGGGCGAGCTCGGTGGTGCCGAGGCCCCGCGTCGAGCGGCGCACCATCCGCGCGACCAGCCAGGTGCCGACCAGGCCCAGCAGGGCGCCGAGCCCCAGGAAGAGGCCCAGCTCGGGCACGGCCTCGGCGAGCTGGTCCCCCAGCGACGGGTACGCCGCCTCCGCGACGATGGCGCCGACGGCACCGTTGTCACCGGGCAGGTCCGCGATGACGGGCGCGAAAGCCGCCACCCGGCGCTCTCCCCCGGCCTCGACGTCGACGGTGCCGCCCCGCCCGGCCGCCACGTCGGCACCGCCGAGGTCGGCCCGCTTCCCCACCCGGCTGGCGTCGGTGGCTGCCAGCACGGTGCCGTCGGGACCCACGACGAGGACGTCGGTGGCGCCCGAGAGGCGCACCCCGCGCTCGGCGTACGACGTGAGGTCGGCCGTGACCTGCCACAGCTCGGTGCCGCCGCGGACGTCCTCGAGCGCGGTCCGCACGAAGTCCTGCACGGCGACGTACTCCGCCAGCGAGCGCATCTGCGCGCCGCGCTCGTCGGCGAAGTCGGCGTTGGACTGGCGGATGCTCAGCACACCGACGGCAGTGAGCAGCACGACGATCACGACGAGCTGCAGGAGCAGCACCTTCGCCGCCAGGGTCAGCTCTCCGCGACGCCATCGCAGCGGGTTCATCGGCGTGACCACAACGACCACAACCTCCTTTGCGTCCGCAAGCGTGACGGCCGCCACAGGCCACGGACATGCTGGCACGGATCGCCCGTGACGGCGCTCACCACCCAACCCGGAGGTACCCCATGCATCGCCCAGGGCGTGTCCTGACGGCACTCCTCGTCGCGCTGGCGCTCGCGGTCGTCGCGAGCGGCTGCGGCGTCACCCGCGGCTCGGACGACCCGAGCAACCGGCGGCTGCGGATGATGATCCCCAACAGCGTCGGCGGCGGCTACGACCTCACCGGCCGCGCCGCGGCACGCGCGATGGAGGACAACGACCTCACCGGTCGCTTCGAGATCACCAACGTGCAGGGTGCCAGCGGCACCGTCGCGATGCAGCGGCTGGTCAACGAGAAGGGCGCCGACGACCTCATGATGATCATGGGGCTCGGCGTGGTCGGCGCGGTCTACACCAACAAGTCCAGCGCCACCCCGCTGAAGATGACGCCGATCGCGCGGCTCGTCGAGGAGCAGGAGGGCATCCTGGTGCCCGCCGACTCGCCGTTCGAGACGGTCGACGACCTGGTCGCGGCCTGGCGCAAGGACCCGGGCGGCCTCACCGTCGGCGGCGGCTCCAGCAACGGCGGCCCCGACCACCTGTTCCCGATGCAGCTCGCCGACACGATCGGCGTCGACCCGAAGCAGGTCAACTACATCTCCTACGACGGCGGCGGCCCCCTCACGACCGCGCTGCTCGGCGCCAAGATCGACGTGGGCATGTCCGGCCTCGGCGAGTTCGAGGGCCAGATCAAGGACGGCAAGCTGCGGGTCCTCGCGGTCTCGGGCGCCGAGCGCCTCGACGGGATCGACGCCCCGACGCTCACCGAGTCCGGCGTCGACCTGGTGTTCACCAACTGGCGCGGGGTCCTCGCGCCGCCCGGCATCTCCGAGGCCCAGCGGGACTACCTCACCGACCTGCTGACCGAGATGCACGACACGGCCGAGTGGAAGGACGCACTCGAGGCCAACGGCTGGACCGACAACTTCGCCACCGGCAAGGAGTTCGAGGACTTCCTCGCCGAGCAGGACGACCGCGTCGCCGACACCCTGAAGGAGCTGGGACTCGCATGAGCGCGACACCGACCACCCCCCTGATCGACAAGGCGCAGTACGGCCTGGCCGCCTTCCTCGGCCTCGCCGGGGGCTACGTCCTGCTCGACGCGGCCGGCCTCGAGGACGGCTTCGCCGACCAGCCGGTCCAGCCCTACACGCTGCCGTACGTCGTCGGCGCCGGCCTCGTGGTCCTCGGGATCCTGCTCGCGATCGCCACCGCCCGCGGCGACCGGCCCGAGGCCGAGGAGGGCGAGGACATCGACCTCACCCAGGGCACGGACGTCCGTACGGTCGGGCTGCTCGCCCTCGTGCTGGTCGCCAACATCGTGCTGATCGACTTCCTCGGCTGGGCGATCACCGGCGCCCTGCTGTTCGCCGGCTCGGCCGTCGTGCTCGGCAGCCGCAGCTGGTTGCGTGACATCGCCGTGGGCGTCGCCCTGTCGGTCGGCAGCTGGTACGGCTTCTACGTCGGCCTCGGGATCCCGATCCCCGCCGGCATCCTGGACGGAGTGCTCTGATGGACCTGCTGCTCGACGGCTTCCAGACCGCCCTCACCCCCGAGAACCTGCTCTTCGCCGCCCTCGGCGTGCTGCTCGGCACCGCTGTCGGCGTGCTCCCGGGCATCGGGCCGGCGATGACCCTGGCCCTGCTGCTGCCGGTGACCTACAGCGTCGGCGCGGACAGCGCGATCATCATGTTCGCCGGCATCTACTACGGCGGCATGTACGGCGGCTCGACCACCTCGATCCTGCTCAACACCCCCGGCGAGTCCTCGTCGGTGATCACGGCGATCGAGGGCAACAAGATGGCCAAGGCGGGACGAGCGGCCCAGGCCCTCGCCACCGCCGCGATCGGCTCGTTCGTGGCCGGCAGCATCGCGACGGTGCTGCTGTGGATCGTCACCCCGCAGGTGGCCGACGTCGTCGTCACGCTCGGCTCCCCGTCGTACTTCGCCCTGATGGTGCTGGCGCTCTTCGCCGTCACCGCGGTGCTGGGCTCCTCCAAGCTGCGCGGCTTCATCGCGCTCTTCCTCGGCCTCGCGATCGGCCTGGTCGGCACCAGCACCGGCCAGGCGCGGCTGACCTTCGGGGAGCCGCTGCTGGCCGACGGCATCGACATCGTCGTCGTCGCGGTCGCGCTGTTCGCGATCGGCGAGGCGCTGTGGGTCGCCGCCCACCTGCGCCGCAAGCCGCTGGAGATCATCCCTGTCGGCCAGCCGTGGATGAGCCGCGAGGACTGGGGCCGCTCGTGGAAGCCGTGGCTGCGCGGCACCGCCTTCGGCTTCCCGTTCGGTGCGCTGCCCGCCGGTGGCGCGGAGCTGCCGACCTTCTTGTCGTACGCGACCGAGAAGAAGCTCACCAAGCACCCCGAGGAGTTCGGCAAGGGCGCGATCGAGGGCGTCGCCGGCCCGGAGGCCGCCAACAACGCCTCGGCCGCCGGCACCCTGGTCCCGCTGCTCGCGCTCGGGCTGCCGACCACGGCGACCGCCGCGATCATGCTGGTCGCGCTGCAGGGCTACGGCTTCCAGACCGGCCCGACCCTGATGGACGACCACCCCGACCTGGTCTGGGGCCTGCTGGCCAGCCTGTTCGTGGCCAACGCGCTGCTGCTCGTCCTCAACCTGCCGATGGCCCCGCTGTGGGCGCGACTGCTGCGGATCCCCCGGCCCTACCTGTACGCCGGCATCCTCTTCTTCGCCTCGCTCGGCGCCTACAGCGTGAACTTCCAGGCCTTCGACCTGGCCCTTCTGCTGGCGATCGGCGTCCTCGGCTTCTTCATGCGCCGCTTCGGCGTCCCGGTGCTGCCGCTGATCATCGGCGTCATCCTCGGCCCGAAGCTCGAGGACCAGCTGACCACCGCACTGAAGATCTCGCAGGGCGACGTCAGCACCCTGTGGAGCGAGCCGGTCGCCGTCGTCGTCTACGTCGTGATGGCGCTGCTGCTCGTCGCCATGACCGTCGCCGGCCTGCGCAAGCCGTCGGCCCCGCCGGCCGGCACCGGCACCGACACCGAGGAGAAGGAGATGGTCGAGCGATGAGCATCGTGGTCGCCTACAGCGCGGACCGGTACGGCGCCGCCGCCCTCGAGCACGCCGCCGAGCTCGCCCGCAAGGACCGCACCCGCCTGGTCGTGGTCAACGCGACGCTCGGCAGCAGCCTGGTCGACAGCCGCTTCGCGCACGACGCGGACATCGCCGCGTTGCAGGACCGGCTGGCCGCGGAGGGGCTCGACGTCGTCGTACGCCACGACGTGGTCGACGACGTCGCCGACGCCGTCGTCGCCGCGGCCGACGAGGAGCACGCCACGCTGATCGTGGTCGGCATCCGGCACCGCACGCCTGTGGGCAAGCTGCTGCTCGGCAGCGTCGCGCAGCGGATCATCCTCGAGGCGCACTGCCCGGTGCTGGCGGTCAAGCCGGCGGCCTGACACGTGGGTCGCGGCTGCCGGACCAGCTGTCGGGAGCCCGCACCGCGCTCAACGCACCGCGGCGACCAGCGTCTCCTGCAGGAACCCGAGCCACTCGTAGATGTTGTGCGCCTGGGCGCGCGGGTCGTCGTCGGGCAGCGAGTACCAGTAGCCCTCGTCGCCCTCCTCGACCTCGAGGCGGGTGCCGAGGGCCAGGCGCAGGTCGGTGAGGGAACGCATCCAGACCAGCGCGGTCTCGGGCTCCAGCTCCACGTCGATGGTGATGCCCTCGTCGGTCGGCTCGGGCGGCAGCCCGGCCTCCTCGAGCACGTCGATCACGGTGCCCGCGGCGCGGGCCTTGCCGTCGCGCAGGGCACCCTCGGTGTAGCGGCGGAACTCACCGGCCGCCTCGTCGTCGCCCCGGTAGGCGTTGGGGAACAGCCGGCGCAGGACCGGGTCGTCGGGCTCGGTGGTCGGACCGGAGAAGTCGAGGAGGGCCTCGAGCGGGTCGCGCTCGGTGGCGGCGATCGCCGACTCGTTGTGCAGCAGCTCGACGAGCTGGCCGGCCAGCGAGCGCAGCAGGTCGGCCTCGAAGACCGAGAAGGTCGCGATGGCGCGCTTGCTCCGACGGTGCCGGACGAATCCAGAGGTCACTACTCAGCCTTCGACAGGGTCGCCCAGAGGCCGTACTCGTGCATCGCCTGCACGTCGCGCTCCATCTCCTCGCGGGTGCCGCTGCTGACGACGGACCTGCCGTCCTCGTGGACCTCCATCATCAGCTTCTCGGCCTTCTTCTTGCCGTAGCCGAAGTGCTTCTGGAAGACGAAGGTGACGTACGACATCAGGTTCACGGGGTCGTTCCACACCACCGTCACCCACGGGGTGTCGGCGAGCGTGATCGATTCCGGGGTGAGGTCCTGCTGGACTCCCGGATCGACCTTCTCCGGGCTCGCGGTCGTCACGGTCCCATGGTGTCACAGGGGGTCAGGAGCACCACTTGTCGGCCAGCGTCGTGACGACGTTGAAGTTCCGGTTGGTGGCCACCACCTGCAGCGCCTTCTCGCACTTGAACGGGTCCACCCCACCCGCCTGGTAGCCCGGTCCGAGCAGCAGGTGCACCGCGCGATGTCGTACGACGGCCGCGTTGACCTCGTCGCTGCGCGCCTCCAGCTCGGCGACCCGGGCGGGGTCGGGCTCCTCCTTGAGCAGGTAGACGTAGTGCCGTTCGAGGTCGGCCCGGGCCGCGGTCAGCTCTCGTGCGTCCTGCGCGACGACGCGCAGCTCGTCCGGCGTGTACACGATGGTCGGCACCTCGAACCCGGCCTGCTCCCGGTAGGCCCGCTCCAGGGTCGCCTCGACCTTCGCACGCGAGCGCAACGAGGTGGTCAGCCGCACGTTGCCGGTGTTGATGTGGGTCAGCACGTCGGTGCCGCCGGCCGCCTCGGTCGCGGCGACGATGTCGGCCTTGGCGAACCTGCGGTTCGGCCCGAGGTTGATGGCGCGCAGGAAGGCGACGTAGGTCGGCATGGACTCATTGTGGCGTGCCCCACCCTCACTCGACTTGCATAGGTTTCCTATGTAATGTGGACGGACGTGAGCACACCCGCCGCGGACGACCTCAGCAGCGACCTGACGGTCTACGCCGCCCGCCTGGTCCGGCTCGTCCGTCGCGAGCACGCCCCGTCGGCCGGCACCCGGGTGCTCTCGGTCCTCGACGAGACCGGTCCGCTCGCGATCACCGCGCTCGCCCAGATCGACCGCTGCTCGCAGCCGACGATGACCGGCCAGGTCAACCAGCTGGTCGAGGCCGGGTGGGTGACCAAGGAGCCGAACCCGGCCGACGCACGCAGCAGCCTGGTCCACCTCACCGGGGCCGGCCGGGCCGAGCTGGCCCGGATCCGGCGGCTCAGCGCCGCGCTCGTCTCGCAGCGCCTCGCTCGTCGTACCGATCTCTCCACCGACGACCTCGCGACCGCCGTGGCCGTGCTCCAGGCCGTCCTCGAACCCACCACGGAAGGAAGCTCGTGACCGCCACCGCCGACCCCGGCACGCACACCCCCACCCACGCCGCACCGGGCGGCTCGTTCCTGCACCAGCCGCGCGCGGTGTGGGCCGTCGCCTTCGCCTGCGTCATCGCCTTCATGGGCATCGGCCTGGTCGACCCGATCCTCAAGGAGATCGCGGCCAAGCTGGAGGCGACGCCGAGCCAGGTCTCGCTGCTGTTCACCAGCTACATGGCGGTGATGGGCGTCGCGATGCTCATCACCGGCGTCGTCTCGACCCGGATCGGCGCCAAGAGGACGCTGCTCACCGGCCTGGTCCTGATCATCGTGTTCGCCGGCCTGGCCGGCATGTCCGGCTCGGTCGGCGCCGTGATCGGCTTCCGCGCCGGGTGGGGCCTGGGCAACGCACTGTTCATCGCGACCGCACTGTCCACGATCGTCAGCGCGTCGAAGGGCTCGCTGGCGCAGGCGATCATCCTGTTCGAGGCGGCCCTCGGCCTCGGCATCGCCTCCGGCCCGCTGGTCGGCGGCCTGCTCGGCGAGCAGTCGTGGCGCGGCCCGTTCTTCGGCGTCTCGGTGCTGATGACGATCGCCCTCCTCGCGACCGCGGTGTTCCTGCCCGCGACCCCACCGGCCGCCCGTCGTACGACGCTCGCGGACCCGTTCAAGGCCCTCACCTACCCCGCACTCGCCGTGATGGCGGCGGTCGCGGTCTGCTACAACCTCGGCTTCTTCTCGCTGCTCGCCGCCGGCCCCTTCGCCCTGCCGGAGGCCGGGATCATGCAGATCGGCTGGATCTTCTTCGGCTGGGGCGTGCTGCTCGCCGTGGCCTCCGTCGTCCTCGCGCCGTGGGTCCAGCGCAAGGTCGGCACCGTGCCCGCGCTGATCGGCGCGCTCGCGCTGTTCGCGCTCGACCTGCTGGCGATGGCGCTCGGCGCCGAGACGAGCACCGTGGTGATCGTCGGCATCGTCGTCGCCGGCGCCTTCCTCGGCGTCATCAACACCCTGGTCACCGAGGCCGTCATGGGCGCCGCCCCCGTCGAGCGGCCGGTCGCGTCGGCGGCGTACTCCTTCGTCCGGTTCACCGGCGGCGCGGTCGGCCCGTACGTCGCCCTCAAGCTCGCCGAGCACCAGGGCTCCGCGGCGCCGTTCTGGTTCGGCGGCATCGCGGTCGCGGTCGGCGTCGTGGTCCTCGTGGCCGGCGCCCGCACCCTCCACACCGCCCTGCACGGCGCCCCCGCCGCCCACTCCCCCGAGGAGGCCGAGGCCGAGGCGCTCGGCGACCTGGCCTGACGCCGACCCGGCTCGAACTGGCTCGAAAACAACGCCGACCCGGCAGGAAGTGGCTCTCATGACGGCCACCTTCTGCCGGGTCAGCGCCTTTTCACGACCACTTTGTGCCGGGTCGGCGGGATCGAGGAGCCAGTTGGCGACGGGTCAGCTGAAGATCATGCAGCTCGAACTCGCGTAGGCGACCAGCTTGCCGCGGCCGTCGTACAGCTTCGCCTCGGCGAGGGCGGTACGCCGGCCGCGCTGCAGCACGGTGCCGACGGCGCGCAGCCGTCCGGAGTCGACGGTGACCGGCTTGAGGAACTTCACGGTCAGGTCGAGCGAGGTGTAGCCCTCGCCGACAGCCAGGGTGGAGTGCACCGCGCAGCCGCAGGCGGAGTCGAGCAGCGTGGCGAAGACGCCGCCGTGGACGCTGCCGATCGGGTTGTAGTGACGCAGCTCCGGGTCGAGCTCGAAGATCGCGGTCCCCCGCTCGGGCACCTCGAAGCCCACGAACCCGAGGGTGTCCGCGATCGGCGCGGCGGGCAGCCGGCCGTCGAGGATCGCGTGCAGCTGCTCGAAGCCGTCGAGCGCGCTCGGGTCCACCTGGGTCTGGATCAGGGACTCAGTCATGGAGCCATCAGACCAATCCGAAGCTGAGTCTGTCAATGAGACCTGGGTCGCCTATGCTGGCGGGATGGACACCCCGCCGGCACTGGAGTGGTCGGTCGACAACTGCACGCTCGGCCGGGCGATGGCGATCCTCGGCGAGCGGTGGACGGTGGTCGTGCTGCGCGAGGTCTTCTTGGGCGTACGCCGCTTCGACGACATCCGCCGGCACGCCGGGATCCCCCGGCAGGTGCTGACCAACCGGCTCGCGACCCTGGTCGACGAGGGCATCCTGCGCAAGGAGCCCTACCGCGAGGACGGCGCCCGCACCCGCCACGAGTACCGGCTCACCGCGAAGGGCCTCGAGCTCCAGCCGATCCTGCTGGCCATCAGCCACTGGGGCGACCGGCACCTCGCGGACCCCGGCGGCCCGCCGACGGTGTTCGTGCACCGCGGGTGCGAGGAGCCGGTCCACGTGGAGGTCCGCTGCGCCGCCGGCCACGAGGTCGACGACCCCCGCGGGGTCGCCACCCGCCCCGGCCCGGGGGTGCGGCTGTTCGAGGGCTCGGGTCAGGCCCGCGACCTGGCCAGCAGGTAGACGAAGTACGGCGCCCCGATCAGCGCCACCACCAGCCCGGCCGGCACCTGCGCCGGCGCGATCACGGTCCGGCCGACGAGGTCGGCGAGGCCGAGCAGCACGGCCCCGACGAGCACCGCGACCGGCACCGAGCGGGCGTGCCGACCGCCGACGAGGGCCCGAGCCAGGTGCGGGGCGACGAGGCCGACGAAGCCGACCACGCCGACCGCGGCCACGCTGGTCGCGGCGAGCAGCGCGGCCGTGACCAGCACGACGAGCCGGACCGTCTCCAGGCGCACACCCACGAGACGCGGGGTGTCCTCGTCCAGCGCGAGCAGGTCGAGCTCGCGGCGCACCAGCCACGCGAGCGGGAGCGCGACGGCGAGCACGACCGCGACAGGCAGGACCTGCTCGAAGGTGCGGCCGTACGTCGTACCGGACATCCAGGTGTAG
Source organism: Nocardioides kongjuensis (assembly GCF_013409625.1). NCBI lineage: Bacteria > Bacillati > Actinomycetota > Actinomycetes > Propionibacteriales > Nocardioidaceae > Nocardioides > Nocardioides kongjuensis. The sequence goes on from NZ_JACCBF010000001.1 coordinate 2,575,650, forward strand.
ATCCGCGGCGTGTCCCAGGGGTTCGAGCGCACCAGCAGGAAGGTGGTGAGCGCCGCGGCGCCGTACCAGGTGCCGATGCCGATCAGCAGCAGCCGGTCGGCGTTGAGCCCGTGCCGCCAGGACAGGCCGTAGACGAGGGCGAAGGAGACCAGCGCGCCGACGACGGCACCGACGAGGATCGCGCCGTTGCCGGCGGCCTGCGAGACGCCGGCAGCGGTGACCACGACGACCGCACCGACGCCGGCACCGCCGGTGATGCCGAGGATCCCGGGCTCCGCGAGCGGGTTGCGGCAGGTCGCCTGGACCAGTGCGCCGGACAGGGCGAGCGCGGCGCCGCCGAACACGGCGGCCGCGACCCGTGGCGCCCGCTCGTCGAGCGCGAACTGGACCAGCGGCACCGCCTCGCCGTCGAACCACAGGGCGATGTCGCCGAGCTTGAGCCACGTGTCGCCGGCGAGCAGGCCCAGCAGGACGATGCCGAGCGCAGCCAGGGCCACCACGACGAGCACCACCACGAACCGCAGCCGGGTCCCGACCCGGACCCGCGCGGCGGCGGGCTGCCGGGTCGGCCCCGAGTCGCGACCACGCCGGGCGAGCACGATCATCACGACCGCCCCGACGAGGGTGGTGGTGATCCCGGTCGGGATCGAGATCGCCTCGTCCGCGCCGAGCACGGCCCGGACGAGGGCGTCGGCGAGGACGACGACCACCGCGCCGGTCAGGCCGGCGGCCGGGATCAGCACGGCGTGCCGGTTCAGCGCGGGCACGACCCGGCCGGTCAGCCGCACGATCACCGGCGCGAACAGGCCGACGAAGCCGATCGGTCCGGCCAGCGTCACCGACGCCGCGGTCAGCAGCACGGCGAGCACGGTGCCGGCCGCACGCGTCGACCGGACGGGGACGCCGAGCACTGCCGCGCTGTCGTCACCGAGGCCGAGCAGGTCGAGCCGGCGCGCGAGGAGCAGCGCAGCGAGGGTGCACACGACGACGACCGGTGCGGCCTGCTGGAAGGCCCGCATCCCGAGCTGGCTGAGCGAGCCGCTCCCCCAGGCGAACAGGCTGGTCGTCTCCTCCTCGAACAAGATGAGGAGCGTCGAGGTGGCGGCCTGCAGGGCGAGCGCGACGGCCGACCCGGCGAGCACGAGGCGGGTCGTCGCCGTACCCGCTCCGCCGGCGAGTCCGAGGACGAGGAAGGCGGCGAGCGAGCCGCCGGCGAAGGCGGTCAGGCCCGAGGCCCAGATCGGGACCGTGATCCCGAACGCCGCGACCACGGTGACCGCCAGGTAGGCGCCGCCGGTGACAGCGAGGGTGTCGGGCGAGGCGAGCGCGTTGCGCGCCAGCGACTGGAACAGCGCGCCGGCCACGCCGAGCGCGAAGCCGACCGCGATCCCGGCGGCGAGCCGCGGCATCCGCGAGCCGATCAGGACGTCGCCGGCGTCGGCTCCCGCGCCCGCGTCGGACCGGTCGCCGAGCAGCCAGCGGACCAGGTCGCCCGCGCCGACGGCGGAGGTGCCCTGCGTCAGGTGCCAGGCGGAGACCCCGAGCAGGGCGACGAGGAGCAGCAGCAACGCACCGGTGGCGCTGCTGACACCGGAGCGTCCCAGGCGTGGCGTCGCCCCGGCCTGCCCGGTCGTCCCGGCAGGCGCGGCGGTGCGCTGCTGCTGCTCGACGCTCATCGCACTACTGGGTCAGCAGGTCGACGTACGCGTCGATGACCTGCTCGGCCGAGCGGGGGCCACCGAAGGTCCAGATCCCGGCCGGGAACGCGTGGGTGCGGCCCTCGGCGACGGCGGGGATCTTCTGCCACACGGCGTTCTCGGCGAGCGCGGCGTTGACGTCGCCCTCGGGGTCGACGGTGCCGGTGTGGAAGAAGGTGGCGTCGCCGAGCTCGCTCATGCCCTCGATGTCGGTCTGCCCCAGGCCGTACGCCGGGTCGACCTCGCCGGTCCACGCGTTCTCCAGCCCCAGCTGCTCGCCGAGCTCGCCCATCAGCGAGCCCTGGCCGAACGGGCGGATCGAGACGTTGCCGCCCTGGACCCAGCCGTCGAAGTAGACGAACTTCCCGGCGCCCTTCCCGGCATCGGCAGCGGCGACCTTCTCCCTGGCCTCGGCCAGGTGCGCCTCGAAGCCGTCGACGACGGCCTTCGCCCGCTCCTCGCGGCCGGTCGCCTTCGCGATCAGCTCGAAGGTGTCGATCATGTTGGCGACGGGGTCGGCGGCGTCGGCGCCCTTGGTCGCGAGCACCGGGACGTCGTACTTCGCCAGCTGCTTGAGGATCTCGTCGTCGGGCGTGTAGGCCTCGACGATGACCAGGTCGGGATCGGTGCCGAACAGCGTCTCCAGGTTCGGCTCGCCGCGGGTGCCGACGTCGGTCACGCCCTCGGGGAGCTTCTCGGCGGTGTCCCAGGTGGTGTAGCCCTCGGCGTCGGCGACGGCGACCGGCGCCACGCACAGCGAGAGCACGTCCTCGACCTGCTGCCACTCGAGCACGGCCACCCGCTCGGCAGGCTTGTCGAGCTCGACCGTGCGGCCGTAGCTGTCGGTCAGCTTCACCCGTCCCGTCGAGGTCGTCGTCTCGTCAGCGGAGCACTCGGCGGAGTCGGCTGCCTTCGGGGCCGGCTTGTCGTCGGCGTCGGCCTCGGTCGTGCCGCATGCGGCCAGGAGCAGGCCGAGCGGCAGCACCGCGACGGGAGCCAGGGCAGCGATCGGTCGGGTCTTCATCGGGTTCCTCACTGGTGGGGCTGGTGGGGCTGGTGGGTGGTTCGGTGGTGGTGCCTGCCCTGGGCCTCCACCCGTACCGCGCCCGTGTGCGGGTCGAGGTCGCAGTGGATGGGCAGTCCGTACACGGCGGTGAGGTGCTCAGCCGTGAGCACGTCGGCCGGTGTGCCGACCGCGCGGACCGCACCCTGGTGCAGCAGGACGACCTGGTCGGCCACGGTGGCGGCATGGTTCAGGTCGTGCAGGACGACGCCGAGCGCCGTCCCGTGCCGGTCCGCGAGGTCGCGGACCAGGTCGAGCGTCTCAACCTGGTAGCGCAGGTCGAGGTGGTTGGTGGGCTCGTCGAGCAGCACGACGGCGGTGTCCTGGGCCAGGCAGGTGGCCAGCCAGACACGCTGCAGCTCGCCGCCGGAGAGCTGGTCGACGGGCCGGTCGGCCATCTCCTCGATGCCGGTCACGGCCATGGCGTGGTCGATGGCCGCCCGGTCGGCGTCGGTCACGCCGGCGAAGCGGCCGCGGTGGGGGTGGCGGCCGAACGCGACGACGTCGCGGACCTCGAGCCCGGACGGGTGGGGGCGCGACTGCGAGAGCAGGGTGACCCGGCGCGCGAACTCCTTCGCGCTCAGCGGCGCCGCGTCGGCGTCGTCGAGGCTGATCCGCCCCTCGACCAACGGGTGCAGGCGTGCCAGCGAGCGCAGCACCGTCGACTTGCCGCTGCCGTTGGGGCCGATCAGCGCGGTGACCTCGCCGGGGGTGAGGCGCACGGACACGCCGTGCACCACCGTGCTGCGCTGGTAGCCCAGCACCAGGTCGCGTCCTTCGAGAACCGTCGTCACACAAGGCAGCCTAACCTAAGTTAGGTGAGCCTTTCCTGTGGGGTGGCTCACGCAGTCGGAATCACCTCTGAAGAGGCGAAACCTGCGCTTCCCGGCCGTTGCAACGGTCAAGAAGCGCGGGAATCGCCTCTTCAGAGGTGATTCCTGCAGCCGCCGCTCAGGACGTCTTGCGGACCGCCCACTCCCGGATCCGGTCGATCCGCTTCTGCAGCTGGTCGGCGTTGGCGACCGCAGCAGCGGGGCCGCCGCACTCCTTGCGCAGGGCGGCGTGGGTGATGCCGTGCGCCTGTCCGGTGCGGTGGTGCCAGGACGCGACGAGCGAGTTGAGCTCACGGCGCAGCAGGCCGAGGTGCTCGTGGGTGGTGACCTCGGTCAGGGTGTCGGCGGCCCGCTCGTGCTCGGACTGGCCCGAGGACTCCGGACGGCGCGAGCGTCGCCGGTCGGCCTGGCGCTGCTGGAGCAGCGCGCTGACCTGGTCGGGCTCGAGCAGGCCGGGGATGCCGAGGAAGTCCATCTCCTCCTCGGAGCCGACGTGGACCTCGCCCTCGTGGCCGAACTGCGCGCCGTCGTACAGCGCGTGGTCGAAGCGGGCCTCGGAGCCGAGGGCCTCGAAGGGCCCGAGCTCCAGCTCCTCCGACGCCGACTCGCTCGCGTTGGCCTGGTTCATCAGGTCTTCCTCGGCGGCGAAGATGTCGCCGTCCTCGCTGACCTTGCGCTTGAGCACGTGGTCGCGCTGGGCCTCGAGCTCGGCGGCGAAGCCGAGCAGGTTGGGCACCGACGGCAGGAAGACCGAGGCGATCTCGCCGCGCTTGCGGGCGCGCACGAAGCGGCCGACGGCCTGGGCGAAGAACAGCGGGGTGGAGGTGGTCGTCGCCCACACGCCGACCGCGAGCCGCGGGACGTCGACGCCCTCGGACACCATCCGGACCGCGACCATCCAGCGCGAGTCGCCCTCGCTGAACGTCGAGATCTTCTTCGACGACGCCTTCTCGTCGGACAGGACGACGGTCACCGACTCGCCGCTGATCTGCTTGAGCAGCTTGGCGTAGGCGCGGGCGCTGTCCTGGTCGGAGGCGATGACCAGGCCGCCGGCATCGGGGATGTGACGGCGCACCTCCGACAGGCGCTTGTCGGCGGCCTCGAGCACCGACGGCATCCAGGACCCGTTGGGGTCGAGGGCGGTGCGCAGCGCCTGGGACGTCATGTCCTTGGTGAGCGGCTCCCCCAGCGACGCGGCGACCTCGTCGCCCGCCCGGGTGCGCCAGCTCATCTGGCCGGAGTAGGCCAGGAACAGCACGGGACGCACGACGTGGTCGGCGAGCGCGTCGGCGTAGCCGTAGGTGTAGTCGGCCACCGAGGTCGGTACGCCGCCCTCGCCGGGCGCGTAGGTGACGAACGGGATCGGGTTGATGTCGGAACGGAACGGCGTGCCGGTCAGCGCCAGACGGCGGGCGGCCGGCTCGAACGCCTCGCGCACGCCCTCGCCCCAGCTCAGCGAGTCACCGGCGTGGTGGATCTCGTCGAGGATGACCAGGGTCTTGAACCGCTCGGTGCGGATCCGCATGGCGAGCGGGTTGACGCCGACACCGGCGTAGGTGACCGCGACGCCGACGTAGTCGCTGGCGATCTTGCCCGAGCCCGCCGAGTACGTCGGGTCGATCGGGATGCCGGCGCGGGCGGCGGCCTCGGCCCACTGGAGCTTGAGGTGCTCGGTGGGCGCGACGATCACCAGCCGGTCGACGACGCGCCGGCCGAGCAGCTCCGCGGCGACGGTGAGCGCGAAGGTGGTCTTGCCGGCACCGGGCGTCGCGACGGCGAGGAAGTCACGCGGGTTGCGGGCGAGGTAGTCGGTGAGCGCAGCGGACTGCCAGGCACGCAGCGACGGCGCCGTGCCCCAGGCTGCCCGCTCCGGCCACGCCGGACCGAGCGAGGTCATGCGTCGGGACCGGACCCCTCCGGGCCCTTGTCGTCCGACAGGCCCTCCCAGATCTCCTTGCAGTCGGGGCAGACCGGGAACTTCTCCGGCGCCCGGCTGGGCACCCAGACCTTCCCGCACAGGGCCACGACCGGCGTGCCCATGACCATCGCCTCGGTCAGCTTGTCCTTCTCCACGTAGTGGGAGAAGCGCTCGTGGTCGCCCTCGTCGGTCGGGACGGTACGGCGGTCCTCGCGGACGTCCGTGTCTGTCGAGAATCCGATCGTGGTCACGTCCCGCAGTCTAGTGCCCTCCGGAGACATCGACGTCCTCCGGGAGCCCGCGCCACACGACGACCGCGACCAGCAGCGTGATCACGGCGCCGGCGAGGCCGACGATCCCGAACGCGTCGGTGTACGACGCCAGCGCGGCCGGCTCCACGGCGGTCCCGAGCGCGCCGGTGACCGACTCCACGGCGGCGTCGGGAGCGCCGGACGGGAGGCCGTGACGGTAGACGACGCCGGCGAGGCTGCCCAGCACGGCGATGCCCAGCACGCCACCGACCTCGTAGGACATCTCCTCGACCGCGGCCGCCGAGCCCGCCTGGTGCGCGGGCGCGGCGCCCATGATCAGCGCGGAGGCCAGGCCCAGCGCCGCCGTGCCGAAGCCGACGAGGAGCAGGGAGACCGCGATGCCGGCGTACGGCATCGGCCGGGGCAGCAGCCACAGCACGAGCAGGCCGGCAGCGAGGACCACGAGACCGGCGACGACCACGGTGCGCGCGCCGAACCGGGCGGCGACGCTCGGGGCCAGCGGCGGCCCGACCAGGCCGCCGAGGGCCATGGGCAGCAGCGCGACGCCGGCCACCAGCGGGCTCCAGCCCTGGACCAGCTGCAACCACTGCGAGCCCACGAACAGCAGCGCCATCATCGCCGTGCTGCTCACCAGCGCGGTCGCCACACCCGAGCGGAAGACCGGGTTCGCGAACAGGCGTACGGCGAGCATCGGCTCGTCCTGGCGCAGGCAGCGCCGCACGAACAGCGCCAGCATCGCGACGCCCGCGACGAGCACGAGCAGCGTGACGACGTCGAGGTCGCCCTTGCCGAGGTGCTTGACGCCGTAGACGGCGGTGACCATGCCGGCGACCGAGAGCACGGTGCCGATCGCGTCCACCCGGCCCGGCCGCTCCGAGCGGCTCTCGGGCAGCAGCAGCAGGCCCGCGACGAGCGCGACGACCATGAGCGGCACGTTGACGAGGAAGGCGGCGTGCCAGCTGAACGCGCTGAGCAGCGCGCCGCCGACGATCGGCCCGACCGCGCCGCCGACCGCGGCGGTCGCGGCCCACAGCCCGAGGGCGAAGGCCCGCTCCCGGGCGTCGGGGAACAGCGCGCGGATCAGGGAGAGCGTGGCCGGCATGATCATGGCGCCGCCGAGCCCGAGCAGGGCGCGCACGGCGATCACGTCGCCGGGGCTGCGCGCGACGAGCGCGGCGAGCGAGGCGACGGCGAAGATCGTGAAGCCGGTGAGCAGCATCCGGCGCCGGCCCCAGCGGTCGGCGAGCGCGGCGACCGGCACGAGCAGCCCGGCGAGGACGAGCGAGTAGACGTCGACGATCCACAGCTGGGCCAGCGCCCCGGCGTGCAGGTCCTCGGTGAGGTCGGGAAGCGCGACGTTGAGGACGGTCATGTCCATCACGACGACGAGCAGGCTGGCCGCGAGCACGGCCAGGCCGCCCCAACGACGGCGGCCCCGCACCTCGGCGGACCGCTGACCCAGGGTCGTGGTCATCGTGCAGCACCTCCCTCGAGGAACGTGGAGCGGACCAGCGCCTGGGCGTCGTTGCGGGCGATGTCGCCTGCGACGAGAGCGTCGCGCGCGGCGACGAGCAGGCCGTAGACGCTGTGCCCCAGCCAGCGAGCGGGTACGTCGGAGCGCAGCACGCCGGCCGCCTGTGCGGCGGCGTAGAGCGCGACCTCGTCGGCGAACAGCGCCGTCGCGCGCTCGTGCAGGTCGGCGGCGTTGAGCACGGTCGGGTCGGTCAGCGCGATGCCGAGCTCGTGGGCGTCGATGACGAACCGACCGAGGATCTCCTCGATGCAGGCCCGGATGCGCTCGGGGTCGGCCGAGGCGATGACGTCGGTGACCTCGGCCTCGACGAGCGTCGCCGCCCAGCGGTCGAGGGAGCGCCGGCCGATCTCGTGGAGCAGGTCCTCACGGCTGGCGAAGTGGCGGTGAACGGTCGCGCGGCCCACGCCGGCCGCGGTGGCGATCTGCGCCATCGACGCGGTCGGGTCCGTGGTGAGCAGGCGCTGGGCGGCGGCCAGCACCGTGTCCCGGGTGGTCATGATTCCTCCTTGATGAGACATCACTGTCTCACATGAGACAGTGATGTCTCAAGACGAGGAACCGGTCAGTTGAGCTCCGGGTCCGCCGGCCGGGTGGCGTGGAACGCGAGGTCGCCGGGCTGGCGACGCAGCACCTGACGGCGCAGGTCGTGGGTGTCACCGAGGAAGACGTCGTCGACCCGGCTGGGGACGACGTACCAGCTGCCCTCGGCGATCTCGGCCTCGAGCTGGCCGGCGCCCCAGCCGGCGTACCCGGCGAAGATCCGCAACCGGTCGACGGTGCCGTCGACGAGCTCGCGCGGGGTGTCGAGGTCGAGCAGCCCGAGCCGGTCCCACAGCACCCGGAAGCCGGCGGCGTTCTCGCCGCCGGGTGCCGCCAGGGCGACGGCGAGGGCACCGTCGGTCGCGACCGGGCCGCCCTGGAAGAGGACCTCGGGCTCCTCGACGACCTCGCCCCACTCCCCCAGCACCTCGGAGACCGGCAGTGCGGTGGGGCGGTTGAGGACGACGCCGAGGGCCCCCTCGTCGTTGACGTCGAGCAGGAGCACGACGGTGTCGACGAAGTTGGGGTCGAGCAGGTCGGGCGACGCCAGCAACAGGCGTCCGGCGCTCAGCTCGCTGGACATGGGTCCATCATCCCTCTTCGTCGGCCGCGTGCGGAACGCAAAGCGGCCCCGGACCCGACGCGGATTGGGAGGGAGACGCGTCGGGCCGGGGCCGCACCCGGGAGGGGGCTGGTGCCGGTTGGTTCGGGAGAGGTCAGGCGGCGACCACGGCGCGCAGGCGCTCGAGGAGGGTGCCGCGGACCTCGGGCTCGGCGTAGACCGCATCGGGCGTGACGACCGGCATGCCGCGGTGGAGCAGGCGGGCCCGCTCCTCGATCTCGGCGCCGATCCGGTCGGCAGCCTCGTCGCCGATGCTGGTGCGACCGGCCATCACGGCCAGCAGGTGGTGCTCCTTGAAGGAGGCCGCCTCCATCGCCGAGGCCATGGCGTCGTCGAGGGGGTGGGCGCGGTAGTGGTCGATGATCATCCGCACCCCGGCCAGCTCGTGGGCGGTGTTGCTCCACGCGATCTCGACGGCCTCGGCGAGGTCCATCGGCTGGTGGGCGAGCATCCGCTCGATCTGGCCGGACAGGCGGGTGTGCCACTTCAGGGTGAGGGCGGCGAGGAGGTCGAGCTCGTCGCGGAACGCGACGGACACGCCGTCGACGTCCATGGGCAGCAGGCCGTCGCGGCGGACAGCGGAGGTCGCGATGACGGAGCGGAGGGTCTCGCCCCGGTTGTGAAAGGCCGTCCAGGTCATGGTCAGCACTCCTGTTTCGATCGGCGGTCGTCCGGAACTCGGGGTATCCGACATACCGCTGGTACGTACTACGAGTATGGAGCCGACCGCGGGTATGCCCAAGGGAACGACACCGTGATCCCGCCCACCCGCCGCAGTGACGGGTGTCACGGCGCGCCTATGCTGAGGCGGTGGCGAAGGCATCGGTGTCCAAACTCGTCCCCAAGGTCCCCGTGCCCGGGGTGCCCGGGGCGTCCCGCCGGGCGGCGTACTCCGCCTCCACCAAGCGGGCCCTGGTCGACGTCGCCGAGCAGCTCTTCGCCGAGAAGGGGTACGCCGCGACCTCCCTCGACGCCATCGTGTCCGGCGCGCGGGTGACCAAGGGCGCGCTCTACCACCACTTCTCGGGCAAGCAGGCGCTCTTCGAGTCCGTCTTCGAGCGGGTCGAGCAGGAGGCCGCCAAGCGGATCCAGAAGTCGCTGCGCGGCCAGAAGGACCCCTGGCGCAAGGCGACCGAGGGCCTGCGCGCGTTCCTCGACGTGGTCCAGGAGCCGCCGTACCGCCGGATCGTGATCCAGGACGGTCCGGCCGTGCTCGGCTACGAGCGCTACCGCGAGCAGGAGGAGCGCTCGACCTTCGCCAACATCGTCGAGATCGTCCGCGCCACCCTCGATGCCGGCTCCTGGGACCTCGACGAGGACATGCTGCAGACGTTCGCGCGGATCTTCTTCGGCGCGATGTCCTCGGCCGGCGAGTCCGTCGCCACGGCCGCCGACCCGGAGGCCGCGGCCCGGCGGGTCGAGGGCGCGATCGGGTTCCTGCTCGCGGGCGTGCAGAGCCTCGTCGAGCAGGGCGTCGCGATGCCGAGCACGCTCGACGAGGACGACGAGGACGGCGAGGCCGCCGACCCGGAGTGACCGGGCCGGCGGCGTGGGTCGCAGGTCAGTTGTAGGTGACCGAACCGGTCGACGCGGCGCCCTTGCCGGGCACCAGCTCGAGCCAGGTCCGGCCGGCGGGCAGCTCGACCTCGTTGCCCGCGGCGTCCTTGAAGGTCAGCTCGGCACCCTCGTCGGCCTTCTCCCAGGTGACGTCGATGGCCTGGCCGCCGTGGAAGATGACCGCCTTGCCCTTGCCCTCGAAGTGCGAGACCGGGACCGGGTTGCCGGCGGGGTCCTTGTAGGGCGCCAGGCTGGTGCGCACGGTCGCCGCGATCACGGTGTCGGGCTTGAAGACGTCGCCGTCGGCCATGTAGCCGTTCTGCAGGACGTACTTCGAGCCGTCGTACTTCCAGTGCGAGGTGCGCCCGGCGGAGAGCTTGGCGTCGATCGTGGTCGCGGGCGCGCCGGCCGGGAGCGGGCTGTCGCCGAACGGCAGGTAGTCGTCGGGGCGGGTGGCGGTGCCGCGTGCCGAGGCGCCGATCTTCTTCAGGTCGGCCATGACGCTGTGCAGCGAGTCGTGGGTGCCGTCGTTGATGCGCACCACGTTGGGGTTGTTCATGTCGAGGAACTTGATGCCGGCCTTGCGGATGCCGTTGAGCGTCACCGGGGCCGCGCCCGAGGTGACGATGGTGGCGCCGAGCGGCTTGGCGATGCCGACGTCGGTGAGGCGCATCGACCGGACCGGGCCGGCCTTCTCGGGCAGCTTCTCGTAGAAGAACACGGCGAGCCGGGTGATCCCGCCCTCGACCAGCTCCTCGACCACCAGGTCGGCCTTGCCGATGCCGATCTGCGGGTCGCTGTCGACGGAGTTGTCGATCTTGACGATGTACGCCGGGTGCTTGCGCGCCGGGTCCGCCCCGCCCTGGGTCAGCTCGCCGGTCAGCGGCCACGTGGCCGGCGGCGCCGGCGTCTCGCTGGCCGTGGTCGGGGCGTCGCCCCCGCCGCTCGACTTCTTCCCGCCGTCGTCACCACCCCCGCAGCCGGCGAGCGCGAGGCTCAGCACGACGAGCGAGGCGGGCAGGGCACGGCGGATGATCGAAGGACGCACGCGGCAAGTCTGACCCACGCCGGTCCCACAGGGCGCAGCCGCCCCCCGCGTGTCGGGATGTGACATGACCGGCCCGGGCAGCGTCGTACCGGGAAAGCACACCGCTCCCCGGGAGAGACATGATCGAGCCCGTGCCCGACTCCTTCGACGCCTTCGCGCGCAGCCAGGCCCCGCAGCTGTACCGCGCGGCCTGGCTGCTGTGCGGCGAGCGGACCCAGGCCGAGGACCTGGTCCAGGAGACGCTGGCGAAGGTCTACGTGCGGATGCACCGTCGGCTCGGGCCCCGCCTGGACAACCCGGCGGCCTACGCGCACACGGTGCTGACCCGCACCTTCATCAGCAGCCGCCGGCGCCGGAGCAGCACCGAGACGCCCTACGCCGACCTGCCGGGACTCGGGTCGGCGGCCACCGCCGACCACGCCGAGGCCACCGACCTGCGTCTCGCGCTCACCGAGGCCCTCGCCGGGCTGGCGCCGGTGGACCGGGCGGTCGTGGTGCTGCGGCACCTCGAGGACCTGTCGGTCGAGGAGGTGGCCGAGGTGCTCGGCCTGAGCCCGGGGGCGGTGCGGAACCGGAGCATGCGCGCGCTGGCGCGCATGCGGGAGGAGGTAGCGCGATGACCGAGCACGAGCTGACCGTGGTGCTGGAGCGGGCCGTCGAGCGGCTCGACCCCGATGTCACCGGCCTGGTCGCGGGCGGGGCGCGGCGGGGGCGGCGCAAGGTCCGCCGGCGCCGGGCCGCGGCGCTGGCCGCGGGCAGTGCGGTGGCGGCACTCGTCGTCGGCGCGGTGGCCTGGCAGTCGTCGCTCGGGGCGACCACCGCCCACGACCGGGTGGCGACCCGGCCGACGCCACCCGCGCCGAGCCCCGCGTGGACCGCGGGACTCACGCCGGAGAACCAGCGGTCCCTGGCGCCGGACGACGTGGTGCTGGAGCGGTTCTTGCGCCAGCTGCCGGCCGGCCGGGTCACCGACCTGCGGATGACCCCCGTCGACGACCCGGACCACGTCAGCCAGCACGGCCTGGAGATCAACCTTCGGCTCGACGGCGCCGACCTCGAGGTCAGGCTCTACGACATGAGCCCCGATCCCGAGCACTGGAGAGAGGTCGCCCGCTCGCTGCCCGGGAACGAGCGCTGCGCGGCCTCGCCGGCGTGCACGGCCCGGCGAACGACCTACTCCGCCGAGAAGACCTGCGGGGCACCCGAGTGCAGGCCGCTCCCGGACGGCTCGTGGCTGTGGCTGCGGTCGGGCGACGGCGGCGACGGCTCGGACACGAGCGGATTCACGGCGAACTGGTCGGGCGTCTTCGCCCCGGACGGATGGATGGTCGACGTCTCCGCAACCAACCGGGACGACGTCGGCGATCCGCTGCTGAGTCTCGACCAGCTCACCGCGCTGGCGACCTCCGACCTCTGGTTCTCCTGAGGGTCGGGTGGGTGGGAGTGACCCGCTGGTCACTGCCACCCACCCGATGTCCTGCGGTGGATCAGGTTCCGAGCGAGATGCCGCCGTCGACGTAGAGCGTCTGGCCGGTGATGTACGACGCCTCGTCGCTGGACAGGAAGGTCACCGCGGCGGCGATGTCCTCGGGGAAGCCGACCCGCTTGACCGGGTTGGCCTCGGCGTTGAGGCGGCGGAACTCGTCGACGTCGAGCTTGAGCCGGGCCGCGGTGGCATCGGTCATCTCGGTCGCGATGAACCCGGGCGCCACCGCGTTGACGTTGATCCCGAACGGGCCCAGCTCGATGCCCAGGGTCCGGGTGAAGCCCTGGATGCCCATCTTGGCCGCCGAGTAGTTGGCCTGGCCCCGGTTGCCCAGCGCGGAGATCGAGGAGATGTTCACGACCTTGCCGTACTTCTGCTCCACGAAGTGCTTCTGAGCAGCCTTGGTCATCAAGAACGCACCCTTGAGGTGCACGCCCATGACCAGGTCCCAGTCGTCCTCGGTCATCTTGAACAGCAGGTTGTCGCGGGTGATGCCCGCGTTGTTCACCAGGATGTGGATCCCGCCGAGCTCGGCGACGACCCGCTCGATCGCGGCGTCGACCGACGCGGCGTCGGAGACGTTCGCGCCCACGCCGATGGCCTTGGCGCCCTCGGTCAGGGGCAGCTTGGCCGCGGCCTCGGCGGCAGCGGCCTCGTCGAGGTCGACGATCGCGACCGATGCGCCCTCCTCGGCGTAGCGGCTGGCGGTGCCGAACCCGATCCCTCGTGCGGCTCCGGTGATGACGGCCACTCGCCCGTCGAAACGACCCATGTGCTTACCTCAGCTCTTCTCGAGTCCAGTCCGATCGCGTCGCAGCCTACGACGAGCCCTGGTACGGCGTTCCTGCTGTCCGGCACTCAGTCCTCAGCCGGGCGGGCCGCCGGGCCGGTCCCCACAACTGGGTATCTCTGGGCCCGGCGGGCCGGCTGGGCCGCCAATCCCCTGCGGACCGCGACGACCCGCTCCTACCTTCGGGGTCGCGCGATCGCCACGGGGGCGCCGCGGGCAGGGGGACGCCGTGATGATGAGCTCTACGACCTGGACGCGTCGGGCGGCATGGCCGACGAGCCTGCTGCTGGTGCTCGGCTCGCTGCTGGCGCTGGGTGCGACCAGGAGTCCGGCGTCCGCGTCCAGCGTGAGTGCGGCCGTCTTCACCGGTGGTTCCGGGACGACCTCGGTGAACGGCACGCTCTACGCCAGGCAGGGCGGCGCGCTCACCCTGACGGTGACGACCTCGAGCGACACCAAGTGCGTCACGGTGTCCGGGGCGCTGTCGGGCATGCAGGTCTCGGACACCGCGAGGTCCTCGTGGACGTTCGCCTTCGCCGCGGGGTCCGGCGACGGGTCGCGAGCGGTCACCGCGGCCGCCTCCCCCGGTTTCAACACCCCGCGCACGAACTGCACCGGCGCCTCGAACAGCACCCAGGCGTCGTACGTCGTGGACAACACCGGCCCCACCGCGACGCCTGCCCTCACGCCGGTGCCGAACGGCGCGGGCTGGAACGCCACCAACACGACGGTGAGGTGGACCGTCGCCGACGCCGTGGGCGGTGTCGGCGTGGCCGACGCGAACCCGTTCCCCGACCAGACCGTCACCCAGAACGGCGTCACCACCGTCAGCGTCGCCGCGAGCACCGACCGGCTCGGCAACCAGGGCTCCCCCGCGTCGGTCGACGTACGGGTGGACAAGGCGAGGCCGACCATCACCGGCACCGAGACCAGGAACGCCAACGGCACCTCGACCGTCACCTTCACCTGCTCCGACACGAGCCCCGGCGGCGCCACGGCGTCCGGCGTCGCGAGCTGCGTGGCCGACGGGACCAGCCCTGCCTCGAGCTCGAGGACCGTGACGTCGGGTACGACGGTCACCGGCACCGCCACCGACAACGCCGGCAACAGCGCCACCGCGTCCGTCACCACCGCTCCGGCCGACGCCACCGCACCCACGATCACGGCGGCCGTCGCACCCGCTCCCAACGCCGCGGGCTGGAACAGGTCCGACGCAACGGTCACCTTCACCTGCGCGGACGAGGCAGGCGGATCGGGCGTGGCGTCCTGCCTCGCCGACGGCACCTCTCCGGCCTCCGCCTCCCGGACGATCACCACGGAGACGGCCGGCACTCTCGTCTCCGGCACCGGCACCGACAACGCCGGCAACAAGGCGACGACGGCCACCACGGTCAAGCTCGACAGGACCGCGCCGAGCATCACGGCGTCGACGGATCGCGCACCCAACGCCGCCGGCTGGTACGACCACGACGTCACCGTCTCGTTCCAGTGCGCCGACGCGCTCTCCGGCGTCCAGAGCTGCCCGGCGGCCCCGACCCTGGGCGAGGGGGCCGACCAGTCGGCCGGCGGCTCGGCGACCGACCGCGCCGGCAACACGGCGAGCGCGCAGCAGAGCGGGATCGACGTCGACACCACGGCGCCGGTGCTGACCGGCAGCTTCCCGGCCGGCTGGCACACCGGCGACGTCACCGTCACCTGGACCTGCACCGACGCGCTCTCCGGCGTCGCCGGCCAGCCCGCCAGCAGCACCGTCGGCGGCGAGGGCGCGAACCTCTCCGCGACCGCGAGCTGCACCGACCGAGCCGGCAACACGACGACGCGGACGGTCGACGGGATCCAGATCGACCGGACCGCCCCCGTCACCGGGCTCTCCGGCGTCTCGAACAGCTGGACCAACGGCAGCGTCACCGTGACGCTCGCGCCGACGGACGGGCTGTCCGGCGTCGCCGCGACGTACTACGCCGTCGACGGCGGCGACCTCCGGTCGGGGACCAGCCTCACCCTGACCGACGAGGGCGCGCACACCCTCACCTACTTCAGCACCGACCGTGCCGGCAACGGCGAGCAGCTGCAGAGCGTGGTGGTCCGCATCGACAGGACCGCGCCCACCATCGCCCACCTCTTCACCCCGCTCTCCTACACCGACGGCGCCTGGACCAACCACGACGTCACCGTCTCGTTCGACTGCGCGGACCAGGGCGGCTCCGGCGTCGCGAGCTGCTCCGCGCCGGTCACCGTGTCGGAGGAGGGCGAGGCCCAGCAGGTGGTCGGCACGGTCACGGACCACGCGGGCGGCTCCGCGACGGACACCGCCGTGGTGAGCATCGACAGGACCGACCCGACCATCACCGCCTCCGAGGACCGGCCGGCCGACCACGGCGCCTGGTACGACGCCGACGTCACCGTGACCTTCGCCTGCGCCGACGCGCTGTCCGGCGTCGCCTCCTGCCCCGCACCGAAGGTCCTGCACGAGGGCGCGGACCAGGCCGCCGGCGGCTCGGCCCACGACAACGCCGGCAACTCCGCCAGCGACGAGGTCACCGGCATCAACGTCGACGAGACCGCACCGGTGCTCACCGGGAGCTTCCCCGGCGGCTGGCACACCGGCGACGTCACGGTCACCTGGACGTGCACCGACGAGCTGTCCGGCATCCCCGACCAGCCCGCCGACAGCACCGTGACCGGTGAGGGCGGCAACCTCGGCGCGACGACGACGTGCACCGACCGGGCCGGCAACAGCACCACCGAGTCGGTCAGCAGCATCCGGATCGACCGCACGGCCCCGACCACCTCGGCGACCGTCTCCGGCGACCTGCACCAGGGCTGGTACCAGGCCGGCGTCGACGTCGCCCTCTCCGCGAGTGACAACCTCTCGGGCGTCGACGCGACGTACTACTCACTCGAAGGCGGCGACGCGCGGCCCTACCTGGCGCCGGTCTCCGTCGCCGACGACGGCACGCACACCCTGCGCTACTGGAGCGTGGACGCGGCGGGCAACGTCGAGCCGAGGGCCGGCAACACCATCACCCTCAGGATCGACCAGACTCCCCCGACGCTGACGGGTGCCGCGACCACCGCGCCCAACGACGACGGGTGGTACGGCGGCGACGTGACCGTGGCCTGGAGCTGCTCCGACGCGACCTCGGGCATCGACGGCACCTGCCCCGCCGACAGCACGGTCGGTGGCGAGGGCGCGAACCTCGGCGCGAGCGCCTCGGTGTCCGACCACGCCGGCAACTCCACCGGCCGGACGGTCGACGGGATCCGGATCGACCGGACCGCCCCGACCACCACGGCGGACGTGGCCGCCGCGCCGGACAGTGGCTGGTACGCCGCACCCGTCGAGGTCACGCTGCACGGCAGCGACAACCTGTCCGGCGTGTCCGTGACGCGCTACAGCGTCGACGGCGGCGAGCCGCAGCGCTACGACGGCGCCTTCACCGTCTCCACCGACGGCCCCCACGAGGTCACCTTCTGGAGCCGGGACGCGGCCGGCAACGTCGAGACGGCCGGCGCCCCGCTGACCTTCCGGATCGACCGGACCGCACCGGTCACCACCGTGATCAACCCGATCTCGCCGGACACCGGCTGGTTCGTCACCAGCGGCATCCCGTTCGCCTTCGACGCGAGCGACGCGCAGTCGGGCGTCGCGGCGACGTACTACACGATCGACGACGGCGCCCCGCAGGAGTACGGCGAGCCGTTCACCGCGGACCTCTCCACCGGCCGCCACACCGTCGGCTACTGGAGCGTCGACGTCGCCGGCAACGCGGAGCAGGTGCGCACCTTCCCGCTCGCCATCGACACCGTCGCGCCCACGATCACCGGCAGCCAGAGTCCCGCCGCGAACGGCAACGGCTGGAACAACGGCGACGTCGACGTGACCTTCCACTGCACCGACGCCGACTCCGGGATCGACGGGGTGGCCGGCTGCGCCGGGGACACGACGCTGGTCAACGAGGGTGCGCACCAGGTCGTCCACGGCGACGCCGTCGACGTCGCGGGCAACCGCAGCAGCACCGACTACGGGCCGGTCCGGATCGACAGGACCGCGCCGACGCTCCAGGGCGTGCTGCCCGCCGGGGCTCGCGACGGTTGGTACCGCGGCGACGTGGCGGTCCAGTGGGTCGGCGACGACGCGCTCTCGGGCATCGACCCGGCGATCAAGCCGGCGAGCAGCACAGTGACCGGCGAGGGCGCCGACCTGACGGCCGGGCCGGTCACGATCGACGACAGGGCCGGCAACGAGAGCGCACCCGCGACGGCGCACGTGAAGATCGACCGGACGGCGCCCACGATCAACGGCGCGCCGACGAGCCAGCCCAACGCGGCCGGTTGGTACAACAGCCAGGTCATCGTCGACTTCAGCTGCACCGACGCCCTGTCGGGCGTGGCCACCTGCCCCACCAGCAAGGCGATCCGCACCGACGGCGCGAACCAGTCGGTGACCAGCGACCCGGCGTCCGACGTCGCCGGCAACGAACGCTCCGGCAAGACGGTCGGCGACATCGACGTCGACGGGACCGCTCCCGCCACCACGGCCAACAACCAGTGCACGAAGGTCAACGGCTGGTGCACCGGCGCGACCGCGAACGTGGTGCTGACCGCGACCGACCAGCCCGGGCTGTCCGGGGTGAGGGAGATCCGCTACCAGGTCAACGGCGGCACGACCCAGGTGGCGAACGGCGCGACGAAGACCGTGACCGTGCCGCTCGACGGGTCCGGGGCCGCGACCCTCACCTACTGGGCGGTCGACTACGCCGACAACCGGGAGCCGGCCAACAGCGTGGCGCTCACGTGGGACAACATCGCGCCGACCGTGACGCACACGGTGACCCCGAAGCCCAACAGCGCGGACTGGAACAACGCCGACGTGACCGTCCACTTCGACGCCAAGGACGACGACGCCGGGTCCGGCGTCAAGGCCGGCAGCGTCACGCCCGACGTCGTGGTCGGCACCGAGACCGCGGGCCGCGACATCACCGGGACGGCCGAGGACGTCGCCGGCAACAAGGGCAGCGACAAGGTGACGGTCAAGCTCGACAAGACCGCTCCGGTCATCACCGGGGCGATCGTCGACGGAACGCTCGGCACCAACGGCTGGTACACCTCCCCCGTCACGGTGCGGTTCACCTGCTCCGACGCCCTCTCCGGCATCGCCACCTGCCCGGACCCGGTGGTGCTGGCGACCAACGGGGCGAGCAACTCCGCGACGCGCACCGCCACCGACAACGCCGGGAACACGGCGTCCGCGACCGTGTCGGGCATCAGGATCGACCAGGAGCGGCCGAGGCTCACGACCGCCGACGTCAACGTGGCCGGCGCGACGTACACCCTGGGCGCCGTACCGAGCGCGTCCTGCAGCGCGACCGACGCCGTCTCCGGGATCGACTCGTGCCGGGTGAGCGTCACCGGCGGCAACGCCAACGGCGTCGGCGGCTTCGCCTACACCGCGGTCGCCACCGACCGGGCCGGCAACACCACCACGGTGACCGGCGTCTACACGGTGAAGTACCGGTTCGACGGCTTCCTCCAGCCGATCAACGACACCGCGCACCAGGTCGGCGTCGCGACCAGCACCTTCAAGGCAGGCAGCACCGTGCCGGCGAAGCTCCAGCTGAAGCGGGACGACGGTGCCGTGGTCCAGTCGCCGACCGCGCCGGTGTGGCTCACGCCCGTGAAGGGCAGCGCCACCAGTGCCGCCGTGGACGAGACGGTCTACACCGCCTCGGCCGACAGCGGAAGCACCTTCCGGTACGACGCGACCGCCCAGCAGTACCTCTACAACTGGAAGAGCACCAGCGCCGGGGGCAACTACTGGCGGATCGGCGTGCGGCTCGACGACGGGCAGACCTACTACGTCAACATCGGCCTTCGCTGAGGGCCGTCCGCAGGCGGGCGGCGTACTGTGCGGACTCCCCCGCGGCGTACTTGGTGCGCGGCCAGAAGAAGCCACGCAGCCCGTCCCCCTTGGTCCGCGGTACGACGTGCAGGTGCAGGTGCGGCACCGACTGGCTGACCACGTTGTTCATCGCCACGAAGCTGCCCTGCGCCCCGAGCCCGTCGACCACCGCGCTCGCCAGGCGCTGCGCTGCGCCCAGGAAGCCGTCACGCTGCCCGGCCGGGAGGTCGGGCAGCGTCACGACGTGGGTCCGGGGCACGAGCAGGACGTGGCCCTTGAACACCGGGCGCCGGTCGAGGAACGCGAGCAGGTCGGGCTCGTCGAGCACGACGTCCGCCTCGGTGTCGCCGGCGACGATGGAGCAGAAGACACAGTCCGCCATGTCGCCGAATCTAGGCCCTGGGACCGACGCTCAGGCCGCGCCCTCGCCCGCCAGCCAGGAGTCGCGGGTGGCGACGGCGATGTCCGGGTTGTCGGAGAACAGCGCGTCGACACCGGCGTCGAGGAAGGCGTCGACCTCGCCGGCGAGGTCGCCCTTCGCGTTCGGGTCGGTGCCGATGCGGTGGTTGGTCGGCAGGAACTGGTTCTCGACGCGCATCGTCCAGGTCACCACGCGCAGACCGGCGGCGTGCGCGTCGGCGACCAGCGCGCTCGGTGCACCGATCGCGCCGGACCCGTCGCGCGGGATGACCAGGCCCTTCGTCGGTGCCACCCAGTCGGCGTAGGTCGCGATGTCGGCGAGGCCGGCGGGCGTGACCAGGTCGGCGTACGTCGTGGTGGAGCCGGCCGCCCTCAGGTCGTACGGCGCCCCGCTGCCGTCGACGAGCTGGGCCAGCGGGACGCGGGTCATCGTCGAGAGCTGACGCAGGTTGGCGGTCTCGAAGGACTGGATGACGACCTTGGCGTTGGGCCGGTCGAGGCCGTTGCGGCGAAGGGTGCGCACGAGCGGCTCCTCGAGGGAGAGCCCGATCGAGTCGAAGTACGACGGGTGCTTGGTCTCCGGCGCGATGCCGATGGTCCGCCCGGTGCGGCCCGACTCGCGCTTGACGAGCTGGATCACCTCCTCGAGCGTCGGGACCTCGAGCTGGCCGTCGTAGCGGGTGTTGTCGGGGCGGACCTGCGGCAGCCGCTCCTTGGCCCGCAGCGTCTTGAGCTCGGCGAGGGTGAAGTCCTCGGTGAACCAGCCGGTGACGCTGACGCCGTCGATGGTCCTGGTCGTGCGCCGGCCCGCGAACTCCGGGTGGGCGGCGACATCGGTCGTCCCGCTGATCTCGTTCTCGTGCCGCGCGACGAGCACCCCGTCCTTGGTGGAGACGAGGTCGGGCTCGACGTAGTCGGCACCCATCCGGATGGCGAGGCGGTACGCGGCGAGCGTGTGCTCGGGGCGGTAGCCCGAGGCGCCGCGGTGCGCGATCACGATCGGCTCGGCACCGGGGTGCCGCTCGGCGTGGGCGTTGCCGTTGCCGGGCGCGGCCTGCGCGGGGACGGCGGCGGCGCCGAGGGCGACGACGGCGGTGGTGGTGGCAGCCATGAGGGTCCTCCCGAGGAGGGTCGTCCGGGTCATGACCGCCACCCGAGCAGCCCCAGGTGGCCCGCCGGGGAGGGGAAGGTGAAGTGCGGGCAGCCGTCAGCGGGCGAGCAGGAGGATGCCGCCGGCGAGCAGGGCGACGACCTTGAGGACCTCTGCGCCGACGTACCACAGGTGCGCGCGCGATCGCGGCGCCTCGGTGCCCGCGGGAGCCGCGAGGACCGCGTCGGTCCGCCGGGTGAGCGCGGGCCGGACGAGGAGCAGCTGGGCGAGGAGCACCGCCACGGCGACGCCCAGCGCGATCCCCGCGCCGGCACCGGGATCGCCGACGAGCAGGGAGATCACGACCAGCACCGCGAGGACCAGCTCGCACGCGTTGAGGGCCCGGAACACCAGCCTGCCGATGCCCAGCCCGACCTGCAGCGTCACGCCGGGAGCCCGGAACTTCACCGGCGCCTCGACGAACGAGATCGCCAGCACCATGCCCAGCCAGACGAACGACGCGGCGGTGGCGGTGGCGTGCGACGCGGGCATGAGGTGATCATCCACCCTCCGTTCGGGGGTACGCCGGGCTCCGAGCGCGCGTGAGAATGGCCCGGTGGCGTACTGGCACCGGACCGCACCGCACACCTTCTCCCCCACCGAGCACGTGGGCGGCGCCTGGGACCGGGCGACGCAGCACATCGCGCCTGCGCTGGGCGTCCTCGCCCACGAGGTCGAGCGCGATCGCGACGCACGCCGCTCCGACGGGCTGGTGGTCAGCCGGCTGTCCTACGACATCCTCGGCACGGTGCCGATCGAGCCGATCGAGGTGGCCGTGGAGGTCCTCCGGCCCGGCCGGACCATCGAGCTGGTCCAGGCCACGGCGTCGTACGCCGGCCGGGCGGTCGCGGTGCTGCGGGCCTGGCTGGTCGAGCCCTACGACACCACTCCCCTGGCCGGCACCGACCTGCCGTCGATCCCGGGCCCGGACGAGATGGAGCCGTGGGACATGGCCGGGCTGTGGCCGGGCGGGTTCATCGCCTCGATCGAGATCCGCCGCAAGGAGCTGGGCCCGGGCCGCTCGATGGTGTGGGTCCGGACCCCGCACGCGCTGGTCGCCGACGAGCCCGTGAGCCGGCTCGCCGCGGTCGCCGGACTGGTCGACGTGACCAACGGGATCGCGGTGCGGAGCGACCCGGCCGAGGTCGCCTTCCCGAACCTCGACCTGACCGCCCACTTCCTGCACCACCCCGCGGAGGGCTGGCTCGGGCTCGACACCACCCAGTCCTACGGGGCCGGCGGGATCGGCGTCACGAGCTCGAAGATGCACGACGAGAACGGCCCGCTCGGCACCATCGCGCA
Organism: Nocardioides kongjuensis; assembly: GCF_013409625.1. Classification (NCBI taxonomy): domain Bacteria; kingdom Bacillati; phylum Actinomycetota; class Actinomycetes; order Propionibacteriales; family Nocardioidaceae; genus Nocardioides; species Nocardioides kongjuensis. Next base: position 2,597,784 of record NZ_JACCBF010000001.1, read on the forward strand.
GACGCTCACCGTGCGCCCGTAGCCGCTGGTGTCCGCCGGCCCCCTCCTCGCCGGCACTTATCGGTCACCTGCCCGATCCGCTGGTCCGCCGCGCCGCCCTACGGTGCGCCGAAGACCCCGACCAGAGGAGCCGAGATGACCGACCCGAACACCCCCGCACCCGACGAGATCGGGTGGCTGAGCGCCACCGACCTGGTCGCCGCCGTCCGCTCCCGCCGCCTCCGGGTGGCCGACGTCGCGGAGGCCCTGATCGAGCGGGTCGAGCGGCTGAACCCTGCCCTGAACGCCCTCGTGTGGTTCGACGCCGAGCAGGTCCGCCGGGACGCCGCCGCCCTGGACGCCGCGCAGGACGCGGGTGCCGACCTCGGCCCACTGCACGGCGTGCCGTTCACGATCAAGGACCTGACCGCCGTCGCCGGGGTGCCCCTGACCTTCGGGATGAAGCCGCTCGCCGAGAACCTCGCCGACCACGACGCGGTGATCGTCGAGCGCCTGGTCGGCGCCGGCGGGCTCTTCCTCGGCAAGACCAACACCCCCGAGTCGGGCTACAAGGCCTGCACCGACAACCACCTGTTCGGCCCGACGCACAATCCGTGGAAGCCCGGCTTCAACGCGGGCGGCTCCTCCGGCGGGGCCGGGGCCGCCGTCGCCGCGGGGCTCGGCCCCCTCGCCGAGGCCAGCGACGGCGGGGGCTCGGTGCGGATCCCCGCATCCCTGTGCGGTGTCGTCGGGGTGAAGGCGTCCACCGGCCGGATCCCGCAGACGGTGCTCCCCGGTCGCTACTACTCGTGGGCCTACCACGGCCCGATCACGCGGACCGTCGCCGACGCCGCGCTGATGCTGGACGTCGTCACCGGTCCCGACCCGCGCGACCCGCTCAGCCTCCCCGACCGGGTCGACTTCACCGCCGCCATCGCCGACCGGGACCTCACCGGCGTCCGGGTCGCCTGGTCGCCGGACCTCGGTCTCGGCATCCCCGTGGATCCCGAGATCCTCGCCGTGTGCGAGGAGGCGGTCGGTGCGCTGGCGGCCGCCGGCGCCGAGGTCGAGAAGGCGGAGCCCGACTGGGGCGAGCTCGACCCGCAGCTCGCGATGTGGCACGGCATCTGGGTCCCCGGTTTCGCCTCGGAGCACGACCTGCTCGACTGGCCCTCCCTGCGCGGCGACGTGGACGACGAGCTCATCGAGCTGGTCGCCGAGGGCGAGCGGCTGACCGGGGTCGACGTCGGTCGTGCCGACGCGGCACGCGGGCAGATGTGGGACGTCTTCACCCGCTTCATGGGTCGGTACGACGTCCTGGTCTCGCCGACCGTCGCCACCCGCACCTTCCCGCACGGCCAGTTCGCCCCGGACCACCTCGCCGACCGCCCGCTGCGCGAGCAGCTGCTCGGCTGGTTCCTGACCTATCCCTTCAACCTGTTGACCACCCCGGCCATGTCCGTGCCGGCCGGCTTCACCGCGGACGGCGGTCCGGTCGGGCTGCAGCTGGCCACCGGCCTGCACCAGGACGCGCTGCTGCTGCGCACGGCGGCGGCACTGGAGGAGAAGCGCCCGTGGGCGCAGCACTTCCCGGCGTCCTGCCGCTGACGAATACTGGGGCGGTGCCCGTCCCCGAACCGTCGCCCGGCGCGTACCCGTCGACGTCGCGCCGTGCTCGCCAGCTCCTCGAGCTGGCGAGCACCGCGGTGCCGTTCTGCGCCTGGGCCCTCGGCTACCGCGACGCGCAGTCGGGCGTGATGCGGCCGCTGGTCCACACCGGCTACCGACCGGAGATGATCGAGTTCATCTTCGGCGAGCTCGGCGACCTCCCGCTGACGCGGCGGCTGCTGGCCCGGACCGGGACGCCGTACTTCTGGGAGGACATCGCCGGCTTCGCCGATGGCCCCGTGGCCCGCGAGGTGCTCCGGCCGAGCGGCTTCACCGAGGGCACCTCCATGTCGCTGCGCGGCACCGACGGACGCGCGGTCGGCGTCGCGCACCTGAGCCTGGCCGAGGACCGGGTCCCCGCCAACGCGCGCGCGGTGCTGGCCAGCCTGACCGAGGCGCTCGGCGAGCTCGCCGAGACCACGTCCCGTGCCTCGGGCGTGCTCCTGACTCCACGGGAGCGGGAGGTCCTCGCGCTGGTCGCGAAGGGCCGGACGAACCCGCAGATCTGTGCCGAGCTGGTGCTCTCACGCAGCACGGTCGGCACCCACATCGAGCACATCCTGGCCAAGATGGGTGTGGCGACCCGGGTCGAGGCCGTGGCCCGGGCGTTCGCGCTGGACCTGGTCGACCCCTGACGACGTACGGTGGAGCGCATGCGCGTCGCCGTCGTCGGAGGTCACGGACAGATCGCCCGCCTGCTGCACCCCCTGCTGGTCTCAGCCGGCCACCAGCCGGTCGCCCTGGTGCGCCGCGAGGCCCAGCGGACCGCACTCGAGGCGGTGGGTGCCGAGGTCCGGCTGCTCGACATCGAGAACGACGACGTCGCTGGCTTCACCCGGGCGTTCGAGGGCTGCGACGCGGTCGTGTTCAGCGCCGGCGGTGGCCCCGACGGCAACGCGGCCCGCAAGCGCAGCGTCGACCTGGAGGGCTCGCTGAAGTCCGCGGCCGCCGCGTCGGCGTCGGGCATCCGCCGCTTCGTCCAGGTCTCGGCGATCGACGTGGACCAGCCCGTCGCACCCGACGCCGGCGAGGTGTGGGCGGCGTACGTCGCCGCCAAGCGTGACGCCGACGCGGCGCTGCGTGCCGGCCCGCTGGACTGGACGATCCTGCGGCCGGGCCGGCTCACCGACGAGCCGGCCACCGGCCGGGTCGCGCTCGGGGCCGACGTCCCGCGCGGCGAGGTCACCCGGGCCGACGTCGCCCTGGTCGTCGCGGCCGTGCTCGATCGCACCGAGGCCGTGCACCACCAGTGGAACCTGGTGGGCGGTGACGTCCCCGTCGCCGACGCGGTCGCGCGGGCCGCGGCCTCCTGACCGCGGCCCGCGCAGAGCGTCCTCAGACGGTGTTGCCGCGTCCGTTGAAGATCGAGACGCCGCCGGGGCCGACCAGCAGGCCGAGAACGATCAGCACGATGCCGAGCACGATGCTGCCCTGCAGCAGGGTCACGATGCCGGCGATCACCAGGACAGCCGCGATGATCCACAAGAGCATGCCCATCACTGTTTCCTTTCCCTCGCCCACCGGTTGTGGGGTGCTCGGGCAGTACCCGGGCGCTCGCCCGGCACACGCCCCACCACTCCGGTCAGCGCACGCCGCGGACCCGGTCGAGCGAGCCCGGCTCGGGCGTGCCGGGCCGCAGGTCGGGTGCCGCGTGGCGGGTCACCGGCGGTGGGCCGTAGCGCAGGTGGCCGGCCCACGCGGGTCCGGCGACGTCGTGCTCCGGGTCCTCGGGCCAGCCGTCGGAGCGACGGAGCGACCAGGTCTCGATCGGCATCGCCACCACCTCGGTGGCGGCGAGCTCGCGGCGGGTCGGACGGCGAACCTCGCTCGTGCGGCCGGGCAGCACCCGGTCGGTCAGCACGTCGAGGGCGGCCTCGTGGTCGGCCCCGTCGAGCACGTGGAACTCCCCGAAGAGCACCGCGCTCGTGTAGAGCAGCGACGACTCGAACGCCGACCGGGCGACCACGACGCCGTCGACGACGGCGATCGAGACGGCGACCGGGACCCCGGCCGCGACCCGGCGCATCCAGCGCGACCCGGTCGAGCCGTGGGCGAGCAGCAGGTCTCCCCACCGGGCGACGGCGGTGGGCAGGACCGCCGGGGTGCCGTCCAGGTCCACGAACCCCACGTGGGCGAGCACCCCGCTGTCGAGGAGCGCGTCGAGGTCGGCCCGGGCGTGCGACATCAGCTCGGGCATCCGGGTCGGCTCGGTGCGGCTCATCCCGGCCCCCGCCGCGTCGACGCCGCCTGCACCAGCCCGGCGAACAGTCCGGCGTCCGCGTCCATCTCGGGATGCCACTGCACGGCCAGCCGGAACGGGTGGTCCGGGTCCTCGATCGCCTCGAGCAGTCCGTCGGCGGCCCAGGCCACGGCGGCGAAGCCGGGATGCTCGCGGACCGACTGGTGGTGGTGGCACGCCACCGGCGCGACCCCGTCCAGGAGCGCACCCAACCGGCTCCCGGCCGCGACCCGCACGGCCGTGCGTCCGTAGACGTCCCCGCCGGGGCTGTGCTTCTCGTGGTCGACGAGGTCGGGCACGTGCTGGTCGAGGGTGCCACCGGCGTGGACGGCCATCACCTGCATGCCCCGGCAGATCCCGAGCACCGGCAGTGCTGGAGCGAGCGAGGCGGCCGCGTCCAGCAGCGCCAGCTCCCACGCGTCGCGGTCGCGTCGCGGCCCGCCGGTCTCCGGGTGGGCCGCGGCGCCGTACCGCTCGGGGTCGACGTCGGCGCCGCCGCTGATGACCAGCCCGTCGAGGCGTCGTACGACGTCGCTGGCCGCCTGCGCGAAGGGCTCCGTCGGTGGCAGCAGGACGGGCACCCCACCGGCCGCCTCGACCGAGCGCGCGTACGCGGCCGGCAGCAGGTCGGCCGTGGCGTCCCAGACACCCCAGCGGGCGGGCTCGCGGTAGGCCGAGAGCCCGATCAGCGGTCGCACCGGACTCACAGGGGCGTGACGTAGGCGCCCGAGATGCCGCCGTCGACCAGGAACGTGGAGGCCGTGATGAAGGACGACTCGTCGGAGGCGAGGAAGAGGACCGCGTTGGCCATCTCCTCGGGCTCGCCGAACCGGCCCATCGGGACGTGCACCAGCCGCCGCGCGGCGCGCTCCTCGTCCTTGGCGAACAGCTCCTGCAGCAACGGGGTGTTGACCGGTCCGGGGCACAGCGCGTTGACCCGCACCCCCTCGCGGGCGAACTGCACGCCGAGCTCGCGCGACATCGACAGCACGCCGCCCTTGGACGCGGAGTACGAGATCTGCGAGGTGGCCGCACCCATCACCGCGACGAACGATGCGGTGTTGATGATCGAGCCCTTGCCCTGCTCGAGCATGTACGGCAGGGCGGCCTTGCAGCACAGGTAGACGCTGGTCAGGTTCACCTCCTGCACCTTGCGCCAGGCGTCGAGGTCGGTGTCGAGGATCGAGTCGTCCTCCGGCGGGCTGATGCCCGCGTTGTTGAAGGCGACGTCGACCGAGCCGTAGGTGTCCTTGGCGGTGCGGAAGAGGGCGTCGACCTCCTCCTTCGACGTCACGTCGACGTGGGCGTAGGTGAAGCCGAGCTCGGCCGACAGCTCCTTCCCGCGGACGTCGTCGACGTCGCCGACGACCACCTTCGCCCCTTCCTCGAGGAACCTCCGGACCGTGGCCAGACCGATCCCCGAGCAACCCCCGGTGACGACGGCGACCTTGCCTTCCAGGCGACCAGACAACGCGTTCTTCCTTTCGATCGGGTGGGTCAGTCGTGTGCGATGAAGACGTTCTTCTCCTCGGTGAACGCGTTCGGGGCCTCGGGCCCGAGCTCGCGTCCCAGGCCGGACTGCTTGAAGCCGCCGAACGGCGTCCAGTACCGGACCGAGGAATGGGAGTTGACACTGAGGTTGCCCGCCTCGACCGCGCGTGCCACGCGCAGGGCGCGACCGACGTCGCGGGTGAAGATCGACCCCGACAGGCCGTACTCCGTGTCGTTGGCGAGCCGGATAGCGTCGGCCTCGTCGTCGAAGGGCATGACCGCGACGAGCGGGCCGAACACCTCCTCGCGCCACACGGGCGCCCGCGTGTCCTCGGCGACCACGACCGTCGGGGGCAGCCAGAACCCCTCGGCGAAGGACGTGTCGTCGGGCACGCTGCCGGTGATCACCGGCTCGGCGCCGTCGAGGTAACGGGCCACGCTGTCACGCTGCTGCGCCGAGACGAGCGGTCCCATCTCGCTGTCGGGGCTGGCCGGGTCGGCGACCCGCAGGCCCTTGACCGCCGTCTCGAGGCCGGCCATGAAGTCGTCGTACGCCGAGCGCTGGACCAGGATCCGTGACCGGGCGCAGCAGTCCTGCCCAGCGTTGTCGAACACGGCGTACGGCGCCGCGGCCGCCGCCCTGGCCACGTCGGCGTCGGCGAACACGATGTTGGCGCTCTTGCCGCCGAGCTCGAGGGTCACCCGCTTGACCTGGTCGGCGCAGCCGGCCATGATCCGCTTGCCGACCTCCGTGGAGCCGGTGAAGCAGACCTTGCGCACCGCAGGATGGGTCACGAACCGCTCCCCCACCACCGACCCCTTGCCGGGAATCACCGTGAACACGCCCTCCGGGATGCCGGCCTCGAGGGCCAGCTCCCCGAGCCGGATCGCGGTCAGCGGCGTCAGCTCGGCCGGCTTGAGCACCACCGTGTTGCCGGCCGCGAGCGCGGGCGCGAACCCCCAGCCGGCGATGGGCATCGGGAAGTTCCACGGCACGATCACGCCGACGACGCCGAGCGGCTCGCGGAAGGTGACGTCGACGCCCCCGGGCACCGGGATCTGCCGGCCGAAGAGACGCTCCGGTGCGGCCGAGTAGTAGTTGAGCACGTCGCGGACGTTGCCGGCCTCCCACCGGGCGTTGCCCAGGGTGTGGCCGGCGTTGGCGACCTCCAGCTGCGCGAGCTCCTCGAGGTGCGCGTCGACCACGGAGGCGAAGGACCGCAGCAGCCGGGCCCGCTCGCCGGGCGCGAGGTCCCGCCAGGCCGGGAAGGCCGCCTGGGCGCGGGCGATCAGCGCGTCGGTCTCCTCGACCGAGGCCTGGCCGACCTCGGTGATCGGTACGGCGGTCGCCGGGTTGAGGACGGTGACGGTGGACATCTCTCCCTTTCTCGTTTCGTCCGGTCTCACATGCGCTCGAAGCTGCGACGCAGCTCCCAGTCGGTGACGGCGGCGTCGAAGGCGGCGAGCTCGACGTCGGCCATGTTGGTGTAGTGGTCGACCACCTCGTCACCCAGCGCGGCCCGGGCCACGGTCGAGTCACGGAAGGCGTCGCGGGCGGCGCGCAGGGTGCCGGGGACCCGCGGCCGGTCGGAGGCGTAGGCGTTGCCGACCAGTGCGGGCTCGAGGTCGAGCCCCTTCTCGATGCCGTGCAGGCCGCCGGCGAGCATCGCGGCCAGCGCGAGGTACGGGTTCACGTCACCGCCCGGCACCCGGTTCTCCATCCGGGCGCCGGCTCCGCGACCGACCAGGCGGAGCGCGCAGGTGCGGTTGTCCTCGCCCCACGCGATGGTGGTCGGCGCGAACGAGCCGTCGGCGAAGCGCTTGTAGGAGTTGATGTTGGGCGCGTAGAGCAGGGTCAGGTCCGGCATCGTGTCGAGCACCCCGGCGACGAAGGAGTCGTAGAGGGCCGACCGGGTCCCTGACCCCTCGTCCCAGAACGCCAGCGACCCGTCCCTCCCGCGCAGGGACAGGTGGATGTGGCAGGAGTTGCCCTCCCGCTCGTCGTACTTCGCCATGAAGGTGAGCGACTTGCCGTGCGCCGAGGCGATCTCCTTGGCGGCCGTCTTGTAGACCGCGTGGTTGTCGGCGGTGACCAGGGCCTCGTCGTACAGGAAGCCGATCTCGTGCTGACCGTGGTTGCACTCGCCCTTGGAGCCCTCGACGTTCATGCCCGCGCCGTACATGGCGTTGCGGATGTCGCGGATGACCGGCTCGACCCTCGTGCCGCCGAGGATCGAGTAGTCGACGTTGTACTGGTTCGAGGGGGTCAGCCCGACGTAGCACCGCTCGGACGCGGCCTCGTAGGTGTCCTCGAACAGGATGAACTCCAGCTCGGTGCCGGCCAGCGCCGTGTAGCCGAGCTCGGCGGCCCGGTCGAGCTGGGCGCGCAGGACGGCGCGCGGCGAGGCCGCCACCGGGCGGTGGTCGGGCCAGGTCAGGTCGCACTGGACCATCGCCGTGGCGGGCAGGTGCGGCAGCAGCCGCAATGTGGCGAAGTCGGGCACGAACTCCATGTCGCCGTACCCGCGCTCCCACGACGTCATCGCGTAGCCCGGCACCGTGTTCATCTCGACGTCGACGCCGAGCAGGTAGTTGCAGCCCTCGGTGCCGTGCTCGAGGACGACGTCGAGGAAGTACTGCCCGTGCAGGCGCTTGCCCTGCAGCCGGCCCTGCATGTCGGTGAACGCGACGACCACGGTGTCGACCCGGCCGTCGCCGATCATCGTGCGCAGGTCGTCGAGGGTCAGGTGCCGCTCGTTGCGGGTCATGGGTCTCCCTGTCGTCGGTTTGTCGTGGGTGCTCCGCGGCTCAGCCGAGGAGGCCACGCAGCAGTGCGGCCGTGTCGTCGCAGTGCTGCTCCATCGCCCGGCGCGCCCGGACGGGGTCGCCGCCCAGGATCGCGGTGACGATCGCGCGGTGCTGCGTGCTGGAGTGCTCGATGTTGACGTCCAGGACCGGGATGGCCTGGAGCATGTCGTGCAGGCAGGCCTGCACGTCGGTGACCGCCGCAACGGTTCTGGGTGAGCCGGTGACGCCGGCGATCGCGAGATGCAGCCGGGAGTCGGCCTGCCGGTGCTCGGCGGGGTCGCTGGCCCCGTCGACCTCGGCCAGCGCCGTGGTCAGCAACATCCGCTCGCTCGCGCTCAGCTCCCGGCTGGCTGCGAGGTGGCAGGCGCCCGGCTCCACGACCCGGCGGAAGACGAGCGAGTCGAGGAGCTCCTCGCGCCGCTCGGCGATCCCTCCGTCGGCCCGCGGCTCCCCGGGGGCCGACGGCTGGTACGACACCACGGTGCCGCCGCCCCGCCCCCGCGTCGTCCGGACCATCCCCGCGGCCCGCAGTCCGGCGATCGCCTCCCGCAGCGTGGCTCGCGCGACCCCCATCCGGTCGGCGAGCTCACGCTCGGGCGGCAGCGCTGCGCCGTACGCGAACACGCCGAGCCGGATGGCCGTCGCGAGCTGCTCGACACAGCTCTCGAAGGCGTGGTGCCCCCGCACGGGGCGCAGCACGAGGTCGCCGAGAGGACGGGCCGGGTCGAGCTCCGGCGCCGGGTCCGGGGAAGGAGTCATGGTCCGAGTGTCGACCCGCGTGGCTAGAGGGCCCCGGCCGGGTCCGCCTCGTCCACGGTCCGGATCGGTCCCTTGAACCAGTTCTTCGCCGACACCTGCCACCACACGGTGATCCCGAGCAGGATGCCGAGGGTCACGATCGGCGCGTAGTTGACGAACTTCCACTCGAAGTCGTCGCTGAACGGCACCGCCCCCGGCACGAACGGCATCATCAGGTAGATCGAGACGATGACGATCTCGGCGACCGCGAGCGGGTTCATCCACTTGTACTTCGCACCGTTGTTCCACGGTCCGACCTCGAACTTCTCGCCGTGCCGCCAGCGCAGGAAGATCGGGATCGCGAAGGACAGGTAGAGGCCGATCACCGCGATCGAGGTGACGGCGTAGAAGGCGACCGGGATGATCAGCGGAGCCTCCGCAGTGCCGAGGTTGACCTCGATCAGCGCCGGTGCGGTCACGATCGCGCTCACCGCCGCCACCAGCAGCACGGCCCGCGCCGGCACCCGGCTGGCCGTGAGCTGCTGCCAGTGCCGCGAGCCCGGCACCGCACCGTCACGACTGAATGCGTAGAGCATCCGCGACGCCGACGTCATGCACGCCGTCGCGCAGAAGACCTGGGCGGTGGCCGAGATGAAGAGCACGAGCCCGGCCTTGGTGCTGCCCAGCGAGCTGACGAAGACGTAGGCGACACCGCCGGCGCCGACGCCGGCGTTGTCGGGCGCACCGTTGACGCTCGGGATCGCGAAGACCACGGCGAGCAGCAGGACGTAGCCGCCGATGGCCGAGTACGCGATCGACTTCCACAGGCCCTGGGCGGCGCCTTGCGAGGCGCCCTGGGTCTCCTCGGAGAGGTGCACCGAGGCATCGAAGCCGGTGATCGTGTACTGGGTCAGCAGGAAGCCGAACGGGATGATCGCGAGGAAGAAGCCGAGGCTCGAGGTGCTGCCGTCACCGAAGCCGGAGTTGTTGAAGCGCTCGGTGAACACGTAGCCGATGCTCTGGTGCTCGTCCGGGACGACCACCAGCAGGACGACGATCAGCGCGGCCCCGAAGACGTGCCACCAGACCGAGATGTTGTTCATGATCGCCATCAGGTGGCCGCTGAAGATGTTGACGACCGCCGTGAACACCAGGACCACGAGGAAGGTGAGGAACACGCGGGTCAGCGAGTAGTCGGCCGCGTAGCCCTCCGACCACGTGCTGATCGTCAGGTCGATGAAGGTGGCGCAGCCGTAGGCGACACCGGCGGTCACCGCGACCAGGCCGACCAGGTTGAGCCAGCCGGTGTAGAAGCCGGCCCGCGGCCCGCCCAGCTTGGACGCCCACCAGTAGATGCCGCCGGAGGTCGGGTACGACGACACCAGCTCGGACATCGTGAACCCGATGATCAAGATGAACACCGACAGGATCGGCCACGACCAGGAGATCGAGATCGGTCCGCCGTTGTTGAAGCCGGCACCGAAGTTGGTGAAGCAGCCGGCCAGGATCGAGATGATCGAGAAGGAGATCGCGAAGTTGGAGAAGCTCGACCAGCTCCGCTTGAGGTCCTGCTTGTAGCCGAGCTCGGCCAGACGCTTCGCGTCCGCGTCGAGGTGCGGGTCGGCACCCGGGTCGTTCGTCACTGCCATCAGCCGTCCTCTTTCGCCATGGGGAGGGGGAGGTGAACTGGCCGTCAGTGTGTTCCGGACCACGCCGCCCTGTCAATGGTCCGACCTTGAACCTTTAGAGCCGGGCCACCCGGCGTGCGAGGGTCGCAACGCCGCCCACCCGGCGGGGCGGCGCTGCCACGGCCCCGAAACTTCACCATGCAGGGCGTTGACGGGCCGGCACCGGAGGAGAAATGTCGCCAGCAGTCCCCAGCCCCGAAAGGCCAGCCCCGTGCCTCACCTCACCTCCACCGCCCGGCGCCGCCTCGGCGCCGCCGGCACCGCCGTAATCGCCGTCCTCGCCCTCGGCCTGCCACCCACCTCGGCGCACGCCGCCCCGCCGGGTGCACAGCCCGCCGCCTCTCCCACCGCAGTGGGCAAGCTGCTCGCCTTCAACGACTTCCACGGCGCCATCGACCCACCGGTCGGCAGCAGCGGCACCGTGGCCGGCGTCCCGGCAGGGGGCGTGGAGTACCTCGCCCACGAGGTCAAGCGGCTGCGGGCCCAGGCCCAGCTGGAGACCAAGGACGTCTACACCGTCGCGGCCGGCGACCTGGTCGGCGCGAGCCCGCTGGTCAGCGCGGCCTTCCACGACGAGCCGGCGATCGAGGAGATGAACGCGCTCGGTCTGGACGTGACCAGCGTGGGCAACCACGAGTTCGACGAGGGCGTCGACGAGCTGCTGCGGCTGCAGAAGGGCGGGTGCCACCCGACGGACGGCTGCCAGGACGGTGACGGGTTCGCCGGCGCCGACTTCCCGATGCTGGCCGCGAACGTCGTGCGCAAGAGCAACGGCAAGCCGATCCTGCCGGCCTACAAGGTGCGCAAGGTCGGCGGCGTCCCCGTCGGCTTCGTCGGCATGACGCTGGAGGGCACGCCCAGCATCGTCAACCCCAACGGCATCACCTCGGTGGACTTCCTCGACGAGGTCGAGACCGCGAACCGGTACGCCGCCGAGCTGCGCACCCAGGGCGTGAGGTCGATCGTGCTGCTGCTGCACGAGGGCGGCCAGCAGACCTCGACCGACGTCGACCGCTGCGACGGGTTCAGCGGAGCCGTCCAGGCCATCGTCGCCGGCCTCGACCCGGCGTACGGCATCGTGATCAGCGGCCACACCCACCGCTCCTACGTCTGCCACCTGCCCGACTCGGCGGGCGAGGACACCTTGGTGACCAGCGCGGGGACCAACGGCCAGGTCGTCACCGACGTCACCTTCACCGTCAGCCGCGCCACCGGCACGATCGTGTCGGCCAGCGCCGACAACGACCTCGCGATCAACGGCGTGCAGAACCCCGACGGGACCTGGCAGGTGCAGAACGGTGTCCCGGTGCGCAACCCCGCCCTCGTGGACCCCGCAGCGAAGGTGATCGCGGACAAGTACCGAGCCGCCGTCGCCCCCATCGCCAACCGCGTCGTCGGCTCGATCACCGCCGACATCCCCCGTGACAACAACGCCGCCGGCGAGAGCGCCCTCGGCGACGTGATCGCCGACGGGATGATGGCCCGCTCCGCCTCGGCCGCCCCCGACTTCGCGTTCATGAACCCCGGCGGCATCCGGGCGGCCCTGAGCTACGCGGCCAGCCCCGGCGGGGAGGCACCCGGCCAGGTCACGTACGGCGAGGCGTTCACGGTCCAGCCGTTCAACAACCTCGTCGTGACCCGCACCTACACCGGGGCCCAGGTCAAGGACGTCCTCGAGCAGCAGTTCGCCGGGTGGGCGGGCCAGACGACCACCAAGGTCCTCCAGGTCTCCGCAGGCTTCACCTACAGCTACGACGCGACGCTGCCGCTCGGCGGCCGGGTCAGCGACATCCGGCTCAACGGCGTCCCGCTCGACCCCGCCGGGACCTACCGGGTGACGATGAACGACTTCCTCGCCGCCGGCGGCGACTCGTTCACCTCGCTCCGGGTCGGCACCAACCCCGTCTACCAGCCCGGCTTCGACGTCGACTCGTTGACGGCCTACCTCGCCACGGGACCGATCGCGCCCGGGCCGCAGAACCGGATCACCAAGCTGGGCTGAGGCCCTCGGACACAGGAAGCCCGCCGCGGGCAACGCCCGCGGCGGGCTTCCTCCAGTGGAGCTGCGGGGAATCGAACCCCGGTCCTCGAGCGCCGAGCCAGGTCTTCTCCGGGTGCAGTTCGTGCTGGCGTTTTCTCGGCCCCGACGCTCGCACGAACACGTCGTCGACAGGCCCAGTCAGGTTTGAGTCCCGGTCAACCACCCTGACGGCAGTTGATCAGCAAGTCTCCTGGATGACGCCTGGGTCCGGGACGGAGACGGATGCCCGGTCAGACGCTTCGATCACCGCTCAGGCGGCGAGAGCGAAGGAACTGCGCTTAGCGTTGGCAGTTATTGGTTTCCAGCGATCGTTTACGAGATGACGCTGGCTCCTCGACCCGCTTCCCCTGGAACAAACGTCCCAAGTCGAAACCGATCAGCCCCTCTTGAGTTGTGTCGACGTCAGTCTACCCAGTGCCAACCACACAGGCCCACCGGATAATCCCGGTGGGCCTGTGCGAGAGCAACCGAGGCGGCCTCAGCCCAGGAAGCCGGCCAGCCAGTCGGCGACGACGGGGATGTCGATGCGCTGGTAGCCGTCGAGGTAGCGGCAGTTCTGGGTGTAGCCGTACGACGTCACGCCGACGACCTTCCCGTTGAGCCACAGGGAGCCACCCGAGTCACCGAAGCAGGTGCCGCCGGTGCCGAACGGGTCGTTCTCGTTGCCGTTGGTCTGGATGATCTGCGGCGTGATCTTCTGGCCCGGCATCTGCACGTAACGGCGGATGATCGGGTAGCTCATCGGCGTGGGCTTCTGCGAGCCGGTGTCGGCCTGGCGCACCTCGGTGCCGTAGCCGACCGCGGTGAACAGGGTCTTGCGCGGCTGCTTGATGGCGTCCGCGGCGTTGAGCGCGGCGAGCGGGGCCGGCGCGATGGTGACGGCGTGGTCGAGCACGATGACGCCCACGTCGTTCCAGTTGTCGAGGTCGGTGAAGTTGCTGTAGTTCGGGTGCGTGTACGCCGTGCCGGACAGGTAGCCGGCCCCGGTGATGTCGGCGTCGGTGTAGCCGGCGGTGACGTCGCTGGCGACGGGAAGCGGTGAGGGCGGCGCCTCGGCGACCACGCTGTCGAAGGTGACAAGGGTCTTGCCGAGGGTGCCCGACGTGCAGTGGGCGGCGGTGACCAGGACGGTCGGGCTGACCAGCGTCGCCGAGCAGCGGAACCGGCCGTCGGCGTCGTAGAACGCGATCATCGCGACGTTGGGGTGGGTGTCACCGTCGACGGTGCCACCGGTGCTGGCCGACGCCGGCGAGGTCGGGACGACGAGACCCAGGCCGGCCAGGGCGGCGACGGCGAGGGCCAGGAGACGAGCGCGCATGGTTCTCCTTCGTGCTGGGTGTGCGGAGGACCAGTCCAGCACCACGAAGCGGTCCGGGGAAGTGCGCTCAGGTCAAGAATCTGCGGTCGGGGGCCCGAACAACCGGACAGCGTTGTGCCAGCAGACGTCCCGCAGCCAGTCGTCGCCGAGCTCCAGGCGCGCCAGCCCTTCGAGCTGGTGGTGGTACGGGTACGGGATCGTCGGGAAGTCCGACCCGAGCAGCACCTTGGGCTGCAGGTCCCGCACCCGCGGCAGCAGCTCGCGTGGGTAGCTGCCGTCACGGTCGAAGAAGTCGGTGAAGACCATGGTGGTGTCGAGGTGAACGTTGTCGTGCTGCTCGGCGAGGACCAGGAAGTCGTCGTACTCCGGGGCCCCCATGTGGGCGATGACCAGCCGCAGCCGCGGGAAGCGACGCAGCAGCCGGGCGACCGAGTCCGGCCCGGTGAACTCGTTGCCGACCGGGCCCGACCCGGCGTGCACGGTCACCGGGGTGCCGGCGTCCTCGAGGACGCCCCAGACCGGGTCGAGGAGCGGGTCGTCGGCGACGAACTCCCCCACCTGCAGGTGGATCTTGAAGATCCGGACCCCGTCGTCGACCAGCTGGGCGACGTACTCCTCCGCCTCGGGCTCGGGGTAGAACGTCGCCGAGCGCAGCACCTCGGGAGCCGTCGCCGCGAAGTCGCGCGACCAGTCGTTGAGGTACGACGCCACACCCGGCTTGTGGGCGTAGGGGTGGGTCGGGAAGGCGCGCAGGCCGAAGGACCGCAGCAGCTCGAGCCGCTCCTCGTGCGAGTCGCGGTAGCGGATCGGCCAGGGTCGACCGATCTTCGGTCCGGCCTCGTCGAAGACCCGCCACACGGCCCGCTGGATGTTGGGCGGCAGGAAGTGCGTGTGCACGTCGAACAGCCCGGGCAGCCCGAGCGGCTCCCAGAACCCCCGCACCCCGCGGACGTCCGCGGATCGGTCCTCAGTCACTCATGCCCTTGAGCCGGCGACCGATCGCCTCCTGCTTCTCGCGGTCGGCGGTGCGCTCGGCGATGGCCTGCCGCTTGTCCCACGACTTCTTGCCCTTGGCGAGGCCGATCTCGACCTTGGCGCGGCCCTTGACGAAGTAGAGCGAGAGCGGGATGACGGTGTGGCCCTTCTCGCTGACCTTGCGCTCGATCTTGTCGATCTCGACCCGGTTGAGGAGCAGCTTGCGCTTGCGGCGGGCGGCGTGGTTGGTCCACGTGCCCTGGGCGTACTCGGGGATGTGGACACCGTGCAGCCAGGCCTCACCGCCCTCGATGTCGACGAACCCGTCGACCAGGCTGGCGCGGCCCATGCGCAGCGACTTCACCTCGGTGCCCTGCAGCACCATGCCGGCCTCGAAGGTGTCCTCGATGTGGTAGTCGTGGCGCGCCTTCTTGTTGGACGCGACGAGCTTGCGCCCGCTCGCGTCCTCCTGCTTCGCACCCGACTTCTTGGCCATGCCCCGATTCTCTCAGTACGGCGCAACGGGGTTTGCCGGAGGTGCCCTACAGGTAGCCCATCGGGTCGACGGTCTCGCCGTTGCGCATCACGATGAAGTGCAGGTGGCAGCCGGTCGACCAGCCCGTGGAGCCGGAGTACCCGACCACCTGGCCGCGGGCGACCTTCGCACCCTCCTTCACGGCGTACCTGCTCATGTGGTTGTAGACCAGGACGATGTCGGCCCCGTTGACCTTGCCGATCGCGAGGTAGAGGCGGTTGCCGTAGATCTCGTCGTAGTACTCGTCGATCACGGTGCCGGACTCGCCGGCCCACAGCGCCGCACCACAGCCGGTGCCGAAGTCGGTGCCGTTGTGCAGGCCCCAGTAGCCGTAGATCGGGTGGATCCGGTAGCCGTACGGCGACGTCACGGGGCCCGGGCCGGGGCGGGCGAGCAGGCCGGCGGTGTCGCCGTTGTAGCTGCCGCCCTGCTTCTTCGACAGCTCGATGATCTTCTGCCGGATCCGCGCCTCGCGCTTCTCGAGGCGGCGCAGCGCCTCGCGGTCGGCCTCACGGGCGGCGACGACCTCCTTGCGCAGGCCCTTGTTGTGCGCCACGAGGTCCTCGACCTCGGCCGTGGTGGCCGCGGCCTGGTTGACCAGCGCCTGCACGGTCGCGACGTTGTCGTCGGCCGCCTTCTTGGCGGCGGCGACCTCGTCGCGGGCCGCCCGGACCGCGGCGCGCTGCTGCTCCATGGCGTCCTCGGCGGCGACGAGGGCGACCAGCGCGTCGTGCTGGCGACCCATCACGAGGTCGTTGGCGGTCTCCCCCATCAGCACGTCCTCGATGCTGCCCGCGTCGGCGTACGCCGCCAGCAGGGCGAGCCGGGTGTCCCCGGACGTCGCGATGCCGATGACGGTGTCGCGGCTGGCGTCGCGCTGGGCGGCGACGTCGGCGCGGGCCTGCGCCAGCGCGGCCCGGGCGGTCGCCAGCTTGTCCTGCGCCGCGCTCAGCTCGGTGGCCAGCGTCGCGGCGGCCGCCTGGGCGTTGGCCAGGTCGGCCTGCACCGAGGCGAGCCGCGAACGGGCGCTGACCAGCCGGGCCTTGGCCTTCTCGAGCCGCTGGGCGATCTTGGCGACCTTCTGGCTGGCCTCGTGGATGTCGCCCTTGACGCTGGCGATCTCGCCCTTGACGTGGTTCTGCTTGTCCTTGAGGTCGTCGCGGTCGTCGGCATGGGCCAGCGGGACGGCCAGCCCGGCCACGGCGACGAGGGTGGCGACGGCGGTCACCAGCCACTGGGGGTGGGCCCACACGGGCAGCCTGTCGAGGGCACGGCGCAGCCACGGGGCGCTGGGGAAGAAGCGCACGGTAAGACCAATCAGTGTTCGGGGAAGTGAACCCCTCGACCGTAGCCGCCGACGATCAGACTTTGACGTATTTGCGGGTCAGCAGGAGTGTCGGGATCAGCGTGAGCGCCGGGCCGAGCAGCACGATGCCCGGCGGGAAGAGCCCGAACAGCGCCTGGGTGTAGTCGCCCCAGTCGACCCACGGCAGGAACGACACGTGGTCGGACAGGGCCTGGTCGACCCCCCAGTGCTGGAAGGCGGCGAGCACGCCGGCAGCCAGGGCGACGCCGATGATCGCGGCCACCAGCGACTCGAGGAGGAACGGCAGCGCGATGTAGAGCGTCGAGGCGCCGACCAGGCGCATGATCGCGATCTCGCGCCGGCGGGCCAGGGCCGCCAGCCGGATCGTGTTGGTGACCTGCAGCAGCGCCGCGAACAGCAGGAAGCCCGCGCCGATCCAGGAGCCGTACTTCAGCACGGTCATGATCCCGAAGATCTGTCCCAGCGCCTTGCGCTGGTCCTTGATGCCGGAGACGCCGTCGAGACCCTCCAGCGCGCTGATGATGCCGTCGGCACGCTCCGGGGTCTTGAGGGTGACCCAGTACGCCGCGGGCCAGCCCTCGGCGGTCACGATCGGGTCGGGTCCGGTGTACGACGACTCCGGGAGGGTCTCCTTCGCCTTCTCGAAGCCCTCCTCCTTCGACTGGTAGGCGAACGAGCGGACCTCGTCGTTGCCCTTGATCTCCTTCTCGATCCGCTGCTGCTGGTCGGCGGTGACCTCACCGCTCGCGCAGTTGGGGCTGTGGGAGGGGTCGTCGTCGGTGCACAGGTTGACGAGGATCTTCAGCTCGTCGCCCAGGCTGTCGCGGGCGACCGTGGCCTCACGCTGGACGAGGATGCCGATGCCGGCCAGCGAGAGGGACACGAAGAGCGTGAGGATCACCGCGAGGTGCATCGACAGGTTGCGACGCAGGCCGGTGCGGAGCTCGGTGAAGACGTAGCGAAGCTGCATGAGGAAGGCTCTCTGGATCGGGCTGGATCGGATCCGGGTCAGTGCTGGAAGCCGTAGCTGCCGGACGCCTCGTCGCGCACGACCACGCCGTTGTCGAGCTCGATCACCCGCTTGGTGAACTGGTCGACGATGCCGTGGTCGTGGGTGGCCATCACGACCGTGGTGCCGGTCTCGTTGATGTCGCCGAGGAGGTTCATGATGCCCACCGACGTGGCCGGGTCGAGGTTTCCGGTCGGCTCGTCGGCGATGAGGATCATCGGGCGGTTGACGAACGCGCGGGCGATGGCCACCCGCTGCTGCTCGCCGCCGGACAGCTCGTCGGGCATCCGGTCGCCCTTGTCCTTGAGGCCCACCAGCTCCAGCGTCTCGGGCACGACCTTGGCGATCTCACGCCGCGACTTGCCGATCACCTGCTGGGCGAACGCGACGTTCTCCGCGACCGTCTTGTTGGGCAGCAGCCGGAAGTCCTGGAAGACGGTGCCGATCTGGCGCCGCAGCCGCGGCACCTTCCAGCCGGCCATCCGGTTGATCTCCTTGCCGGCGACGTGCACCCGACCCGTGGTCGGGCGCAGCTCGCGCAGCACCAGTCGCAGCGCCGTCGACTTGCCGGATCCCGACGTACCGACGAGGTAGACGAACTCGCCCTTGTCGATGTCGAGGGTGACCTGGTCGAGCGCCGGCCGACCGGGGCCCGGGTAGCGCTTGGTGACCTTCTCGAAGCGAATCACTGACCTGACGGTACGCCACCGCCGAAGCCGACCGGTGGACCCGTCGCCGGTGGGTCGCCGGCACGTCAGGCACGTCACGTCGCGGGTTCCGAACAGGGCGTCGGTAGGGTGACGTCCGTGCCGATGGTCCTGCGTGCGCTGCTGCTCTCAGCGCTGCTCACGCTCGTGCCCGTCGCCATCGGCGTGGCCGTCTCCGGCGACGCCACGCTGTCGCGCGAGCCGGCTGCCTACAAGGGCACCGACCTGGCCGACTTCGACACCACGAAGGCCGTCGTGCAGCGCGCGCCGTTCTGCGACCTGGTGCCGGCGGCCGCGGTGACGAAGGCGCTCGGGACGAAGGCGACGCTGGCGGCCTACGACAACGGCGAGAAGTCCGACGCCTTCCCGGGCGGCGACGTCCCCCACGAGTACGGCTGCCGCTTCTCCCCCTCCGACACGGCCGTCGTCGGCGAGGCGCGGGGCTGGGTGTTCGCGCCGCCGGTCACCACGGACGCGGCACAGGCGATGGCCGAGGCCTCGCTCACCAAGGCCTGCACGGCCCTGCCCGCCGCGCCGGCGTACGGCGCCCCGTCGGCGGGCGTGCTCTGCCCCGGCGACGGCGTGCAGACGGTGTCCTTCCGGGGCCTGTTCGGCGACGCCTGGCTGGCCTGCAGCCTGACCCTGCCGAGCGCCGTCGCCCAGGACGAGCTGGTCCGGCGCGCCGGGCGCTGGTGCGTGGCCGTCGCGCAGGCCGCCTCGGTCCCGCTCACCTGACCCACCGGGCCGATCGGGGCCGGTCGGGGGTCGATCGGGCACACTTGCCGGGACTACGTCCCGACCTCGTCGTCGACCCTTCAGCACGGTCCCGCAGCGGACCGATCGTGTCCCCATGCAGCACGCCCTGCGCAGAGGGACTCTCGGACTCGCCGGACTGGCACTCGCCGTCGGCACGCTCAACCTGCCCGCCGCCGCGGCGCCCGATCCCGACGTTCCGGGCCTGACCGCGTCCGAGCAACGACTGCTGGACGCCGACCCGTCGCTGGACGTGGCGCGCGACGGCACCCTGTTCGCGGTCGACGACTGGGTCCCGCCGGCCGCCGCCCCCGATGCGACGACGTCGGACGCGCCGCCGCCGGCGGTCGCCGAGACCCTCGCCGCCGCCGCGGACGTCCCCACCTTCTCCCTGCACAGCCGACCCGGCGCGGCCCGCAGCATCTACCTCGACTTCGACGGCGGCAGCCTGCTCGCCACCAACTCGTGGCTCCTCAACGGCCTCAACAGCCTGCTGTTCGGCGGCTGGTCGCTGGACGCGCTGACGCTGCTGTTCTCGGACTCCGAGCAGGCCGTGATCCGCGAGGTGTGGGCCCGGGTCGCCGAGGACTTCGCCCCCTGGGACGTGGACGTGACCACCCAGGAGCCGCTGTACGGCGGCCTGTTCCGGGTCTCCAGCAACGACCCGACGTACGGCGCCCGCGTGGCGTTCACCAACGACGGCTCGGTGCAGACCCAGCTGTGCGGCGGTGGGTGCGGCGGCATCGCCTGGATCGGGACCTACAACGAGATCGCCTCGGGCGAGCAGCACAGCCCGGCATGGGTGTTCCCGGCCTCGCTGGGCCAGAAGGCCAAGAACATGGCGGACGCGGCCGCGCACGAGGCCGGCCACACGCTGGGTCTCTCGCACGACGGCACCGGCTCCAGCGGCTACTACGGCGGCACCCCGCTGTGGGGACCGATCATGGGCAGTCCCTACAGCTCGGCGATCACGCAGTGGTCGCGCGGCGACTACTCCGGGGCCAACAACCACGAGGACGACCTCGCGGTGATCGGCGCGCACGGACTCCCGCTGCGCACCGACGAGGCGGGCAGCACGCCCGCGACGGCCGCCGACCTGACGACGCTGCCTGATGACGGCGGCGTCATCTCGACCCCGGCGGACAGCGACTGGTACGCCCTGACCGGCTGCGCCGGCACGCTCACCGCGACCGCCTCACCGGCGGGCGTCGGGCCGGACCTCGACGTCACCCTCGAGCTGCGCGACGCCTCCGGCAACGTGATGGCCTCCAGCGCACCCCAGACCTACCGCACCTCGACCGGCGCGATCAGCGGGATGGGCGCCTCGCTCACCGTCCCCCTGGTCGGCGGCCCCTACTACCTCGCCGTGTCGGGCGGCGGCTCCGGGCCCGGTGGCGCCAGCGGCTGGGCCACCAGCGGCGGTGGGTACGACGACTACGGCAGCCTCGGCCGCTACCAGCTCTTCATGGCGGGCTGCGCCGGTGGCACCGGCGTACCCGTCCCCCCGGACACCGAGATCCCCTTCGACCCGTCCGGCGACCCCGACCCCGCGCCCCCCGGGCTGCCCACCTCCCGGCCGGGCACGCCGCACGCTCCCTCCGCGAAGAAGGGCGCCCGGGGCGGCCGGATCACCATCGACGTGCGCTGGACCCCGCCCGCCAGCGGGGGCGGCACGATCACCGGCTACGCGCTGCAGGTGTTCCGGCTCGACGCCCACGGTCGTGTCCTGTCGCGCACCACGACCGGCGTGCTGCCCGGCCAGGCCACCGGCGCCGAGGTCCGGCTGCCGCGCAAGGGCCGCTGGGCCGTGCGGCTCCGGGCCCGCAACGACCTCGGCTGGGGCGCGTACAGCCCCCGGTCGGCGCCCGCGAAGGGACGCTGAGTCGTTCTGGCGCTCGCTTCGCTCGCGCATGTCGGGCGGCACTCAGCCGCATCTCGTGCGAGCGCGCACGGCGTGCGGCTGAGTCTCGTCGCGCCGCCCGCCGTTTCTGGACGGAGGAGCGAGCGAGGAACGAGCGAGCGGGGGAGGAAGAAGCGGCGTCACAAGGCGGCGCGACATGCGCGAGCGAAGCGAGCGCCAGATTACTCCGCCTGCTCGGCGCCGCGGCGCCAGCGGATGCCGGCCTCGAGGAAGCCGTCGATCTCGCCGTCGAAGACGGGCTGCGGGTTGCCGGTCTCGTAGCCGGTGCGCAGGTCCTTGACGATCTGGTACGGGTTGAGCACGTAGTTGCGCATCTGGTCGCCCCAGCTGGCGGCGACGTCGCCCTTGAGGTCCTTCTTGAGCGCGGCCTCCTCGGCCTTCTTCTTCGCGAGGAGCTTGGCCTTGAGGACGATCATCGCGGCGGCCTTGTTCTGCAGCTGCGACTTCTCGTTCTGGCACGACACCACGATGCCGGTGGGCAGGTGGGTGAGGCGGACCGCGGAGTCGGTCGTGTTGACCGACTGGCCGCCGGGGCCGCCGGAGCGGAACACGTCGACGCGGATCTCGTTCTCGTCGACCTCGATCTCGTCGGTCTGCTCGAGCTGCGGGACGACCTCGACCGCGGCGAACGAGGTCTGGCGACGGCCCTGGTTGTCGAACGGGCTGATCCGGACCAGGCGGTGCGTGCCGACCTCGACGGACAGCGTGCCGTAGGCGTACGGCGCGTGGATCGCGAACTCCGCCGACTTGATGCCGGCCTCCTCCGCGTAGGAGATGTCGTAGACCTCGACGGGGTACTTGTTGCGCTCGGCCCAGCGGGTGTACATCCGCATCAGCATCTCGGCGAAGTCGGCGGCGTCGACGCCACCGGCGCCGGAGCGGATCGTGACGATGGCCTCGCGCTCGTCGTACTCGCCGGAGAGCAGCGTGCGGACCTCGAGGCCCTCGACGGCGGTCTTGACCCGGGCGAGCTCGGCGTCGGCCTCGGCGAGGGTGTCGGCGTCGCTCTCCTCGGCAGCGAGCTCGGCGAGGACGCCGAGGTCCTCGATGCGCTGCTGGAGGCCGCGGAACCGCTCGACCTGGCCCTGCAGCGAGGAGAGCCGGCCGGTGACCCGGGTGGCGTTGGCCTGGTCGTCCCACAGGTCGGGGGCGGCGACCTGCTCGCCGAGCTCGGCGATCTCACGCTCCATCTTGGGCAGGTCGAGGACCTGCTCGATGGTGTGCATCGTCGCAGTCAGCTGCTTGATCTCGGCGTCGTAGTCGGGGCCTGCCACAAGGAGCAAGGTTACGGCGCGCGCCCGGAATCACGCAGCCGGGGCGACCGCGCGCCCGCCGGGCCCGCTCCCGAAGGTAAAGAAAACGTGAACCCTTCTCAGAAAACCGGTGTGCCCGGCGTCACAACCTGCTTGAATCCCGCTCACTCCCTCCGCCACACGGTCCCCGTGTCCGTACCTCTCGGGTGGCACCCCCCTCCTGACGGGACGGTGACGCATGCTCCCTGCGCCGATCGACAACACACTCCTGCCCGCGGGCCGCCGACGCGCGGCGCGCTCCTTCCGACGACGGATGGCGTGGCTCAGCGTCCTCGCGACGATCGTCGCGGGCCTGGTCACGACGACCGGCATCGCGCCGGCGAGCGCCGACCAGGCCAGCGGCGACGACGCGGTCACGTGGAACACCGGGTGGGCGTGGACCTACCAGACGACCTTCCAGTACGTCGGCGACACCGCGAACGTCACGATCAACGAGAACGTGACCTACACGGTGGCGGGTGTCGAGAACTTCCAGGGACACAGCGCCTACAAGCTCACCATCACCGGCACCATCACCGGCGGCAGCGGCTCGGCGAGCACGCCGCAGGGCAACGCCAACCTCAGCAACTTCTCCGGTTCCGTGAGCGGCACGAAGTACGTGCGCCGCTCCGACCTGGCCCTGCTGCAGGAGAAGCAGCACCAGAACCTCGCCGCGAAGGCCTCGATCTCGATCATCTCGGTGAACATCACCGCGGCCATCGACCTCGAGATGACCCCGCGCGGCGGCTGGGAGGCCATCGACTTCCCGATCGAGGCCGGCCAGACCTGGCAGAACGACGTGGACGTCGACTACACCGGCGGCTTCACCTACGACGCCGGCAGCCTCGGCGGCAGCGGCGGCAGCCCGTTCGACGGCACGTTCTCGCTCGACGCCCCGGCCAACGTCACCAACGCGACCGCGAGCGTCCCGGTGGGCACCATCGCGACCCGCAGGGTCCACTCGCAGAACGCGGACGCCTCGATGGTGAGCACCCACTGGTGGTCGCCGAACCACCGCAACGACGCGCAGGAGTACCTCAAGCTCCCGCTCGACGGCGCCGTGCTGACCATCGACCGCAAGCTGTCCAACGCGACCGTCCCGGCCCCGTCCACCAGCCTCACCGAGACGCTCACCCCGTCCCTGACGTGTGCCGGCGCCGACGTCACCGTGGCCGGCAAGCTGGGCACCGGCGCCGCCGGCGTCCCGGTGGGCGTCACCCTCGACAAGTCGCCCCTGTCACCGGGCCAGGGCATCTCCGTGAGCACCACGACCACCGCGGGTGGCAACTACACCGCGACCCTCACCGCGCCCGCCGAGTCCGACGGCCTGCAGAAGGGCGGCGTCCGCGGCACCTGGGGCGTCCTCGTCACCGCCGGCGGCGTGACGAGCGTGTCCACGCTCGTCGTCACCCCGAAGAACTGCTCCGCCCTGACCTACGACGGCGCCACCTCCGCACCGCAGGGCAGCACCGCCACGGTCCGGGCCACGCTGACCGACCGCACCGGTGCCAGTGCCGCCGGACGCACCGTCACGTTCAGCCTCGCGGGCGGCGCGACGGCCAACGCCACGACCGACGCGTCCGGTGTCGCGGAGACCCAGATCTCGGTCGCGGGTCCCCCGCGCACCGCGACCCTGACGGCGTCGTACGCCGGCGACGCCGGCCACGAGCCCGCCTCGACGCAGACCTCGTTCGCGGTCGGCACGATCCCGACCACCACCTCCGTCGTCGCCCAGCCCGGCGTCGTGACCATCGGCGACCCGGTCCGCTTCACCGCCACGGTGACCCCGAGCCACGGAGGCAACCCGGGCGGCACCGTCCTGTTCAACGTCGACGGCGCCGACTTCGGCTCCGCGATCCCGCTCAGCGGCGGCCAGGCCACGAGCGCCCAGCTCTCGACCCTCGGCCTCGGCTACCACACCGTGATCGCCACCTACAGCGGCACCAGCGACCACACCGGCAGCACCTCGAGCTCGGTCACCTTCCGGGTCCGCGAGCCGCTGCTCGCCACCAGCACCTCCTCGTCGGTCTCCCCCGGATCGGCGGTCCACGGCCAGCCGGTCACCCTGTCCGCGAGCGTCACCACCGGCGCCGGCACCCCCACCGGTGACGTCGTCTTCACCGTCGGCGGCACCGAGGTCGGCCGCGCCGGCGTCGACACGAGCGGCAACGCCTCCACCGTGGTCACCGACCTCCCGGTCGGCTCCAACCAGGTCGTGGCCAGCTACACCGGCGACGACGTGTACGCCGGCAGCACGGCCACCCAGCGCACCGTGAACGTCGCCAAGGCAGCCGTCTCGGTCGCCCTGGCGGGCCCGCCGGGCAGCACGGTCAGCGGCCAGGCAGCGGGCTACACGGCGACCGTCACGGTCGAGGCCCCGGGCGGCGGTACGCCGGCCGGCCAGGTCCAGCTCCTCGTCGACGGCAGCAACGTCGGCGGCCCCGTCACGCTCGACAACGGCGTCGCGGTCTTCGCGCCGGTCACCTCCCTCGGTGCCGGCACCCACACCGTCGAGGCCCGCTACGCCGGCAACGCCGACTACCTCGCCGGCGCCGACCAGCTCGAGCAGGACGTCGACGCGGCCGACACCACCACCGTGGTGCAGGCGAACCCGTCGCCGTCGGTGCAGGACCAGAACGTCACCCTCACCGCCTCGGTGGCCGCCGTCAGCCCCGGCACCGGCGCGCCCAGCGGCACGGTGACCTTCTACGCCGGCACCGACGCCCTCGGTGCCGTCCCGCTCGTGGCCTCGGCCTCGGGAAGCCTCGCCACCCTCGACGTCGACGACCTGCCGGCGGGCACGCACCAGGTCACCGCCCGCTACGCCGGCGACGACGACTACCGCGCCAGCGAGTCCGAGGCCGTCGCCCACACGGTGATCCCGGGCACGGCGGTCGTGGCCACCACGACCACGCTGACGTCGAGCGCCAACCCGTCGACGTACGGCACCGGGGTGAGGTTCCGCGCGAGCGTCACCGCCGAGGGCGACACCCCGGCCGGCACCGTGCAGTTCTCGCTCGACGGCCAGGACCTCGGCGGCCCCGTGGCCCTCGAGGACGGCGTCGCGGTGAGCCCGCAGGTCGACTCCGCGGAGCCCGGTGACCACACGGTCATCGCCAGCTTCGACGCAGCGCCGGGCTTCTCCGGCAGCGGCGACATCCTCACCCAGTCGGTCGGGACCGGGACCGCGGACGTGTCCATCACCTCCTCGGCCGCCTCCTCCGGCGTCGGCGAGGGCGTCCAGTTCACCGCCGAGGTCACCTCGCAGGCCGGCCTCGCCCCGACCGGTGTCGTGCAGTTCTCGGTCGACGGCCACCCGGTCGGCTCCGCCGTCACCCTGGTGGACGGGGCCGCGACCAGCGCGACCCTCGCCGACCTGGCGCCGGGCACCCACACCGTCGCGGTGCTCTACTCGGGCGACCTGCGCTACGGCGCCGGCACCGCGGACCTGACCCAGGTCGTCGGCGTCATCGCGACCACCACCGGGCTGGTGCTCGACAAGACCTTCGCGGTCCACGGCGACCCCGTCACCCTGACCGCGACCGTGACCCCGGCCGAGGGCCGGCTCGGCTCGCCGACGGGCGCCGTCAGGTTCACCGAGAACGGGCAGGTGGTCGCGACGGCCACGCTCGCTCCCGGGGCGGGCACCACCGCCGTGGCCACCGCGACGGTCTCCGGGCTCACCGCGGGCGACCACGCGATCAAGGCGGAGTACGCCGGCACCAACCGCTTCGGCGCCAGCATGTCCGGTGCCCGCAGCATCGCGGTGGCCAAGCAGGCGACCGCGATCCAGGCCACGCCTGCAGTCGTCTCGCTGACCCCGCTGCTGCTCCCGCTCGGCCAGCTCCGGGCGACGGTGACGTCGGGTGGCAACCCGCTGGCGGGCGTACCGCTGGAGTTCCGCATCGGCGCGAAGCTCGTCTGCACCACCGTGACCAACGAGTCCGGGTTCGCCGTGTGCAACGCGGCCGCCCAGGTCCTGCAGCTCACCCTCCTCGGTGGCTACAACGTCACCTTCGCCGGTGACGCCAACCACCTCTCCTCCACGGCGCACGGCGCCATCCTGAAGTGAGGCGTGCTCCCATGAAAGGAACCTCTGTGCGGCGCATGATCGCGGCCCTCGCGGCCACCACCGTGGGACTCGGGCTCCCCGTCGTCCTGGCCTCGTCGGCCTCGGCCGACATCACGGCCCCGGCCCAGAACGCCGTCCTGCGTGGCACCGTCACGCTGTCCGCGAGCGGGGCGACCGACTCCGGCACGGCCTGCGTCGGCGCCAGCTCTCCCTACACGCAGCTCCAGCTGCGGGTGCCGGGCGGTGCCGAGGTGTTCACCAACACCCAGAACGGCACCGGCGCCAAGAGCGTCCAGGTCGACACGCACGCCTACCCCAACGGTGCGTACGTCGCGCGGGCGATCGAGCGGAACCGGTCGGGCTTCCTGTACTGCCCGACGTCGGACAAGACGACCGACCGCTCGGTGACGATCGACAACGTCACCGCGCTGTCCTACACCGGTGCCACCGCGGGTGCGCAGAACACCTCGGTGACGGTCTCGGCCAAGCTGACCGACCCCAACCTGGCCACGTCGGTCCTGCCGAGCCGCGTGGTCACCTTCTCCCTGTCGGGGGGCACCTCGGTCAACGGCACCACCGACGCCAACGGTGTCGCCACCGCGACGCTGCCGGTGGCCGGTCCGCCGCGGACCGCGAGCCTGACCGCCTCCTTCGCCCAGACCGCCTACTACAAGGGCTCCACGGCGCAGGTGTCGTTCGACGTCCAGAAGAACGCGTCGACGACCACGGTCGTGCAGCCCACCCCGGTCGTCCACGGTGAGGCCGCCTCGTTCACCGCCCAGGTCGCGGCGACCAACGGCACCAGCACCCCGACCGGGACCGTGCAGTTCACCATCGACGGCGACGACTTCGGCGCGCCGGTGCCGATCACGGGCGGAGCGGCGTCCTCCGGGTCGACCTCCTCGCTCAGCACCGGCAACCACACGATCGGCGCCCGCTACAGCGGTGACGCCAACGTGGCGGCCAGCACCGCGGCCACCAAGCAGCTGACCGTGGGCAAGGCACCGACGAGCACGGTGCTCACCAGCACCGGCTCGCCGACGGTCAGCGGGCAGGCGGTCACGTTCACCGCGACGGTCGGCGTGGTCTCCCCCGGCGCCGGGGACCCGGCCGGCGGTGTCCAGTTCAACGTCGACGGCGAGCCCTACGGCACCGCCGTCGCGCTGAGCGGCGACCACGCGGACCTCAGCATCAGCAACCTGGCACCCGGCAACCACACCGTGCAGGCGACGTACAACGGCAACGGCGACTTCGCCACCAGCACCTCGGCCGAGCTGACCCACGGCGTCGACCGCGCCGACACAGCGGTGAGCGTGAGCACGTCGAACCCCGACGCGGTCGCGGGCGAGCCCCTCACCTTCACCGCCGACGTCGACGTCGTCGGGCCCGGCGCGGGCGACCCGAGCGGCAACGTGCAGTTCTTCGCCGACGGCGACCCGATCGGATCGCCGGTCCCCCTCACCGGCGGCAGTGCCGTGTCGGCGCCGGTGAAGCTGGACGCGGGCGACCACCTGATCACCGCGAACTACGAGGGCGACACCCGCTTCGCAGGGGCCACCTCCACGCTCGACCAGGAGGTCGCCGCGGCCCACACCTCGACCGAGGTCGTGGTCTCCCCCAGCCCGTCGGTCTTCGGCCAGTCGGTCACCGTCACGGCGACCGTCACCCCGGTGGCGCCGGCCACCGGTGAGCCGGGCGGCGGCGTCCAGTTCACGATCGACGGCCAGCCCGGTGCGTTCGTGACGCTGGAGGACGGCACCGCGTCGATCTCCACGAGCTCGCTCTCCCGGGGCACCCACCAGGTGACGGCGACCTACTTCAGCTCCGACCCGAACTTCGTCACCAGCACCTCGCCGGCCGTGAACCACACGGTCAACAAGGCGGCCACGAGGACCACCGTCACCACCAACGCCCCGGTCGCGGTCTTCGGCCAGCCGGTGACGTTGACGGCCACCGTCGGCGCGCTCGCGCCGGGCGCCGGCTCGCCCTCGGGCACCGTCACCTTCACCGACGGGGACGCCGTCCTCGGCTCGGCCCCGGTCGGCTCGGCCACCGGCGGCATCGCGTCGATCACCGTCGACTCGCTCTCCGTCGGCCAGCACGCCGTCGTCGCGACGTACGACGGCGACGACAGCTTCACGGGCAGCAACGGCTCGGTCGCGCAGAAGGTCCAGCGGGCCCAGACCTCGACCGTCGTCTCGTCGACGGCCAACCCGTCCCCGCCCGGGGCCGCGGTCCGCTTCACCGCGACCGTGAGCCCGGTGGCGCCGGGCGCCGGCGTCCCGTCCGGATCGGTGCAGTTCAAGGTCAACGGAGCCGCCCTCGGCGCCCCGGTGACCCTCGTCGACGGCGCCGCCACCAGCCCCGACTTCGCCAACCTGTCGCCGGGCACCTACCGGATCTCGGCGGTCTACAGCGGTGAGCCGCGGTTCGTCGCCAGCACCGGACTGCTCGACCAGGGCAACGGCCAGAGCGTCGTCAAGGCCGGCACCGCCACCGAGCTGAGCTCCGACGACGCCGAGGCCGACGCCGGCCAGACGGTGACCTTCACCGCCACCGTCCGTGCGGTCGCTCCGGCCACCGGCAAGCCGACCGGCGTGGTGCAGTTCTGGGACGGCACCACCCTGCTCGGCGCGACCAGCCTGACGCCGGCCGCTGCGGCGAACACCAGCACCGCCACGTTCGCCACGGCCACGCTGGCACCCGGCACCCACGAGGTCCGGGCGTCGTACGGCGGCAGCGTGACCTTCGAGGGCTCCACCGAGTCGACCTCGCAGGTGATCGGTGCCGGCGTGACGGTGGTCGGCATCGCGTCCAGCGCCAACCCCTCGTCGTACGGCGACCGGGTGACGCTGAGCGCGATCGTGTCCGACAGCGCGCCGGCCCCCGGCAAGCCGACCGGCACGGTGACCTTCCGCTCCGGCAACAACGTCCTCGGCACGGCGACCCTGGCCACCGTGGACGGGCAGCAGGTGGCGACGCTCGACGTCGACGGCCTGGCCGCCGGCACCTACGCCCTGACGGCGACCTACTCGGGTGACGCCAGCCGGGCCGGTGCCACCTCGCCGGAGCTGAGCCAGGTCGTGCAGCGCGCAGCCACCCACCTCGACGACCTCAAGGTGATCAACTCGCAGCTGTTCACGGTCCGCGAGGTCACGGCCACGCTGCGCGGCCCGCGCAACGAGCCGCTCGCCGGGCAGACGCTGGTGTTCTCGACCAACACCACGGTGTCGGCCGGGTACCTCGAGATCTGCCGCGCGGTGACCGACGCCAACGGGTACGCCAAGTGCAAGGTGCCGCCGGCGATCCCGGCGTACGTCAACGCCGACGGCTTCACCGTGACCTTCGCCGGCAACGCCAACTACCAGCCGGCCACCGACCACGGCGGCGGCCGCTGACCCGGCGGTAGCACGAACAGCGAGGGGCGCGTCCACACCGGACGCGCCCCTCGTTGCCTGCTGGGAGGCCTACGCGCCCTTGATGTCGACCGAGGCCAGCATCTGCTCGATCATCTGGTCGCCGTCGGCAAGCCCGGCCGGGACCCGGAACTGGAGCAGGAAGAGTTGGTCTCCGACCACGGCACCGACGACGTAGTGGTGGATGTCGTCGTTGCGCCCGTCGAGGACGAAGCAGTCCACCCCGTCCACGACCCGGTTCTCGACCCGCTTGGGCGCCGCCGGCTCCGTGGACAACGTCCGCTCGAAGGACTCGGCCTTGTCGTCGGTGTCTCGCCCCGGCAGGTTCGGGGCGTCCTGCACGGTGACGTTCAGAGTTCCGCCCGTGTCCGGGTGGAGGGACGCGACCACGATCACCGCAGTCTCGGTCACTGACCAACCGGGCGAGTCGGTCAGCCGCATGCTCACGGTGGCGACGCTGAGCTCCTTGCCCGTCGCCGGCTCCACCGACGGCGTCTCCGGAGCGGTCGAGGTCGTCTCCGACGTGCCGGCCGTCGTTTCGGCCGCGCTCGAGGCGGGCGTCCCCTTCCCGGAACCTGGGTCGTCGTCCGTGCACGCCGTCAGGCCGAGAACCAACACGACTGCCGGCATCAGCCGCAGCGCCCGAGAGATGGTCACCACTGCGCTCCTGTCACGATGAGGGGCCCCAGTCTGACATCACCGTTTGGGCGGTTCCACGGTTGGGTAGCCGTCCGGGCACGACCATCCTCGGGACCACGAAGGACCACGCCCATGCTTCCCGATGCACCTGCTTCCACGCCGATCTTCGCCCCTGTGTTCACGGTGCCCATCCTCACGGGACTCCAGGGCGCCGTGCTGTTCGTCCTCAAGAAGGAGGTCCAGGCGGTCTACGACCTCCTCGACCAGCAGATCAAGGCGCTCCAGGAGCTCGACTTCCCCGACAAGGGGGCGGTACCAGCCGGGTCGTACGGGCAGGGCCACGAGTCGTGGGTCATCGCGACGGAGCACAAGCGCGCCCACGGCGTCATCGTCGACTCCCTCGTCGAGATGCGCAGCGACCTCGGTGCCTTCCAGAGTGCGATCCTCGCGGCGCAGGCGGTGATCGGTGAGACCGACGAGCAGGCCGAGGCCGACCTCCAGAAGGCCCTGGCCCGCACCCAGGGTCTCGATCTCGGCGTGAACACCGACAACGACGACGACGGGGTGACCTACTGATGGGCAAGCAGCATCTCAACGACCTGAAGCACCGCCGGCAGGGCATGTCCAGCGACGCGATCAGCACCGCGCAGACCTCCTGGCAGCTGACCGCGGACTCACTGGTCCTGATCCACGAGGCGCTCGACGGAGCCGCCACGGCGATGCCCACGACGAACATCGGCGGTGAGGCGATCCTCGAGCAGGCGAGAACGGCCTTCCAGGAGGCGGCCAAGAGGGTCGGCGAGCGGCAGAGCCAGATCTCGGGCGTCGCCACCGCCCTCGCCGCCGCCTACCCCGCGATGACCGCGGCGGAGAAGGCTGCCGACGGCGCCCCGACCGTGACTCCCCTCGACCCCGGCCCGGCGCCCGGCACCGGCGCCACGACGGAGGAGCTGAACGACTGGGCGGCCAAGAACGAGACCTACAAGACCGACACCAAGACGGTCAACGACGCTGACGAGGACGCCCGGCAGAAGGTCGAGACGCTCCTCAAGGAGTACGCCACCACCGTCACCGCGCTCAAGGAGATCAAGGGCGAGCCCAAGGTCCCGGTCGGGGACGGCGGTGGCGACCCCGGACCGGTCGGCCCGCGCTACCAGCCGCCGCCGCGCTCCACCCCGGTCGGCACCTGGATCGGCACGGGCAAGCCCGACCACCCCGATGTCCACGTCCCGCACGACCCGGGCCACACCGGCGGACCGCACGACCCCGGCCACACCGGCGGACCGCACGACCCCGGCTACCCGGGCTACCCCGGTGGACCGCACGACCCCGGCTATCCCGGCCACCCCGGTGGCCCGGGCGGCCATGGCGGTCCGGGTGGTTCCGGCGGCGACCACGGTGTCGGGCCTGCCGTCCTCGGCGGCGCGGCAGCCGGCGTCTTCGGCGCCCCGGGCCTGGTTCGCGGCATCCGCGGCCTGGTTGCAGGTCGCGGCCTGAGCGGCAGCAGCGTCGGGGCGATCGGCTCGAGCTCACGCACGGGCGGGCCCGGCTCGTTGGGCCGCACCGGATCCGGTACGCCGGGCAGCCCGGTCGCGCGTGGCGGCGGTCGGGGCGGCGCCGCAGGGCGAGGGGGCGCCGGTGGCCGCGGCAGCGGCGCGGCGGGCGCGGCCGGTGGCCGTGGCCGGCGCCGCGACGGCGAGAAGGAGGGGCGCGACCGCGACCTCTTCGACGACGGCGAGGAGTGGATCGACGACGAGGGCGCCGCTCCCGGCGTCCTCGACTGACCGGCTCCCCGCAGCAACGACGACGCCCCGGCCGCGATTCGCGGCCGGGGCGTCGTGCTGTCCGGACAGGTCCGGGGCGAAGCCTCAGGTGCAGTTGGCGGTGTGCTTGGCCTGCGCCGCGGCGAGGTTCGCGTCGGCGGTGCCGAGCTCGGCGCGGGCGGTCGCCACCGCGGACCGTGCCTTCCTCAGCTTGACCTTGAGCTGGGCGACCTTCGTCCGCATGTCGAGCTGCTTGGCTGCCTTCTTCTTGGCCTTGAGCCTGCTGACCTTGGCCTCGGCCGCGACCAGGGCTGCGGTCGCGCCGGCCTGCGCGACCGTTGCCGAGGTGAGCGCGGTGCTGGCCACGCCGCACGCCGGGGACTGCGCCGAGGTGAGGACGGTGACCGGTGCGGAGAGCGCCGACCCGTCGAGATAGCCGGTGCGCTTCGCGGTGACCTTGACGCTCAGCTGCTGACCGGCCGCCTCGGGCGGGACGACGAGGAACACGCCCGTGCCGATGGGCTGTGCCGATCCGGAGCGGAACCACTGGACGACGAAGCCGGAGGAGTCGGCCGGCCAGGGGTTCCAGACACCGACGTTGGCGCCCACGAGGTCACCCACCTTCGGCAGGCCCGACGCGGGGTTCACGAGGACCTTCGGCGGCGCGACGTTCTGCACCGCCGTGGTGCCCGCGGCCTCGACCACGACCTTCGCGGACTCGAGCGCGGCGTCGGCGTAGCCGGCCTTCTTCGCCGTCACCTCGACGCTGAGCTGCTTGCCGGTCGTGCCGGCCGGGACGACCAGCTCCTTGGTCGTGGCGCCGGCCAGCGGCGACCCGTCGACCAGCCAGCGGTAGCTGAAGGAGTCGGGGCCGGCAGGCCACACGCCGTCGTACGCGACGACCGTGGCGCCCGGCATCGGGGTGCCGTAGACCTTCGGCGCGACCGCTGGCTGCAGCGTGCCCTTCGCGACGACGTCGCTCGGCTCGGACGTCGCCTGGCCGGACGTGTGGCCGGCCTTGGTCGCGACCGCCTCGACCGTGAGGGTCTTACCGGCGGCCGCGGGCGGCACGACGACGTAGTTGCCGGTGGCGAAGGACGTCGCCTCACCCGTGATGGACCAGGTCAGCGTGACGCTGTCCGGCTCCGCGCTCCACACGCCCGGGTGCGCACCGACCAGCTGGCCGACCTTCGGGTTCGGCGTGATCGCCGGCGGGACGAGGTTCTCCAGCGCCGGGCTCGCGCCGGCCGCCAGGACCGGGCCCTGGGGCGCGGAGACGGCGTACCCGTCGGCGTTGCCGGCCTTGGTGGCCTTGACCGCGATGGCGAGCATCTCGCCCTCGGCGTCGGCCGGGACCACGAGGCTGGGTCCGGTGTGGATGGGGTCGGGCGAACCGGAGCGGTACCAGGCGACGGTCCTGGCGGCGTCGCTCGGGTTCCAGGTGCCGGTGTCGGCGGTGACCGTCTCGCCGACCTTCAAGGTGCCCTCGATCGAGGGCGCGACGGTGTTCTGGACCGGGTTGGCGCCCTGGGCCGTGACCGTCACCGGGGCGGAGGTGGCGACCGCGTCGTCGTACGCCGCCTTGGTGGCCGTGACCTCCACGGTCAGCTTCTTGCCGGCCGCGGCCGCCGGGACGGTGAGCGTCTTGCCGATGCCGACCGGGCTGGCCGTACCCTCCACGAACCAGCGGTAGGTGGTGGTGTCGGGCGCCGGGAACCAGGAGCCGGGCCAGGCCTCGACCTTGTTGCCGACCACGGGGGAGCCGAAGATCGCCGGCTCCTCGACGTTCTGCAGCGTGCCGTCGCCGACGACGTCCGACGGGGCGGAGGTGACGACCGCATCGGCGCGGCCCTCCTTGTGGGCGGTGGCCCTCACGGTGAGCGTCTCGCCCAGCGCGGCCGCCGGGACCACGATGGTCAAGCCGGTGCCGATCGGGTTCGCGGAGCCGGAGCGGAACCACTCGACGTCGACCGAGTCGGCCTGCGGGTCCCAGGCGCCGGGGTGGGCGACGGCGAGCGCGCCGACGGTCGGGTGCTCGCTGATCGCGGGCTTCGCGACGTTCCTGACCGGCCCGGTGCCGGGCGCGTGAGCGGTGACCGGGTCGGAGGTCGCGACACCGTCCTTCCAGTGGTCCGCCTTGAGCGTGACCTCGACGGTCAGCTTCTTGCCGTCGGCGGCCGCGGGGACGACGAGCTCCTTGCCGGTGCCGATCGGGGCGGCGGTGCCCTCCTGGAACCAGCGGTACGTGTAGCTCGTCGCCTCGACCGACCAGGCGCCCTCCCAGACGACCACGGTGCTGCCGGTCTCCGGGGTGCCGAAGATGGCCGGCTTGGCGTAGTTGGCCGGTGTGCCGGGCAGCACCGCGGCGCTCGGCTCCGAGGCCACGGTGGTCGGGGCGTAGCCGGCCTTGGCGGCGGTGGCCTTGACCGTCAGGGTCTGGCCGAGTGCCTCGACCGGGACGACGATCACCGCGCCGGTGCCGATCGGCTCGCTCGAGCCGGAGCGGTACCAGGTCAGCGTCACCGAGTCGGGGGTCGGCGACCACACGCCGGGGTGGGCGAGCGCGAGCTGGCCCACGGTCGGGCCGTCGTCGGGCGCGTCCGGGTCGTCGTAGATCGACGGCGGGGCCAGGTTCCGGACGGGCGCGGGATCAGCGGCCTGCGCGGCGGGCGAGGCTGCGGCGGACAGGGCCACCAGGCCCAGCAGCGCCACCGCTGCGGCCAGCAGCACCGAGATCAGCTGCCGGTGCACCGGCACGGCCGGACGGCTGCGTGCCGCCCCCAGGAAATGCGGACGCATCAAATCGACTCCCCATAAGTCGTCACGTGCCCGAGGGCACAGGATTCGCGCAGAGTACCGACGGTCCCGGCACTCTGGTGGCGGTTCAACGAATCCGGCCGCCGCAGGTCACTCGGGGCCCGCCTCCGGGTCGACCACCGCCGAGCCGACCGCGCGTACGGTCGGCTGCTCGGGCGCGCCGGGCAGGTGGAGCGGCAGGTCGACGGGAGCGACCAGCTCGACGACCAACCGGTCTCCGTCGACCCGCACGGTCGCCTGCAGCCCCGGGTGGTCGAGCGCGGCGCCGCTGGCACGCAGGTAGGACCGGACCGCGGCCTCGGCCTCGGCGCGCGAGATCGCGAGGTCGCCGGTGGCCAGCCCGCCGGCGTACGCGTCGGCGCCCTGGGCACCGAGGTCGGCACCCTGCAACGCGGCGCCGTCGGCCAGCGCGTCGAGACGCTGGCGGGCGAGGTAGGCGGCACTCGCGTCGACCACGACCGCGACCAGCAGCAGCACGATCGCGGCGAAGGCCAGGACGAGCGGCGTGGAGCTGCCGCGCCGGCTCCCGGTCGACCACCTCATCGCCCGGTGACCTCCTGGTAGCGGCCGATCGGGACCGTCTCCCGGGCGTCGAGCGCGAACCTCGGGCGGCCGAGCCCGAACACGTCGGGCAGCAGCGGCAGGTCGACCGCGGAGGCGACGCGCACGGTGATGACGGAGGTGCCGCTGTGGCAGGCGCGGGGGTACGGCGAGCAGGTGACCGTGACGTCGAGGGGAACACCGCGCAGCCCCTGGTCGGCGAGCGCCTGCTCCGCGACCGCGCGGGCCCGCTGCAGCCCGGCCGCGTCGTCGGGCGCGAGCGCGTACGCCCGGGCGGCGGCACGTGCGGCGCCGCTGACCCCGAACGAGCCGCGCTGCACCTCGAACACCGAGAGCACCACCCACAGCAGCGGCAGCAGGAGCAGCAGGCCGAGCCACACCATCTCGACCAGGCCGCTCCCCCGCTCGTCGCTCCCGTCACCGCTCACCGTGGGTCCTCCTCGATCGCCCGGCCGGTGACGGTCATCGCGACCGCCGGCCCGCCGATGCCGAGCGCGGGCACCTCGGCGCGCACCACGATCTCGATGCCGGGGGCACCGTCGACCAGGACCCGGTGCACCTCGACGTCCTCGGCGTACCTGCCCGCCAGGGCATCCGCGATCTGCGCCCGGGTCCGCGCCACCCCGTCCCCGGGCTCGCGGTCGACGGTCGCCGCCAGTCGCGCGCCCTCGGACGCGGCAGCAGCCAGGGTCGCGCGGACGTGGAGCACGAGCGCGACCTGGACCAGGCCGAGCACGAGCGGGACGAGGAGCAGCGAGACCAGGGTGAAGTCGACCAGTGCCGAACCGCGCTCGGCGCGGTCCGTGCACCCCGTCCGCCGGCGGCGGCTCACCGCACCGAGTTGAGCGCCGACTGCAGGATCCCGACCAGCTGGGGCTGGGCGATGCCCCACAGGGCCACGCCGATGGAGATGGTCATGATCGTGATCAGCACCCAGCCCGGCACGTCGCCTCGCTGGTCGTGATGCCTCTTGTGCACGGTGGTTCCTTCCCGAGATGGCGTGGATTCAGTAGCTGAGGGACAGGCCGATCAGGCCGGGCCAGAACGCGAACAGCACGGTCGTCGGGAGGACGAGGAAGACCACCGGGACCATCATCGCGATCTCCTTGCGCGAGGCCTGCTCGATCAGCTCGCGGCGGCCGGCCTCGCGGACGTCGGCGGCCTGCGCGTGGAGCACGTCGGCCAGCGGCGTGCCGCGCTCGATCGCGACCGCGATGCCGTGGGCGAAGCGGGCGATGACGGACAGGCCGGTGGTCGCGGCCAGGCGGTCGAAGGCGTCGGCGACGGGCTCGCCGGTGCGGATCCGGGCGAGCAGGTCGCCGAGCTCGCGGGACAGCTCGCCGCCGCTGCGGCGCACGACCCGGTCGAGTGCTCCCACGGGACTCTCGCCCGCGGCGACGCTCAGCGCGAGCAGCTCGGCGACGGTCGGGAACTCCGCGAGCATCAGTGCCTCCCGCCTGCGCACCTGGCTGCTCAGCCGGTTGTCGCGCAGCAGCACGCCGCAGGCGAACGCGCCGACGCAGGCCAGCAACAGCGGGAGCGGGGCGCCGGGACGGGTCCAGGTGCGCAGCACGCCGTACCCCGCCGCGACGGCGAACCCGCTCAGCCCCCACTGCACCTGCTGCACGCGGAACTCGTGGAGCGTGAGCGCCGACCCGGACCGGGCGAGCCGGCGCCGGACGGAGGGCGCGCCGCCGACCACGCGTTCGACGCCGTCGGCAGCGCGACGCAGCAGCGGGCCGAGCAGGAGCGTCAGGGTCGTGGGTGCGCCCGTCGAGGCCGTGGTCGTACGCCGGGCGGGGGTGAGGTCGCGGACGTAGGGCAGCACCCGGTCCTCGAGCCGGGGACGGCGGATCGCGACGGCGCGCGAGGCGACGAGGGCCAGGCCGAGGGCGGCGACCAGACCGAGCACGGCGCCGGTGACGGCGGGGCTCACCGGAGGATCCGCCGCTCGGCGGGAAGGCGGCCCAGCCGCATCATCAGCCGGTAGGCGACCACGCAGGTCGCCGCGCCGACGGCGAGCACGAGCGCGCCGGCCGCCGACTGGTAGCGCTCGATCACCGTCGGCTGGGTCGACATCACCAGCAGCACGATCCACGGCGCCGCGACCGCCACCCGGGCACCGTTGACGGCCCACGCCTGGCGGGCCTCGAGCTCGGCGCGGGTGCGCAGGTCGTCGCGCAGGTAGCCGGAGAGGTTGCGCAGCAGTCGGCCGAGCTCGCCGCCGCCGACCTCCCGCGCGATCCGCAGGCCCTCCACGACGCGGTCGCCGACCGGGTCGGCGAGCCGGTCCTTGAGCCGGTCGAGGCACTCGCCGAACCGGCCCGACACCTGGTAGTCGAGGGCGAACGCGTCGAAGGCGGGCCGCAACGCGTCGGGCCCGCGGACCGCGAGCGCGGCGACCGCGTCGGGCAGCGACATCCCCGCACGCACGGCGGAGGCCAGGTCGTCGACCGCCTCCGGCCAGACCTGTGCGAACTCGCGCCGTCGACGTCGTACGCGACCGGCGACGACGGCCCACGGCAGGTACGCCGCCCCCGCCCCCAGCACCACGGCGATCGGCGCGGTGCGGGTGAGGCCGAGGACGACGACGAAGCCGGCGACGCCCGTGCCGACGGACAGCAGGGCCAGCGAGCCCGGCGCCACCTCGCGCAGCCCGGCCTCGGCCAGCAGCCGTCGCACCCGCCCGTCGGAGCGGGGCGCGCGCTCCGCGCGCGGCCACCGGAACGCGGCCCACACCAGCAGGCAGCCGAGCCCGAACCCCAGCCCGACCAGCGCACCCACGGCTCAGCCCGCCTCTCGGTCCGCCTCGTGGAGCAGCCCGACGACGTCGATCCCGAGCCGCTCGAACTGCTCGAGCCGCGGCGGCAGCCCGATCCCGCGCCGCAGCGCCCCCTCGCGCCAGTCGAACACCGGCTCGGTCTCGATCACGTCGCCCTCCATCCGGCCGGGGACGGCGACGATCTCGCTCACGCGTCGGGCGCCGTGCGGGTCGAGCGCGACGTGGACGACCAGGTCGACCGAGGCCGCGACGGTCGGGACCACGAAACGAGCCGAGATGTTCTCCCCGGCCAGGAGCGGCAGGGTGCAGGCCTTGGTCAGCGCCTCGCGCGCGCTGTTGGCGTGGAGCGTGCACATGCCGGGCAGCCCGGCGTTGAGGGCCAGCAGCAGGTCGAGGCACTCCTCGGAGCGCACCTCCCCCACGATCAGGCGACTCGGTCGCATGCGCAGAGACTCCTTGACCAGGTCGCGCAGCCGCACCTCGCCCGTCCCCTCGAGCCCCTCCTGCCGGGTCTGCATCGCGACCCAGTCGGGGTGCGGGAACCGGATCTCGAAGACCTCCTCGGCCGAGACCACCCGCTCCCCGCCGGGGATCGCGGCGGCCAGGCAGTTCAACATCGTGGTCTTGCCGGCCTGCGTGCCGCCGGTGACGAGGATGTTGAGGCCGGCCCGGACCGACGCCTCCAGGAAACGAGCCGCATGGGGCGTCAGGGTCCCGAGCTGGACCAGCTCGTCGAGGCGGGTCGCGCGAACCACGAACTTCCTGATGTTGACCGCCGAGAAGCCGCGGGAGATGCCCTGCAGCACGACGTGCAGCCGGTGCCAGTTGATTATCTAACCCCCGACCCCGGATCTGCGCTTACGGCGCTCTCGCCGGTCGTCAATCACTGTCCAGCACAGGGCTCGCCGCTGCCCGTTTCGGCGTAGCCCTCACCGAGCAACATGCCCAGGTGATCGACCCATACCCGCGCGCGGCCAACCTGGCTGAGCTGCCAGCCGATCGGCGGTTCGGAATCGCACTCGCGATCGTGCGCTTCGACGGTGACAGTCGTCGGGTCTTCACCACACACTGCCCGCAAGGGCCTCCTCTCATCGCATTGGCCGACGGCGCAGTCGTCGGAACGGACGGCAGGTATCACCTCTCTCGTCGCGATCGGATCGACTGCCGTGGGCTGCCAGGCCGAAGGCGACGCAGAGGCTCAGGCCTCGTCCATGAACAGACTGTCAGCTACTGGAGCGACGGGGATCGCTACACGATCCAAACGCCACATGGCGGTGATCCCGACCTGTATGGCCATCGGGACGTTCGCTGGATGGTCGACGTTGCAGAACCGGGCGTCGTCGATCCTGCCCGGGTGGCGCCCAACACGAGGTGTCCGCTCGATCGGGAGCACTGGCCGGGCTTTTTGGGCGGAAGCGACAAGATGTCCGCAACCCGTCGGTTGCTCGTTGATGCGCTTGGCCCCACGTGCCACTGCTGCGGCGAGCGCTACCCGTACGCAATCGACCACGATCATGAAACGGGCATCGTCCGGGGCTATCTGTGTCGCGACTGCAATGCCCGCATCGAACGCTGCGTCCACCTCAGCGGGTGTCGATTCGCGGAGTACCTCAACAGCCCGCCAGCAGAGCCACTCGGCCTCAGGCACCCCAAGCCGGTTCAGCGACGAGATCGGGCAAGCGCCACGGCAGTGGCTGCTCAGGCTCGCACCCTGGTGTCCCAGATAGTCGAGGGGTAGGTGCGACATTCGGTCGTTCGTACTCGACTGCGCGCCCGAGGCCTGTCTACTCGGGTGCGTACCGCGGGACCAAGTAGGCGCCTGCCAGTTCGGCCGCAGTCAGGACCTGCGTGAACTCCAGACAGATGCGGCCTTCGAGTGCCAGGGTCTCAGCAAGCCCAA
This sequence comes from Nocardioides kongjuensis, assembly GCF_013409625.1. NCBI lineage: Bacteria > Bacillati > Actinomycetota > Actinomycetes > Propionibacteriales > Nocardioidaceae > Nocardioides > Nocardioides kongjuensis. The sequence continues at coordinate 2,638,223 of NZ_JACCBF010000001.1, forward strand.
ATCGCATGTCGGAGTCCGTAGCCAGGCGGGTCAGGAGCCGCAGCATTGGCTGTTCGATACCGCGAACAACCCACTCCAGACCGTGTTGACTCAGGGTCTCCTGAAACATCACGGCATGACGGTGCGCGTCGAACAGAACGAATGTCCATCCATCGCCAGCCGTCTCCTTGCCGCGATGGATGAGTTCGTCCGGCACGCGGTACCACGAACCGTCGGGTCGGCCGTCGGACACATGCATCAAGGCCCAGAACGGCTGGCCCATGGCGTTCTCGGACGGCAGGATCAGCGGTCGTATCCGAGCCGCAACTACCTCTCCGAAGGTCGGCAGGCTCGCTCCATCGAGATGTTCGATGCCGTGCTGATCGAGGTACTGCAGGGCACTAGGTTGAAACCCGCTGACTGAGATGAAGACGCCGACGGTGTTTGACATGTGCCGCAACTTGCCCTCGAAGGCGATCGCTTCGTCGCGCTCGGTCTTGCGGGCGGTGTCCTTGCACTCCACCACGACCCGGTGAATGAGGTTGCCCACGTTGAACTCGAAGAGGACATCGATTTGGTAGGTGGCTCCGATGTTGTCAGTGACTCGCGCGTTGCGGCGTACCGACACTGCGCCCGCTTGCGCCGATAGCAGGCTCTCGTACATGTAGCTGACGTAGCTCTCAAGGAACTCTCCTGGCGCAACGCGTTCCCCGCGAGCCTTCTTGTGGCGGGTGTACTTCTGTCGCAATCGTTCGAGGTGGTCGCTGTTCCTCATGGTTGTCCTCCACCCGGGCGCATCGGATCGCTGTCTGTTCCGCAGCGAGGCGTGATCAGGCGACTTGGCGCCGCCCGGTACGGCTCAGATCGAGAACAGGCCCGCGGGGTCGCCGTCCGACTCCTCGTTGAGATCAACCAGTTCCCAGACCGCGCCGGGCCGATCCATCCGAACGATGCGGCCGCTGACCCGCTCGACGAGTACCTGCCCGCGGATCCCCGATTCGCCGATGCGGGCGATCCCAAGCCCGACGAGTCCCGGGCTGTCGGTACTCGACTCGACCTCGCCAGTGAGTTTCCAGTCATCGCTCGAGCGACCCCAGATGTCCGCGTACCGCGGTCGCAGCATCCGCTCGGGAAGGTGGAGCCCCGAGGCGTGCCTGGGCCCGCGCTCCCGCACCCGCCCGTTCACAGTCGTAACAGAGCCGTCCGATGAGTCGATGAACTTGACGCCGTCGCTGCGCTCGACTCGCCACATCGTGCGGTATGCCCAGAAGCGGTGTTCAAGTCCGCGGGGATGCTCGTCCGTGATCTCCAAGATTAGGCCGTCTGCGTACAGGAAGTCCGCGCCCAGCATCGGGCCGATGACGTCAGCCAGCGACGGTGCTTCTTGCATGATCTGACCAGCCGCTCACTTGAACTTGCAGGACACGGTCTTGTAGCAGGTGGCGCGGTCCGACTGAGCCTTCGGACTACCCGGGTAGGTCACGCCGCCGACAATCAGCGAGGTGTCGTAGGCCTCCCAGTACACCTTCCAGTCCGTCTGGTAAGGGAGGACGTCGTAGCCGTCGCCGTAGCGGTCCTCATACTCCTCGCAGCTGTAGACGCCAGTGCTGCAACCGTGAACATCCGGGTAGGTGAAAATCCGGTCGTCGGAGGCAAGAGTCTTGTGGTGCATGATCTTCGTACGCCACGTGATTCGCGCCGGCTTCGCCGAGCTGTAGGTCATCCACACGTTGGCGCTGTGGTTGTGTAGCGCGACGTTGAACGTGAACTTGATGGTTCCGAGGATCTGATCGCCATTGCCGTAGTACCACGTGGTGGTCTTGTTCGCGTGGTACTGATCGACGATCGTGCGGGCGCCAACGGTTCGAGAACCCGCTCGGATCTTGCCCTTGGGGCGAGCGTCCGCGACCTTCGTCTTCACTTCCTTGCCAGCGCCGTCGTACGAGTACGCGACACCGTCCGCGCAGCTCCAGAGGCCGTCGATGGAATCTTCGGCATACGCGACGCAGGGGTCCGAATCGGCCTTTGCCTTGGCCGCAACGACCTGAGTCGGAGAAGCGTGAACTGGGGGCGTCGCGGCTAGCGTGCCGACCAGCGTGACAGCGACGAGCGCAGCGATCTTCCTAGCCTTCATGAGAACCCTCCCGAGGTTGCCCGATCAACGTGAGGTGACTCTAAACCAGACACTCGACGGATTGTCGAGAGTCGCTCGGCTGCGAGTTGAAGGAACACGCGCCGATCTGAGGTCGGTGCGGATCGGTATCAGCTGCGTTGCGTCACGCGATCGGGTCTGAATGCCCGCGTCGTCTTGGGGGAGACAGCCCCATCTTGAGCGGGGTCGGAATTCACCTCGTGTTTCTGGGAGTACTGAGCCATGTCCTCTGCGTGTGCCTGGCGCGATGCGGTCAGGTCTGATTTGAGGATCTCGTTGATGCGTCGAAGGTCGATGATCGTGCGGTTCAGACGTGCGTTCTCGGCGACCAAGCGATCACATGACAGTCGCAGTTCGGCGTGCTCTTCGGGGTCGACCGACGTGGCGGAACTGAGTTGGTCGCCGAGCCATCGTCGGCGCATCTGTTCGAGTTCGTTGATGCGCTCCTGCTGATTCTCGATGACGGCCTTCTGGCGATTCACCTTGGTCATGAGCGTGTTGCGGTCGGCTCGCAGCCCTAGTTCGACGTCTGGCTGCTGTCGGGGTACCTGACGTTGACGGGGTGCGCGGGTCGCCTCCTGGACGGTTTGGTACAGGTCCTGGTGGGAGTAGATGAACTGGCGCGATACCCCGGCTCGGGTGGCGACCGCCGACACCGTGATCGCGCCGCCGCTGGTCAGCATCTCAGCGACCGCCTGGGCGACCGACTCGCGCTTGCGCTGAGACTCCTGGGCCCGGTGCTCGCGGAGGGCTTCCACTGCCGTCGTCATGCTCGTTCTCCGTCGGTGAACACTGCTCTGAGGTTGATCAGTCGTGGCATGGTTGCGAGCCGTCGAACCTCGGCGAGTCGGTGGAGCGCTCCCTCGATCGTCTGGCGTTCTGCTGCGGGGAGCCCGGCGACGTACGCGTCGATGCCATCGATGATCGTCGTGCAGTCCTTGATGCGGGCTTCGTAGTGGTCGAGCAGGTGTTGCTGAGCGTTGATTGCGCGTGCCCGTTCCAGTTGGACCTTGATCGCTTGCCTCTTGGCTGACATCCCGTCGCGTTCGAGCGGGTCGACTAGGAAGAAGGGGCAGGATTCGCAGGCGTGGTTGACCATGCAGCCGTGCCCATGGGCCGCAATGTTCTGCGGTTCGGTGCAGTGGCCCAGGGTGACGGCGACCTTGGTGAAGGTGTCGCGTTCACGGTCGACAGGGACGGCTTGGCCATGAAGATTGAGTCGCCGGGGTGGCACAGCCTGAAGGGCCTGCTTGCGGCGCTTTGCCGACACCTCGTAGTAGGCCATCGTGGTGTTGAAGTTCTTGTGTCCCATGTAGTCCTGGAGGACGTCTGGCGGGGTAGTGGGACGTCCCTCGGCGTCGGTCGCATCAGCGAACCTTTGGGCGAATGCGTGCCGAAACGAGTAGGGATCGATCGAGTCCAGGTCGAAGTAGATGAGGTTCCCTTCGACTCCTTCGACGGGGTCGGTGAGCGGGGCCTCGGCCTGGATGGCCGCGATGAGTTCGTCGAGGCGATCGCCTAGATACGGGTAGGCCCAGTGCTTGTCGAGCGTTGTGCCGCGCCGGGCTGGGAAGAGCCACTTCGACTCGACTCCGTGCTCGCGTTTGATGGCTTGCCACTGACGGATGACGTCGTGGGTCTCCTGGTGAATCGGAAGTCGCTTGCCTGGTGCGTACGGCGGCTTCCCGGCAACCCATTCGAGGTACGGCGCACCGTCGTTGTCGTAGGAGATGCAGTCGTCCACCAAGCGGATGGTCTCGCCCGTTCGGCGTCCGCATCGCTCGTGGAGGTAGATCATCGCGCGAGCCTCGGCGGTCCAGTAAGGGTCGCGTCGATCAAGAAGGTGGAGGTGATTCATGACGTGCTCGATCACCGGTTGCGGGACGAACCGGTAGGGCTCGTCGACATTTCTGACGTTCCGCGGCTTATGTGCGCCGTTGGGCCGATGTCGAGCGGGATCGACGACGAAGCGCGCTGGAATCTGCCACCACGTCGTCTTGAAGTCCTCGTGTCGTCGCCCGAACTCAAGGAGCACGCGCACCGCTCGAATCATGGCGTGTTGGTACTGCTCGTGGTCCCAACGTTCGCGAATCGCGGTGACGATCGCGTCTATGTCTTGCGCGCCCAGTGCCTGAAGAGGAGTGCCCCGCACGGTGAGAGTTCGGGAAGCGAGGACCCACGCCGTTCGCATCTGAATGGCGAGTTCGTAGCCGCGTGGGGCCTCGGCCAGCCAGGCGTGGATGGCGTCGATGATCCAGTCCTGCTCGATGCTGCGAAGGTCGAGGACGGCGTTCGGGCCAACGGTCCTCTGCGTCTTTCGCAACTCGACGTCGCGCAGGTAGATCAGCCGCCGGTCTCGGTCGTCGGTGCCGGACCACTGCCGGTGGGCGGTGTCGACGTGTCGTTGCCACTCGTCCATCAACGGCGCCAGGTACCTCTCGACCTTCCGTCCGAAAGACTTGGCTCCAACGACCGTGGTCGTGCCTGCTTGCCGATGATGGAGGTACGCGCCTCGAAGGTGTCGCGCTGAGAGCTGACGGCCGCCACGGTCTCGCTGCTGCACCGTGTAGAGGAACTCCCAGCGCAGCGGTTCGGGGAGCAGCATGAACGGAGTCGCGCCGATAGAGGAGTACGTGGTTCGGTTCTCCGCGTCGAACAGCGGCTCCATCTCCCTCGACAACCATTGCTCGATCGTCAGGTCGGTTGCCTGGCCGTTCCGTTTGCGCCACAACCGGAGGTTGTTGGCGTGGGTCCGGCACAGCCCACTGATGACGCTGGTGCGGACGCAGGCGCCGACGAGACATTCGGCCTTCGCGGGCAGTGGTACGGGCGATCGTTCGGCGATCCAGTCTTCGACGCGCTCGCCGCTGGTGGGCTTCTTGCGCCAGTTCTTGAATGCCTGTCCGTGTACGTTGCAAAGGCCGAACTGCTCGTGGGTCCGTGGGCAACCCGCGACCGCGCAATCCAGACAGGGCGACGTCCGCACCTTCGGTTCGACCTGAGCAAGCCATTCCTTGATCGACAGGTCGGTACCCGAGCGGCGGTGCTCCGAACGACATGCTGGGCAGGTGAGGTCATTGCTCAGAATGATCCCGCACCCTGGGCGCTGGCAGATCGTCCCGCTTGTGTGTGGGGAATCAAGGTCGGGGATGAAGAGCAGTCGGTCGTAATCGAACTCGCCCGGTCGCCACTCTCGATCGATGCGCTCCTTCAGGAACGACTCCCAGGACACCTCGCGGTCCGGGACACGGTCTCTCAGCAGGTCCGAAGCCAACGACAGGGTCACGGCACGTCCCCCAACTGGATGCTGCGTGGACGGATGGCGGCAAGCGACTGCTTCTTGGCGCTTTCGAGATCGTGGGAGTAGACGCGGGTCGAAGAGATGCTGCGGTGCCCCAGGATCACCTGCACGACGTCAAGCGGTTGTGGGTCGCAGTCGATGCCGCGAATCAGCCGAGTCGCCAACGTGTGACGGAGCATGTGCGGCCCGGTGAGGTCGAACTCGATGGCCTTGCCGACTCGGTCGATCAGTTTGCGGATGCCCGAGTACGTCATCGCCTGACCGCGGCGCGGCCCCGGCGTGTAGAGATTCACGAGCATGTGCGGCGACCCATCGTCGTCTCCGAGGATCCGCTGGCGTTCGAGGACGTAGTCGATGTACCGCTCAACAAGGTGCTCGGAAACCGGCAGGTCGCGGACGCATCCCTTCGACCGAGCCCGATTCTCGACTGGGTTGTCGAGTTTGACGTGGAAGTGGGGATCGAGCTGTCGGCAGCCCAACGCGATCGAGCCGCCACCGAAATGGCCATCTCGGGTGAACAGGGACAACGCCTCTCCAGCGCGGATTCCCGTGAAGTAGAGGAGGTCGATGACGAAGCGGTCCCGCGCGTTGAGTTCGAGTGCCTCAAGTCGATCCCTCGCCTCGGCATCGTCGATCCACTCGGGGTCGGTGTAGATCTGTGACCGTTCGGTCGGACGCAGTTCTTCGACCAGGACCCGGCGGCGATTGCCGTGCTCGCCGCCCGCCGCGGTACCGGGAGCGAAGTACTTGATCTCCGTCATCCGAGCCACGACGTCGGTCGTCAGGAGCCCCTGGGCATCGGCCCACTCGTAGAACGAACGGACCGCCACCATCCACAGCGCGACCGTGCTCGGCTTGCGGAGGATCTCCTCACCGTTGGTCTTGCGGACCGGAGAGGTCGTCACGGTCCGACGCCACATCGCCAGATGCGAGAGACCGACTGCGCGCCAATCGGTCGTCTGCGCGGTCCACGACAGGTACCAAGCGAGTCGTGACCCGTAGTCCTTGACGGTGTTGGGTGACCGGCCGATGTCCTGGAGATAGGCGAGCCAGTCGGTGCTCGGACGGTGCAGGTGGTCCGCCTCGTCGACCATCACGACCCGGGTCGATCGCCCGTCCGCAAGGACTGCCTCGTCGACTCGGAACCTCGCGGGTGCCAGCACGTCCTCAAGTTATTGACGAGGGTCAGCGAAGACTGTCAGACACGCCGTGGCCGACCAAGTGGGTGGCAGACCGAGACAGGTTCGAGTGGGGGTTAGATAACGGCCGGGAGCATCGCGTCGACGAAGGGCCGGCTGAGGTCGATCCGACGTCCCGTGGACTTCAGCATCCGCTCGACCAGCTCGGCGACCTGCGCCTCGGTCAGCACCAGGTTGGTCAGCTCGTGGCGCCCGTGACGCGCCACGAACACCCGGTCCGGGCTGTTGATCCAGACCTCTTCCACCGTCGGGTCCTCGAGGAACGGCTGCAGCGGCCCGAAGCCCGCCACCCGGGCCACCAGCTCGGCCACGAGCGCGTCCGGGTCGGCCACCGGGGCGACCATCCCGGTCAGGCTGCGCTCGTCGTGATCACGGACCAGACCGGTCGCGAGGCGGCGTACGGCGGCCACCTCGCGCTGCGGGCCGATCCCGTCCCGGCGCACGGCGGCGCGCAGGTCCTCGTCGAGGCGCGCGACGACGTCGTCCGACGCCGGCGCCACCACGACGGGTGGCTGCAGCAGGGCCATGGCGACTCCCCCGAGATAGGACTGCTTCTGGCTGGCAGCACCGTAGGCCACCGTGGTCCGATCGGGAAGGGGTCGCCAGGCCCCGCTGTGGATATCGGTCGCTCAGCGTGCCTCGCGCCGCGCCGCCTGGCGGCGCAGCTCGGCCTTGGCCAGCGCGTTCTTGTGGACCTCGTCCGGGCCGTCGGCGAAGCGCAGGGTGCGGATCCCGGCGTACATGTTGGCCAGCGGGAAGTCCTGCGAGAGACCGCCCGCGCCGTGGACCTGGATGGCCTTGTCGAGGATCCACTGCACGGTCTCGGGGGTGGCGATCTTGATCGCCTGGATCTCGGTGTGGGCGCCCTTGTTGCCGACCGTGTCCATCAGCCACGCGGTCTTCAGCACCAGCAGCCGCAGCTGCTCGAGCTTGACCCGCGACTCCGCGATCCAGGTGCGGACCGTGCCCTGGTCGGCGATCGGGCGACCGAACGCGACCCGCGACTCGGCGCGCTCGCACATCAGCTCGATGGCGCGCTCGGCGATGCCGATCGAGCGCATGCAGTGGTGGATCCGGCCGGGCCCGAGGCGGGCCTGGGCGATGCCGAAGCCGCCACCCTCCTCGCCGATCAGGTTCGAGGCGGGGACCCGGACGTCGGTGAACCGCAGCTCGGCGTGGCCGCCGTGCTCGTGGTCGTCGTAGCCCATCACGTGCATGCCACGCACGACCTCCAGTCCCGGTGTGTCGCGCGGGACCAGGATCATCGACTGCTGGCGGTGCCGGTCCGCGCTCGGGTCGGTCTTGCCCATGACGATGAAGATCCGGCAGTTGGGGTTCATCGCGCCGGTGATCCACCACTTGCGGCCGTTGAGGACGTACTCGTCGCCGTCGCGCATGATGGACAGGCCGATGTTGGTGGCGTCCGAGGAGGCCACGTCGGGCTCGGTCATCGCGAAGGCCGAGCGGATCTCGGCGTTCAGCAGCGGCTCGAGCCACTCCTTCTTCTGCTCGGGCGTGCCGAACAGGTGGAGCACCTCCATGTTGCCGGTGTCGGGCGCGGCGCAGTTCATCGCGGCCGGCGCCAGGTGCCCGCTGCGACCGGAGATCTCGGCGAGGGCGGCGTACTGCAGGTTGGTCAGGCCGGCGCCCTCCACGCCCGCGTGCTCGCCGGGCAGGAAGAGGTTCCACAGGCCGCGCTTGCGGGCCTCGGCCCGCAGCTCCTGGATGATCGGGGTGGAGTCCCAGGCCCACGGGTCGTCCAGCTCGGCGAGCTGCTCCTCGAAGACCGCCTCGGCGGGGTGGACGACCTCGTCCATGAAGGCGAGCATCGTGGCCCGCAGCTCCTCGGTGCGGGCGTCGAATCCGAAGTCCATCAGTTCTCCTTCATTGCGGTGAGGCCGGCGTCGAGCAGCGGGTGGATCGCGGCGCCGATGTCGTCGAACCCCTCACCGACGGTCTGGCCGGCGAGGAAGCGGTAGTGGATGCCTTCGAGGATGGCAGCGAGCTTGAAGGCCGCGAGGCCGAGGTACCAGCCGAAGCCGGACAGGTCGCGGTCGCTGGCGGCGGCGTACCGCGCGACGATCTCGTCCTCGGACAGGAAGCCCGGCGCGGTCGAGGCGTCGGCGACCGCCTGACCGATCGACTCGGCGAGGCGGTGGTAGGTGAGCATGAGCGCGAGGTCGGTGAGCGGGTCGCCGAGGGTGGCCATCTCCCAGTCCAGCACGGCGCTCGCCCGGTCGGCACCGTCGGCGGTGTCGACCAGCACGTTGTCGAGGCGGAAGTCGCCGTGCACGATGCCGGTCGCCGACTCGGCGGGCACCGACGCCGCGAGCCGGCGGTGCAGCTCGTCGGCGGCCGGCAGGTCGCGGGTGCGGGAGGCGTCGAGCTGCTTCTTCCAGCGGGCGACCTGGCGACCGAGGAAGCCCTCGGGCCGGCCGAAGTCGCCGAGCCCGACCTCCTCGGGCACGACGGCGTGGAGGGCGGCGAGGATGTCGACGAGGTCCTGCGAGATCGCCCGGGTGCGCTCGGCTCCCAGCTCGGCGAGCGCCGACGCGCGCCGGTACGGCGTGCCGGCGCACCGTTCCATCACGTAGAAGTCGGCCCCGATCACCGCGTGGTCCGAGCAGAACGCGTAGGTGCGCGGGACGGGGACCGGCGTGCCCTGGAGGGCCGACATGACGCGGTACTCGCGTCCCATGTCGTGGGCGGTGGCGAGCACGTGGCCCAGCGGCGGGCGGCGCACGATCCACTGCGCAGTGCCGTCGGTGACGACGAAGGTCAGGTTGGACTTGCCGCCGGCGATCAGCTCGGCGGTGAGCGACGAGCCGGCGCCGGGGACCGCGGTCGGCAGCCAGGCGCCGAGTGCGTCGAGGTCGAGGCCCGGCGGGTTCACTCGACGCCCCCGGTCAGCGTGACGCCGCCGTCGACGACCACGGTCTGGCCGGTCAGCCAGGCGGCGTCGGAGGAGAGCAGGAAGGCGACGACGCTGCCGATGTCGTCGGGCTCGCCGAGCCGCTTGAGCGGGTACTGGGCGGCGACGTCGGCCTCGCGGCCCTCGTAGAGCGCGGTCGCGAACTTCGTCTTCACGACCGCCGGCGCGACGGCGTTGACGCGGATGTCGGGTCCGAGCTCGACGGCCAGCAGCTCGGTCATCGAGATCAGCATGGCCTTGCTGGCGCCGTACATCCCGATGCCGGGAGCGGGCTTGACCCCGGAGACCGAGGAGACGTTGACGACGGCGCCCCCGTGCTCCTTCATCCAGGCGGCGTGGACCCGCTGGGTCCAGGCGAGGGTGGCCAGGCAGTTGACCTCGACGATCTTGCGGGCGGCGTCGAGGTCGAGCTCGATCATCGGGCCGTACGCCGGGTTGATGCCGGTGTTGTTGACGAGCAGGTCGGCGCTGCCGAACGTCTCGATCGTCTGGCGTACGACGTCGGCCTGGTGCTCCGCGTCGTCGGCCCGGCCCGCCACGCCGAGCGCCACGGACGGACCGCCGAGGGCGAGGACGGCCTCGTCGAGGGCCTCCTTGCCGCGGCCGGTGATGACGACCCGCGCGCCGTCGGCGACGAGCCGCTCGGCGATCGCGAGGCCGATCCCCCGGCTCGCTCCGGTGACGATCGCGGTCTTGCCCTCGAACCTGGTGCTCACGTGCCTGCCTCGTCGTGTCGATGGAGGTTACTAAGCGCTTGCTTAGCGTGTAGCCTGAGTGTGCCCGGACCGACGGGGAGCCGTCAAGACCCCCGACCCGACCACCGACCCACCCAGGGAGTGACGATGACCACCACCCCCTCCCGCGCCGACGCCACCCGCGCCCGGCTGCTCGAGGCGGCCGTGACGGCGTTCTCCGAGAAGGGCTTCCACGGCACCACCACGCGTGACATCGCGGGCGCGGCCGGGATGAGCCCGGCGGCGGTCTACGTGCACCACAGGTCCAAGGAGGAGCTGCTCTTCCTCATCTCCTGCCAGGGCCACCAGCAGGCGCTCGACGTGGTCCGCGAGGCTCGCGCAGCCGCGCCGGACCCGGTGGCACAGGTCGCGGCGGTGGGACGGGCCTTCGCGGCCTACCACGCCCACCACCACACGGTGGCGCGGATCCTCAACTACGAGCTCGCCGCGCTCAGCGACGAGCACCGCGCCGTCGTCGACGAGCTGCGCACGAGCATCGACCGCGAACTGCGCGACCTGGTCCGCGAGGGAGTGGCGGCCGGCGCCTTCGACACCCCCGACCCCGCGCTGGCCGCGACCGCCCTGGCATCGCTGAGCATCGACATCGCCCGCTGGTACCGCGAGGACGGCGAGTGGACGCCCGACCAGATCGGGGACTACTACTCCGACCTGGCGCTGCGCCTGGTCGGCGCGGACCCCAGGTCGAGCGGTACGACGCCCGTCGCGAAGCCCGCCGCGTCAAGCAGCCGGCCCACCAGCTTGTAGGGCCGCATCACCACGCTCCGGTCGGCGACCTCGACGTGCGGCAGCCGCCGCAGCAGCTGGGTCTCCAGCCGCTGGCCGTCGGCGATGCTGCGCAGCCACGCGGCGACCAGCAGGTTGGAGGGCCCGGCCGCGGAGAGCACCGCCCGCACCTCGGGCACGGCGGCCAGCAGCTGCCCCGCCTCGTCGATCCGGTCCGGCGGCACCCGCAGGAAGAACCACTCCGAGGTGCGCCACTCGGTGAGCCCGCGGGCGACCTCGCAGCGCAGCCGCAGCACACCCGAGCCGACCAGGGCGTTGAGCCGGCGCCGCACGGTGCTCTCGCTCGCGCCGACCCGGGCGGCCACCTCGCCGTACGACTGGCGTCCGTCCTCGGACAGCACCGCGACCAGCGCCTGGTCGATCGGTCCGGCGACGTGCACCCGCGCGGCCTCGGTGACGGTCGGCAGGGTCGCGGCCACGCGCTGCTCCTGGTCGTGGGTCAGGCTGCGCAGCCGCCACCGGCTGGCCTCGGTGTAGGCGCGCACCACGTGATGGCTGCGCACCCCCGCGACGTGCGGGACCTGCGCCACCCGGTCGAGGAGGTACGACGCGAGGGCGGCCTCGTCAGCGCAGGCGGCGGTCACGAGCAGGTCGCGGGTGCCCGCCGCGACGTCGATGGTCATCGACTCGGGATCGGCGGCCAGGTCGGCGGCCACGTCGAGCACCCGGCCGGGCTGCGCGGTCACCTCGATCAGGGCCAGCGCCGGGTCGAGGTCCTGCAGCGGCTGGCAGGAGACCCACGCGGCTCCGTGCTCGACCAGGCGCGCCCAGCGGCGGGCCGCGGTCGACGGGTCGACGCCGAGCAGGCCGCCCAGCTGCGCCCAGGACGCCCGCGGGTTGATCTGCAGCGCGTGGACGATCCTCAGGTCCAGCTCCGACAGGCTGACGGATCCGCGCGCATCGTCGACGCTCATGACGGAATCATGCAATTTTTCGGCGCCCTCCGCATCCCCTTCGCATCGTGGATCCACCGCATGACCCAGATCACAGCCCCACCGCAGGAGGAGCCCCGATGACCAGCCTCACCACGGACCTCGCCGCCGGTCCCCGCGCCGACCGCGCGATCCGCGCCGCCGGCGAGCGGCTCGTCGCCCTCAGCCACGAGGTGCACGGCTACGCCGAGCTGGCCTTCGAGGAGCACCGGGCAGCGGCTGCCGTCAGCGGCCTGCTCGCCGGCGCCGGCTTCGCCGTCGAGACCGGCGTCGCCGGGCTGCCGACCGCGTTCGTGGCGTCCTACGGCAGCGGCGACCTGGTCGTCGGCATCTGTGCCGAGTACGACGCCCTGCCCGAGATCGGCCACGCCTGCGGCCACAACATCATCGCCTCGAGCGCCGTCGGCGCCGCGCTGGGCCTCGCCGAGGTCGCGGATGTGCTCGGCCTGACCGTCAAGGTGCTCGGCACGCCGGCCGAGGAGCACGGCGGCGGCAAGGTCCTCATGCTCGAGGCCGGCTGCTTCGACGACCTGACGGTCTCGCTCATGGTGCACCCGGCGCCGACCGACGTCGCACCGTCCTCGGCCACCAGCCAGGGCGTCGCCCGGTTCGCCGCGACCTTCACCGGTACGCCGTCCCACGCAGCCGCCGCGCCGCACCTCGGCGTCAACGCCGCCGACGCCGCCGTGGTCAGCCAGGTCGCGATCGGCCTGCTGCGCCAGCAGCTGCCCGCCACCGCGCGGGTCGCGGCGTTCGTCAGCGAGGGCGGCAAGGTCACCAACATCATCCCCGAGCGCGTCGTCGTCGACTTCGAGGTCCGCGAGTTCGACGTCGAGGCGCAGGCCCGCCTCGTCGAGCGGGTCCGCGCCTGCTTCGAGGCGGGCGCGCTGGCCACCGGCTGCAGCCTGGCGATCGAGCCCACCGAGCCGGAGTACGCCCCCCTGCTGCAGGACGCCCGCCTCGGGGCCCCGTTCACCGCCGCGCTCACCGACCTCGGCCGCGAGGTGCACACCGAGAGCAAGCTCGCCGGCGGCTCCACCGACATGGGCAACGTCTCGCAGTACCTGCCCTCGATCCACCCGATGGTCGCCGTGGCCGGCAGCGAGCACAGCCCGCACACCCACGGCTTCGCCGCCGACGCGATCAGCCCCGCCGCCGACCGCACCGTGGTCGACGCCGCCCTCGCCATGGCCCGCACCGTCGTGGCCGTCGCCGAGGACCCCGCCGTGCGTGCCGAGCTCCTCGCGGAGCAGGCCGCCCGGTCGCCGTACCCCCGCCCCGCCGCTTCCCAGGAGAACCGGTCATGATCACCACCCGTCCGTCGGCCACCGCCGGCACCGCGTCCTCGTCCGGCTCCCGGCTCCTGCGTCGCCTGGGACCGCTCGCCGCGATCGCCCTCGTCCTCACCGTCGTCGCCGAGCTGGTCGGTGACCACACCATCGACCTCGGCATCGGCACCGTCACGCTCTACCCGCTGATCTGGGGCATCCTGCTCGGCGGCGTGGTCAGCATGCAGAAGGTCAAGCCGCTGCCCGTCGCCGTCCAGCGCCACGCCACCCAGCTGGTCGGGCTCGCCGTGCTGCTGCTCGGCGCCCGGCTCGCGTTCGTCGTCGGCGCCAACATCCCCGTCCTGCTCGACGCCGGCCCGGCGCTGCTGCTGCAGGAGCTCGGCCACCTGTTCGGCACCGTGCTCTTCTCGCTCCCGATCGCGGTCGCCCTCAAGATGGGTCGCGCCACCGTCGGCGCCTGCTTCTCGATCGACCGCGAGGGCTCGTTCGCGATCGTCGGCGACAAGTACGGCGCCGACTCCGACGAGTACCGCGGCGTGCTGTCGATGTACGTCTTCGGCACCGTCGTCGGCGCCCTCTACGTCACCCTGATCGCCACCGCACTCGCCGGTGCCGGCATCTTCGACCCGCTGGCGCTCGCGATGGGTGCGGGCGTCGGCTCCGGGTCGGTCATGGCCGCCTCGTCGGCCGCGATCGCCGCGGAGTTCCCCGCGCGGGCCGACCAGATCCTCGCCCTGGCCGCGGTGTCGAACCTGATCACGACCGTCCTGGGCCTCTACGTCGGCATGTACGTCGCCCTCCCGGCCGCCGAGCGCTTCTACCGGCTGCTCACCCGCCGGCAGGCTGCGGCGGCCCCCGCCTCCGGCCCCGAGACCGCCGCCCCCGCCGCCGCTCGCGTCACCGTGGACGAGGACCCCGCCGACCAGGCGCCCGTGCTCCCCTCGCTGGCGATCGTGCTGGTCCTCTTCCTCGCCTCCGCGGTCGTCTTCCACGGCGGCTTCGACCCGGCGATGCTCGCCGGCTTCGCGCTCATGGCCGCGCTGGTGCTGGTCTCGCTGGGCCTGAAGAAGGTCGTCGGGCTCTCCCCCATCATCGGCCTCACCACGATCGGCGCCTTCCTGGGCAGCGAGTGGTCGCCGGTGGCCGACGTGGTCGCGAAGGTCACCACGCCGATCGAGTTCCTCGCGCTGACCACCCCGGTCCTGGTGCTCGCCGGCCTCGGCCTCGGCAAGGACGCCCCGATGCTGCGCCGGATCGGATGGCGGATCGTCCCGGTCGGCCTGGTCTCGTTCGCCGCCTCGTTCGTCGTCGCGACGGCGATCGCCGAGGTCGCCCTCGGCCTGGGCGGCTGACCCCCGTCGTGGCTGTCAGCGTCGTCGACCTCTTCAGCATCGGCATCGGCCCCTCCTCCTCCCACACGGTCGGACCGATGCGGGCGGCGCGGCGCTTCGTGACGGCCCTCGCCGAACACGACCTGCTCGGCGGGGCCGTCGCCGTCCGCGTGGAGCTGTACGGCTCCCTCGCGGCCACCGGCCGGGGGCACGGCACCGACCGTGCCGTGCTCCTCGGCCTGGAGGGACACGAGCCCGAGACCGTCGCCCCGGACCTGGCCGACACGGTCCTGGACCGGGTGCGCGACCGCGAGCGGCTCTGCCTCCTCGGCCGGCACGAGATCCGCTTCTCCCCCACCGCCGACCTGGTCCTCGACGCCCGCACGACGCTGTCGAGGCACCCCAACGGCATGCGGTTCACGGCGTACGACGCCGGCGGGGCCGTGCTGCGGCAGACCACGTCGTACTCGGTCGGTGGCGGGTTCGTCGTCGACGAGGACGAGCCGGCCCCCGCGGCCGTCGCCGACGCGGACGTGCCCTACCCCTTCGCCTCCGGCGCCGCCCTCCTCGCGCTGTGCGCCTCGCGCGGCCTCGCGATCAGCGACGTCGTGCTCGCCAACGAGCGGGCGGTGCGCCCCGAGGAGGAGGTGCTCGACCACCTCGACCGGGTGTGGGCGGTGATGCAGGAGTGCGTCGAGACGGGGTGTCGCACCGAGGGCGTGCTGCCCGGTGGCCTCGGCGTGCGGCGTCGCGCTCCCGCGCTGCTGCGCCGCCTCTCCGAGGACGCCGGGAACGACCCGCTGCGGACCCTCGACTGGATCGACCTGTTCGCGCTCGCCGTCAACGAGCAGAACGCCGGCGGCGGCCGGGTCGTCACCGCACCGACCAACGGGGCGGCGGGGATCATCCCGGCGGTGCTGCACTACTACGTGCGGTTGTGCCCCGGCGCCGACGGCGACAAGCAGGACGGCGTGCGCCGCTTCCTGCTGACCGCCGGAGCGATCGGCAGCCTCTACCAGCGCAACGCCTCGATCTCGGGCGCCGAGGTGGGCTGTCAGGGCGAGGTCGGCTCGGCCTCCTCGATGGCCGCCGCCGGCCTGTGCGAGGTCCTGGGCGGCACCCCCGCCCAGGTCGAGAACGCCGCCGAGATCGCCATGGAGCACAACCTCGGCCTGACCTGCGACCCCGTCGGCGGCCTCGTGCAGATCCCCTGCATCGAGCGCAACGCGATGGCCGCGGTCAAGGCGGTGAACGCCGTGCGCATGGCGCTCGCGGGCGCCGGCGAGCACGTCGTCTCGCTCGACCAGGTCATCGCCACCATGCGCGAGACCGGTGCCGACATGGCCACCAAGTACAAGGAGACCTCGCTCGGCGGCCTCGCCGTCAACGTGATCGAGTGCTGATCCCCCGGTTCAGCGGGCGACCCGGATCATCTTCTTGTTGACGAACTCGTCGATGCCGAGGGTGCCGAGCTCACGACCGTAGCCGGAGAGCCGCACGCCGCCGAAGGGCAGCTCGACGGCCTCCAGGCCGACGCCGTTGACGAACACCATGCCGACCTCGAGCGCGCTGGCGACGCGGTCGGCCTGCTCGGGGTCGGTGGTGTAGACGTACGAGCCGAGGCCGTAGGGCGTGTCGTTGGCGATCCGGATCGCGTCCGCCTCGTCGGCGGCGCGGAAGACCATGGCGACCGGGCCGAAGAACTCCTGGTGGTAGGCCGGGTTGTCGGGCGTGACGTCGGTCAGGACGCCGACCGGGTGGAAGGCACCGTCGCGCTCGCCGGCGGAGACCAGGTTGGCGCCGGCGTCGACGGCAGCTGCGACCTGTCCGGCGAGCTCCTCGGCCGCACCGACCGAGGACAGCGGGGCTGCGTTGCCGGCGGTGGCGATCTTGTCGTTGAGCAGGCCGACGAAGGCGTCGTACAGCTCGTCGACGACGACGAAGCGCTTGGCGCCGTTGCAGGCCTGGCCGACGTTGCCGGTCCGGGCGGACAGGGCGTCGTCGACCGCGCCGGGGAGGTCGTCGGTGGAGAGCAGCACGAACGGGTCCGCGCCGCCGAGCTCGAGGACGCACTTCTTGAGGTGGCGGCCGGCGAGCTCGCCGATGATCGAGCCGGCGCGCTCGGAGCCGGTCAGCGAGACGCCGTGGATCCGCGGGTCGGCGATGACGCCGGCGATCTGGTCGCTGGTGGCGTAGACGTTGACGTAGGCGCCCTCGGGCAGGCCGGCGTCGACGAAGATCTGCGCCTGCAGCGCAGCCGAGCGCGGGCACTGGGCCGCGTGCTTGAGGACGATGGTGTTGCCCAGCAGCAGGTTGGGTGCCGCGAAGCGGGCAACCTGGTAGACCGGGTAGTTCCACGGCATGATGCCCAGCAGCGCGCCGACCGACTGGCGGCGGACGAGGGCGTGGCCCTCGCCGCTGAGCAGCTCGATCGGCTGGTCGGCGAGCAGGCTCTCGGCACGGTCGGCGTAGTACTGGTAGATGTCGGCCGAGAAGAGCACCTCGCCCTTGGCGGCGCCGAGCGCCTTGCCCATCTCGAGGTTGATCGCCTCGGCGAGCTCGTCGGCCCGCTCGCGGTGCAGCTCGGCGACCCGGGCGATCGCCGCGGCACGCTCGGCGACCGACGTCTGGCGGCCCCAGGTCTCGTGGGCGGCAGCGGCTGCGGTGACCGCGGCGGCGACCTCCGCGTCGGTGGCGGTCGGGTAGGTCTCGACGACCTCGCCGGTGGCGGGGTTGCGGACGGCGTACTTGCTCATCAGGACTCCTGGTGGCGTGGGGAGGAGAGGTCGACGGACACGCGGGGGTCGAGGGCGAGGGTGCCGGGGTCGACGACGCAGGAGCCGCCGTCGACGGGCAGCACCACCCCGTTGACGTACGACGCCGCGTCGGACAGCAGCCAGCCGACGGTCGCGGCGATCTCGTCGGGGTGGGCGGCGCGGCGCTGGGGCACCACGGCGGTGGCGAGCCGGTAGGCGTCGTCGGTGGAGATGCCGCGCTCCTTGCCGAGCTCGGCCATCTCCATGTCGCCCATCTCGGTGGCGGTCCAGCCGGGGCAGATCGCGTTGGCACGCAGCCCGTCGCGGCCGTGGTCGACGGCCAGGGACTGGGTGAGGAGGAGCAGGCCGGCCTTGCTGGCGGAGTACGCCGCCATCCCGTCGCTGGCCCGCAGCGCGGCGACGGAGGACACCGCGACGACCGAGCCGCGCGCGGCCAGCAGGTGCGGGAGGGCCGCCCGGACCAGGAGGAAGGGCGAGGTCAGGTTGACCCGGATGGTGTCGTCCCACTGCTCGGGGGTGACCTCGTCGACCCGCCCGACGTGGATGATCCCGTGGTTGACCACGAGCCCGTCGAGCCGGCCGAAGGTGGCGACGGTGTCGTCGACGACCCGGGCGACACCCGCGGCCTCGCTGACGTCGGCCACGACCACGTGGGCGCCGGTCTCGTCGGCCACCGCACGCAGCGGCGCCTCGCGACGTCCGCAGATGACGACCTGGTCGCCGCCTGCGGCGAGCAGCCGGGTGACGGCGGCGCCGATGCCCGTGCCCCCGCCGGTGACGAGGACGACCCTCCCCGTCACCCTGCTGCCACCTCGTCGAGGAAGTAGTCGACCAGCGCGGCGGCCCGCACCCGCACGTCCGCGTCGAGGGAGCCGATGTGCTCGATCAGCACCTCGGGGTCGAGCCCGCGCTCACGGGCGAGCTCCGCGCCGCCGTCCTCGAGCCAGCCCCGGACGCTCTCGGCGTCCACCTCGGGGTGGAACTGCACGGCGAGGTTGCGGCGCAGCACGAACGCCTGGGGCGCCGCGGCGTTGGACCCGACGACGGTCGCGTCGGCCGGCGGCACGAACTTGTCGTAGTGCCACTGCGTCCAGATCCCGGCGACCGCGGGTACGCCGGACACGACGTGCGGACCGATCTCCGGCGCGGGCGAGGCCACGACCTCGCCTCCGTGCGCCTGGGCGAGCATCTGGGCGCCGAAGCAGATCCCGAAGACGGGTACGCCGGACTCGTCCGCCGTGCGCAGCAGCTCCGTCTCGGGCTTGACCCAGGACGCGACGGTGTCGCTGTAGGCGCTCCAGCGGGCGCCGAGCACGAGCACGGCGTCGTACTCGCGCGGGTCCGGGAGCTCGACGTCGACGCCCGGGTCGTCGAAGCGCTCGGGCGGGACGACCTGGATGCGCTCGACCTCGTAGCCTCGCTCGGTGAAGCGGTCCTCGATGCCGCCGGCCGCCAGGTAGTCGTGCCCGACCAGCAGCAGCCGCTTGCCCGCGGTGGCGGTGTCCGTCATCAGCCCATCGCCTCCGCCCGCTTCATGACGTCCTTGCAGAACGCCTCCATGTCCCTCTGGTCGTCGATGTACATCGACGGCTTGATGCAGATGGTGGTGAACCCCTGCTCGAGCTGCTCGGGGATCGAGTCCATCGACTCCCCCAGGTCGGCCGGCGAGTGCTCGTCGGGGAACGAGTAGCGCACCCCGCCGACCATCTCCAGCTCGGCCATGTCGCGCCCGGCCTCGGCCATCGCGTCCCGGATGACCTGGAGATCCTCCGCCGTGGGGCGACCGAACGGGTGGAAGCCGTGGCCGTACTTCACGATCCGCTCGACGACGGCGCCGTGCGCCTTCTGGCCGCCGAACCACATCCGCGGCCCCTCGGGCCGGAACGCCTTCGGCTCGAGGTAGATGTCCTCGAAGTCGAAGTAGTCGCCGTGGTGGGTGGCCGGCGACTGCTCGAAGACGAGCTTCATCACCTCGAGCTGCTCGCTGAGGATCTTGCCGCGCTCGCGGAACGGTACGCCGAGCGCGGCGTACTCGTCCTTGCTCCAGCTCACGCTCGGCTGGACGACCAGCCGGCCCTCGGAGATCAGGTCGAGGGTGCCGAGCTCGCGGGCGAGCAGCAGCGGGTGGCGCAGCGGCGCGAGCACCGCCGCGCCGACCAGGCGGATCCGCTCGGTGACGCTGGCGATCGCCGAGAACAGCATGAGCGAGTTGGGCCAGGGCATCAGCGGGTCCTGGTTGCCGGGCGCCGCGTAGTCACGCGGGTTGCCCATCACGCCCTTGTCGCTGGCATCGGGACCGAGGACGACGTGCTCGGAGATCATCACCGAGTCGAAGCCGGTGTCCTCGGCGATCCGGGACCAGGTGACGAGGTCGCCCAGGTTGCGACCGTCGGTGAGGGTCCAGTTCTCGCTGAGGATCATCAGCATGCGGGGTGCGGGCACGGCAGCGTCCTTCGGTGCTTCGGCTCGGGTCGGTCAGTGGGTGTTGGACAGGTCGGGCTTGCGGATGCCGCGGAACTCCCAGTCGCCGCCCTTGGCGGTCGAGAGGACCTCCTCGCTCTCGGTCGGCTGCGCGCCGACGTCGCTGCGGATCGGGGTCGGTCCCTCGACGATGTGGTTGCGCAGGGTGCCGAGGCCCTCGACCTCGACCTCGACGACGTCACCGGGGTAGACGGTGCGCGAGATGGCCGGCGTGCCGGACATCAGGATGTCGCCGGGCTGCAGCGTGATCGTGCGCGCGATGTCGGCGACGAGGTAGTGCATGTCCCACTTCATCTCGTTGGTGTTGCCGTCCTGGCGCACCTCACCGTTGACGATCGTGCGGATCCGCTTGTCGTGGAAGTCCCAGCCCTCGACGATGCCGGGACCGATCGGGCACAGGGTGTCGGCACCCTTGACCCGCAGCATCGAGCCGGAGTCGGTGTCGCGGAAGTCGTGCAGGCCGTAGTCGTTGCCGATGGAGTAGCCGCGGATGTAGTCGCCGGCCTCCTCGGGCGAGATGTTGCGCGCCGTCTTGCCGATCACGATGGCGATCTCGCCCTCGTAGTTGAGCCACTTGCAGCCCTGCGGGCGGACCACGGCCGACTCGTGCGCGTTGAGGGCGGAGACCGGCTTGTGGAAGTAGGTCGGCGCGGGCGGCAGCTTGGTCATCATCTCCTCGACGCGCGAGGAGTAGTTGAGGTGGACGCAGACGATCTTGCTCGGCGTCACCGGCGGCAGGTGGGTGGCGTCGGCGATGGCGACGGTGCGGCCGTCGCCGGCGACGAGGGTCTCGCCCTCGCGGCGCACGTCGACGGCGTTGCCGTCGAGGAGGATCCGGCGGTACTCGGTGGTCATGTCAGGGGTTCCTCTCGGTCGGCTCAGCCGGCGGCCGGTACGTCGGCACCGGCACCGCCCATCTGGCGCACGTAGTCGGGGTCGGTCGGGGTGGTGCGGGCGGCGGGGAAGCCACCCTCGGGACGGTCGAACCAGAGGTGGACCTGGCCGGTGCCGATGGAGTTCTCGTACTCGCCGTACTGGCGGCCGGGCGCGGTGCAGTCGCCCTCGCCGAGGGCGCCGATCATCATCAGGTAGTGCTGGAAGCGGGCCTCGGGCTTGAACTTGTAGAACGCGTCCATCGTGTCGAGCACACGGGCGTGGTCGCCGTTCTTGAACCACTCGATCCGCTCGGCGTCGGCGGCCGCGGCCTCCGGCGTGAAGATGTGCTCGACGCCCGAGGCCTCGTGGTCGCGCAGCTGGCGCAGGCCCCAGAAGGTGTGCGACATGGCGCCGGAGGCGATGAGCAGGACCTTGCGGTCGGACTCGGCGATGGCGGCGCCGAGGGCCCGGCCCAGGCGCAGCGCGTCCTCGCCGTCGGCGGTCTGGCACACGCCGATCGAGATCCACTTCTTGTCGGGCAGGCCCTGGCCGAGGTACTCCCACACGTTGGTGGTCGCGTAGAAGATCGGCAGGCTGTGGTCGTCGATCGCGGTGATCCACGTGGAGTTCTCGGCGCCCTTGCTCGCGATCAGGCGCGCGAGCTCGGGGTCGCCGGGGAAGTCGTAGTGGCGCCGCTCCATGCCCCGGGGCAGCTCCTCGGAGGTGAACAGGCCGCTGCGGCGGTCCTGGGCGGTGACGACCCACTCGACGGTGGTCGCCCAGTGCGAGTCGAGGACCACGACGGTGTCGTAGTCGAGCACGTCGAAGACCTCGCGGCGCAGCTGCTGCAGGCCAGAGACCAGCGTGGTGTCCTCACCGTTGTTGAGCTCGCGCCGGATCTCCTCCGGCAGCACGATCGTGGGGACGTGCGCGATCAGGCCCGCGCCGACGACCTCACCCATCGGTCCCACCTCCCTCTCCGGTCCCGGCGTCCGCCCAGCCGGTCGGCGAGAAGACGCTGTTCTTGATGTCGGTGTAGAAGTCGAACGACCAGATGCCGCCCTCACGGCCGATGCCGGACTTGCCGTTGCCGCCGAAGGGGGCGTTGAGGTCGCGCACGAAGAAGCAGTTGACCCAGACCGTGCCGGCGTCGAGGGCCGCGGAGACCCGCTCGGCCCGGTCGCGGTCGCCGGTCACGATCGTGGCGGCGAGGCCGAAGGGGGTGTCGTTGGCCAACGTCACCGCCTCGTCCTCGGTGTCGAAGGTGCTGATCGTGACGACCGGCCCGAAGACCTCCTCGGTCATGATCTCGGAGTCCTTCTTCGCCCCGACGAGGATCGTCGGCCGGAAGTAGAGACCGCCCAGCTCCTCGTTGGGACCGCCGCCGAGCAGTGGCTCGGCGCCGTCGGCGAGGGCCCGCTCGACGAAGCCGGAGATCTGCTCGAAGTGCCGCCGCGAGATCAGCGCGGAGACGTCGGTGCTCTCGTCGCGGGGGTCGCCCTGGGTCAGCTTGGCGGCGCCCTCGACGACGCGGCGGGTGAACTCCTCGGCGAGCGAGGAGTGCACGTACATCCGGGCTGCCTTGAGGCAGACCTGGCCGGCGTTGTCGAACTGCTCGACGGCGATCTCGACGGCGAGGTCCAGGTCGGCGTCCTCGAAGACCAGCAGCGGCGACTTGCCGCCGAGCTCGTAGGACAGCGGCACGATGTTGGTGGCAGCGGCCTTGGCGATCACGCCGGCGGTCGGGACCGAGCCGGTGAACGCGAGCCGGTTGATCCCCGGGTGCGCGGTCAGCGGGGCGCCCGCCTCGGCGCCGGTGCCCTGGACGACGTTGAACACACCGGCGGGGACGCCGGCCTCGTGCATGATGTCGGCCAGCAGGCTCGCGGTCAGCGGCGCCCACTCCGGCGGCTTCACGACGATCGTGTTGCCCGCGGCCATGGCCGGGCCGATCCGCCAGGTGGCGAGCATCAGCGGCGCGTTCCACGGCGTGATGATCGCGACGACGCCGGCGGGGTCGTAGGTGACCCGCTCGCGGTGGCCGCGACCCGGGACCTCCATGTCGGGGTGGCCGAGCTGGTGCTCGGCGAAGTCGGCGAAGGCCCGGAAGTTCATCGCCACCCGCGGCATCACGCCACGGCGGTGGCTGCGGATCAGGGATCCGTTGTCGCGGGTCTCGACGCGGGACAGGTCCTCGACCCGGGCCTCGATCCCCTCGGCGACGCGACGCAGGATCGCGCTGCGCTCGGCGACCGGCAGCGCCGCCCACGCGGGGAACGCCGCTCGCGCGGCGGCGACGGCGGCGTCGACCTCGGCCGACGTGCCGGCGGCGACCTCGGCGATCGGCTGCTCGTCGATCGGCGAGATGTCGGTGAAGGTGGACGCCGAGGCGACCCGCTCCCCGCCGATCCAGTGACGGGTGTCGACCTGGACGCCGTCGACGTCGACGAGGTGATCCGTGGTCTCGGTCATCGCGCCGCCTCCCAGGTGCCGTCGGTGTTCGTGGCCAGGGTCTTGCCGCCGTCCCAGACGACGCCGACCTGGCGGTAGTAGCCGCCGATGATCTCCTGCACCTCGAGGCGGTGCAGCTCCTCGGTCGGGGACTCGAACAGCTCGAGCTCGACGTCGCCGGAGTAGGCCGGGCCGGCCTCGAAGGAGCTCGAGCCCGAGGCGATGAGCTCGGCGTACGCGTCCGGGCTGCCCTTGGCGATGCCCGGGTAGATGCGGTGGTGGGCCATCGGGTGGCCGTTGACGAAGCCGTTGGTGGGCGACTCGTCGGTGAGGGTCAGCACGGCCTGCGCGAGGCGCCGGTCGCCGGCGGCGAGGGTGGCGCCGAAGACGCCGCCCGGGGCGACCTGCGGGGCCGCGTGGGCGAAGGGGTGCGGCCGGGTCTGCCACATCGAGCCGAGCTTCTTGGGGTAGCCCTGGTGCATGCCGCGGCCGATCGCGAAGTCCTTGTCGACCCAGATGTAGACGCAGCGGGAGTAGGTCACGCCCTCGTAGGCACAGCGGACGACGACGAACGCCTCCTTGTACTGCGAGCGGACCGGGTCCAGCAGCTCCTCGCGGGTGCCGGAGCAGGACTGCCAGTCGGCCCAGATCAGCGCGACCGCGCCCGGGTCCTCCGGGGCGAGCTCGAGCGGAGCGGGCAGCAGCTCGGCGACGCGGGCCGGGTCCGTGCGGTACTCCACCGTCAGCAGGTCGCCGGAGTAGTACCACGGCGGCGACGGGATCAGCGATGACTGGCCGGTCGCGGTGCGGGGGAAGAAGAACCCCTTCATGTCGTTCATCGGGCCTCAGCTCCGGTCGAGGATGTGCAGGTCGTTCGGATCCGTACGATAGCCACCTCGGAGACGAAAGACCACCCTTGCGCGAGAGATTTTCGGGGGATATTGTTCGGATCCAAACGATCTACCTGAACGGATGGAGAACCGCCGTGGACAAGCCGCCCTACGTCCCGCTCGACCAGGTCGACCTGGTCGATCTCGACCGCTTCGCCGGGCCCGAGGCCTGGGGCATGCTCGACACCCTCCGCAAGGAGGCACCCGTCTTCTGGCAGCGCGAGACCGACGGCGGCCACGGCTTCTGGGCCGTCACGAAGCACGCCGACATCTGCGAGGTCGACAAGGACCCCGAGACCTACACCTCCACCAACTTCGTCAACCTCGAGGAGGTCGACCCGGAGCAGCAGGAGGCCCGCCGCTCCATCCTCGAGATGGACGGCCTGCGCCACCGCGCCCTGCGCAAGCTCATCTCGCGCGAGTTCAGCCGCCCCAACCTGATGAAGAACTACGAGGAGCTGCTGCGCGACATCACCCGCGCGACGGTCGACGCCGCCCTGGCCAAGGGTGAGTTCGACTTCGTCGAGGACGTCAGCGCCGACTTCCCGATCCAGGTGCTGGCCCGGCTGCTCGACGTACCCCAGGAGAAGACCGGCCAGCTCATCGACTGGGGCAACGAGATCATCGGCTTCACCGACCCCGAGCACGCCAAGATCCTGATCTCGGACCCGGAGAGCGAGAAGTACAAGCACCTGCCCTTCCGCTCCCCCGTCTCGCAGGAGGTCTTCGACTACGGCCGCGAGCTCGCCGCCGACCGTCTGGGCGGCGACGGCACCGACCTGGTCAGCCAGCTGGTCAACAAGATCCCCGAGGACGGCCAGGCCATGACGGCCTCCGAGTACGACTCGTACTTCCTGCTCCTCGTCGTCGCCGGCAACGAGACCACCCGCCACACCATCACGCACTCGATGCTCGCCCTGATCGAGCACCCCGAGCAGCTCGCGAAGCTGCAGGCCGACCCCTCGCTCATCCCCGACGCCGTCGAGGAGTTCCTGCGCTGGGCCTCCCCGGTCTACCACTTCCGTCGCACCGCCACCCGCGACGTCGAGCTCAACGGGCAGCAGATCAAGGAGGGCGACAAGGTCGTCATGTGGTTCGCCTCCGGCAACCGCGACGAGGACGTCTTCGAGAACCCCTACGACTTCGACGTCACCCGCAAGAACATCGACCACGTCACCTTCGGCAAGGGCAGCCCGCACCTGTGCATGGGCAACAACCTGGCCCGCATGGAGATCCGGCTGATGTTCGAGGAGCTGATCCCCCGGCTCGCCTCGATCGAGCTGAACGGCGACGTCCGCCGTGTGCGCAGCAACTTCGTCAACGGCATCAAGACGCTCCCGGTCAAGGTCACCACCAACGACTGAGGCTTCCCCTTCGGGAGACACCACGAGGCCCCGCCACCCTGACCGGGTGGCGGGGCCTCGTCGTGGAGTTCGTCGAGTAGGAGCGAGCGCCAGCGAGCGACGTATCGAGACGTCTGACCGGCGTCTCGATACACCCTCGCCCAGGGGCTCGGGCTACTCGACGACCTCAGGACCTCAGCCCTCGTCGGCCACCAGCCGCCGCAGGATCTTGCGCACCTGCAGCGCGGCCAGGTCGGCGGCGACGTTGACGTCCTCGCCGTACCCGTCGCGGTCGATGACCTGCTGCATGGTCTCGAGGATCTCGCGGACCTTGAGGTAGTACGACTCGAAGATCGGCCGCAGCACGTCGGAGGCCTCGGCCCCCGGCGCGAAGTTCCGGCTGACCCGCCACAGGTGACGGGTGCGGTGGTCGTCGACGGGGGTGACGGCGTGGGTGAACCGGAAGGTCTGGGTGCCGCCCTCGTCCGCGGGGATGAACACGTCCCAGCGGTCGGCCCACAGGCCGGGGGCGAGGAAGGCGCCCTCCTCGCGCTGCGGGTACGACGCCGTGGTCGACGCGCCGGAGATCTTGGCCTGCCACTCGGGCAGGGGCGCGGCCGGCCAGTCGCGGTGGAAGTGGACCGTGGTCTCGGTGAGCTCCACCTCGAGGGCGGGTGCGACGCCGGTCAGGGCCGGCGGCGAGATGACAGGGTCGACGACGGCGACGTGGGTGATGTCGGCGAAGTTGTCGTGGAGCAGGCCGATGCCCGCGGCGGTCTCCCACGCGCCACCGAAGGTGTCCCAGCCGGCATCGGTCAGCCACGGCGTGGAGACGGGGGGACGCAGCGCGGCCAAGGACGGCTCGCCGAGCCAGACCCAGACCAGGTCGCCCTCCTCGACGACCGGGTACGACGGCACCCGGGCGCCGTAGGGCACCTGGGCCTGGGAGGGCACCCGGACGCAGGCGCCGGTGCGGTCGTAGGCGAACCCGGAGTACCCGGACACGATCGTGTCGCCGTCGACGTGGCCCAGGCTGAGGGGGTAGGGCCGGTGGGCGTCGCGGTCGCCGAGGGCGACCACCGAGCCGTCGCCGGCCCGGTACAGGACGACGGGGGTGCCGAGGGCGCGCGTGCCGAGCGGGGTCGAGCCGACCTCGGCGGACGCGGCGAGGGCGTACCAGGCGTTGCGCGGGTGGCCGGTGCTGCGGTCTCTCATCTCAGGGCTCCCGTCACAGATCGAGTGTCAGGCTCTCGCCGCGGCAGCGGGAGACGCAGATCATCATGAACTCGTTGGACTCCTTCTCCTCCTCGTTGAGGATGGAGTCACGGTGCTCGACGTCGCCCTCGACGACCTCGGTCTCGCAGGTGCCGCAGACGCCCTCCAGGCAGGAGCCGACGACGCTGACGCCGGCCTCGCGGCAGACCTCGAAGATCGACTTGTCCGCGGGCACCTCGAGGGTGAGGCCGGAGCGCTGGAGGACCAGCTCGAAGGCCGAGTCCTGCTCGTCGGAGGTGGGCGCCTTGGCCGAGAACCGCTCCAGGTGGAGGCTGCCCGCCGGCCACGAGGCGTTGCACCGCTCCTCGACCGCGTCGAGGAGACCGGTCGGGCCGCAGGTGTAGACCAGCGTGCCCTCCGCCGGCGACCCGAGCAGCGCGTCGAGGTCGGGGAAGCCGGCCTCGTCCTGCGGGAGCAGGGTCACCTTGTCGCCGTACGCCGCCAGCTCGTCGACGAACGCCATCGACGAGCGCGAGCGGCCGCCGTAGACCAGCCGCCAGTCGGCGCCCGAGGCCTCGGCCTCGGCGATCATCGGCAGCATCGGCGTGATGCCGATGCCGCCGGCGATGAACAGGTACCGCGGCGAGGCGACCAGGGGGAAGTGGTTGCGCGGCCCGCGCACCCGGACCGTGGCGCCCTCGTGCAGCTCGGCGTGCACGGCCTTCGAGCCGCCCCGGCTGTCGGGCGCACGGAGCACGCCGACCCGGTACTGACCGGTGTCGGCAGGGCTGCCGCACAGGGAGTACTGGCGGACCAGGTCCTCCCCCAGCACCAGGTCGATGTGGGCGCCGGGCGTCCACGGCGGCAGCGCCGTGCCGTCCTCGGCGGCCAGCGTCAGCGTCACCACGTCGGTCGCGGCCTCGACGGCCGCGACCACCTTCAGGTCCGCCTCGAACTCCCGCACGATCGGTTGCGTCGTCACGAGCTTGTCTCCCCTCTCGCCGACCACCTCACAGGTGGTAGGCGTACTCCCGGAACTCCCAGTCGGTCACCCAGCTGTTGAACCGCTCGAGCTCGTTGCGCTTGTAGGCCACGAACGTCTCGACGAAGGCCGGGCCGAGGATGTCGGCCAGGTCCTTGTCCTCCTCGAGCGCGTCGATCGCGGTGCCGAGGTCGGACGGCAGCCGGTCGGCCTTGGACGGGTCGTAGCCGTAGCCCTCGAGCTTGGCCGGCGGCGTCAGCTTGTCGCGGATGCCGAGGTACGCCGCCGCGAGCAGGCTCGCGATGGCGAGGTACGGGTTCGCCGAGGCGTCACCGAGGCGCAGCTCCATCCGCGACGCGCGGCCCCGCTCGGGCGGGATCCGGACCATGGCGCTGCGGTTGTCGAGGCCCCAGTCGATCAGCCAGGGCGCGAGCGTGTCGGGCCCGAACCGCTTGTAGGAGTTGACCGTCGGGTTGTGCAGCGCGGCCAGCGCCGGGGCGTGGGCGAGCACGCCGGCGATCGCGGCCCGGCCGATCTCGGACAGGCCGTCCTCGCCGTTCGGGTCGTCGAAGAGGGGCTTGCCCTCGCCGTCGGTCGTGCTGAAGTGGATGTGGAAGCCGGAGCCGCCCTCGTCGTTGAACGGCTTGGCCATGAAGGTGGCCATCTTGCCGCGTCGCCGCGAGATCTCCTGGACGGCCGACTTGAACCGGAACGCCCGGTCGGCGGCGTCGAGCGCGTCGGAGTGCCACAGGTTGATCTCGAACTGGCCGCCCGAGAACTCGTGGTTGGCGGCGACGACGTCGAGGCCGTACGCCGCCAGGTCGCGCAGCGAGGAGAGCAGGGTGTTCTCCGGGTCGCCCTTGAGGCCGGCCACGTAGACGTTGCCGGTGGCGTCGCCGTACCGGCGCCAGCCGTTGGGCTTCGTCTCGTCCTCCTCGAGGACGTAGAACTCGAGCTCGGGACCGACGATCGGCTGCATGCCGAGCTCGGCGAACCGGTCGACGACCCGCTTGAGCACCTGGCGCGGGCTCTCCTCGGACGGCGAGCCGTCCGGGTTGTAGATGTCGCCGATGACGTGCGCGACGCCCGGCTCCCACGGCACGGCGCGCGCCGTGGCGAGGTCCGGCACGACCACGATGTCGGGCAGGCCCGCCGACAGGCCGCCGGCGATGTCGATGACATCGCCCATCGGCGAGGTGGCGTAGACCGAGCGGCAGAAGGCGACGCCGTCGCCCACGGTCCGGTCGAACCGGCTGGCCAGGATGTCCCGGCCACGCTCGGTGCCGATCAGGTCGCTGTAGCCGATGCGGACGACGTCGATCCCGTCCTCGGCGAACTGCTGGGCAGCCACGCGCAGGGCGTTCTCGTCGATGTGCTCCACGGTTGGTCTCCGTTCGTCTTTCTCTACTGATCCATCATCGGCCGGTGGCCGCGTCGGTGGCGAGGTGGTCGTCGAAGCGCTCGAGGTCGCTCGACAGGGCGTCGTAGACCGACGGCCGGGAGCTGCGCAGGTACACCGCGTAGCCGATGCCGCCGACGAGGGCCGCCAC
This sequence comes from Nocardioides kongjuensis, assembly GCF_013409625.1. Classification (NCBI taxonomy): domain Bacteria; kingdom Bacillati; phylum Actinomycetota; class Actinomycetes; order Propionibacteriales; family Nocardioidaceae; genus Nocardioides; species Nocardioides kongjuensis. Next base: position 2,667,441 of record NZ_JACCBF010000001.1, read on the forward strand.
GAGCAGCCACGGCAGCGAGTTGACCGCCTTGGAGTCGGAGCCGGCGACGATCTCGAAGTGCTTGAAGGCGAGCACGACGGCGAAGCACAGGCCGATGAAGCCCAGGGCGGGCGCGACCAGCGTGGAGCCGATCCGCGGGTCGTTCTTGCGGCGGAAGTGGACCACGATCGACAGGGCGGCCAGCGCCTGCAGCACCAGGATCGCCAGGGTGCCGAAGCCGAGCATGCTCGGGACCACGGTCAGGATCGGGTCGGCGCCGGCGACCGCGAAGGCCACCGCCACGGCGACCGCGAAGGCGGCCTGGACCGTGCTGGCGACGTACGGCGCACCGCTCGGGCCGGTCTTCGAGAGCACCTGCGGGAGGATCCGCGCCCGGCCGAGCGAGAAGATGTAGCGGCTCGAGGAGTTGTGGAAGGCGAGCATCGCGGCGAACAGGCTGACCAGCAGCAGCCAGTTCATGACGTCGGTCAGGAAGCCGCCGATGTAGGTGTCGGCGAGGCTGAAGACGAGGTCACCGGTGGGCAGGTGGGCGATCGCGGTGTCCTGGGCCTGCGCGACGCCGGTGGCGCTGACGACGGCCAAGGTGGTGACGCCGAGGATCACGCCGATCAGGGTGATCGCGACGTACGTCGCCCGCGGGACCGTCTTGAGCGGGTTCTTCGCCTCCTCGCTGAACAGCGAGGTGGCCTCGAAGCCGAGGAAGCCGGTGGCCGCGAGCAGCAGGCCGATCGAGAGCGAGCCGGAGGTGATCGAGTCGGCGGAGAACGCCGAGAACGAGTAGCCGTCCTTGAACAGCACCGCGACGTCGAAGATGACCAGGATCGAGGTCTCCAGGACCAGCGAGACGCCGAGGATCTTGGAGCTGAAGTCCACGCCGCGCAGCGCCATCAGGTAGCAGACCGCGATCGAGGCCAGGCCCCAGAACAGCCAGGGCATGTCGAGGCCGGTCTTGTCGGCGATCACGATCTTCATGAAGAAGCCGCTGGTGCCGATCGTGCCGACGACGAAGAAGTTGTAGCCGAGCATCGCGATGAAGCCGGCGGCGAGGCCCGCGGGGCGCCCGAGGCCCTTGACGACGAAGGCGTAGAAGCCGCCCGCGTTGACCAGCTCGCTCGACATCTTGCCGTAGCCGATCGCGAAGAGCAGGAGGACGACGGCGACGGCGAAGAACGCGAACGGCGTCCCCCCACCGTTGCCCAGGGCGATCGCCAGGGAGGCGACGACCACCATTCCGGTCAGCGGTGCGACCGCCGCCAGGACCAGGAACACGATCGCCCCGACGCCGAGCGCATTCTTGCGGAGTGTGGTGTTGACGGTGTCCGACATCGGGACTCCTTCGCTGTACGCGCGGCCGGGGCCGGCGGTGACCGGCACCCTTTCGCCGGATCGTTCGGATCCGTACGATAGCCGCTATGTGACCCAGGGCACCAGACCCCCGGAGGAGGTTTTCCGAAGAATGTTTGCTCCCAAACGACCTCGGTCGACCGAGGTCATGGATACGCTGACCCGCATGCCGGACCGCCACACGCTCGAGGAGACCGAGCGCGCGATGAAGGACCACGTGGGAGCACTCCCCCTGGACTTCGCCGCCGCGAACGCCCTGTCGAACCTGTTCCGCGCCGCCAACGCGGTGCGCAGCGAGCTGACCAACCGGGTGCTGCGCCAGCACGACATGACCTGGACCGGGTTCGTCGTGCTCTGGGTCGTGTGGATCTGGGACGGCATGGAGACCCGCCACGTCGCCGAGTCGGCCGACATCTCCAAGGCGACCCTGACCGGCGTCGTGAAGACCCTCGAGGCGCGCGGGCTGATCGCGCGCGAGGGAGACGACAACGACCGGCGCCTGGTCCGCCTGCGCCTGACCCCCGAGGGGGTCAGCCTGATGGAACAGCTCTACCCCGAGTTCAACGCGGTCGAGTCGGAGATCATCAGCCAGCTCTCCGAGCGCAAGGTCACCACCTTCACCAAGACCCTGCGCGACGTCGTCAACGCCGTCGAGGGACCCGAGCCCGTCGAGTAGGAGCGAGGGCCGGAACGCCCAGGGACCGGGGCTACTCGACGAGCTCGAGGCGCGCGCGGTCCCGGGAGGCGTCGACGAGTGCGCGGAACAGCCCGGCCTGGGCCGGGTCGGTCGCCGCGGTGTCCTCGGGGTGCCACTGCACGCCGAGGTACCAGCCCTGCGCGCCGGCGAGCTCGACGGCCTCGATGACGCCGTCGGCCGACTCGGCGACGGCCCGCAGGCCCTCACCCGGCCGCCCGATGCCCTGGTGGTGGTAGCACGAGATGCTCGGCGCCGTACCGACGATGCCGGCGAGCACCGAGTCGGGCTCCACGGCGATCTCGTGGACGACGTGACGGTGGGTCCGCTCTCCGAGGTCCTGGATCAGGTCGCCGCCCAGGGCCACGTTGACCACCTGGTTGCCGCGGCAGATGGCGAGCAGCGGCAGACCGGCAGCCAGGGCATGGCGGGCGACCGCGAGGTCGAAGGCGTCCTGCTCCTCGTCGACGTCGTACTCCGTCGCGTGCGCCTCCTGGCCCGCCCACCGGGCGGCCAGGTCGCCGCCACCGGGCAGCAGCACGCCGTCGGCGTACCACAGCCGGGCGGCGACCTCGGCGTCGTCGACCTCGGCCCCCGGGGCGACCGGGTGCACGACGAGCGGCTCGCCGCCGGCGGCGTACACGGCCTCGACGAGGGCCCGGGCGGTCACGTCGGCGCGGTAGCGCAGCGCCGACGCGGACTCGGAGAACCGCGCCGGGATGGCGATCAGCGGGCGGCGGCTCACGGCGCCACCAGCGAGGGCAGGCGGTCCTCGACGAAGCGCGTCTCGCGCTCCCAGGCGGCGGCGAGCTCGATGACGCCCGCGTCGTCGTGGTTGCGACCGATGACCTGCAGGCCGATCGGGAGCCCGGAGGAGCCGAAGCCCGCCGGCATGGCCAGCGTCGGGGCGCCCAGCAGCGTGCCGATCGCGGTGACCTCCATCCAGCGGTGGTAGCTGGACATCGGGACGCCGTTGATCTCCGCGGGCCAGTGGACCTCGTTGCCGGCGCTGTCGAGGTTGTCGAAGGGCATCACCTGGGCGGTCGGCAGCAGGACGAAGTCGTACTTCTCGAACAGCAGCCGGAAGGACTGGTAGAGCGCCGTTCGCTTGACCGACATGTTCCACGCCTGCTGCGCCGTGATCGGGCCCGAGCCGTCGATGCCGTTGAGCATCCCCTCGACCTCGTACAGCGTCTCCGGCTTGAGGTAGGGCTTCCAGGCGGGGTTGTTGTAGACAGGGAAGTTGAGGTTGCCGCTGATCCAGTGCCGGAACACGAGCCAGGTCGGCCACAGGTCGGCGTTGGTGAAGGTGCCACCCGCCTGGTTGAGGTTGTCGATCCTGTCGACGGTCGCGCCGAGGGCGCGCATCTTGTCGATGGCGGCGCCGGTGACCTCGAGGACCTCGGGCTGGGTCGGCAGGTAGCCGCCGAGGTCGGCCATCCAGGCGATCTTCTTGCCGCGCAGCGAGGTCCGTCGGACCTTGGTGAACACCTCCGGGTCCTCCTCGATCGTCAGCGGCACGCGGACGTCGTAACCGGCCATCGTGGAGAGCAGGAGGGACAGGTCGAGGGCGTTGCGGGCGATCGGCCCGGTGACGCCGCCGTGCTGGACGAACTGCTCGCCGCCCAGCTCGGGGACCCGGCCGAACGACGGCCGCAGGCCGAGCACGTTGTTCCACCCCGGCGGGTTGCGCAGGGAGCCGAAGAAGTCGCTGCCGTCGGCGACGGGGAGCATCCGCAGCGCGAGCGCGACGGCGGCGCCGCCGCTGCTGCCGCCGGCCGACTTCGTCGGGTCGTACGCGTTGCCGGTGGTGCCGTAGACCTTGTTGTAGGTGTGCGAGCCCAGACCGAGCTCGGGCAGGTTGGTCTTGCCGATGAAGATCGCGCCGGCGGCGCGGATCCGCTCGACGAGCAGGGCGTCGGAGGTGGCGGGGGCGACCGGCACGCCGGGCTGCCCGAAGAACCCGACGCTGGTCGGGATGCCCTTGACGTTCCACTGGTCCTTGACCGCCTGCGGGAAGCCGTGCATCCAGCCCTGGTACCTGCCGGCCGCGAGCAGCCGGTCCTTCTCCGCCGCCTCGGCCAGGAGCTCGGCTCGCGGCCGGCGGGCGACGATGGCGTTGACGTGCGGGTTGAGCTCGTCGATCTGGTCGAGGTAGGCCGTCATCACCTCGACGCAGCTCACCTTGCGCTGCCGGATCGCGACGGCCAGCTCGGCCGCCGACCACCACACGATGCGGCGCAGGTCGGCAGGCCGCTCCACGGTGGGCCAGGCAACGTCCGGAGCGGCCTGGGCAGCGGAGCTGAGCGCACCCAGCGCCACTCCAGCAGCAGTGGCACCGGCAACGACGGAACGGCGGGAGATGGCGCTCACGGGCTCTTCCTTTCAACCCTTCACCGAGATCGTTTCGGTACGAACGATCTTGTTCGGGTCCGAACGTAAGGTGGTCGCCGTCACCTCCGCAAGCCCCTTCCCGCACTTCGGACCGCTCGACGCGGACCCTTGCCAGCCCTCCGCCGGATCTCTACCGTGAGACCCGAACCAACCTGTCCGTCACCGTGGGGGGAGCATGGACGCACCCGCCGGGGCGAGCGCCCCGCACCCCGTCTCGGACCGCCTGATCGAGCTGCTCGGCGACCTGGCCGCCCTGGCCACGCCCGACGAGGCCACCACGGCCGCACCGCGCCTGCTCGAGCGCCTCGCCGGCGACCTCGGCGCCGCCGCCTGCCAGCTCGACACGGCCCTCACCGACGCCGACGACCCGCAGGCACCGTCCTTCCAGACGGTGGCCAGCGTGGGCTACTCCCCCGAGGTCTCCCAGCACTTGTGCGCCGACCTCGCGCCGTCCCCGCACGGACGGCGCGTGCTCGCCGCGAGCGGCGGGCTGCGGATCGACGAGGACGACCCCTACGACTTCCGTCGCTCCGCGCACTACCTCGACGTCCTCCACCCGGCCGGCTACGACGACGGCATCTCCCTCGCACTGCGCGACTCCGGCGCCCACCTGGTCGGGATGCTGCACCTGTCCGCCCGCAGCACCCGCGACTTCGCCCCCGAGCTCACCGGTGCACTGCCCCCGCTCGGGCGCGCCTTCGCCCGGCTGACCACCGTCGCCACCTGCTCGACGCCCGACGTCACGCTCCCGCGGGAGTACGCCGTGGTCCGGCTCGACGCCGCCGGCCGGGCCACCCCCGTGGTCGGCCGCGCGCCGCTGCACGCCGCGCTCGACGACGAGCTGCTCGGCATCATCGGCTCCATCCTCGGCACCGGCACCCGCTTCGCGACCTTCCTGCACCAGCAGGCGGGCCGGCTGATCGAGGTGCGGGTGCACTGCCCGTCCGGCCGCGCGACGACGCGCCAACCGTGCACGGTCGCCACCCGACCGGCCGCGTCCACGCTCGGCCTCACCCTGCGCCAGCTCGAGGTGCTCACCGCCGTCGCCACCGGCGCCGGCAACCGCGAGATCGCCGACGAGCTGTGCCTGACCCAGCGCACCGTCGCCGCCCACGTCGAGGCGATCCTGGCCCGACTGGACAGCCCGTCGCGGGCGGGCGCGGCCGCGAAGGCGACCGCTGCCGGCGTGCTGCTGCCGTCGGCGGACCCGGCGTCGGTGCGGTCGCTGGCGCGGGTGCTGCAGCAGCCCGTGGCCTGATCCCGAGGTCGTTCGGGTCCGAAGACTGGCATTTCTGCCAATGACCCAGGTCACACCGCGGTCCCACGATTACGGGACCGCGCCGGAACCACCGGCGCCGTACCCCGGGAGGCGCGAATGGCGACCGGCTACCTCTACCACGAGCTCTTCGGCTGGCACGACACCGGAACCAACGCAGGACTCTTCCCCGCCGACCACCGCGCGGGCATCCAGCCGTTCCAGCACTTCGAGAACGCCGAGACCAAGCGCCGCATCCACGAGCTCGTCGTCGTGTCCGGCACCATCGACCACCTCACCCGCCTCGAGCCGCGCAAGGCGAGCGACGAGGAGATCCTCGCGGTGCACACCGAGGAGCACCTCGCCCGGATCAAGGCCGAGAGCGAGCAGCCCAAGGGCGGCGACTCCGGCGACGGGCTGAGCCCGTTCGGGCCGGGCGGCATCGAGATCGGGCGGCTCGCCGCCGGCGGCATGATCGAGGCGACCACGGCCGTCGTCGAGGGCCGCGTCGACAACGCGTACGCACTGATCCGGCCCCCTGGCCACCACGCCGAGCCGGAGACCGGTCGCGGCTTCTGCATGTTCGCCAACCTCGCGATCGCGGCCCGTGCGGTGCGTCGTACCCACGGCGTCGAGCGGATCGCGGTCCTCGACTGGGACGTCCACCACGGCAACGGCACCCAGAAGGTCTTCTGGGAGGACCCGAACACCCTGACCATCTCCCTGCACCAGGACCGGGTCTTCCCGCCGGACTCCGGGTTCGTCACCGAGCGCGGCGAGGGAGCCGGCTTCGGGTACGCCGTCAACGTGCCGCTGCCGCCCGGCACCGGCGGCGGCGGGTACCTGTCCGCGATCGACCGGGTCGTGGCGCCCGCGATCGACCGGTTCCGCCCGGACCTGATCCTGGTCGCGAGCGGCTTCGACGCGAACGCCACCGACCCGCTCTCGCGCCAGGCGCTGACCAGCAGCGACTACCGGGCCATGACCGAGCGGCTCCTCGACCTGGCCGCCACGCACTGCGAGGGCCGGCTCGCGATGAGCCACGAGGGCGGCTACAACCCGGTCTACGTCCCGTTCTGCGGCCTGGCCGTGATCGAGGCGCTGGCCGGGGTGACCGAGCCCCTGACCGACCCCTACGAGCCGATCTTCGGCGGGATGGCCGGCCTGGAGCTGCAGCCGCACCAGAGCGCCGTCCTCGACCAGGTCGTGCCCTTCATCGACGACATCCACGCCGGCACCCGCGCCGGGTCGTGACCCCTCCTCCTCCCGATCGGAGCACCACCATGAACGCAGTCGTGAAGAAGTCCGTCGACCGCCGCGCCTTCCTCGCCTGGACCGGCGGCATCGGGGCCGCCGTCCTGGCCTCCGCGTGCAGCGCGCCGTCCAGCACCAAGGCCTCCGGCGACAAGGTCGCGAAGTCCAGCAAGGACGTCGACACCATCGCCTGGGACTACCCGTTCACCTTCCTGCCCGTCTACGCCGGCGTCGCGAAGTTCGCCAAGGAGCGGGCCAAGGAGAAGGGCGTCTCGCTCGAGCAGACCAACGACAACGGCAAGCCGGACGTGCAGGCCTCCAACCTGGACACCCTGATCGCCAAGAAGGTCCCTGCGATCGTGTCCTTCCCGATGGTCTTCGAGGCCCTCGAGACGCAGGCGGCCAAGGCGCTGTCGGCCGGCATCATCTGGGTGACGTACGGCGGCACCCTGAAGAACCAGAGCGCCTCGATCACCTTCAGCTTCGAGGAGGGTGGCCGCAAGCTCGGCGAGGACGCCGCGGCCTGGGCCAACCAGACGCTCGGTGGCAAGGGCAAGGTGGCCTTCCTCGTCGACGACACCATCCAGCTCGGCATCGAGCGCACCAAGGGCATGATCGACGCGTTCACGAAGGCCGCGCCGGACATGCAGGTCGTCGGCCGCGAGCAGGCGATCGACCCCGACACCGCGCTCACCAAGACCAAGGCGATCCTCGCCAAGCACCCCGACGTCAACGTCATCCTCGGCATCACCGACGGCGCCGCCTTCGGCGGCTACAAGGCGCTCGTCGAGTCGGGCCGCTCGGAGACCGACGCGAAGACCTACGTCGGCGGCCAGGACGGCGACCTCGGCTCGCTCGAGCTGATCAAGAAGGGCACCTTCTACCGCGCCTCGGCGGCCCTGCAGCTGCGCGACATCGGCAACGCGGTGATCGACGTGCCGCTCGCCGTCGCCGACGGCAAGAGCGACGCCGAGGCCAGCACCGACGTCCCGATCACCCTCGTCAAGCAGGGCGACGCGCTGCTCGACGAGATCATCGCGCAGTACGGCTGAGCCGGGACCGGGCAGCGAGAGAGCAGGTAGTCGGACATGGCACTGCGGGTCACCGGGCTGCGGAAGTCCTTCGGAGGCGTGCACGCCCTGCAGGGCGTGGACCTCACCATCGAGGCAGGTGAGGTCCACGCGCTGCTCGGCCACAACGGCGCGGGCAAGTCCACGCTGATCAAGGCGCTGGGCGGGGCGTTCCACCCCGACGGCGGCACGATCGAGGTGGGCGGTCGCAGCTATGCGGGGCTCACCCCGCGGCAGTCGATCGACGCCGGCATCGCGATCATCTTCCAGCACCTCAGCCTGGTCGACTCGCTGTCGGTCGTGGACAACATCTTCCTCGGCCAGGAGCACCGGCGCCTCGGCATCGTGGACCGTCGTGCCCAGCGGGCTGCGGCCCAGCAGCTGCTCGACCGGCTCGGCGCGACCTCCTCGATCGACAGCCGGGTCGGCGACCTGCCCATGGGGCAGAAGCAGCTCGTCGAGATCGCGAAGGCGCTCTCGCGCGACCCCGTGGTGCTGGTCCTCGACGAGCCCACGGCGGCGCTGTCCTCGCACGAGATCGGCGCCCTGGAGCGCACGGTCCGCTCGCTCCAGGAGCAGGGCCTGGCGATCTGCTACGTCACCCACCTGCTCGGCGAGGTCGAACGGCTCGCCGACCGGATGACGGTGCTGCGCGACGGCCAGGTGCACGTCGCGACGTCGCTGGCAGGCAAGACCCGGCGCGACATCATCGAGGCGATCGCCGAGCCGCCGGCCGACCTCCCACCGGCCGGTCCGATCCACGACGCCGATCCCCCGCAGCTGCTGGTCCGCGGCCTCACCGGCCCCGGCATCGGTCCGGTCGACCTCGAGGTCCGGCCGGGCGAGATCGTCGGCCTCTACGGCCTGATCGGGTCGGGCCGTACCCGCACGCTGGAGATGATCTTCGGCCGGCGGGCACGGCAGGGCTCGATCACCGTGGGTGGCCGGGAGGTACGACGGGCGACGCCCCGCGCCGCGCTCGCGGCCGGCCTCGCCCTGGTGCCCGGCGACCGCGGCCGCCAGGGCCTGTTCGCCTCGCTGACCGCGCTCGACAACGCCCTGCTCCCGGCCCAGGCCGTGCTGTCCCGGTTCGGGCTGCGCCGGCGCCGGGCCGAGGCAGAGGCCTTCGAGCGACTGGCCGCATCGCTGGCCGTGCACCCGGCGACGCCGAACGCACCGGCTCGCGCGTTCTCCGGCGGCAACCAGCAGAAGCTGCTGCTCGGCCGCTGGATCAACGGCATCCTGCCGACGACCGTGCTGCTGCTCGACGAGCCGACCCAGGGCGTCGACGTACGCGCCCGCCACGAGATCTACAAGGTGGTGCGCACGATCGCCTCGGAGCGTCGTACGGCGGTGCTGTTCGCCTCCACCGACCCCGAGGAGATCGTCGCCCTCGCCGATCGCGCGCTGGTCATGCAGGACGGCCGGGTCCTCGGCGAGCTGGCCGGCGAGGCCCTCGACGAGGACGCCCTCCTCCACGCGATCCACCAGTCCGACACCGACATCGAGACCGAGGTCCAGTCCGACCTCCAGGAGCTGTCATGAACGCCTCCCTCAACCTGCGCCAGCTCGCGCGCTACCCGCTGATCCCGGTCATCGTCTTGATGGCGATCGGCTTCGAGCTCGCCACCGGCAGCTTCGTCGGCAGCCAGAACCTGCTCGGCATCGCGACCGACAGCGCCACGCTCGCGATCGTCGCGGTCCCCTCCGCGCTGCTCGTGATCAGTGGCTACCTCGACCTCTCGGTCGGCTCGACCTACGCGCTCGGCGCGGTCGCCGCCGGCTGGCTCGCCTCCGAGCACGGCGGCAGCCTGCTGACCTGCGTGCTGCTCTCGCTGCTGGCCGGACTCGCCGTCGGCGCGGTCAACGGGTTCCTGTGCTGCGTGGTCGGCCTGTCGCCGTTCATCGTCACGCTCGGCACCCTCACGGCCGTCCGCGGCCTCGCCCAGCAGTTCGCGCCACTCCCGCTGACCAGCTTCGGCGACTCCTTCGCCTGGCTCGGCGGCGCCAAGATCGCCGGCCTCCCCTCGCCGGTCGTGATCGCGATCGTCGTCGTCCTGGTCGCCGGGGCGATCCTGGCGCTGACGCCGGTCGGGCGGCACATCTACGCGATCGGCGTCTCCCGCGAGGCGGCGTACCTGTCCGGCGTCCGGGTCCGCACCGTTCCCTTCACGCTCTTCCTCGCCACCGGGGCCAGTGCGGCGCTGGCCGGCGCGATCAAGGCGTCGGTGCTCGGCGCCGTGCAGTCGGGTACGGCGGGCAGCGGCTTCGAGCTCGCCGTGCTGACCGCGGTCCTGGTCGGCGGCGTCGCCCTCACCGGCGGCTCGGGAACCCTGTTCGGAGTGGTCCTCGGCGTCGCCTTCCTCGGCATCCTGCAGAACGGTCTGACCCTGGTCGGCGTGCCGACCTTCTGGCAGCAGGTCGCCCAGGGTCTCGCTCTCGTGGTGGCCGCCGGCCTGGCCTTCCTCGCACCGCGGCTCGAGGCCCTGGCCGCGGTCCGGCCCACGGCACCACGGCGGGCGGCGGCCGACCCGGAGCCGGCGACCACCTGACCGCTCTTCCGCGAACAGAGCTCTGTTTTAGAATCGCGGGGTGGACCTCGACGCCGGCGTGACCGCGATCGGCGTGCTCGCCGACCCGACCCGGCGCACGCTCTACGAGTACGTCGCCGCACAGCACGACGCGGTCGGCCGGGACGCGACCGCCGCGGCCCTGGGGATCGCCAAGCACACGGTGAGCTTCCACCTCGACCGGCTGGCCGAGGAGGGGCTGCTGGAGGTGGAGTTCCGCCGGCTCAGCGGGCGCAGCGGGCCGGGCGCCGGCCGCCCCAGCAAGCTCTACCGACGCGCGTCGCGCGAGTTCGCGGTGACCCTGCCGCCCCGGCGCTACGACCTGGTCGGCGACATCCTCGCCGTGGCGGTGGGCCGGGCCGGCGCCGGCGAGGACCTCGACGACGCCCTCGCGGCCTCGGCCCGCGCCGAGGGCGAGGCCCTCGGTGGCGAGACCGGCGGGGCAGTCGCGGTTCCGGGACTTCGCGACCTGGCCGCGGTGCTGGCGGGGCAGGGCTACGAGCCCGTCGTCTCCCCTCGGGCGGTGTCGCTGGCGAACTGCCCGTTCGACGCCCTCGCCCGGAGGCACACCGCCCTCGTCTGCAGCCTCAACCGCTCCTTCGTCCAGGGCGTGGCCGACGGCCTCGGCTGCACGGGCGTCACGGCGCACCTCGAGCCCGACCCCGGCCACTGCTGCGTGACCGTGCGGACCGATGGACACGCGCCCCCGAGCGGAGAATGATCGCGGCGTGGCCATGTTCGAGGTGGCGGACGCCTACATCAGCTTCATGGGGCGGTTCTCCACTCCCCTCGCCCCGCTCTTCGCCGACGTGGGCCTGGCCGGCGTCGCGCCGACCGCGGCCGTGCTCGACGTCGGGTGCGGCCCCGGGATGCTGACCGCCGAGCTGGTACGCCGCCAGGGCGCCTCGCAGGTCTCCGCGGTCGACCCCGTGGCCACCTTCGTGACCGCCGCCGCTGCCGCGCACCCGGGTGCCGTCGTACGCCAGGCCTCGGCGGAGGCGCTTCCCTTCGCCGACGAGTCGTTCGACGCGACCCTCGCCCAGCTCGTCGTGCACTTCATGACCGACCCGGCCGGCGGCGTCGGCGAGATGCGGCGCGTCACCCGACCCGGCGGGCGGGTGAGCGCCTGCGTGTGGGACCACGGCGGCGGCACGGGACCGCTGTCCGCCTTCTGGCGCGCGGTCCTCGCCGTCGAGTCGACCGTGACCGACGAGTCCTCGCTCCCCGGGTCCAACGCCGGCGACCTCACCGCCCTGTTCCTCGCCGCCGGGTTGCACGAGGTCAGCGAGGTGCCGCTGACCGTCGCCGTCGACTTCCCCACCTTCGACGCGTGGTGGGAGCCCTACACGTTCGGCGTCGGCACCGCCGGCGTCGCCTTCGAGGCCCTGAAGCCCGACCAGCAGGACCGGGTGGTCGAGCTGCTGCGGGCCGAGCTCGGCGACGGACCGTTCACGATGTCGGCCACCGCGTGGGCGGCCACCGGTGTCCGCTGAGGCCGCCGGTGGCGACGGCCGGGCCGCCCTGGACCGCTGGATCCTGTCCGGTGGGCACTGGGAGGTGGTCGGCGAGCGGGACGGGCTCGCGACGGTCGCGCTGTTGACGTGTGACGGCGGGCAGGAGATGGAGCGAGTCGTCGTACCGGTGGCGGGGCTGCCGACATAGGGTCGCGCCATGGGCGCGAAGGACTGGTTGATCTGCTACGCCGACGACACCCTGGCGAGCGTGCTCGCAGCGCGCCCGGAGCTCGACCGTGTGGCGACCGACGCCCTGGTCCGTCGACTGTTCCCGGCCCATGAGGTGACGCCCGTCGGAGCGAACGAGGAGGTCCTCGAGGACGTCGGCGACCACCTTGCCTTCGAGGAGCCCTACTGGGCGGGTGAGCTCCCGGCGACGGAGGACGAGGAGGACGAGGAGTACTCCTTCCCGTTCCACCCGCTCGAGCTGGGCGAAGCAGCCCTCGACCACCTGTTCGGGTTCGTGCTCGAGGGTCACGGCGGGCCGCCCGGCGACACGTCCGTGGACCCGTTCGAGATCCCCCTCGCCGCGTACCGCCTGACCGCCGCGTCGAGGACCTGACGCACCGCTACGGCGCGCTCTCCAGCTCCTCCTCCACCGGGTCCGGCAGGGTCCACCGGTCTCCCCGCCGCGGGTGGATGAACCCGAAGTAGTAGGCGACCCCGATCGCGACCGTGGCCAGCCCGATCACCAGCTGCGAGGGGGCGTCCCGCCCGACCTCGACGCAGACGTACAGCATCCCGGCGACGAGCAGCACCGCAGGGAGCGGCCACAACGGCATCCGGTAGCCACGTGAGGAGGCAGAGCCGGGGCGGCGCAGCCGGAGGGCGCAGGCGCCGACGACGAGGTAGACGAGGGCGACCGAGGCGCCGGTGGCCGTGATCAGCCAGGTCAGCGGGATGAAGGCCGCAGTGAGGGCGGAGAGCACGCCGACGAGGACGGTGGCGTTGACGGGCGAGCGGAAGCGCGGGTGGATGCGCCCGAGGACGTCGTCGACCGGGCCAGGCCAGGAGCGGTCGCGGGCCGAGGCGTAGACCAGGCGGGCGATCTGGATGATGACGGCGATGACCGCGTTCACGATGGCGAGGGCGATGCCGACACTGACCGCGGTGTTGACCGCGGAACCTCCGCGCTCGAGCAGGAAGTAGTTCATCGGGGCGTCGCTGCCGAGCAGCGCCTCCATGCTGGGGGCACCGATGACGACGGCGGCGAGCGGGACGATCTCGACGAGGGCGGTGACGACGAGCGAGACCAGGATGACGCGACCGATGGTGCGATTGGCGTCCTAGGTCTCCTCGACGTAGTAGACCGCGGCGCCGTAGCCGTTGAACGCGAACAGGGCGACCGGCAGGAGCGCGATGATCGCGGCGACGCCCACGGTCTCGAGGCCGTGGCCGCCGGCGGCCTGGGCAGAGAAGAACGCGCCGGGACCGCGCTCGGGGTTGAGGAACCCGAGCACGGTCAGCACGACGAGAGCGAGCAGCTCGGTCGCGAGGAAGACGCCGGTCACCCAGGCATTGGTGCGGATGTCGAGGGCCGCGACGACGGTCGTCGCCACGATCACGACCACCCCCACCCAGGTCCCGTCGAGCGCCGACCAGGCGGCACTCAGGTAGTCGCCGGTGCCGAGCGCGATCACGGCGATGATCAGGATGCCGTTGACCATCGTCAGCACGAAGGTGCCGAACCCGAGCGGACGCCCGAGCAGGCGCGCGGCCCAGGTGTACTCGCCGCCGGTCACCGGGTACGTCGCGGACAGCTCGGCGTAGCAGACGCCGACGAGCACGGCGGCCAGTGCCGCGAGGCCCATGGTGAGCACGGACGCACCGCCCACGCCGAGCAGGATCGCCGGGACGATGATGAAGACGCTGGAGGCCGGCGTCACCGACGACAGCGTGATGAGGATGTTCTCGCGCATCGTCAGCGACCGCGCGAGCTCCTGCTGGTAGCGGCCGGTGGACGTGGCCTGGTGCAGCTCCGACATGGCACCCCTTTCTTTGACGCTGAATCAAAGAACTGATTGGATACCGCTGTCAATAGGCAATCTGTAACCTCTGCAATCCTGACGTGGCGTCAGGATGAGCAGCGAGGAGGCACGGGGTGGCACGGTTCAAGGACCAGGAGCAGCGGCGCGACCAGATCGTCGCCGCAGCGCTCCAGGTGCTGCGCGAGGTCGGGGCCGCCGGCCTGAGGATCCGCGACGTCGCGGCGCGGGCGGGCGTCTCGACCGGCACCGTGCACTACTACTTCGACGACGTGCAGGGACTGCTCAACGAGGTCCACGCCCGGGCCCGCAAGCGGTTCTACGACGACCGGCTCTCGCTGGTCACGCAGTACCCCGACGCACGCGACAAGCTGGTCGCCACCATCCGCGGCGGCCTGCCGTCCTCCCCCGACGACGACCTGGTCGGCGCGCTCTACCAGCTCGACGGCCACCTCCGGCTGCGCGAGGACAACGCCGACCTGTTCGCCGCGCTCTACGACACCCAGGTCGCGATCTACGTGGGCATCCTCGAGGTCGGGGTCGCCCAGGGCCACTTCACCCTCACCGCCGACGCCACCGACATCGCCCAGAACCTGGTCGCGCTCGAGGACGCGTACGGCGAGCACATCGTCATCGGCATCCGCTCCCTCGACTACGAGCGGACCGTGTCCCTGATCTGCGGGTACGCCCGCCTCGCCACCGGCTGCGCCGACATCCTTCCCGAACGAGAGGTCACCCGTGCCCACTGATCCACGCCCCCGCGCCCGCGACCTGCTCGCCCTCCCCGGCCGCCCGGGCCCGCACAACGCGATCACCGACGTACCCGGCGTCACCGTCGGCCTCGAGACGCTGGTCAGCGGGACATCCGTCCGCACCGGCGTGACGGCGATCCTGCCTCGCGGGCGCGACGGGGTGGGCGAGCCGTGTGCCGCGGCGTCGTACTCCCTCAACGGCAACGGCGAGCTGACGGGGACCACCTGGATCGAGGAGTCCGGCGCGTTGACCATGCCGGTGCTGATCTCCAACACCCATGCGGTCGGCGCCTGCCACACCGGCACCGTCGAGTGGGTCAACGAGGTCCACCCGCAGCTGGCGGCGCAGTGGCTGCTGCCGGTGTGCGGCGAGACCTGGGACGGCTACCTCAACGACATCAACGGCGGCCACGTCCGCCCCGAGCACGCGCGTGCCGCGCTCGACGCCGCGACCGCCGGCCCCGTTCCCGAGGGATCGGTCGGGGGCGGCACCGGCATGAACTGCTACGCCTTCAAGGGCGGCACGGGGACGTCGTCGCGCGAGGTCGAGTTCGCGGGCACGACGTACACCGTCGGCGTGCTGGTCCAGGCCAACTTCGGCGACCGCCGGGAGCTCGTCGTCGCAGGGACGCCGATCGGGCAGGCGCTCGGCGACGACAACCCGATGGAGGACTCCGCCTGGTTCGTCCGCGACCTCGGCGCCGCCGCCCCGGCCGTCGCCGGCCGCCTGCCGGGCGGCGCCGGCTCGGTGATCGTCGTGGTCGCCACCGACGCGCCGATGCTCCCCCACCAGTGCAAGGCGCTCGCCCGGCGGGTCCCGCTCGGCCTGGCCCGCACCGGGACCGCCGGCGGGCACTTCTCCGGCGACATCTTCCTGGCCTTCTCGACCGCACCGGCGCCCGGGTTGCGCAGCCAGATGCACCCGGCGCCGACCGAGCTCGCCGAGCAGCAGGTGCTGCCGTGGGGCGCGATCGACCCGTTCTACACGGCGGTCGTCGAGGCGGTGGAGGAGTCGGTGCTCAACGCGCTCGTGGTCAACCAGGAGATGGTCGGGCGCGACGGGCACCGCACACCCGCGCTCCCCCACGCCGCCCTCGCGGACCTGCCGGCTGCCGTCCGGGCGTAATCCCCCGGCAGCGCGTTCCGGGGCCCCTTACCCTTGGCCGCGTGCCAGACCGTGGGGACGTCGTAGCGCTGCGCCTGCTCGGCCCCCTCGAGGTGCTCGACCGGGCGGGCGCGAGCGTCGACATCGGCTCGCCGCGACACCGCGAGACGCTGGCGGCCCTGGCCGTCGACGCCGGACGGGTGGTCTCGACCGACACCCTGCTCGACCGGGTCTGGGGCGAGAGCGGGCGGGGCGGCACCCTGGCCAACCTGCAGGCCGTGATCTCACGGCTCCGCTCGCGGCTGCGCGAGGCAGGGGTGCCGGCCGAGATCGCGACGGTCCCGCCCGGCTACCGGCTGGACCTGCCGGCCGGCGCGATCGACACCCACCGGCTGACGGCCGGGATCGAGACCGCTCGTACGGCGCTCACGGCCGACCCGGAGGCTGCCCGCGACCACCTGACCGAGGCACTCGGGTGGTGGCGCGGCGAGCCGCTGGCCGACGTACCCCAGGCGTTCGCGCGCACCGAGGCGCTGCGGCTCGAAGGCCTGTGGCTGACCGGCGAGGAGCTGGCGGCGGAGCTCGACCTCACGCTCGGGCACGCCGGCGCAGCCGTCACCCGGCTGACCGGCCTGGCCCGGCAGCACCCGCTGCGCGAGTCGGTGCGCGGCCAGCTGATGCGGGCGCTGTACCTCGCGGGGCGGCAGGCCGACGCGCTGGAGGAGTACGCCGACCTGCGGGCCCGGCTCGTCGAGGAGCTCGGCGTCGACCCCGGTCCCGCGGTGCAGCGGCTGCACCAGCAGATCCTCGAGCAGGACCCGTCGCTGCGCCCCCGGCCCGCTGCTGCGGCTCCTGCGCCGCCGGCCTCGCGGCCGCAGCGGCCCAGCGCCGTACCGTCGACCGACCTGCTCGGCCCCCTGATCGGACGCGAGCGCGACGTCGCCCACCTGGTCGACGTGCTCCGCTCGCCGGCGTCGCGCCTGGTGACCGTCACCGGTGTCGGCGGCTGCGGCAAGACCCGGCTGGCCCTGGCCGTCGCCGCGGCCGCCGAGGCGTCCTTCACCGACGGCGTCACCCTGGTCCCGCTCGCCCCGCTGCACGACCCGTCCGCGGTGATCCCGGCGATCGCCCGCGCCGTGGGCGTCGCCGAGGGCGGCAACCCGTTCACGGCGCTGCTCGACCTGCTCCGCGGCCAGGACCGGCTGCTGCTGCTCGACAACGCCGAGCACCTCCTCGACGCCTGGCCCGAGGTCGCGACCCTCGCGGCGGCCTGCCCGGGGCTGCGGATCCTCGTCACCAGCCGGATCCCGCTGCGGGTGCGCGGCGAGGTGCTCTTCCCGCTGACCCCGCTCGACCTGCCCGCCGCCGCCGAGCTGTTCGTGACCCGCGCGGCCGCCGCCGGCGCTGCCCGTCTGCTGTCCGCTGAGGATGCGGTGGTCGGCCAGCTGTGCCACCGCCTCGCCGGCATCCCGCTCGCGATCGAGCTCGCCGCCGCGCGGGTCCGGCTGCTGTCCCCGGCCGAGATCCTCGCGCGGCTCGACGAGGTGATGGCTGCCGAGGGGGCGCGCGACCTGCCGCCCCGCCAGCGCACGATGCGCTCCGCGATCGACTGGAGCTTCGAGCTGCTCTCGCCGCTGGAGCAGGCGGCGTTCCCCCGGCTCGCCGTGTTCAGCGGTGGCTTCGGCATCGACGCAGCCACCGCCGTGCTGGCCGACGTGGTCGGTCCGGGTGACGTCCTCGGCCTGCTGGAGTCGCTCGTCGACCAGTCGCTCGTGGTCGTGGCGCCGGGGCCGCGGTTCCGGTTGCTGGAGCCGGTGGCGCAGTACGCCGCCACCCGGCTCCCGCGGCCTGCCGAGCGTGCCGCCAGGGACGCGCACCTGCGGTTCTTCGGCGCCCTCGCCGCCCGGCACGAGCCGTCGCTGCGGGGCGAGGGCACGGTCGAGACGCTTGCGGAGATCGAGCGCGAGCACGCCAACCTGGTCGCCGCCGTCGAGTGGTCGCTGGCCTCCGGGCAGGCCGACCTCGGCGGCTGGCTCGGCTGGCACCTGTGGCTGTTCTGGTGGATCCGCGGTGCACTGCGCGAGGGGCGGCGACTGATGCAGGCGGTGCTCACGCACGACGTGCCCGACCCGGTCCGGGTCCGGGCCGGCTCGGTCGTCGGCGCGCTCGCCTTCGCGCAGGGCGACGACGCCGAGGCGGAGGCGGCCTGGACGACGAGCGCGGACCTCGCGCGTCGTACCGGCGACCTCGAGGGGCTCCCCTACGCCTACGGCGGGATCGGGCTGGTCGCGCTCGCCCGCGACGACGCCGACCTCGCGGCCAGGGTGTTCGAGGAGACGATCGTCCTGTGCGACGAGGCCGGACTGCACGGCGAGTGGCTGTGGACGCTGTCGCACGTGTGGCTCGGCACCGTCGAGCTGCTGCGCGGCAACCCGGCGGGTGCGGGCCGCCTGGTCGAGGAGGCGCTCGCCGCCGCCCGGCGCCGCAACGACCCGCTGGCCGTCTACATCGGGCTGTTCACCGCCATCCAGGTCTCGATGGCGGTCGGCGAGCCGGACCGGGCCCGACGCCAGATCGCCGAGGGCGTGCTGCTCAGCCGCGACACCGGCGACCACGCCAACCTGGCCTACCTGCTCGACGCGCTCGCGGTGGTGGAGTCGCTGTCTCCCGGACCTGGCTCGGGTGGCCTGGCCCGGGTCGGGCTGCTCCGCGGCGCCGCCGCCCAGCTGCGTGCCGGCACCGGCGGCAACGTCTACGGCTACTACCGGCCCGACGAGGCGTTGATCGCACAGGCCGGCGAGGTCGCCCGGGCAGCCCGCGGTGCGGCGTACGACGACGACGTGGCTGCCGGGTGGGCGCTCGACGTCGATGCGATGGTGGCGCTGGCTACGGATCCCACTGCCTGACCATGCTGTAGACGTACATGTCCCGCCGCTCCGCGCCGACCCGCTGCCACGACCGCAGCAATCCCTCGCGCTGGTAGCCGCAGCGCTCGGCCGCGCGCCAGGACGCCTCGTTCCAGGGCTCGACGTGGAGCTGCAGCCGCTCGACCTCGGGCAGGCTGAACGCCCAGTCCGTCAGGGCGGCGAGCGCCGCCCCGGCATGTCCCCGGCGACGGTGCGCTCCACCGATCCAGTAGCCCGTCGTGGCGCGGCCGGCCGCGATCTCGGAGGTCCACAGCCCGATCTGCCCGACCGCCTCGTCGGTGGCTGCATCCGCGATCGCGAACGAGTAGCCCTGCCCGGCCGGCAGCCGGTCGTGCTGGCGCTCGAGGTAGGCCTGCACGTCCGCCGGAGATCCCGAGCTCGGCACCGTCGTGATCAACGGAATCAACGGGTCTCCGGCGACCGACACGACCAGGCCGGCGTCACGGGGCTCGAACGCGCGCAGGCGCACGGGCGGGTGCTCGATCCGCGGGAGGTGGTCGGGCAGCACAGGCCCGACTCCACCATCGCGCCGACACCGGCGCCAGCCGATTCCAGCGACCGGACGTGCCTGTGCCCCCGCAGACGTGGAGTCCTGCGGGTGCGGGGCGGGTTCGCTACTCGTCGGGCGGGTGCACCGGGTGGGTGCCGCGGTGGTCGACCCGGAACTGGAACCCGCTGGGACTGGTCCACACGTAGGACCCGGGCATCGGGGTCTCGTAGCGCCAGGTGGAGTGGGTCTTGGCGCGGTGGTGCCGTCGACACAACGGCACGAGGTTGCACGGACAGGTCGGGCCGCCCTGGTCGTGGGGCTGGTGGTGGTCGATGTCGCACCGGGTCGCGGGTCGGGTGCAGTGGGGGAAGCGGCAGGTGTGGTCCCGCAACGCGACCCGGGTCTTGTGGCGGTCGGGGATCTCGTAGGAGCCGACGGGGAGATGGTCGGCGAGGTCGATCACCGGCCGCACGATGATCGTGGTGCTCTTCGAACGCAGCCACTCGCGGATCTGCGCGGTGGTGACGGGGCAGCGGCCCTCGTCCCACCGCCCGACCGGGTTCACGAACGGGTTCTCACCGGTGAGGGTGGTGTCGGTGACGTGCACGTTGAGGACGACCTTGCGGCCGGGGACGGTCGCGACGACCTCTCCGGTGGCGGGGTCCGGGACCAGCAGGTCGAGGGCGAGGTCCTGGCGGGCGAGCTCGGCAGCCGCTTTCGAGCGCCGCACGTCCAACGAGCTCTCGTCACCCAACCGGCCGAGCACCTCGGCGCGACGGGCGA
Source organism: Nocardioides kongjuensis (assembly GCF_013409625.1). Classification (NCBI taxonomy): domain Bacteria; kingdom Bacillati; phylum Actinomycetota; class Actinomycetes; order Propionibacteriales; family Nocardioidaceae; genus Nocardioides; species Nocardioides kongjuensis. The sequence goes on from NZ_JACCBF010000001.1 coordinate 2,687,578, forward strand.
CGGCTTGGTCGAGGTCGTGTCCGTCGGCGGCATCCAGGAGCCCGTCGAGGTGCACCAGCCCGTGCTCGTCCACGTCACTGATGTCGAAGTGCCGGTGGTCGGCAGCCTTCTGGCGGTCGGCCTCCGCCTTGTCGGGGTCGAACCGCAGCACGGCTTCGGCGACGAGGCGTTCGAGCTGGGCCCACCCGATGCCGGAGGCGTTCCACAGCTGCCGGTCCACGAACCCCGCCGCCTCAGCCGACAGGCCACGGGTGAGGTCCGCGATCCGCTCAGCACGCCACGGAGCCAACCGCCCCGCCACCACGGCGTCGTAGACGTTCGGCAATCGCCACGCGCACTCGATCACCCGCCCGACGTAGGCCTTGCCACCGTCAGGGGTGCGGCCGAGGACCGCGACGAGCTCCATCAACGCGAACTCGCTGACCAGCGGGGCGCCGTCACCGGCGATCGGGACACCGGTGTCGAGGTAGCCCTCGGTGATCGTCGCCGCACCCTCGGGCCCGGTCACGATGTGGTCGCTCGCCCACTCCACGATCGCCGCCCATTCCTCGACGAGGAGCTGGTTGCGGACCTGGATCCCGGCGCTCAACCGTGACAGCACCGGGGCTGTCGAACGGGGCCTGGTTCCGAGATCCATGACAGGATTCTCCCACCCACCCCCGACATTGATGCTGGTCTTCGCTGCTCCCTGTGGAGTAGTGAAGAGGTCCCGATCGTCGTGCCTCAGCCTCCGACTGTCGCCCTGCTGGGTTGACCATCTTGTGGTCCGGCCGGCGGTCGGGACCCCGCGCGCCGGCCGGGCGGACATGACCTAATAAGAGCCTGGCAAGCGCCTCATCAATGTCCTGTCTGCTCGCCCGACCGGCGTCGACCATCCACATCGGTACGACACGGAAGGCAGCTCCATCATGACAGCGACACGACCAGTGACCCCTGCCGTCTTCGCGGGCGCTGACACCCACGCCGACACGATCCACGTGGCCGCGATCGACGGCTACGGTCGCGATCTCGGCGACGGCGAGTTCCCCACGACGCCGGCGGGCTACCGCGACGCCTTGGCCTTCCTCGCGTCGTTCGGTTCGGTACAGGTCTTCGGGATCGAAGGCACCAGCTCCTACGGAGCAGGGCTGGCCGTTGTGGCCCGCACGGCCGGGATCGCGGTGCGGGAGGTGATCCGTCCCGAAGCCACGGTGCGGCGGATGCAGGGCAAGTCCGACCTGATCGACGCTTACCAGGCGGCCCGTGCCGCCATGACCGGTCGCGCGAAGACCGCGCCGAAGGCCGAGGACGTCGAGGGACTTCGAGCGCTTCTCAGCACGCGACGTTCAGCCGCCAAGGCACGTACTGCGGCGATGAACCAGATTCACGCACAGTTGATCACCGCGCCCGTCGAGATCCGTGAGAGGTACCGGAAGCTGAGCGACAAGCGGTTGATCGACGCGCTCGCTGCCTGCCGCCCCGGCTCCCGCGGTGGAGTGGTGGCCACCGTGCTGCTCGGGTTGAAGATGCTGGCCCAGCGCCACCGGTTCCTCGGCCAGCAGATCGAGCTGCTCGACGACCAGCTCCGCGGCCTGGTCGCGGCGATCAACCTGAACCTGATCTCGGCACGCGGCATCGGACCGGTGACCGCTGCGCAGCTGCTCCTCACCGCGGGCGGCAACCCCGAGCGCCTGGCCAGCGAGACATCCTTCGCTGCCCTGTGCGGCACCGCACCGGTCCCGGCATCGTCGGGCAAGACCACCCGATACCGGCTCTCTCGTGGCGGGGATCGTCACGCCAACTCCGCGCTGCACACGATCGCGACCGTGCGGATGGCCAGCGACCCCCGCACCCGCGAGTTCGTCGCCACCCAGCGCGCCAAGAACCGCAGCAACCCCGAGATCCTGCGAATCCTCAAACGCGCCATCGCCCGCGAGGTGTTCAAGCTGCTCCAGAACCCGAACGCGCTTACCGGAATCGCCGACCTACGACGCATCCGACGCGAGAAGAACCTGCCTATCCGAGTCGTGGTCGAACAGCTCGGCACCACCCTGAACCATGTCAGCCGCATCGAACGCGGAGTCGCGTTCGACCGCGAGTTCACCCAGCGCTACCGAACCTGGCTCCAAGCCGCTTGACAACCATAGGAGCATCACAATCCAGCGCCGGAAACCCGCCTGGGGACAGGGGAAACTCCATTCGGAGGGTGTGGAGAACCGACGTCACCGACCGTCACGAAAGTGACCCCGGGACCGCAGCCCGACCGCGGAACCCAGCCACCTCCCCACCCTTCTCGTCACTGCCCTTTCGGAACGGAACCGGCCACCCAACCGACGCCCACGAACACTCGCAGCAGCGCGGCCGAGGGTTTGAGGCTCGACCGCGGACGGCGGCCCCGCACCTCAACCACGTCGCTGCACGACCCCAGCCACCGCAAGCGAGCGACAAGGACGCCGCAAGCGCCCCGAGCCACCCTCGGGTCCATGACCACCACCCCCACCTCCTGGCTGCCCGCGTCCTGGGCGCATCCGACCCGGGTCCCGGTGACGCAGGCACACCACCTGCGACCCATGGGCCCGGCCGACGTCGACCTCGACCTGCCGGCGGTGCACGCGTCGCGGGAGCGGCTGTGGTCGATCTACGGGCAGGCGTGGGGGTGGCCGCCGGTGGACCTGAGCAGGGAGGCGGACATCGACGACCTCGCCCACCACGCGGCGGAGATCGACGCCCACGAGTCCTTCCTCTACGGACTCTTCGACGCGGCTGAGACCGCCCTGCTCGGGTGTGTGTACGTCGACCCACCGGCCAAGGTCGGCGCCGACGCGGACATCTCCTGGTGGGTGGTCGAGCATGCCGTCGGCAGCGAGCTCGAGCGGTCGCTGGACGCCTTCGTCCCTGCCTGGATCGAGGCCGAGTGGCCGCTCCACCAGCCGCGCTACGTCGGCCGCGACCTCAGCTGGCAGCAGTGGCTCTGCCTCCCGGACCTCGTCGAGGACGACACCGAGGAGGACGCATGAGCCCCCGCGTCCTCGCCCGCACCGTCGTGGGCCTCCTCGCCCTGGTCGCCGGCCTCGCTCCGGTCCTCACCCCCGCGCCCGCCCACGCCGGTCAGGTCGGGGTGACGCTCAGCATCGCCGGCGCCGGCCGGGTCGAGGTGGTCGAGGGCTCGCTCGAGGACGGGGGTGCGTACGCCTGCGACCGCACCACCAACCTCGACCACCGGGTGACCATGACCTGCGGCCGGGTCCGCAACGAGGAGCCGTTCGAGGCCTGGATCTGGCTGCGGCCGTCCTTCTTCGGCGTCCCCGACGGCTGGGAGTTCGTCGAGTGGCAGGGCTGCGACGAGACGCGTGCCAACAGCAGCGGCACCCGTGACTGCGCGGTGCACTCGGGCGCGTTCACGAGCGTCGAGAAGTACCCGGTGGCCGTGTTCCGCGACGTCGACCCGCCGACGATGACCAGCTTCAACGCCACCCAGGTCGTCAACCAGCAGGGGCGCTTCACGTTCACCTTCGCCGCCAGCGGAGCGGTCGCGATCCACTGCAAGCTCGACAGCGGCGCGTGGGAGGGCTGCGCCTCCCCGCGGACGCTCACGCTGCCCGAGGGTGCGCACCTCTTCGCCGTCCGGTCGGAGGACGCCTCCGGCAACCTGAGCTTCTCGCACTCCCTGACGGTGCACTCGATCGACACCGGTTTCACCGCCACCCCGCCCAGGCTGAGCAACAGCCGCTCCGCCGACTTCACCTTCACCTCGCAGGGCGGCAACGCCTTCGACTGCAACCTGGACGGCTACCCGTTCACCTGCGACAGCGGCCAGGGCCACTTCACCGACCTCGCCGACGGGCCGCACACGCTGACCGTCGCGGGCCGCAACGGCACCTGGGTCGACCCGGTCCCGGCGCACCACGAGTGGACGATCGACGCGACGGCGCCGGAGACGACGCTGACCGGCGGCCCGGCGGAGGGCTCCACGACCACGGACAGCACCGCCACGTTCACCCTCGACGGCCCCGGCGCGGCCGACTTCTCCTGCACGATCGACGGGGCCCTCACGCCCTGCGACCGCGGCCAGGTCAGGCTGGAGCGCCTCGCCCCGGGCACCCACGTGCTCGAGGCGGCCGCCCGCGACGCCGCCGGCAACCGCGACCAGACGCCGGCCCGGCGGACCTGGAGCGTGCGCGCCGCCGACACCACCCCACCCGACACCACCCTCACCGGCGGACCCGCTGACGGCTCGATCGTCACCACCCCGAACGCCACCTTCGCCGTCGGTACGACGGAGCCCGGGTCCCGCACGACCTGCACCCTCGACGGGTCCGCCCTGCCGTGCTCCGCCGGACCGCTCGTCCTCACCGGTCTCGCACCCGGCACCCACGTGCTGACCGCGACGTCGACGGACGCCGCCGGCAACACCGACGCGACCGCTGCGACCCGGATCTGGACGGTGCCGGTCCCGGCCGCCGCCCTCGAGCGCAGGGGCAGCACGCTGAGCCTGAAGGTCCGCGACGCGCGTCGCCTCGCGCTGGTCGTCTCGACCGGCAAGAGGCCCGGCAAGGTGAAGGTCTACGCGGGCAAGCGGCTCGTGAAGACCCTGTCACTCGATCGCTCGACCACCACGCGGGTCGTCGACGTGACCACCTTCGCGTCCCCGTGGAGCGGCAAGGTCCGCATCGTCGTGGCGTCGAAGCGCCGCGCGGTGCGGGTCGAGGGAGTCGCGGCCCCCACGCGCTGACCTCGACCGAGGAGGCGCCGCCGGTCGTTCAGTGGACGACGACCGGCGGCGTCGCCGCTACTGCCTTCTCCGCACGGCGTCGCGCAGCGCCTGCTCCGGGTCGACGCCCTGGGCGCGGGCCTCGGCGACCAGGGCGAGCAGGCGCTCGCCGAGGTCCGGCGAGTCCGGGTCCACGTCGAGCGTGAGCCCGGCCCGCTCGCGGCGGCCGAGGGCCTTGTCGGCGTACAGGAGTGCGGGGAGGGCGGACGGCAGCTCGGACGGCGCGGACTGCTCGGCCGCCTTGATCCGCTGCCAGCGCTCGTCGACCTGGTCGGCCGTGAGGTGGTCGTCGGGCATGGCGTCACCGAAGACGTGCGGGTTGCGGCGGCGCATCTTCGCGGTGATCCCGCGGGCGACGTCGTCGAGCGAGAAGTCGCCGCGCTCCTCGGCGATCACGGCGTGGAAGACGACCTGCAGCAGCAGGTCGCCGAGCTCCTCGGCGAGGTGCCCGAACTCGCCACTCGCCTCCGCCTCGTCGATGGCGTCGACGGTCTCGTAGGTCTCCTCGAGCAGGTAGCGCACCAACGAACGATGGGTCTGCTCCTGCTTCCACGGGCACTCCGCCCGCAGCCGCCGCATCACCTCGACGAACTCGGCGACCGGCCCGTCCGCAGGATCGGGCACGGCCTAGCCCTGGGGCGCGCCCGCCGGCGAGGCGGCCGCCGGGCCGCACCGCTGGTCGGCGGGCAGCTTCGCGACCTGCTCGGGCGTCATCGCGGAGGTGTTGCTGGCGTCCTTGGCCTGGCTGCTCACCGGCACCGAGAGCGGGTCGCCGCTGAAGACGCCCGTGCTCGCGTCGTAGGTCCCGAAGACCGGGTTGAAGCTGACGTCGTGCTCGTCGAGCCACTTCGTGATCAGCGCGATGCCCGCACTGACCGCGGCATCGCCCTGGGCGCCGGACTCGTCGGCCCCGAGCTGCTCGACCGGGTCGCTGAGCCGCTGCTTGATCCAGGTCAGGAACTCGAAGGTGTCGTAGTTGTCGTCGTCGATCGTGCCGAGGGCGCCCCAGGCGTCGGTGACCGACGTCCGGTCGATCTGCTCGCCCGGCAGGGACACCCCGTGCTCGGGTGCCAGGTCGTCGACGGCGACCGCCTGGGTCCAGCCGACGACGAACTGCGCGCGCACGAGTGCGATCGGCGCCGCCTGCGCCTGCGGGTTGGTCGCGGCCAGGGCGCAGTAGTCCTGGACCGCCTTGTCGACCTTGCTGAGCGAGAGCTGCTGGCCCTCGACCTCGGCGGCCACGCCGGGCTTCACCTCGTTGTCGCTGACGCCGCAGCCGGCGGTCAGCAGGGCGACCGCAGCGAGACCCGCTGCGGCGGACCGGAACGTGGGACGCACACTCACTCCTTGGGGTCGATGACCGAGTCGATGACAAGCCGGGCCCATTCAAGCAGGGCGACGCCCTCGAGGGGCGTTCCCGTCCTCCCCGGGATGCCGGGGCGCGGCACCAGGATCGACTCCAGCTGGTGCTTGACGATCGACTTCGGGTAGAGCCGGTTGAGCCGGATGGTGCGCGACTCGGGCAGCACGACGGGGTGGAAGCGCACGTTCTTGCCGACCGTGGTGACCTCCTTGACCCCGGCCTGCCGCACCCGGGCGCGGAAGCGGGCGACCAGCAGCAGCGCGGTGACCTGCTCGGGCGGCTCGCCGTACCGGTCCTGGAGCTCCCCGACGATCTCGTCGACGTCGGCGTCGGTGCGGACCTCGGCGAGGCGCTTGTAGATCTCCAGGCGGAGCCGCTCGCTGGGGATGTAGTCGTGCGGCAGGTGGGCCTCGACCGGCAGCTCGATGCGGACCTCCTCGAGCTGCTCCGGCGCGCCGCCGTCGGAGCGGAAGTCGCGGACCGCCTCGCCGACCAGGCGGACGTAGAGGTCGAAGCCGACGTCGGCGATGTGCCCGGACTGCTCGCCGCCGAGCAGGTTTCCGGCGCCGCGGATCTCGAGGTCCTTCATCGCGATCGCCATGCCGCCGCCGAGGTCGGAGTGCTGGGCCAGGGTCGCGAGCCGCTCGTGGGCGGTCTCGGTGAGCGGCTTCTCCGTCGGGTAGAGGAAGTAGGCGTAGGCCCGCTCCCGCGAGCGACCCACGCGACCGCGCAGCTGGTGGAGCTGCGAGAGGCCGAGCGTGTCGGAGCGCTCGATGATCATCGTGTTGGCGTTGGAGACGTCGATGCCGGACTCGACGATGGTCGTGCAGACCAGGACGTCGAAGTTCTTCTCCCAGAAGTCGACCATCACCTGCTCGAGCTGGTGCTCGCCCATCTGGCCGTGGGCCGTCGCGACCCGTGCCTCGGGCACCAGCTCGCGGATCTTGGCCGCGGCCTTCTCGATCGAGCTCACCCGGTTGTGGATGTAGAACACCTGGCCGTCGCGCAGCAGCTCGCGCCTGATCGCCGCGACCACCTGGCGGTCCTCGTAGCCGCCGACGTAGGTCAGCACCGGGTGCCGCTCCTCGGGCGGCGTGGTGATCGTCGACATCTCGCGGATGCCGGTGATCGCCATCTCCAGGGTGCGCGGGATCGGGGTGGCCGACATGGACAAGACGTCGACCGAGGTCCGCAGCCGCTTCATCGCCTCCTTGTGCTCGACGCCGAAGCGCTGCTCCTCGTCGACGATGATCAGGCCGAGGTCCTTGAACTTCGTGTCGGCGTTGAACAGCCGGTGGGTGCCCACCACGACGTCGACGGTGCCGTCGGCGAGGCCGGCGATCGTCTCGGCGGCCTCCTTGTCGGTCTGGAACCGGCTCAGCGGCTTGAGGTTGATCGGGAAGCCGCTCATGCGCTCGGAGAACGTCGCGAGGTGCTGGTTGACGAGCAGCGTCGTCGGCACGAGCACGGCGACCTGCTTGCCGTCCTGCACCGCCTTGAAGGCCGCGCGCACGGCGATCTCGGTCTTGCCGTAGCCGACGTCGCCACAGATCAGGCGATCCATCGGGACCGTCCGCTCCATGTCGGCCTTGACCTCGTCGACGGTCGTGAGCTGGTCGGGCGTCTCGTGGAACGGGAAGGCGTCCTCGAGCTCGCGCTGCCAGGGGGTGTCGGGGCCGAAGGCGTGTCCCTGGGTGGCCTGGCGGGCGGCGTACAGCTTGATCAGCTCGGAGGCGATCTCACGGACCGCCTTGCGGGCCTTGTTCTTGCGCTTGGTCCAGTCGCCGCCACCGAGCCGGTCGAGGCTCGGCTGCTCGCCGCCGACGTAGCGGGTGACCTGGTCGAGGGTGTCGGCCGGCACGAAGAGCCGGTCGGCCGGGCCGCCTCGCTTGGACGGGCCGTACTCGAGGACGAGGTACTCGCGGATGGCGCCCTGCACCTCGCGCTGCTTCATCTCGACGAACCGGCCGACGCCGTGCTGCTCGTGGACGACGTAGTCGCCGGCCTTGAGCTCGAGCGGGTCGATCTGCCGCTTGCGGCGCACCGGCATCGCGCCCTTGTCGCGCACCGAGGCCTTGGCGCCGACGATGTCCTCGCCGGTGAGGATCGCGAGACCGCGGCTGGTGTCGACCAGGCCGTGGCCGAGGTTGCCGCAGGTGATCGTGACGACGGCCGGGTCGAGCTGGTGCCCGGCCGGGATGTCCTCGACGAGCCGGGCGGGGACGTCCTGCTCCCCCAGCGCCTCGACCATGCGCTGCGCAGGTCCGTGACCGACGTGCACGACGGCCACGGCGTGCCCCTCGCTGCGCCAGCGGGCGATGTCGGCGAAGGCCTTCGCCACGTCGCCGCGGTACGACGGCGCGGGTTGCGCACTGCTGGGCACCTCGTCGTCGAGGCCGAACGGGCTGAACGTCCACCAGGCCTGGCCGCGCTCGCGGGCGTGGGCCCGCACGTCCGCGAGCGACTGGTACGACGCCGCCTGCAGGTCGATCGGCGCCTGTCCGCCGCTGGCGGCCGTGGCCCACGACGCGGCGAGGAACTCCTCGCTGGTGGCGACCAGGTCGTGCGCGCGGGCGCGAGCCCGCTCCGGGTCGAGCACGAGGATCCGGGTGTCCGCCGGCATCAGGTCGACGAGCAGCTCGAGCTCGTCGACCAGCGCCGGGATCAGCGCCTCCATCCCCTCGACGGCGATGCCCTGGGCCAGCTTGTCGGTGATCTCGAGGAGCTGGGGATGGGTCTTCCCGAGCTCGGCGGCCCGGGCCCGGACCTCGTCGGTGAGCAGCAGCTCGCGGCACGGCGGGGCCCACAGCCGCTCGACCTTGGCGATCGTGCGCTGGTCGGCGACCGCGAAGGAGCGGATCTCGTCGACCTCGTCGCCGAAGAACTCCACGCGCAGCGGGTGCTCCTCGGTCGGCGGGAACACGTCGACGATGCCGCCTCGGACCGCGAACTCACCGCGCTTCTCGACCAGGTCGACACGCGAGTACGCCGCACCGACCAGCCCGGCGACGACGTCGTCGATCTCGGCGGTGGCGCCGACGCTCAGCTCGACCGGGACCAGGTCGCCGAGCCCCTTGACCTGCGGCTGCAGCACGCTGCGCACCGGCGCGACGACGACCTGGACCGGCCCGGTCGTCGCGTCGGTGCCGGGGTGGCACAGGCGGCGGAGCACGGCGAGCCGCCGGCCGACCGTGTCGCTGCGCGGGCTGAGCCGCTCGTGGGGCAGCGTCTCCCAGCTCGGGTAGTAGGCGACGCTCGCCGGGTCGATGAGGTCGCCCAGCTCGGCGACCAGCTGCTCGGCCTCGCGGGTGGTGGCGGTGACCACCAGCACCGGCTTCCCGGCCCGGACCAGGCCGGTCGTCAGGAAGGGCCGAAGTGCCTCCGGACCGGTCAGCTCACCGGTCGGCTGGGCGCCGCTGGTGGCGCCCGCGAGCGCGGCGGCGAGGGTCGGGTCGGCGAGGACGGCGTCGGCGAGGCCGGCGAGACTCACGGGGCACACCTTTGGTCGAGGAACACGACGAGTGCCCCCGGTCTTCGTGCGACCGGGGGTGCAGGCGCCAGCCTACGCCGCAGCCCCGACAGCCCTCGCGGTCAGCCGAACCGTCCGTTGACGTAGTCGTAGGTGCGCGAGTCCTGCGGGCTCTGGAACATCGCCTCGGTGGCGCCGTGCTCGACGATGACGCCGGGCTTGCCCTGCGAGGCGAGGAAGAACGCGCACTGGTCCGAGACCCGCGCCGCCTGCTGCATGTTGTGCGTGACGATCACGATCGTCACCTCGCGGGCCAGCTCCAGCATGGTCTCCTCGATCACCCGGGTGGAGGTCGGGTCGAGGGCCGAGCAGGGCTCGTCCATGAGCAGCACCCGCGGCTTGATCGCCAGCGAGCGGGCGATGCACAGGCGCTGCTGCTGACCACCCGACAGGCCACCGCCGGGGGCGTCGAGGCGGTCCTTGACCTCGTTCCACAGGCCGCCCTTGACCAGGCAGGACTCGACGAGGTCGTCCTTGTCGGCCTTGCTCATCCGGGTGCCGGTGAGCTTGAGGCCGGCCAGCACGTTCTCCCGGATCGACATCGCCGGGAACGGGTTGGGCTTCTGGAACACCATCCCGATCGATCGACGGGCGTCGATCAGCCGCTTGCCGGGGTCGTAGATGTCCTCGCCGTCGAGCAGCACCTCGCCGGCCAGCTGCGCCGACGGGACCAGCTCGTGCATGCGGTTGAGGATGCGCAGGAAGGTCGACTTGCCACAGCCGGACGGCCCGATCAACGCGGTGATGCCACCGGCCGGCATGGTGAGCGAGACCCGGTCGAGCACCTTGTGCTCGCCGAACCACGCGGTGATGTCGCGCGCCTCCAGCTCGGCGAGCGCGCCGGTGGCGGGGTCGGGTGCGTCGACGGACGTCGGCGGGTCGAGCCGCGGTACGCCGGCCCCGGGCGACGGCGGAGGCGGCGGGACTGCCGGGATGGAGATGGTGTCGACGTTCGGGTCGGTGGTCATGCGTGGTCCTTCGGAACGTGCGGAGCCCGGGTGGGCGTCGTGCCCACCCGGGCCTCGCGGAGTGCTTGAGCTACGTGAGCCTGATCGTGAACGCGAGGGTGGTCGACGGCGCGAGACCGTCACCGCTCCACGTGACGACCAGCTTGTTCTTGCCCTTCTTCAGGCCCTTGAGGGTGACCTTGGCGACGCCGCCGCTGACGGTGCCCTTGCCGACGACCTTGCTCCCGAGCTTGATCGTCACGGTGCCGGTGGCCGGGGTGGCGGTACCCGCGAGCGAGACCGAGATCGAGCCCTTGACCTTCTTCGCGAACTTCGCCTTGGCCTTGAACGACTTGCTCAGCGAGGCCGAGGTCTTGACCGTGACGGAGCCGGTGGCCTCGGAGGGCTGGAAGACCGAGCCCGCCTTGGGCGTGAAGACCGCCTTGTAGGTGTGGGCACCAGCAGCCAGACCCGACAGCCTGGCGGTCGCGGCACCGCCGACAACGGCGACGTTGGCCGCGACGACCACGCCGTTCTCGGAGAAGGTCACCGTGCCCTCGGGGGTCTTCGAGCCCGCGATGGTCGCCTTGACGTCGGCCTTGCCGGCACCCGTGCTGGTGCCGCTGACGGCGGCGGTGGTCGCGACCGGCTCGTTGCCGGTGGTGAAGTTGCTGGTGGCGGCGGTCGTCTGGACGCCGCACACGCCGCCGTCGACCGGACGCGCGAGCTGGTCGAAGCCGGCCTGCTTGATCAGGGCCTCGGCGGCGTCGGAGCAGATGAACCCGTCCGGCCCGAAGACCGCGGTGATCTCGGGCTTCGCCACGTCGGCGCCGCGCACGACGTTGTAGAGCGCGCGCTTCGCCACGAAGTCACCGTTGACCAGGCGCAGCGTGCTGCCGAGCAGACCGGCGCGGCCGGCGGAGAACGGCGCGATCGCGTTCGGGTCGTTCTTGATCGGGGTGTCGTCGTGCTCCTGCACGGCGACGACGGTCGGCGCGAGGGTCACCGCGGTGCCGCCGTTGGCGGCCTTGAGCTGGGCCTCGAAGAAGGACCGGGTGCCCGAGCCGGCCTGGGGGATCCTCGGCGCGATGACGCCGCTCGTCGTGCTGCCGGGGACCTGGTTCCAGTTGGTGTAGGTGCCGTCGTAGATCTTGACCAGGTCGGCCTTGTTGATCGTGGCCGGCGCGTTCGACGGCACGCTGGCCGACACCGCGACCCGCAGCACGTCGACGGCGAACGGGAACTGCTTGAGCCCGGCGTTCGTCTCCGCGTCGCTGAGCGTGGAGGAGGACCGGGCGAAGTCGACCTCGGGCGTGTCGTTGGGGGCGAAGAGGCGGCTCTTGCCCGAGCCGGAGCCGTTCGGGCGTGCGATCGTCACGCCGCCGGGGAGGTTGAGGTCGCCGCCGCTGGTGGCGGCATAGCTGACCACCTTGACCGACGGAACCGGGTTCTGCGCGTTCCAGGCGTCGCCGAGGACCTTGAGCGCGTGCTGGCTGGTGTCCGATCCGACGCCGATCAGGTCGCCGCTCACCGGAGTCAGGACGGTGTCGTCGTCGTCCGGGATGTAGGCGGCGTGGGCGGGCGCCGTACCGGCGATCACCGAAGCGGTCGCGAGAGCCCCGACGAGGACTCCCCCGAACGTCTTGCGTGCAGACATCAACTTCCTCTTCTCTGGATTTCTTCTCGGGTGTGTGGTGCGGGTCGGTCAGATCAGGTTGGGCAGCAGCCGCATGGCCGTGTCCGTGGTCAGCCACGACAGGGCGAGCAGGGGCGCACAGGCGACCACCCAGACCTGGACGCGGCTCCAGCGCTGGCGCGCCAGCTGGGTGGCGACGACGAGGCCGACGAGCAGCGCGAGCCACAGGGTCAGCAGCGGCAGCGCCTCGGTCCCGGCCTTCATCGCCTCCTCGGACTCCGGCACGCTCGGCGAGAGGCCGCCGGGCGCCGGGAGGCCCTCGGCCGCCTCGGCGTCGACGTACACGGTGCTGCCCGGCATCATCCGGGCGAACCGGCCGTCGCCGGCGGCCGTGACGAGGGTCAGCCGTGCGGCACCCTGCGCGGCGGGCCGTGGCAGCGGGTCACCGTCGCGGCGTACGTCGAGCACCCGGAAGCCGACCTCGCCCTGCGCCATGGTGACCTTCACCAGGTCGCCGGCAGCGAGCCGGCCGAGGTCGCGGAACGGTGCACCGTAGGTGGTCGAGCGTCCGTAGACCGTCGACGCACCGACCTGGCCGGGGAGCACGGTGTCGCGGCGGTGCCCTGGTCCGGCGAACAGGTCCCCGGCCGCGGTCCCCTCGACGACGACCTCCTCGACGCCGATCGCCGGGATCGACAGCAGTGCGACGGGCGCTCCGGGCTCGGCGACCGGGCCGACCGGCGCGGTCGCGCCGGCCAGCTCGGAGCGGAGCTCGCGGTGCAGCAGCGACTGCGCCCGGTCGTGCGAGACGGCACCGAGGAAGAGCAGGTGCAGCACGAGCCACAGGCACAGCAGGGAGACGACGGTCAGGGTCGAGCTGACCAGCAGGCCGGACTCGCTGGGCGGCGGCGCAGGGGCCGGCGTACGACGTCGGCGGCCGCCCTCCTCGATCGCCTCCTCGGTCGCCTCCTCGGTTCCGGCGGTGGGCGGAGCGGTCATCGTCATGCGGACCACCTCCGGCGCAGCGACATCAGCCGGGTCACCAGCGAGGCCGCGGCGGCGACCATGCCGATGACGAGCAGGGCCGGGAGCATCGACATCGCCGTGGTGGAGCTGGCGGCCTTCGTGTGCGCGGTCACCACCTCCTGCGGTGCGGCCGGGGCCGCAGCTGCGGCGGCACCGGGGTCGGCGGCCGGAGCGGCCGCGCCGGGTGTCCCGGAGGCCGCCGGCGGCGGCGCGTCAGCGGCCGGCGCGTCGGCAGCGGGCGCCCGCTGCGCCTCGATCGCCTTCGCGGTGTCCTGGGCCGCACGCCACAGGCGGGCGGTCGCCCCGGTCCTGCGCAGCGGCAGGTAGCCCGCGGGCAGCTGGCCGTTGGCGCGGCCGGGCCGCTGGCCCTCGGTGGTCGCGATCCGGATGAAGGACGCGACCGTCTCGGCCTCCACCTTGCCGAGGCCGTGGGTGCGCGCCGCCGTGTAGACGATCTGGGTGCCGGGATAGGCGGACTTCGCAGCGACCAGGTCCTTCTGCGACATCAGCAACGGACCCCGCGGGTCGCCCTTCTCCTGTCGCGCGACGGCGACTGCCTTGCTCAGCGAGGCGGTCGTCGGCTCGACGAAGTTGCCACCCGAGGTCTTCAGCGCGGCCGCACGCAGCCCGAACCGCTCGGCGTCGCCGAGGCTGACGATGCCGAGCATGAACCGGGCGCCGTACGACTGGCGGTCGATCCGCCCCAGCTTCCACGCCTTCGTGGCCGCAGACAGGTCGGCGACGCACCGGGTCTGCACGTTGGGCCAGGCGTCGATGAGGGCGTCGGCGATCTTGCGCAGCGTCGTGACCGGAGCTGCGAGCTGGTTGAAGTAGACCGCGGGGTTGGCCTGCCGGCACTCGTCGTTGGTCTGCGGCTCGTAGGTGTCGAGCAGCGGCCACTCGCCCGTGGGCAGGTCGACCTTCTTGTACGACGGGTTCACCACCATGCCCCACGGGTCCTTCTTGCCCGAGACGAACCTCATGGCGTCCTCGTCCTGGGCGATGTACTCGGTGAGCTGCTGGATGATGTCCGAGGAGTTGGACAGCGACAGGAGGGTCGCGCCGGCCTCGGAGGAGATGTCGGTCAGGCCCGGGTTGAGCGCGCGGAACTCGGGGTCGAGCTGCAGGCTGAGCGGGTTGTCCGCGAGCCCGGGGTGTCCCTTGCCGAGTGCGGATCCCGGGTAGCTCTGCGTGAGCAGCTTGGCGATCAGCCGGGCGTTGAGCCGGAGCTCGGTGTAGACGCCCGCGTTGTCGGGCCGGTCGATGACGTAGCCGATCGCGAAGCCGGTGATCGCGGTCGGCGCGTAGCCGACCGGGTCCGGCCCGGTCTTCTCGTGTGGTCCGGCGACGAAGGCGGCCGGCGAGCCACCGGTCTGCATGAGGTTCCACCCGGTCTGGTCGGGCATCTGGTTGAGCTGGAACTTGAACCGCTTCTTGTCCAGGCAGTACGCCGGTGCCCACTGCAGGGCGGCCTGGGCCATCAGCTCCGAGCCCGAGAACGCGACCGGCGGCCGCTTGTCGAGGATGTCGCAGGCGTCCGGCGGGAGGCCGAAGCGGATCGGGATCGAGACCCGGTTGCGCCAGTTGGACGCGGCCCACCACAGCTCGGGGCCGACGGCACGGTCGATGCCGTCGCCGGCGAAGTTGCTGCTGCCCGAGGGGTGCTCGCCGAACTGGCGGCAGTCCTTGCCGAGGACCGCACTCACGTCAGCCGGCACGTCGGCCGGCACGGTCGGGTCGGCCGGCGCGGCGCAGCTGAGGCCCGCGATGGGGACGACGACGATCGAGCAGGCCACCTCGCGCGTGCAGCCCAGGGACTCGTTCTCGGCGCTGGACCGGACCTCGAAGTCCACCGACCCGTTGCCGTCACCGTCGGTGAAGGCGGCGATCTCCGAGGGCGGGAAGGCAGCGTCGACGGCTGCCTCCGGCGGCATCGTCTCGCGGTTGCACGCGAGGAAGACCTTGCCCGACGCGGCGAGGAACGGCGTCACGTGGGTGTAGGTGGCGTCGGACTGCGCCTCCTTGCACGCGTCGGCGGGGAGCCGGTCCGCCCCGGACAGCGGCTCTCGATCGGCCTCGCTCGCGTAGCGGTCGACGGTCCACAGGGCCTCGTAGGGAGACACCGCGATCTGCGAGCGCTGCGAGAAGGTCGACGTCCAGCAGGTCTCCGGACGCACCTGCTGGTCGAGGGGCAGGGACGCGTCGTCGGTGCCCCGGCACTGCATCACGACGACCGGGTACTCCTGGAGCAGACCCTTCTCGCCGTAGGGGTTGCTGGCTCGCCCGCCGCTCGGCGGCGCTCCGGTCCAGGAGACCTCGACCCGCTCCCGGCCACGCAGGTCGGTCGTGTGGTCGGCCCGGACCGTCAGGTCGTAGCTGGCGACCTTCTCCACGTTGCCCTGGTCGTCGACGAACGTCCGGTCGATGCTCCTGGTCTGCTCGAAGGCCCCTGCGGGTACGGCGCTGCGGGCCGTCGCCGAGCCCGCGCTCGCGCCGGGCGCGAGGAGCGCCAGCCCCATCAGCGCGCCGAGAGCGACGGTCACGACCGTGCTGTGGCGGCGGTTCATGCGCCGGCTCCGGTCGTGCGGGCACCGCGTCGACGGCGCAGCAGCATGCTGACGACGCCGGGCACGATGACCAGGGCGCACAGCTCGAGGACCGCCAGGACGCCGAACGGGCGCTGGTCCCCCTTGCGGTCGGCGACGAGGGTCGGGTTGGCGTAGACCTCCGTGGCGGCCGCCGTACCGGTCTCGGCGACGGGTGCGGCCCCGGTCTCGGGATCCACCTGGCCGGCAGGCGGGGGCGCGGCACCGGCAGCGGCGTCGGGCGCGGGCGCACCGGCGTCGGGCACCGCACCGTCGGTGGACGGCTTGCCGGTGCCGGTGTCGGTGCCGCACGGCCCCGCGCCGGTCTTGTCGCAGGCAGCCGGCTGCGGCGCCTTCTTGGCGAGGACGTTGTTCTTGAGGTCCTTGCCGTCGAAGGTCGGGTTGTTGCAGCTCTTGACGTCGCGGTCGGTCAGCTCGACCCCCGCGTCCGCGGCCTTGAGCTTGGCGACCTGGTCGAACCCGGCCTGCACCAGGTTGAGCGGCAGCGGCGAGTAGCCGTAGGACCCGGCGCTGGTCTGCCCGGCGCACAGCGAGTAGTAGATGAAGTCGGCGAGCGTCTGCCGCTTCGCCGTCGTCATCCGAGCGTCGGTGCTGCCGGTCGGGATGATCATGTAGGAGTACGACGAGATCGGGTACGCCCGCGGGTCCGGGTTGACGTACACCCCGCGCAGGTCCTGGGTGAGCGTCGTCGGGTTGATCTGCGCCTTCGTCAGCGCGACCGCGGTGTTGTACTGGGTCGGCTCGACGAAGTAGCCCGCCTTGTTGAGCACCTTGACGACCGGGTAGTTCGCGTTGACCGGGTAGGAGTACTCGACGTACCCGATGGTGCCGTTGCCCGCGAAGCCCTTGACCGTGTTCATCACCTGGTCGGAGCCGGACTGGGCGACCATCCGCGAGCCCGGCTTGCGCGGGAAGTACGACGTCAGGCCGGACTTGCCGAAGTACGGCCGCCAGATGCCGGGGTACTGGTCGTCCATCCAGGTGGTGAACTGCGCCGTCGTGCCGGAGCCGTCGGAGCGGACCACGGGCGTGATCGGCAGCGACGGGAACGCGCGGCCGTTGTTGTCCTTGGTGATCGCGGCGTCGTTCCAGTTGCTGACCTGGCCGGTGAAGATCTTCGCGATCGTCTCGCCCGAGAGCCGCAGGTTGCGCACGAGCTTGCCGCCGACCTTGAGCTGGTAGGTGAAGGCGGTGCCACCGGCGACGATCGGCAGGTAGGCGTAGGGCCGGTCCGACTTGTCCTGGTTGCCCTGCTCGTCGACGCCCTGGTAGGGGATCTCGGAGATGGCGAAGTCGTTGGTGGCCTGGGCGAAGTCCTTGCGGCCCTTGCTCGAGCCACCGCCGGTGTAGACGACCTTCATGCCGTTGGCGTCGACGTCGGCGATCCACTTCTGGACGATCAGCTCCGACCAGGTGGAGCCGGTGCCCTCGATGGTCGTGTACGCCGCGCGGCCGTCCGGCTGGGTGCTGTCGCCGCCGTCGGCGGCCGCCGTACCGGTCGCGCAGACCAGGACGGCGAGCCCCGCGAGCAGGGTGAGGGCGGTGCGGCGGACGCGGGAAGTCATGCGGTCTCTCCGTCGGTGCGGGGGTTTCGGGTACGGCGTGGGCGGGTGCCGGTCGTGGTCACGAGGGCGACGACGCGCTTGCGCAGGCTCGGACGGGTCCGCAGGCGGCGCGGGCGGGCCACCAGGCGGGCGATCACGAACAGCGCGAGCACGAGGGTCATCAGCACGACGGCAGCACCGAAGGCGCGGCCGATGGCGTGCGGCTCTCCGCTGCGGACCTGGGTGTAGATGAACAGCGGCAGCGAGTTCATCGCGCCGCCGACCGGGTTCGCGGTGATGAACGGCGCGGCCCCCGAGGTCAGCAGGACCGGGCTGGTCTCTCCGACGCCGCGCGCAACGCCGAGGATGACGGCGGTGGCCAGGCCGGGCCGCGCGGTCGGGAGGACGACGTGCCACACGGTGCGCCATCGGCTGGCGCCGAGCGCGAGGCTGGCCTCGCGCAGGTTGCCGGGGACGACGCGCAGCACCACGTCGGCGGCCCGGGCGATGATCGGCAGCATCATCACGCCGATCGCGAGGCCTGCGGCCAGCCCGGATCGCGGCACACCGGCGGCCAGGATCACCGTCGTGTAGACGAACAGGCCCGCGACGATCGACGGCAGCGCGGTCATCGCCTCGACGACCGTGCGCACGATCCTGGCGAAGCGGCCGCCGACCTCGGTCATGAAGACGGCGGTGCCGATGCCCAGCGGCAGAGCGACAGCGAGGCCGATGCCGAGCTGGATGCCCGAGCCGATGATCGCGTGCAGCACGCCACCCTCGGTGAACGGCGCCTTCGGCTCCACGCCCGACATGTCGTCGGTGAAGAAGTTGAGGTGCGTCAGCGGCCGCCAGCCGCGGACGAAGACGAACACCACGGCCGAGACGAGCGCGAGACCGACGAGCACCGCACCGGCGGTGACGACCACGCCCGCGACCCGGTCGCGGACCTCGACGAAGGTGGTGCTCATCGCGGACAGCAGCGCGGTCATCACGATGCCCGCCACGAGCAGGACGATCACGAACCAGGCCACGCCGCTCAGCGGCAGGAAGCGCTGGGTGACCAGCCAGGTCGCGCCCAGGGCCGCGATCCACGCGCCCACGCGGGCGAACAGCTCGTCGGCGTCGGGCCGGCCCACGGCCCGTCTCGGCACGGGCGGCGGGGCGTCGGGGTCGCGCGTCGGGAGCGTCGTCCGCGGGGCGGTGGTGGTCGGCTCGGCGACCACGTCGGTCAGGGCGGCGCTCATGCGTCGGCGTCCGCTCCGGAGCGGCTGCGGTTCACGATGATCGCGGCGAGCGTGTTGACGCACAGCGTGATCAGGAACAGCACGAAGCCGGCGGCCAGCAGGGCGGAGAGCTGCGCGGGCGTGGCGTCACCGAACTGGACCGCGATCAGCGCGCTGACCGAGTTCGCGCCGATCTCCAGGACGTTCCACTTCACCTCGAACGCCGGCGAGATGATGAGGACGACGGCGATCGTCTCGCCGAGCGCGCGGCCCAGGCCGAGCATGGTGCCGCCGATGATGCCGCCGCGGCCGAAGGGCAGCACCACGGTGCGGATCACGCCCCACCGCGTCGCGCCCAGCGCCAGCGCGGCCTCCCGCTCCCCCGGCGGGGTCTGGGAGAACACCTGCCGCATCACGGCGCAGGCCATCGGCAGCACCATCATCGCCACGGCGATGCCGGCGCAGAAGGCGCTCGACACGTAGCGGCTGGTGTCCCACACGGCGCTGTCGGGATCGGTGTCGCGGATCTCGAAGAACGGCACCCAGCCGAAGTTCCGCTGCAGCCACCAGGCCAGCTCCGCGGCGTACGGCATGACCAGGAAGAAGCCCCACAGGCCGTAGACGATCGACGGGATCGCGGCCATCAGGTCGACCGCCGAGACGAGCAGGCCCTTGACCCGGGCCGGTGCGTACTCGCTGATGTAGAGCGCGGTCAGCAGGGCCAGCGGGAAGGCGAAGGCCATCGCGACCAGGGCGATGGAGACCGTGCCGACGAGGACGCCGGCGATGCCGATGACGTCGATCTCGGGCTGCCAGCGCTCCTCGGTGAGGAACGAGAGCCCGTAGTGGCGCAGGGTCGGGACCGCCTGCCAGGCGAGGAAGACGCCGACACCGCCGGTGATCACCAGCACCGAGGCGCCGATCGCCCGGGAGACGTTGACGAACACCGCGTCGGCACCGGTGGCCTTGCGGGAGATCCGGCGCGGCTGCACGTCGGGTGCGCTCGGATCGACGAGGGGCAGGCTGGTCACAGTCGTCCTTGGTCGTGGCCACCCCGAGAAGGGCCGCCATGGCAGCGCGGGACCGCGCAACCACCGGGAACGTTGACGGCGGTCCGCGACCAGAAAGGGTGACGGTGGTGAACAGGACGGGAACGGATCCGCCGGTTTTGCTTAAATCCGGCGGCCCGCCAGCACCTGAGGGGTTCAGCCGATGGGATCCGTCACGCGACCGACGAAGAGCGGGGTGCCGTGCTCCGCGTCGTGGACCACGAACAGGAAGGGCCGGTCGACGACGAACGGCTCGGTGACCGGCACCGCCGTCTCCGCCATGATCACCGCCGTGGCGGCCGCAGCCTCGGTGCCCTCCTCGTCGACCGCGACGAAGCCCTGGTGGACGACGTCGGCCACGACCAGCGGCAGGTCCTCCTCGGTCATCGGCGTGAAGTCCGCGCCGTCGGCGAAGGCGGTCGGCATGCCGAGCTCGACCAGCGGCTCCTTGAGCGGCGCACTGGTGCGGAAGGACCAGCGCGGCAAGGTGAGCTCGACGGCGGTCGGCTGCGCGTCGGCGGTGGCCAGGAACCCCGCGAAGCCGCCGGACCGGACCTGCTCCTCGACCCGGTCCAGGGCGCCCTCGTCGGGGAGCACGACGGTCATCGCGAGTCCGCGTCCGGCGTAGGGCAGCGAGACGGAGCTCCAGCCGTCCCCGCGCACGAGGTACGTCGAGAGCTCGGGCAGCCGCATCAGCTCGGCCTCGACGCTCGAGCCGTCGGCACGGTGGAACGGCCCGGTCGCGGTCAGGTCCTTCTCGAACGGGTTCTCCCACGCAGCCTTGAGGTGGATCGCGTCGACGAGCACCAGCCGGGTCGAGGCGTCGACGGCGCCCTCGGCCAGCAGGTCGACGATCCGGTCGTGGGTCTGCACCTCGACCCAGGCGTTGATCGCGGTGCGCGCCCGCTCGGCGGCGGTCTCGAAGTCGACGGTGCGCAGGCCGGCGCCGTACTCCTTGGCGAGCAGGTCGAGGAAGTCGGACTCCCACGCCACGCCGCGCTGCCCGAAGACCTGGTCGGCGGTGCTCAGCTGCAGCTCGGCCTTCGACCCGTCGGCCCGCTCGTGCTCGCCGGCCAGGCCCTCGATCGTCGCGGTGAGGGCGTTGACACCCTTGTGCCAGCGCTGGCCGAGGTCCCCGACGCCCAGCACGGTCCGCATCTCGTCGGCGGTCGTGCCGGCGGCACCGGTGAGGGTCATGCCGAGCGCCACCAGCACGGAGTACGGCGAGATGCCCAGGTTGTCGCCACCGGCTCCCGCCAGCTCGCCGTACAGCCGACCGGCGAAGGCGTCGAGCCCGGCGACGACCGGGGCGACCAGGCTCGGGTCGCCCGCGGCCCGGCGTACGTCGGAGGAGACCAGCTCGATCCCGTCCACCTCGGCCGGCGTGCGCCCCCGGGGCGAGGGTCCGTCGTCGCCGCAGGCGGTGAGCGCACAGGCGCCGAGGGCGGCGATCCCGAGCTGGAGGGCGGAGCGGCGGGCGAGGAGCGTCATGCCCGCTCTGACGCGCGCGAGCGTCGGCGGGTTCCGCCCGGATGTGACCTGTCCCACTCAGTGCGACAGGTCACATTCGGCGAAGGTTCCCGCACCTACGTTCCGCGCCATGACCGACCAGATCAGCCGTCGCCGCCGCCTCGGCGGCCTCGCGACCGCATCCGTCCTGCTCCTCAGCCTCACCGCGTGCGGTGGCGGGGACGACGGCAAGGACGACTTCGCCAAGCCGAAGCAGAACGCCGACGTCACTTTCTCGGGTGACCCGATCAAGGTCATGACGTTCACGCCCTACGACACCGACACGATCAACTTCAAGGCGGCGCTCGACGTCGCCGACGGCGCCAAGGTCGCCATCAACAACGCCGGCGGCATCAACGGCCACGAGGTCGTGGTCGTGCCCTGCAACGAGGGCGCCGACCCCAACAAGGCCGCCGACTGCGCCCGCAAGGCCGTCGACGAGGGCGTCTCCGCCGTCGTCGGTGGCTTCAGCGCCAACGGCGACACCATCCTCCCGATCCTGGAGAAGGCCGGCATCTCGTGGATCGCCCCGCCGGTGATCAGCGCGGCCGAGCTGTCCAGCAAGTTCAGCTACCCGATCGTCCCGGGCGTCATCGCCCAGGCCGGACTGGGCGCCAAGGCCGCCGAGGACGGCTGCGACAAGGTCGCCAACGTGATGTACGACCTGCCGTCCAGCGGCTCGGTCAAGGAGCTCGGCAACGTCGGCCTCGCCAGCCAGGGCCACGCGCCCGCGACCGTCGTACCCGTGCCGCCGACCACCACCGACTTCAGCTCGATCGCCCAGGAGATCAGCGACTACGACTGCGCGATCATGTCGATCCCCTCGGGACCGCTGACGGGTGTCGCCGCCGCCGGCGCGAGCCTCGGCAGCAAGACGAAGTACTACGCCTTCCCGGGCACCCTGACCGACTCGGCGATCAGCCAGGCCGGCGGCGCCCTCGACAGCGCCGTCACCATGTCGCCGTTCCCGCCCTCGGGCGACGCCGTGTGGGACGACGCCAAGAAGATCGTCGGCGACATGTCCAGCGAGGAGAACGGCGGCTGGTCCTACATGTCGTACCAGAGCACGTGGGTCGGCTACCAGCTGCTCGCCGAGGTCCTCAAGGACAGCACCGACGTCTCCGCGGCCGGCGTCAAGGCGGCCTTCGACGCGGCCTCCGCGGTCGACGGCCTGGGCTTCACGCCGGAGCTGAGCTTCACCCAGGAGTTCCCCGCCCCCGGCATGAACCGGATCTTCAACACCAAGGTCATGTTCCACGACATCAAGGACGGCGCGCTCCACCAGGACGGCGACTACGTCGACCTCGGCGCCTCCCTGACCCCGGCCTCGTGACCACGGTGCAGGCGCCGCACGTCCCGGGCGGCCGGGTCGAGCCCGGCCGGGTCGTCGTCGAGGCGACCGGCCTGACCGCCGGGTACGCCGGGACCCCCGCCGTCCACGGCGTCGACCTGCGGGTGCGGTCCGGCGAGGTGCTGGCCCTGCTCGGCGCCAACGGCGCCGGCAAGACCACCACCCTGCTGTCCCTCGCCGGCGAGCTGGCACCGATCTCGGGATCGGTGGCGGTCCTCGGCGACGCCCGGCGGCGGCGCCTGCACCAACGGGCCCGTGCGGGCCTGGGCTTCCTGACCGAGGAGCGCTGCGTCTTCATGCAGCTCACCGGCTGGCAGAACCTGAGGATCGGCCGCGGTTCGGCCGAGAAGGCGCTGGCCCACTTCCCCGAGCTCGAGCCCCACCTGTCCAAGAAGGTCGGGCTGCTCTCGGGCGGCCAGCAGCAGATGCTCGCCCTCGGGCGGATCCTCGCCGCCGAGCCGAAGGTCCTGCTCGCCGACGAGCTGTCCCTGGGCCTGGCCCCGCTGGTCGTCGAGCGGCTGCTGAGTGCCGTGCGCCGGGCGGCGGACGACGGCGTCGCGGTCGTGCTCGTCGAGCAGCACGTCCGGCAGGCGCTGGCGATCGCCGACCACGTGCACGTGATGCGGCGCGGCCGCATCGTCCTCTCGGGACCCGCCTCCGAACTGCGCGACGACGCCGAGCGCATCGCCGCCACCTACCTGAGCGAGAGCACCGAACCATGACCGACCTCATCCGCTACGCCCTCCTCGGCCTGGGCACGGGCGGCATCTTCGCCCTGCTCGGCCTCGGACTGGTCGTGATCTACCGCGGCTCGGGTGTCATCAACTTCGCCCACGCGGGCTTCGCGCTGGTCGGCGCCTACCTCACCTACGAGCTGCAGACCGTCCACGGTCTCGGCCTGGGCGTCTCGCTGGGCACCGCGGTCGCCGCGACCGCCCTGCTCGGGGTGCTCACCCACCACCTGGTGCTGCGTCCCCTGCGCAGCGCCAGCCCGCTGGCCCGGGTGATCGCCACCCTCGGCCTGCTGACGCTGCTGACCGAGGGCGTCCAGCTGAAGTACGGCGCCCAGCAGCTGCGCACCGAGTCGCCGCTGCCGAACGACGCGATCACCGTGCCCGGCGACATCGTGGTCGGCCAGTACGCGTTCTGGCTGGTCGGCATCGCGACCGTCGTCGCGCTCGCCCTGGCGCTCGCCGGCACCCGCACCCGGATCGGGTACGCCGTCTCAGCGTCGGCCGAGAACCCGCGCGGCGCAGCCGCCCTGGGCTGGGCCCCGGACCTGCTCGCCAGCATCACCTGGGCGATCGGCGGCGGTCTCGCCGCCCTGGCCGGCGGCCTGTTCCCGTCGACGACCTTCGGCTTCATCTCGCCGACCCCGTTCGGCGTCCTGATCATCGGCGCACTCGCCACCGCCCTGCTCGGCGGCTTCCGCTCCTACCCGCTCGCCCTGCTGGGCGGACTGTTCCTCGGCGCGGCCCAGTCCGCCACCCGGCACTTCACCGACCAGACCGGCGTCTCGGACGCCGTACCGTTCCTCGCGATCATCGTCGTGCTGGTGCTGCGCGGCCGCGGCCTGCCGCTGCGCGGCAGCATCACCGACCGGCTCCCCCGCGTCGGCACCGGCCGGGTCCGGCCCGTCGTCGTGCTGGTCCTCGCCGGCGGCGCGCTGCTCTGGGTCGGCCTCGGCGCCTCGGCCGACTGGTACGCACCGACCATCATCAGCGCCACCTTCGCGCTGGTCGGGCTGTCCATCGTGCTGCTCACCGGGTACGCCGGACAGCTCTCCATCGCCCAGTTCGCCCTCGCCGGCATCGGCGCCTTCGCCGCGGGCCGGTTCGTGGTCTTCCACGACTGGCCGTTCGAGCTGGCGCTGGTCGCCGGCGTGGTCGTGGCGATGCTGGTCGGACTGCTGTTCGGCCTGCCCGCCCTGCGCACCCGCGGCGTCAACCTCGCCGTGGTCACCTTCGGCCTCGGCTTCGCGGTGCACCAGATGGTGTTCAGCAACAGCGACTACACCGCCAAGGTCACCCCCGGCGACATCACCCTGTTCGGCATCGACATCGAGCCGATCGACCACGCCCGCAACTACGCCCTGGTCTGCCTCGTCGCGCTGGTCCTGGCCGCGCTCGTCGTCGCCAACGTGCGTCGCGGTCGCAGCGGGCGCCGGCTGCTCGCCGTCCGCACCAACGAGCGGGCCGCCGCCGCGATCGGCGTCAACGTCTTCGAGGCCAAGCTGTACGCCTTCACGCTCTCGGCCGGCATCGCGGGCCTCGGCGGCGCGCTGCTCGGCTTCAGCTACGCGACGATCCTCTACCCGCAGCTGTTCGCCCCGGGCGCCTCGATCTCCGTGCTCGCGGCGACGGTCATCGGCAGCACCGGCTACCTCGCCGGTCCGTTCATCGGCGCCATCTCCGCGCCCGGCGGCCTGATCACGCTGCTCGGCTCGGACGGACCGGCCACGACCGCGGGGGTGCAGGACGGGCTCACCTGGCAGTCCTGGCTGCCGCTCGCCTCGGCGCTCCTGCTGATCATCACGCTGATCGCCAGCCAGCACGGCGTCGCGGAGTCGATCGACGCCTCCACCCGCCGGCTGCGCGCCAGGATCCCCGGCCTGCGCCCCGGCAAGCCCCAGCCGCTGCCGGCGACCGAGCGGACGACCGTCGCACCGCGGACCCTCGAGGTCACCGGTCTCACCCAGCGCTTCGGCGGGTTCGTCGCCCTCGACGACGTCTCGCTGAGCGTCGCGCCCGGCCAGGTCGTCGGCCTGCTCGGCCCCAACGGCGCCGGCAAGACGACTCTGATCGACTGCGTCAGCGGCAACAACCGGATCTCGTCGGGCGCGATCACCTGGGACGGGCGCGACGTGTCCCGCTGGGCGCCGTACCGCCGCGCCCGGGCCGGCCTCTCCCGCTCGTTCCAGTCGCTCGAGCTCTTCGACGACCTGACCGTGCGCGAGAACCTGCTGGCCGCCGCCGACCGCCGCGACCGGCTGGCGTACCTCACCGACCTGGTCCTGCCCGGCCGGTCACGGATGCCCGCCACCGTGGTCGCCGCCGTCGAGGAGCTCGGCCTCGCGCCGCTGCTCGACACCCGCGCCGAGGACCTCTCCTACGGCCAGCGTCGTCTCGTCGCCATCGCCCGCGCGGTCGCCAGCAGCCCGTCGGTCCTGATGCTCGACGAGCCGGCCGCCGGGCTCGACGAGACCGAGAGCGCCGAGCTCGGCCGCCTCGTGCGCCGCCTGGCCGACGAGTGGGGCATGGGCATCCTGCTCATCGAGCACGACGTGGCGCTCGTGCTCGAGAACGCCGACCGGGTCGTCGTCCTCGACTTCGGGCACCGGATCGCCGAGGGCACCCCCGCCGAGATCCGCGTCGATCCCGCGGTCCGGCGGGCGTACCTCGGCGAGGAGGCCGAGCCCGTCTCGGTGTGACGCTCGACCGCGTCAGCGGCGGATGAACTCCGCGGCGAACCTCGCCACGCTCTCCAGCCGGGTCTCACGATCGGCCACCGCGTGAGCGTGGAACCGCCAGGGGTTCAGCCACACGTCGGTCGCGCCGGCGGCGGCGAGGTCGTCGAAGCCGGCCGCGTCGTCGACCCCGACGGGCGAGACGCAGACCGAGAACGGTACGTCGGCCCGCCCCTCCTCCGCGCGCAGCTCCTCGAGCCGCGCGATCACCGCCGGCAGGTCGGCGGCGGGCAGGTTGGCCGAGATCCAGCCGTCGCCGAGACGGGCGGCGCGACGCAGGGCCGGCTCGGTGTGGCCACCGACCAGGATGGGCAGCGGTCGCTGCGGCGCCGGGGAGATGATCAGCCGGTCGAAGTCGTAGTGCTGGCCGTGGAACTCCGCCCACTGCGGGCCCTCGCCGGGGCACACCGCACGCAGGACGGCGATCGCCTCGTCGGTGCGGGCGCCGCGGGTGCGCATCTCGGTCCCGGTGAACCGGAACTCCTCGGGCATCCACGACAGCCCGACGCCGAGCTCGAGCCGCTCCCCCGTCAGCACGGCGAGCGTGGAGACCTGCTTGGCGAGCAGCAGCGGGTCGCGCAGCGGCAGCTTGAGGACCGAGACCCGGAACCGGATCCGCTCGGTGACCGCGGCCAGCGCCGCGATCGTCACCAACGGGTCGGGCATGTCGGTGTCGGGGGCCCACATCCGCTTGCCGTCGCCGGAGTAGGGGTAGTCGGCCGAGACCTGCTCGGGGAAGAACACCGAGTCGGGGAGGCTGATCGCGTCCCAGCCCTCGGCCTCGGCCGCACGGGCCAGCTCGGGGAGGTCGCCGGTCGGCACCATCCCCACGGACAGGGTCCAGTTGAGGTCGCTCATGCCGCGAGCCTCACCGGCGCCCCCGGACGGCGGAAGGGATCTCCCGCTGACCGGGATCGACCGGGGTCAGGATCCGGGCGGGCCCACAACCAGCGCGACGCCGGTCAGCGCGGCCACGGCGACCAGGCCCACGCCCAGCCCGCGCAGCGGGTTCGTGAGCAGCCAGGCGACGACCCGGTCCGGGAGCGACGCTCCGGCACCGGCGGGCAGCCGCCACGCGTCGCCCAGCCAGCCCTTGCGGATCGCGAACCACTCGAGCGGCAGCGTCGCGAGCGGCGGTACGGCGGCGACCAGCGCGAGCAGGCCACGGCCCGCCGACCAGCGCCGGTCCACCCAGACCACGACCGTCGTGACGACGTACGCGACGAACACGATGCCGTGCAGCATCCCGAAGATCCGCACGCCGGTCTCGTTCTCCGCCGGGCCGTACTTGAGGAACATGCCGAGCAGCAGACCCGTCCAGGTGATCGCCTCGGCGATCGCGACGGTGCGGAACAGGCGGGTGGGGGTGTTCATGACGTGCCTTCCTCGGTGCGGGCCAGGTCGGCCTTCCACTCACGGAAGGTCTCCTCGGTGCGGCCCTGCTTCCAGTACGCGGAGATCGAGACGTCGGCGCGCGGGACCGCGCGCTCGCCGTACAGGTAGGGCCGGATCTCCTTCATCACGGCCTGCCCCTCGCCGTGCACGAACGCGTGCACCCGGCCCTCGCGCCACGGCAGAGCGCGCACGGCGTCGGCCAGGCCGGGGTGGCTCGGGTCGGAGCGGTGCAGCCAGGTCAGCTCGACGCCGGCGGGAGCAGCGACCGGCTGCTCGTACGCCGGCCCGTCGACCTGCAGCACGACGTACCCCTGCGCGTCCTCGGCCAGCGCGGCCAGCGCCTGGCGGATCGCGGGGATCGCGGCCTCGTCGCCGGCGAGCAGGTGCCAGTCGGCGGCCGGGTCGGGCGCGTAGGCGCCGCCGGGTCCACGGACGTGGATGGTGTCGCCGGGTCGGGCCTTCGCCGCCCAGGGACCGGCGACCCCCTCGTCACCGTGGACGACGAAGTCGATGGTGAGCGTGCCCTTCGCGACGTCGGGCTCGAGCGCGGTGTAGGTCCGCAGCGTCGGGCGGCCACCGTTCTCGAGCTCGGCCGGGTCGCCGAAGACGAGCTTCACGTAGCGGTCGGTGAAGGTGCTGCCCGCGAAGACGGCCAGGTCGCCGGAGAAGCGGATCCGGGTCATCCCCGGGCTGAGCTGCTCCGTCGACTCGACGGTCAGCAGCGTGATGGGCTTGCTCACGCCGCCACGGTACCGGCGCGACGTTCAGGCCCCGAACCGGCGCTCGCGTTGTGCGTAGGCGCGGATCGCGCGCAGGAAGTCGACGCGGCGGAAGTCGGGCCAGTAGGCCTCGCAGAAGTAGAACTCGGACTTCGCGCTCTGCCACAGCAGGAACCCGCCGAGGCGCTGCTCCCCCGAGGTGCGGATCACGAGGTCCGGGTCGGGCTGGCCCTTGGTGTAGAGGTGCTCCTCGATGTGCTCGATGTCGATCTGCTGGGCGAGCAGCTCGAGCGGGGTGCCGAGGGCGGCGTGCTCGGTGAGCAGGGAGCGGACGGCGTCGGCGATCTCGCGGCGTCCGCCGTACGCGACGGCGACGTTGACGATCATCCCGTCGACGTCGGCGGTGGCCTCGGCGGCGGCCTTGAGCCGCTTGGCCGCGGCGTCAGGGAGCAGGTCGAGGGCGCCGACGGGGTGCAGCCGCCAGCGGCGCTGGTCGGCGAGCGAGTCGACCGCGTCGACGATGATCTCGAGCAGCGGCTCGAGCTCCTCGGCGGGCCGGTTGAGGTTGTCGGTCGAGAGCAGCCACAAGGTGACCACCTCGATGCCGACCTCGTCGCACCAGCCGAGCAGCGGCTCGATGTTGGCCGCGCCCGCACGGTGCCCGTGGGCGGTGTCGCGGCCTACGGCCTTGGCCCAGCGCCGGTTGCCGTCGAGCATCACGCCGATGTGCTTGGGCAGGTTGGCCGGCATCTTGCGAAGCATGCGTGCCTCGTACGCCGGGTAGAGCACCCTGCGCGCACCGCGCTTCCAATCCGCCACACCTCGATATTAGCCGGGCTACCGGCCCACCCACCCGGCTGACACGATGATCCCCACACCGGCTTCGAACCCGAGACCCGACAGACCGAGAGATAGGACGACCATGACTGCAGCCGCCTGGCACCCGGACCCCACCGGACGCCACGAGCTCCGCTACTGGGACGGCTCCCAGTGGACCGACCACGTGTCCGACCAGGGCGTGCAGTCGACCAACCCCCTCTACCCGTCCGCCGACGCCGGCTCGGCCGCGGCGGCCACGGACTCCAGCAGTGCCACCGGCACCTCGGACAGCGGCTCCTCCGGCGATGCCTGGGTCGGCAGCCAGGAGGCCGCCGCGTCCACCGACGGCGCGGAGTCCGCGTCCGAGGAGGCGCCGAGCGAGTCCGCCGAGCCGTCGTTCTCCTTCGACGCCGTCACCCAGGTCGCCCCGCGGTCGGCCCAGCCGGCCCATGCCGCCGAGCCGGCCCGGCCCGAGCAGGCCGCGCAGCCCGAGCAGCAGCCCTACCAGTCGGCCCAGCCGCCGTCGTACCAGCCCCAGCCCATGGCACAGCAGCCCATGGCCCAGCAGCCGATGGCCCAGCAGCCGATGGGCGGCTACAGCCCCCAGCAGGTGCCGGCCGACGCCTTCGCCGGCATCTCCGGCGAGCTGATCGACGGCCGCTTCAGCGAGGTCGACGGCGCGGGCGCGATCTTGCAGAACAAGAAGCTGCTCCGGGTGCGGATCACCGAGCCGTTCATGGCCAAGCAGGGCTCGATGGTCGCCTACCAGGGCAACGTGAACTTCAACTACCAGGGCGGCGGCGCCGCGAAGTTCCTGAAGAAGGCGCTGACCGGCGAGGGCCTGCAGCTGATGCGGGTCGAGGGCCAGGGCGACGTCTTCCTCGCCGACCTCGCGCACGAGGTGCACATCCTGCACCTCAACAACAGCGGCCTGTCGGTGAGCGGCAAGAACGTCCTCGCCTTCTCGGCCTCGCTCGAGTGGAACGTGGAGCGGGTCAAGGGCGGCAGCATCGCCGCGGGAGGGCTGTTCAACACCACCCTGCGTGGCACCGGCTGGGTCGCCATCACCACCGAGGGCGCGCCGGTCGTGCTCAACGCGGCCGAGGCCCCGACCTTCGCCGACGCCAACGCGCTGGTCGCCTGGTCGGTGCACCTGCAGACCTCGCTCCGCTCCACCCTGTCGGCGGGCGCGCTCATCGGCCGCGGCTCGGGCGAGGCCTTCCAGGTCGCCTTCCAGGGACCGGGCTTCGTCATCGTGCAGCCCTCGGAGGGTCCGCCGGTCCACACCGCCTGAGCCTGGCCCGAACGGGCTACTCGCGACGGCCGGATGAGCGTGAGATCACGTTCGTCCGGCCGTCGTTGCGTCTGCGGGCCCCGGGTACCCTTCGGTGCATGAACCAGGCCATCCACCACGCGAACGGCAAGGTCCGCGACCGGCTGGACGACCTCGGGGAACAGATCAGCGAGACGGTCGCGGACATCAAGCCGAAGCTCCGCGGCTGGTTCCACCTCGCGTCCACCCCGCTCGTCCTGGCCGCCGGCATCGTGCTGATCTGCCTCTCGCCGACCGCCACCACCAAGGTCGGCTCGGCGCTGTACGCCGGCTCCGCGCTGCTGCTGTTCGGCATCTCCGCGCTCTACCACCGCGGCACCTGGTCGCCGAAGGTCTGGACCGTGCTCAACCGGTTCGACCACTCCAACATCTTCTTGTTCATCGCCGGTTCCTACACGCCGTTCGCGCTGATCCTGCTCGACGGCACCTCCCGGGTGGTGATGCTCGCGACCGCGTGGACCGGCGCACTGCTCGGCATCGCGTTCAAGCTGTTCTGGCCCACCGCCCCGCGCTGGCTGTCCGCGCCGATCTACATCGCGCTCGGCTGGGCGGCGATCTTCTTCATCCCCGCGTTCTTCGAGGGCGCGATCGCTCTCGGCCTCGGCATCGGGATCGCGATCTTCGTGCTCATCGCGGTCGGCGGCGCGCTCTACACGATGGGGGGCCTGGTCTACGGGTTCCAGTGGCCCAACCCGTCACCGCGGGTGTTCGGGTTCCACGAGATCTTCCACGGCTTCACGATCGCCGCCTTCGCCGCCCACTACGTCGGCGTGTCGCTCGCGACCTACTCGCTGCGCTGACGCTCCAGCAGGAGCAGCACCTCTGCGTGCGGGGTCTGCGGGAACATGTCGAGCAGGCGTCCCCGCACCGGCCGGTACGACGCCAGGTCGGCCAGGTCGCGCGCCAGGGTCTCGGGGTTGCAGCTGGAGTAGAGCACGTACGACGCCCCCGACTCCTCGAGCCGGACGGACAGGTCGTGGCCCAGGCCGCGTCGCGGCGGGTTGACCACGACCAGGTCGGCACCGGCCAGCAGCGTGGCGTGCTCCGGCGCGGTCGCGTCGCCCACCGCGAAGTCGATCTCGCCGGGCAGGCCGGCCTCGTCACGTGAGCGCTCGGCCGAGGCGATCGCGTCCGCGCTGATCTCGATGCCGGTCACCTGCCGGCCCGGCGCGGCCAGGTGCAGCGCGAACCCGCCGACCCCGCAGTAGAGGTCGACCACCCGGCTCCGTGCCAGGTCGGCGACCCAGGCCGTCGCCTCGGCGTACAGCGCCGCGGCGACGGCGGTGTTGGTCTGGAAGAAGCTGCGCGGGCGCAGGTGCAGGCTGACCCCGCCGAGCCGCATGGGCAG
This sequence comes from Nocardioides kongjuensis, assembly GCF_013409625.1. Lineage (NCBI taxonomy): Bacteria > Bacillati > Actinomycetota > Actinomycetes > Propionibacteriales > Nocardioidaceae > Nocardioides > Nocardioides kongjuensis. Next base: position 2,719,194 of record NZ_JACCBF010000001.1, read on the forward strand.
CGTGTCGGCCTCGGTCAGCACCACCTCGCGCTCCCCCTCGAGCACCGCCCGGTGCTCGGGCTGGACGTTGAGCGTGACGACGCGCAGCCCGGGCAGGGCGTCGAGCAGCCACGGCAGGTGCTTGCGGACCCGCGCCTCGACCGCGGTCGAGCGGACCACGAGGCGCACCATCAGCTCACCGTCCGGCGAGGCCGTCACGAGCAGGTGCTTGAGCTCACCGCGCTGGCCGACCGGTGCCGCCGACGCCACGTCGTACGGCGTCAGGTCGGTGCGCCGCACGAGCTCGGCCAGGACCGGCATCGCCGCCACGACGACCGGCTCGTGCAGCGCGCAGTCGCGCAGGTCGACGCCCTTGCCCTCCGGCCCCAGGATCCCCAGCGTCGGCGCGTCCGCGGTCCCGGCGACGACCATCTTGGCCTTGTTGCGGAAGCCCGCCATCGGACTGGTCACCGGCGGCAGCCAGACCAGCCCGGGCGCGTCGACCAGGGCGCGGGTCGCGGCGAGCTTGGCGGCCAGCTGGTCGTCGTACGGCTGCCCGAGCCAGGTGCACGAGCGGCACTCCCCCGCCGTGAAGTGGGCACAGTCGAGCACGGCGGAACCCATGGCTCCATCGTAGGCGCGCACTAGGCTGCCGCCGTGCCGTCCCCGCTCGAGCGCGTCCAGGCCGCGCCGGTCCTCGCGACCGTGCGCCGCCTCGAGCAGCGCATCGCGGCCCGCTTCCCCGGGCGCGGCCTCACCAAGGTGGTCGGCGAGCTGGCCGGGCTGGTGGAGACGGTGGACTCGTCGACGGCCACGGCACGCGGTCGCAGGTCGTGGCTGCGGCCGCTGTCGCGGTTCGGGATCGTGGCCGTGCTCGTGGTGACCGGGACCGTGATGGTGCTGGCGATCCGCTCGGCGATCGCGGACGCACCCGATGACGGGCTGGCCTGGATCCCGCTGCTGGAGAGCTCGGTCAACGACCTGGTGTTCGCAGCGCTGGCGATCTGGTTCCTCTACTCCGTGCCCGAGCGGCTGCAGCGCGCCAGCCTGCTCGAGCTGCTCCACCGGCTGCGCTCGCTGGCGCACATCGTCGACATGCACCAGCTGACCAAGGACCCGGAGCGGTTGCGCTCGGAGTTCGTGCCGACCGGCGCGAGCGTCCCGATGGACCTCGACACCGACCAGCTCGAGCACTACCTCGACTACTGCTCCGAGCTGCTCAGCCTGGTCGGCAAGACCGCGGCGCTGTGCGCCGAGGCGTCGCGCGACCCGGTCGTGCTCGACACGGTGAGCACCGTCGAGACGCTCACGGTGTCCCTGGAGCGCAAGATCTGGCAGAAGATCGCGGTGCTCAACCACCACCGCGAGACGCCCGGAGCGACGTGACGGGACCGGCCGCGGAGGTCGTCGTCCTCGGCGGGGCGGTGATGGACGTCAAGGCGGTGACCGACGGCCGGGCCGTCCCCGGCACCAGCAACCCCGCCACGATCCACACCTCCCCCGGCGGGGTCGGCCGCAACATCGCGGAGGGGCTGGCCCGGCTCGGCCGGCGTACCTTCCTCGTGGCGGTCGTCGGCGACGACGCCTTCGGCCGCGAGCTGCTCGCCCGCACCGCCGACGCGGGGGTGCACGTCGACCACGTGGTCCGCAGCGCGGTCCGGACCGGCACCTACCTGGCCACGCTCGACCACGACGGCGAGCTCGTGGTCGGCGCGTCCGACATGCGCGCGACCGATGCACTCACCGTCGACGCGCTCGGCCGGGCCGGTGACCTGCTGCCCCGCGCCGGCTTCGTCGTCGTCGACGGCAACATCCCGGCCGACGTCGTGCGCTGGGCGGTCCGGGTCTGCGCCGAGCACGGCGTGCCGCTGCTCCTCGACCCGGTCAGCGTCGCCAAGGCCGGCCGCCTCGCGCCGCTCCTCGACGGAGCGCCCGTCGACACGATCACCCCCAACCTCGCCGAGCTCGCGGCGCTCACCGGCAGCCCCGTGGCCGACACCCGGCCCGCGATCGCCCGTGCGGCCGCCGAGCTGCACGAGCGCGGCGTGCGCCGGGTGTGGGTACGACGCGGCCGGCACGGCAGCCTGCTCAGCGACGAGGGTGCGGTCACCGCGCTCGCGGCGCGGCCCGGCGAGGTCGTCGACGTGACCGGCGCCGGGGACGCCATGACCGCGGCGTACGTCGCCGCGCGCACCGGCGGCGACACGCCCGTCGCGGCCGCCGGGCTCGGCCACCTCGCCGCCGCGCTCACCGTCGCCCACCCCGACACCGTCCGCCCCGACCTCGCGACCGCGATCCGCGCCGACCGAACGGAGACCCTCCCGTGACCAGCCCGCACCCGCTCCTGTCCCTCGCCCCCGAGGTCGCGGAGGCGTTGGCCGGCGGCGGGCCGGTCGTCGCCCTCGAGTCGACGATCATCAGCCACGGGATGCCCTACCCCCGCAACGTCGAGATGGCCCGCGAGGTCGAGCAGATCGTGCGCGACGGCGGCGCCACCCCGGCCACGATCGCCGTGCTCGACGGCGTCGCGCGAATCGGCCTGTCGGCCGCCGAGCTCGACGTCCTCGCCTCCGACCCGTCGGTCACCAAGGTCAGCATCCGCGACCTCGGTTACGTCGCCGCGCGCGGCGCACACGGCGCGACCACCGTCGCCGCGACGATGCGGCTGGCCGCCCTCGCCGGGATCCGGGTGTTCGTGACCGGCGGCCTGGGCGGCGTGCACCGCGGCGCCGAGTCGTCGATGGACATCTCCGCCGACCTGACCGAGATGAGCCGCACCGACGTCGCCGTCGTCAGCGCCGGCGTGAAGTCGCTGCTCGACATCGGCCGCACCCTCGAGGTCCTCGAGACCCTCGGCGTCCCGGTCGTGGCCTACCGCTCCGACGAGTTCCCGTCGTTCTACTCCCGCTCCAGCGGGTACGCCGCCCCGATGCGCCTCGACGAGCCGGAGCAGGTCGCCGCGATGATGCGCGCCAAGTGGGACCTGGGCCTCGAGGGCGCGGTCTCGGTCGCCAACCCGGTCCCGGCCGAGGACGAGATCCCGCAGCCCGAGATCGAGCGCACCATCCAGCAGGCGCTCGCGGACGCCGACGAGCGCGGGATCCGCGGCAAGGACATCACGCCGTACCTGCTCGGCCGGATCGTCGAGCTCTCCGGCGGCGCGTCCCTGGAGACCAACATCGCGCTGGTGCGCGACAACGCCCGCCTGGGCGCGGCGATCGCGGTCGCGTACGCCGCGCTCACCGACTGAGCCAGCCCACCGCGAGCCGCAGGTCGGCCACGAGCCCGTCGTACGCCGCCTGCCGCTGGTCGCGTGCACGCAGCACGGCCGACGGGTGCGTGGTCGCCAGCACCCACGCCGGTGGTGCGTCGACGGGCGGGTCCTCCGGCCACGCGAGCCGCCGCCCGCGGCACTCCTGCACCGCAGCCCGCAGCCGCGGCAGGGTCGGTCGGTCCGGCACCCACGCCTCGGCTCCCGCTGCTCCCACGAGGGCGCGGTACCCGGCTCAGCGGTGCTGCAGTCGGACCGCCCGCTCGACGACCGCCAGCGCGGCCGGGTAGCCGGCCGGCTCGGGACCGATGAAGGTGAGCCGGAGGTACGGCGCCGCCGGCTCCGCGGGGAACCACTCGTCGCCCGCGGCCACCCAGACCCCGTCGGCCGCGCTGTCCCGGACGACCTGCGCCGGGTCGGTGCCCTCGGGCAGCCGGGTCCACAGGTGCAGCCCGCCGGGCGGGACGGTGTCGAGCGCGATCGAGGGTGCGTGCTCGCGGACGGCGCCGACGAGCAGGTCGCGGCGCTCGCGGAGCTGGCCGCGCAGCCGGCGCAGGTGGGTGCGCCAGCCGGGGTCGCTGACGACCTCGAGCGCCGCCTGCTGGAGCAGCCCGCTGACGTACATCGACTCGGCCGCGCGGTCGCCGAGGATCCGGTCCCGGGCCGGCCCGCGGGCGTACAGCGCCGCCACCCGGATCGACGGCGAGACGCTCTTGGTCAGCGACCGGAGGTACACGACGTGGCCGGCGTCGTCGCGGGCCGCGATCGGCCGCACCTCGGCATCGATGCCGAAGTCGTGGGCCCAGTCGTCCTCGACGAGGAAGGCGCCGTGCCGGCGTACGACCTCCAGCACCTCCTCGCCGCGCTCCACGCTCCAGTGCGCGCCGGTCGGGTTGGCGAAGCTGGGCTGGGCGTAGAACGCGCGGGCGCCGGTCTCCCGGAAGGACCGGTCGACCTCGGCCGGGTCCGGGCCGTTCGCGTCGCTCGGCACCGGGACCAGCTCGACCCCGGCCTGCCGGGCCGCCTGGATCGCCCCCCAGTACGTCGGTGACTCGATGAGCAGCGGCTGGCCGGGCGCGACGAGGGCCCGGAAGATCGAGGCCAGCGCGCTCTGCGACCCCGGCGCCACGATCACGTCGTTCGGCGTCACCGCGCTGAGGTGAGCGGGCGTCGCGTCGGCCAGCTCGGTGGCGAACCATGCGCGCAGCTCGGGCAGGCCGGCCGCCGGTGGGCGCGCGGTGGCGGCCGCGCCCCGCGCGGCGCGGCCGAGCGCGGTGCGGACCAGCCGCTCCGGCAGCAGGTCCGGTCCCGGGTACCCGGCGTGCAGCGACAGCGCCTCGGGCGGTGCGGTCTGCAGCGGGCCGGCCACCTTGGCCAGGTCCGCGCGCGGGCCACGCAGTGCGGCGGTCTGCCAGCCGAAGTCCGGGCCGCGCGCCGGCCGGACCGCGCGGACGAAGGTGCCGACGCCGGGACGGCTCTCGACGAGGCCCTCCGCCACCAGTCGGCGCAGCGCCTTCTGGACGGTGACCGGGCTGGCGCCGTACTCGCTCACGAGGTGGCGCGACGACGGCAGCTGCGCGCCCGCGGCGGCGTCCCGGATCCAGGCACGGAGCCCCGCGACGATCCGGGCACTGCTATCGTTGCTCATGTCAGCACAGAGTAGCGCTATCGTCCCGAGTCGGCACCTGCTATCGGTGGTCCCCGCCGGGCTCGCCTGGGGCCTGGCCGGCGTGGTCGCCTTCTCCTTCACGGTGCCGCTCACCCGCGTCGCCCTCGGCGGGCTCGACCCGCTGTTCATCGGTGCCGGACGCGCGGTCGTGGCCGCCGCCCTGGCCGCCGGCGCGCTCGCCCTCACCCGGCAGGCCCTCCCCCGCGGTCGTCAGTGGCTGCGCCTGGCGATCGTCGCCGGCGGTGTCGTCGCCGGGTTCCCGCTGCTGACGTCGTACGCGCTGACCGAGGTGCCGGCCAGCCACGGCGCGGTCGTGATCGCGATGCTGCCCGCCGCCACCGCCGTGATCGCGGTGCTGCGCACCGGCGAGCGTCCGGTCCGCGCGTTCTGGGCGTTCGCCGCACTCGGCGCACTCGCCGCGGTCGGCTTCGCCGCGCTGCAGGGCGGCACCGGGGGCCACCTCCAGCGGGCCGACGTGCTGCTGGTGCTGGGCGTCGTCGCCTGCGCGATCGGGTACGCCGAGGGCGGCGTGATCTCCCGTGAGCTCGGCTCGTGGCAGACCATCTCCTGGGCGCTGGTGCTCGCCGCGCCGGTGATGCTGGCGCTGACCGGAGCCAGCGTCGCCACGCACCCGCCGGCGGCGACCGCGACGCAGTGGCTGTGCTTCGCCTACCTGGCGTGCATCAGCATGTTCCTCGGCTTCTTCGCCTGGTACCGCGGCCTCGCGATCGGGCCGATGGCGCAGGTCAGCCAGGTCCAGCTCGCCCAACCGGTCCTGTCGATCACCTGGGCGGGCCTGCTGCTCGGCGAGCAGATCACCTGGCTGACCGTCGTCGGCGGCCTGGCCGTCGTGGCGTGTGCCGCCGGCGCCAGCTCTGCCCGCGCTAGCTCTTCCCGCGCCCGTACAGGCCGCGCACGACCTTCGTGAGCTGCTGCTCCTCCTTCGCCGTGCGGCGGAAGGTGGTCAGCGCGATCGCCGGCTTGAACCGCTGACGGGCGATCGCGTGCGGGTAGGTGAACTCGCGCAGACCGTCGGGGCCGTGGATCCGGCCGAAGCCCGAGTCGCCGACGCCGCCGAACGGCAGGGTCGGGATGCCGGCGAACGAGATGACCCCGTTGATCGCGGTCATGCCGGCGCGCAGCCGCTGCGCGATCTCCATGCCCTGGCTCTTCGAGAACACGGTCGAGCCGAGGGCGTAGCGGGTGCCGTTGGCCCGCTCGATCGCCTCGTCCATGCTCGTGACCCGCGACACGGTGACGGTCGGGCCGAAGGTCTCCTCCTGCACCGCCGCCGAGTCCTCGGGCACGTCGACCAGCACGGTCGGCTGCACGAACCGGGCGCCCTCCGGGACCGGGCCGCCGACCAGGGCGCGGCCGCCGCGGGCCAGCGCGTCGTCGACGTGGCGGCGGATGATGTCGACCTGGGAGGGCATGGTGATCGGGCCGACCTGGCCGCCCGGCCGGGCCTCCAGCTTGCGAGCCTGCGTGACGAGCTCGTCGAGGAACTGGTCGTAGACGCGGTCGTGGACGTAGACCCGCTCGACGCCGGCGCAGGTCTGGCCGGCGTTGGCGGCCGCACCCCACAGCGCCGCCTCGGCCGCCTCGGCGACGTCGGCGTCCTCCGCGACGATCAGCGCGTCCTTGCCGCCGGCCTCGATCACGACGGGCGTGAGCGACTCGGCGCAGGCCGCCATCACCCGCTTGCCGGTCGCGGTCGAGCCGGTGAACGCGACCTTGTCGACACCTGCCGTGGTGAGCGCGGCGCCGGTCTCGCCGTACCCGGTGACGACCTGGAGCACCGGCCGGCCGACGGCCTCGAGGAAGGTCGCGGCGAGCCACTCGCCGACGCCGGGGGTGTACTCCGAGGGCTTGAAGACGACCGCGTTGCCGGCGGCGAGGGCGTAGGCGATCGAGCCCATCGGGGTGAAGACGGGGTAGTTCCACGGGCCGATGACGCCGACCACGCCGAGCGGGCGGTACTCCACGCTCGCGGCCTGGTTGACCATCAGCAGGCCGGGCGAGACGCTGCGCCGCTTGAGGACCTTCTCGGCGTGGCTCGCGGCCCACGCGAGGTGGTCGATCGCGAGCGCGGTCTCGAGGAGTGCGTCGCCGTCGGGCTTGCCGGTCTCGCGCGCCATCAGCGCGGCCAGCTCCTCCATCCGCCGCGCGATCACCTTGCGCCAGCGGACCAGCGCCTTCTTGCGGCCGTCGAAGCCGAGGGCCTGCCACCACTCGGACTGCTTGCGGGCGGTGGCCACCGCGGCGCGGACGTCGTCGGCGGTGTGGATCGGGTGGGTGCCGACGACCGCGCCGGTGGCGGGGTCGAGCGAGGTGAAGGTGGCTGCGGCGTCGATGGTCACGCCCCGAAACCTACTCGCGAGTCAGTTCGAGCGGAATGGCGTCAGGAACAAGACAATCAGCACCAGATGGGCGGCAATCACAATGCCAGCGATGACAATCGCCGCCACGGGCCGGCGCCGGGCGATCCACTCGGCCGCCTGGTAGGCCAGCGTGATCAGGCCGAGCGCCACCGTGACGTGGAGCAGCACCGCGAGCGCGATCCCGGAGACGACGCCCGCGACCGCGAACCTCCCCCAGGTCAGCCCGAGCAGCAGCGGTACGACGACTGCCCCCGCCAGCCCGCCGACCAGCTCCATCACGAACGACCGGTCCCCCATCCACGGCACCTCGTCGATGACGTCGAACAGGTCGAGGGTCGCCAGCACGCCGAGCACCACGATGATCGCGACGCTCGCTGCCGCGGCCACCCTGTAGCGCAGGTGGGTCGCCCGGGTCCAGGACGCGGACCCGTGCCAGATCGTCGAGAGGGTGATCGCCGACCACACCAGCCAGCTGCGCACGGGACCGGTGTCGGTGTCGCGCATCGCCGCACGGAACACCCGGTCCGCGGCGACCCGGTCGAGCACGCGGCCCTCGACGGAGAGGTACGTCGGCGCCTCGTCGGGTGCGTGCACCAGGCCGTCGTGGATCAGCGCGGGCGGGAGGTGGCGCCCGGTGCGCGGCACCAGCCAGGTGAAGATCGTCGGCACCGAGGTCAGGTCGGTCTCGAAGGTGCCGAGGTCGGCGGGGACCAGCAGGTCGCCGTACTCGCGGTCGCGGTAGGCGATGCGGTGCAGCATCCGGAACCGCTCGGTGCGCCGGTGGACGTCACCGGCCTCGACCCGCTCGAGCACGATCCTCGGCGGGTCCGCGGAGCCCTCGTCGTGGAACCGCTCGGGCTCCGGTCGCACCGGTCGCCACGGACTCAGCTGCATGACTGCGTCCCCTTCCCGAGACGGACCAGCCCTTCACGATCACCGCGACCGTAGTCCAGCCGGCCGGTCGTGGTCCGGTACATGAGCTCGGCCCGCGAGTCGACGTGGTCGAGGCCGACCAGGTGGCCGAGCTCGTGGAGCAGGATGGCCCGTCCCTCCTCACCGAGACCGATCCGGTCGAACACCTCGACGTCGAGGACGATCTGGCCGCTCACGAACCACTCCCGGCTGGCGTACCTCTTGATCGCGGCGCGGGTGACCCCGGCGACCTTGCCGGCCAGCTCGTCGACCTCGTCGGCGGCGGCCCAGGAGATCGCCACGTCGAACGGCTGCCCGACCGGCTCGCGGCGGAACCGCAGACCGGTGAGCGCGGAGACGTGCTCGACGGCCTCGTCGACGAAGGCCAGCGCCTCACCCTCCCCACCGAGCAGCCGTGAGGTGTGGACCTGGTAGACGATCGGGACGCAGGGCTCCCAGGTCACCGGTGCGCCCGGCTCCCCCGCCTGGGTCTCGGTGAACGCGAACTCCGGATCGGGCGGGCCGGCGACGCGGCCGGCCGTCACCGCGACCGCGAACACGACGATGCTGAGGGCGAGGACGAGGCCCCAGGCCCGACGCGTCACCCGATGCCGTCCGGCTCCGTGACCGGCCGCTCGCACACGAAGCCGCGACAGACGTACGCCGCCGGCCGGCCGTCGACGGGGGTCCGTCCGACCAGCAGCGGGATCACCGCGTCCTCGGTGCTGCCCTCGGTGCTGCCCTCGGTGCTGTCTGTCGCGACCACCACCGCACCCGGCAGGGTGAGCGCCTTGGCGACGAGGGCGTCGCGGGCCTCGCCCGCGGGGCCGACGACGGCCACCTCGAGGGGGCCGTCGGGCATGGTCACCGCGGCGGCCAGCGACCAGCCGGCGAACCGCGGTGCCTTGTCGGCGAGCACGCTGACGGTCGCCAGCGCGCGCTCCGCAGCGTCGCGGTAGCGGCCCTCACCGGTCAGCGCGTGCGCCTCCACCAGCGCGTGGACCAGGCTGCTGAGCCCGCTCGGGCTGGCGTTGTCGCCGGGGTCGCGCGGCCGGGCGACGAGGACCTCCGCGTCGGCGCTGGTGTCGAAGAAGCCCCCGTCCGGAGCCGCGAAGCCCTCCAGCGCGGTGTCGAGGAGCCGGGTCGCCGAGCGCAGCCAGCGTGCGTCGGCCGTCGCCTGGGCGAGGGCGAGGAAGCCGGACGCCACGCACCCGTAGTCCTCGAGCACGCCGGCGTGCGCACCGGCCACACCGTCGCGGGAGACCCGCAGGATCCGGCCGTCCTCGACGTGGAGCCGCTCGAGCAGCTCTCCGGTCTCGACGGCCGCCTCGAGGTGGTCCGGGCGGCCGAGCCGGCGCCCCGCGTCGACCAGCCCGCTGATGGCGAGCCCGTTCCACGCGGCGACCACCTTGTCGTCGCGCGCCGGGCGCGGGCGCTGCTCGCGGGCGGCGAGCAGGCGGCGTCGTACGTCGGCCAGGCGCGCCCGGTCCGCCTCGTCTGCCGGGTGGTGGCGCAGCTGCAGCGTCGACATCCCGTGCTCGAAGGTGCCGTCCTCGGTGACGTTGAAGAGCTCCGCCGCCCAGGCCCCGTCGGTCGCCCCGAGCACGGCCGTGAGCTGCGCGGGGGTCCAGGCGTAGAACAGCCCCTCCTCCGCGTGCCCGCCCGGCTCGGCCGGGCTGTCCGCGTCGAGCGCCGAGGCGAACCCGCCCTGCGCCGTCCGCAGCTCGCGGAGCATGAAGTCCGCGGTCTCGGTGGCGATCCGGTCGCCCAGCTCGCTGCCCAGCCGGGCGTAGAGCCCCAGCAGCTGGGCGTTGTCGTAGAGCATCTTCTCGAAGTGCGGCACCACCCAGGCGCGGTCGACGGCGTAGCGCGCGAACCCGCCCCCCACCTGGTCGTACATCCCGCTGCCCGCCATCGCCGCGACCGTGCGCGCCAGCATGTGTCGCGCCTGCTGCTCCGCGTCGCCCCGGTAGCGGCGCAGGAACTCCAGCACCATCGTCGGCGGGAACTTCGGCGCACCCCCGAACCCGCCCGCCATCGCGTCGTACTCCTGCGCCAGGGTCGCCACCGCCGAGTCGATGCGCTCCCTCGTCAGTGCGTACGCCGGCATGGCGGCGTCCTTGCGGAGGTGCTCGGCCACGCTGGCCGCGGTGCGTCGTACGTCGTCGCCCCGGTCGACCCAGGCCCCGCTGAGCGCCTGCAGCACCTGCGTGAACGACGGCGACCCGTGCCGCGGCTGGTCCGGCAGGTAGGTGCCCGCGAAGAACGGCGCCCCCTCGTGGTCCATCACCACCGTCATCGGCCACCCGCCCTGCCCGGTCATCGCGGTGGTCGCCTGCATGTAGACCGCGTCCACGTCCGGCCGCTCCTCGCGGTCGACCTTGATGCTGACGAAGTGCTTGTTGAGGTAGTCCGCCGTCGCCTGGTCCTCGAACGACTCGTGGGCCATCACGTGGCACCAGTGGCAGGCGGCATACCCGACGGACAGCAGGATCGGGACGTTGCGGCGCTTCGCCTCGTCGAACGCCTCAGGCCCCCACTCCCACCAATCCACCGGATTCTCGGCATGTTGGAGCAGATAGGGGCTCGTCGCGGCGGCGAGTCGGTTGGCCATCGGGGTACCTCATTAGCGGCGTCAGGCGTACCATCAGAGGGCGAGTGATACACGAAAGTGATACACGAAAAACTTCTCGGGCTTGCAGTACCCGACCAGCCTAGGAGGCGGTCGAACCAGTGGCACGGACCAACAGGCGGCTCCTGCTCCAGGGCAGGGAGCGCACCGACGGCGGCGCCAAGCGCCCCTGGCGGGTGCGCCTCTACGCACCCGAGCCGGGCGGCAGCAAGTACCAGGTGATGTTCCGAGCGCCGGCCGGCGAGGGAGATCCCTGGAAGCGCGTGCTGCGACGCGCCTCCTCTGAGGAGGAGGCGCGCAAGATCTTCAGTCAGGCCGAGACCGCGCTCGACACCGCGCAGCCGACTCCCGTCGGCGCCGACGTCCGTGCAGCGCGGACGATCCGGATGCTCGGCGAGGAGTACCTCAAGGACTCGATCGAGCGCGGCAAGCAGCCCCGGACCATGGAGCAGCGGATCTCGCGGCTGAACGCGCACATCCTCCCGACCATCGGCGACGTCCCTGTGACGAAGTGGCGCGTCGAGCACAGCCGGGCGGTGATGGAGAAGGGCGGCAAGACCCTCTTCTCTCAGCGCGGCCGCGAGGACCTGCGGGGCCAGCTCTCCGCGCTGCGCAAGCTCGCCTGGCGCTTGGGCTGGCTCGACCGCTCGGTCGATCCGCTCGACGGACTGGAGATCGGCCGAGCCAACGTCCTCCATGGAGCGACTGCGCAGTACGTCGACCCGCGCCTGCGCCCCGAAACCCGGCAGGTCCGCGCGATGGCGGCTGCTGCCGACAAGCTCTGCGGGCCCGAGGGCACCGACCCGCTGATGACCCGCCTGCCGCTGTTCGGCACGAAGATCCGTGTGGCCGGATTCGGCGGCCTGCGCCTCGGCGAGCAGAATGCCCTTCGCGCGATCGACGTCTTCTTCGACCTCGGCTACGTCCACGTCAACGGCGCGTGGATCACCCCGCGCGGGGCGCCCGGCTTCCGCGGCCCGGTGAAGAACCATTCGCTCCACGAGGTCCCGCTCCCCCGCTCGCTCATGCGCGGCGAACTTCTCCCCCGCGTCGCCGTTCTCCTGGGTCTGCCAGCAGACGCGGCGATGCAGCGCGTGCTCAACGCACAGGAGGAGGAGCGTCAGCGCCGCGCATCCTTGGCCCTACGGGAGAAGGACCGCAACCTCGCCTGGTGGAACTACCCAGTCCCGCCCGAGGAGGAGCAGTGGCTCTTCGTCGACACCGTGACCGGTGTGCCGGTGAAGCCCGAGATGCACAACGAGCGCTGGCACCGCGTCCGCCGCTGGGTCGATGAGAACGATCCCGACAACGCCTGGCCCAAGACGATCGTCTACCGCAACCTCCGCCACCACGCCGCCACCAAGTGGTTCCACGACGAGCTCGGCGAGCCCTGGGAGGTGGTCGCCCAGTACCTCGGCGACAAACTCACCACCGTGCTCAACCACTATGTCCGTGCCGGCGAAGACGCATTGCGAGCTTCCGTCAGCAAGCTTGCCGACCGATAGCCGGGACGGGAACGGCAGGTGAGACCCACGGAATGCAAATGGCCTGAGCATGGTTCCACCGCGCATGAGCCGTCGACGCGCCCCGAGAGCCGACGGCCAAGCCCGTCAGAATCGGGCGGAGCAGCTATTCCTCCACCAGCGACATGCCTGGGACCACCACCTCAAGAGGCACGGGGCCGGGGGGTGTAGCGGGTATTCGACTCGGCCGGCTGAGTGGCGTGTCCGCTGTCCAATCTGCATGAAGATGACCACATTCGAATCGCTACAAGAGGAGCACGCGCCGCAGCAGTCGGGCGCGTCACTCCTTGGCAGCGACCGATGCGTGGTGCTGACCTGCTCTGCCTGCAACGGCGGAGCGAACCTTACCTACGAGATGCAAGCCGCGAGTCCGGAGACGTCAACGACGCACGCGAGCCCCTTGGGGTGCCCGACTCACGGCCTGGTGCTGGACCATTCGAGGGGGGACCTGATCCTAATAGCGGACGAGCTGCCCCTGGTCCTCACCGATCTCAAGTCGGCCTTTCTTGTCGCCTTCGCGACGCTGGGATACGGATGGTCGACGACCGCTGGCCTTCGACCGGTCCGCACTGCCATCCAGTCCGGCACCTTGCCACCCAACGGTACGTGCAGCATCGTCAAGCTCCGAGATCACGACGGGCAGAACATTGTCATGCAGCTGAGTGGGCCGTCACGATCGATCCTCGTACAGGCAGCGTCCGGCATCGCCGTCCAACTTCCGTGCCCAGGCAGCGCCTCACTACCTATCTTGGACGGCCTGGCAGTGCGGACTAGGCAATGGTCTTGGCCCACCCTGAACGGAAGTCACAAGCAGTTGGAGGTCGCGCGTCGGGCTGGCAACCTGTTTCACACGGATTTCTGTGACGGACACAGTTGGTAGCTGGCTCCCTACGGTCTAGATCTCCGCAACCGCCGCGTGTGTTTGCACCGGGGACCGAACTCAGCGCGTCGAGCTCGCGAGCGCCCCCGTTTCGATGCGCCCTCTACTCAGTTTCGGGACGGTAGGCACCTTCACTACCAAGCGCTCGACCCGACGTCGCCGCTTCCGGCCTCTTCTCGCCATCTCCACACCCATCTCGTAACAGTGGAGCGCCGCGACGTTAGGTAGAACTCGCCCGTCGATACTGGGTCAGTTTTCAGGCGTCGTCGACACACCACTCCCGCGCCGGCGAAGAGGCCCTACTGAGGCGGGTCAGCAGGTCGCCCAAACGCCGATAAGTCAGTGGTGCTCGAGAGTGTGTCCGACTACTCCGGAGAAACCGGAACTGCGGAGGGAAACTGGATCAATATCACAACCAGCGGCCGGGGCTATCAGTAAGATTTCGTCGATGATCACGGGTGAGCTGACGAGTAAGAGTGCCGCGCCCACTGAGGCGTCCCAGAGCTATCTGGAAGGACCCAGGTTCTCGGCAGTACAGGTACGCTCCACGAACGTCATCGCCGATGAGCTCACCCGATCCGGCGTAGTGGAGCCGAGGCACCTTTTCGAGTCGCAGCACACCAATCATTGCCCACCGGTTCCGACTGCTCCTCCCCGGACACCGATGTCGACGTCACCGTCGGCACCCTTAGTCGCATGAAGCAGACCGCCGTACCAAATGAAGTGGCCTGACCATGTGGATCGGTGACATCGATGTGCCGCAGGCTATCCTCGACGCCGCTGCGGCCGGCGAGCTTGTCTTCTTCGTCGGAGCCGGCGCGTCCCGCGCGCATCCGGCCGACCTGCCGGACTTCGCACAACTGGTGCGCAACATCGGGGCACTCGTTGGACGCGAACCGACCGACGCCGAGGTTCGCCAACCCGATGTCTTCCTCGGCCGGCTCAGGGACAACGGCAATGACGTCCACGAACTCGTAGCGCGTGCCATCGACCTCCCGGGATCCCAGCCGAACGCCCTACACCATGCGATCGCGGGGCTCGCGGCGGCGTATCCAGCTCCCAGGATCGTCACCACCAACTATGACCAGCACCTCAGTTCGTCAGCTCATCTTCTATCGCCCTTGCTGGACGTCTATGAGGCTCCGGCGCTTCCGGTCGGCGATGACTTCGAAGGGGTTGTCCACCTACACGGGTCGTTGTCACAACCCAGCCGCAGGCTCGTGGTTACCGACACAGATTTCGGACGGGCCTACCTCCGGGAGGCATGGGCAGCAAGATTTCTCGAGCGAATGTTCTCCAGGTTTACGGTCGTCTTCATCGGCTACAGCCACGGTGACGTCGTGATGCAGTACTTGGCTCGCTCCCTGGGGCCGGATCAACACCGATACGTGCTGACAGATGATGATCAGAACGCAGAGTGGCGCCGTCTCGGGCTGAAATCGATCGCATATCCGAATGATGCAGGGGATCATGCTGCCTTGCCAGCGTCGCTCGAGCGATGGCGAGCCTTGGCGTCGATGGGGCAGGCCGAGCATCGGGCACGACTTGCAGATCTCCTTTCTGCGGAACCGCCCACGGTGCCCGAGGAGGTTTCGTATTTCGAGGCGGCACTCGCGCACGCGGACCGGGTCCGGTACTTTGCCGAGAAGGCGAAGTTTGATGACGCTGCCCGCAGCCAACGGTGGTTCGCTTGGTTCGAAGCCCGCCCTGCCTTCCGTGCCCTGTTCTCGCAGGACGCCGCAGGTGAGCCGACGTCCCGCACCCTCATGTGGTGGATTGCCGACCAGTACATCCTCTCGGAGCAAGGCTCCGGGATGGCAATACGCGCGTTCCGCGACCGGCCTTGGCCATCAGATACGTGGTACGTCATCGCGCAGGCGCTTTTTTCCTTCAAAGGGACGTTCCCGACGTGGCTCAACCCGTGGCTTCAACTTGTTCTTCAGAAGGCCCCCACCCGTCAGCATGATCTGCTCGACATGATGCTGATCGACAAGGACTGGTCTGCGAACCTCGATCTCGCACTGATGGTGTTCGAGGATCGGACGCGACCCCAGTTGAAACGGGCCCTTGACTTCGGTGGCGCCACCGACCAGCCTCGGTTCGAGGTAGACCTGTGCGGCGACGAGCACTGGCTCACAGAGAGCTGGGCCAAGATCTTTCTGCCGGCAGTCGACCAGCACTTTGTGCAGTTCCTCAGCCTGACGACAGAGCAGATATCAAGCGCCTACCGGAGCCTTCGCGGGCTAGATCCTGAAGGTTCATTTGACCCAATCTCGTTCTCTCGATCAGCCATTGAACCCCATGATCAAGACAGCTATCGCGACTCCATCGACGTCCTCATCGACGCGGCGCGCGACTCCATCGAAGCGGCTCTCTCCCACTCCGTTCCCGTCGGCGAGGGGTTCCTGGAGGCCTGGTGCTCCTCGCCCTGCGCGATCCTTCGACGCCTCGCCGTCCACGGCTGGCGAGTACGGAGCGACGTTGGCCCAGATAGCAAACTGACCTGGCTATTCGCGAAGGACCTGCTTTGGGAGGCGCCACTTCAGCACGAAGTCTTCCAGTTGATCCGAGATGCCCTCCCGGGCTCAAGCGACGACGTAGCTCGAAGACTCATTGAAGCTGCTACCGCTGGCCCTCCGGGGGAGGACGATGAACACTCGTCTTACCGGACATACAATCTGCTGGGTTGGATCGCGTCCTCCGCACCTGCTCTCCCGATAGCCGTTGCCGCCTTCGAGCAGGCACAGGCAGCCAACCCCGAATACGGTCAGAGGGAGCATCCAGATCTCACCCGCTATGGCTCTTCTGGCGTTGTCGAAGATGCACTGCCGTTCACCGCATCGGAGCTTCACGAGATGGTCGGCGAAGATCCGGCCGCAGCGCTGACCTGCCTTCGAGCCTTCAAGGCTGAGACGCACGCACTCAGCGGTCCGACCTGGACCGGCGCACTCCGTTCCCTTCAAGCGTGCGTTTCGACGAACCCCCAAGATGGGGTGCGGGTCGCGGCCGCCCTACAGGATGACGACGGGGAGATCAGGACCTATCTCATCTACGGTTGGGATCGCGCCGCGCTTGATCGGGCCCAGATCGAACAAGTCGTCACGATAATCTCGCGCTGGGATCGCGATGAGATCCGCCGCGCGGCGTCGTCAATGCTCTCGAATGGTGGAGACCTTGAACACCCCACCGACTGGCATCAGCATGAGCCAGCTCGGAGGCTGGCATCCGATCTCTGGCCCACGGGCGCTATCGAAGGTGCAATCGTCAGCGGGGCAGACATCGTCATGGAGGCGATAAACCACCCCGCAGGGGACCTAGCCGAGTTCTGGACGAAGGTCGTTCAGTGGGAATGGACCGAGAACGAAGCGACTTGGGAAAGGCTTCCTGAGTCAGTCGTCAACGAGATCGATCGACTTGTGTCAGACGCGAGCCGTAATGGGCTGCTGGCACGTACCTTCTTCGCCTCCCAACTGCACTTCTACTTCGGCGCCGACCGTGAGTGGTGCGAGAACCGACTTCTTCCCCTGCTCGATTGGACGAATGAGGTGGAGTCGACAGCCGCATGGCAAGGCTTCCTGACGTGGGGGCGTTGGAACGATGGGCTGCTCCAATCAGGACTGCTCGAGGCCTACATGACGACCACAACGCACGCAGAGGAATTGCCCGACAATCTCCGCCGTCAGCTAGCGATCCATCTGACATCGATCGCCATGTTCGCCCCGGTTGACCCGGCGACGTGGTTGACCCGCTTCGTGGTCGACGCGTCAGAGGAACTCCGAGTTGCCTGGGCCCGGGCAGTCAAGCGCGCGCTGACTCAACTCGAAGCTAGTGAGGCGCTAAGTCAATGGGATCGGTGGATTCGCGCCTACTGGTCAGGACGGAACCAGTCCATACCGCGTCCCTTCACCCCGGCTGAGGCTTCCGCTACGGCCAGTTGGGTCACCGAACTGCATGGCGCGCGTCGCCAAGCCATCGACCTAGTCCTCGGATCCCAGGCGAGCCTCGACCAGCATGGAGGCTTCCTCCATCGCGTCGAGGATATCGATGTCGCGGCGGATGCAGTCGACTGGGCACGCCTGCTGACTCATCTCCTGAAGAACACGCGAGAGCCGCAGTGGGCCATCGGACATTACCTCCGCGGCATCGTTTCCCGGTTGCGCGAGGGGAACCCCGCGCCAGACCTAACCGAGATGATCAATGAAGCCATGCGCCTCGGCGCCACGGACGCCGCCGACTGGTAGGAACCCTTTCCGGGACGGTAGCCACGGGGCACATGGAACCTGACGTCCGTGTTCCCACTCACCATCATTCGGTGCTCTGCCTCCTGCCCTGCCGCGCAGCCTTCGCGCCCATTGGTTGTCGTCAGCGGCACCGCGAATGACCTCCAGATTGCCCGCGCTCACCAGCCACCAGGGGCGGCACGCATGCTACGAAGTTCGGTAGGGATCAGGAGCTCAGGTTCCCCCTGAAATCGCGGTTTCGCGGTTGTCGATGGTTGTTCAGGGCGGTGGTTCACCTGCACGGCGGCATGAAGATCTACCGCGGCGCGGCGGCGGCCGCGCGGCACTACGTTGAGGCGGATCGTTCGCGTGCCGACGACTACTACCTCGCCGAGGGCAGCGGCGTGGCTCTACGGTTCGTCGCGGGCGTGGACAAGCTCAACCAACGAGTAGATCTCAACAAACCAGCGGACCTCGAGCGGCGAGCCGACATGGATGGCGAGTCCTACGAACGCTGGGTAGCCGGGTACGACCCGGACACCGGTATCGCCAAGGGGCGATTGCGCAAGGACGATCAGGCGGTCCGATTTGTGGAGGTCACCGTCAATGGGCCGAAGACGTGGTCGCTCGCGGCAGCCCTCCATCCGGAGATCGCGGCGGCATACGACAAGGCACAGATGGCAGCCGCTGAGGAGATCATCTGCTGGCTGGCCGCCTACGCCACGACCCGGGTCGGGCCGCGTGGGCGGCAGGTGCAGGTGCCGGTCGAGCAGATCGAGGCGGCCGTTGTCCGCCACTTCACCTCCCGGGCCGGCGATCCGCACCGCCACCTGCATCTCCAAATCAATGCGCGGGTGTGGGCGCAGGACGCCTGGCGCGGGCTCCACACGGTTGGCGTGCGCGACAGCCTGGAGGCGATCAACGGAATCGGGCACGCCGCGGTGATGACCAACCCGGAGTTCCGCTCCGCGCTTGCCGAGCACGGCTACACCATCGACCTCGAGACCGGCGAGGTCACCCAGCTGGCGCCGTACGCCAGGGCGTTCAGTGCCCGGTCGCGACAGATCGAGGCCAACATCGACCGGTACGAGGCGCAGTGGCGCCAGGACCATCCCGGCGAGGAACCGGGCCCCGCGATCCGGCAGACGTGGGATCGCCGAGCCTGGGCCGACGCGCGGCCCGACAAGGTCGTCCCGATCTCGGGAGCCGATCTGCGCAACCGCTGGATCGAGGAGCTCGTGGAGCTCGGCTTCCGAGCACCCCATCGGCGACCCACCACACCCAGCACGCCGATCGGGTCGTTGGACCGCGAAGCCATGGCCAGGCGCGCCGTCGACCGACTCGGCGCCCGCCTCTCCGCCTGGAACGCAGCCGACATCCGCGGCGAAGTCGAGAAGCTCATCGCGTCGGCCGACGTGGTCGCCCGCGGCGCCGCACGCCGGGAGCTCGCCGAGGACCTGACCGCGAGGGCCATCGAGGCGTGCGTGGCGTTGGTGAACCGCGAGGACACTCCCGAGCATGTGCGGGCGCTGAGCTCGCCGGATGTGCTCGCGGTCGAGTACGACCTGGTCGCCCAGATCATCCGCGCCGGCGAGCGGGAGAAGATCACCGTCGTCGAGGGCGCCGCCGGCGCCGGCAAGACCCGTCGGCTCGCCGCCACCCGTGAGCAGGTCGAGGCACGCGGCGGCCGGATGATCGTGGCGACTCCGACCCGCAAGGCTGCGCAGGTGGCGGCCGGCGAGGTCGGCACCGAGACCCGCGCCGTCGCCAAGCTGCTCCACGAGCACGGCTTCCGGTGGGACGACGAGGGCCACTGGAGCCGGGCCTCGGCGTCTCCCACCGCTCCCCCGCTGGACAGCCGCACTCTCCTCGTGGTCGACGAAGCGGGAATGCTCGACCAGGACAGCGCCCGCGCCCTGCTCGCCCTCGCGTCCGGCGCTGGTGCGTCGGTGGCCCTGATCGGCGACCGGCACCAGCTCCCCGCTGTCGGTCGGGGCGGCGTGCTCGACCTCGCCGTGCGGTACGCCGCCGACCGGTGCATCGAACACGGCGGAGTCCACCGGTTCGCCGATCCTGCCTACGCCGAGCTGTCACTTCGCATGCGGTCCGGCGCTCGGCCCGGCGAGGTCTTCGACGAACTGGTGCGACGTGGAGAGGTCGTGATCCACGCCAGCGACGTCGAGCGTCAGGACCTGCTCGCGGTCAGGGCCTCAAAGGGAGAGCTGGTCGTCGCCGACACCCGCGAGCAGGTCGGCCGCGTCAACCACCTCGCGCATCGCGTGCGGGTGGCCACAGGGTCTGCGTCCGACGACGTCGTCACCGCCTCGGGCGAGCAGATCGGCGTCGGCGACACCATCGCCACCCGCCAGAACGATGCCCAGGTCGGCGTCGCCAACCGGGAGATGTGGACCGTCATCGACTCCTCGGCTGCCGGCCTCCACGTGAGGGGCGAGGCCGGGCAGCGCGTCCTGCCACCGGCGTACGTCCGCGAGCATATCGAGCTCGCCTACGCGACCACGGCGTACGGCGCCCAGGGCTCGACCGTCGACACCGCCCATGTCCTCATCGGCGACCACACCGGTGCCGCGTCGGCGTACGTCGGGATGACCCGCGGTCGTGATCACAACGTCGCCCACCTCGTGGCATCCTCCGCGGAGGACGCCCGCAAGCGCTGGATCGAGGTGTTCGGGCGCGACCGCGCCGACCTCGGCCCATCACACGCAGCGGGTCTGGCTGTCGAGGCGATCGACCGGTACGGCCCGATGCAGGCTCGGTACACCCGACGGACCTCGGCACCCCGGCGACGCCCGGGCCCGGACATCACCTATCGCCCGCCAACGGTGTCGTCCAGCGGCCCAGGCCTCGGCATGTAGAGAACCCCGGCCTCCGCTGCGACGACTGACGTACGAGATGCCGTCGGCCCGCTGCGGCATCTTTGACTTGTTCCCTTCCCGGCACACGGCAGGCGCTCGTCACTGCACTTGCGTCCGAACGGTCCACCGTCGGCAAGTTCGAAGCGCCTCTGTCCACACTGGCACTTGTCGCTCGGCCCGCGTACAACTGCCCCCGTCAGTCCGGGCGCGGCGGATCGACAGCGGGTCAGCGCTGGACGCGCCGGCGCGTCCGTTGGTCGCGACGAAGCTTCCGACGAACGGACGGACCCAACGACGAACGCCACCCTCCTTGCAGGCCGTGCGCTCAGTCGTCGACCAGGGTCTGGCCCATGCGCTGGTAGGCCTCGGGCCGGTTGCTGCGGGCCCGGAGCGCGATGGCGAGGCCGACCAGGATGGTCAGCACGTGGATCCACGGCAGGCTGTTGATCACGCTCGACGTGGTTCCGGTGATCGACTCGTAGTTGACCAGCGCGAGCACGGTCAGCGTCGCGAGAGCGACGGTGGCGATCGCCGGGGCGATGACGTGGACCCAGCCGCGCTCGCCGCGCCGCCAGAAGAAGACGACGACCGCGCCGGAGGTGGTGGTGATCAGCAGGAGCAGACCGACGGCACCGAAGCCGGTCATGGCGGAGGTCAGGGTGGTCAGCGGGTCGAGTCCGGCAATGGCGAAGCCGGACACGACGAGGGCCATCACCCCGAAGCTGCCGATGCCGGCGCGGGTCGGCGAGGAGTACGTCGGGTGCACCTGCGAGAGCGCGGTCGGCATGAACCCGTCGCGGGACAGGGCGAACAGGTAGCGCGACGCGGCGTTGTGGAAGGCGAGGACGCCGGCGAAGCAGCTGGTCACGATCAGGACCTCGAGGATCTTGGTCCATGCCGTGCCGACGTAGCTGTCGCTGAGCGCGTACGCGAAGGCACCCGGGTCGGCGAGCGCCGTCGCGGGCGCGGCATCGCCACCACCGCCGACGACCATGGCCCAGGCGGTGAACATGAAGAAGGCGCCGATCCCCAGCGTGGAGGCGTAGGTCGCACGGGGCACCGTGACCTCGGGGTCACGGGCCTCCTCGGCGTAGATCGCGGTTCCCTCGAAGCCCTGGAAGCAGGAGAAGCAGAAGATGATGCCGACACCGATGGCACCGCTGAGCACGTGGGTCGGCGAGAAGGAGGCGAGGCTGAAGGACCCGGGACCCTCCTGGAACAGGATCGCGAGGTCGAGGACCAGCACGACGGTCCCCTCGAGGACGAGCGCGACGGCCAGCACGCCGGCAGCGAGCGTGATGCGGAAGTAGCCGAGCACCAGGCAGATCACCAGACCCACCAGTGAGTAGACCCACCACGGGATCGTGACGCCGAAGAAGCCCTCCACGCTGGTGCTCGCGAAGAAGCCCATCGCGCCACAGGTCGCCGTACCGACGGCCAGGTAGGCGCTGAGGGCGACGTACGCCGCGGCGAGGCCGGGCGGGCGGCCGACGCCGTTGGTGACGTAGGCGAAGAACGCCCCGGCGTTGCGGACGAACGGCACCATCCGGGTGAAGCCAACAGCGAACAGGGTGAGGATCGCCGCCACCACGACGAACATGCCGGGCGTGCCGACGCCGACGCCGAGCGCGAGGGCGAGGGGGATGAGGGCGACCGCGCCACCGGCGGGGGCGACCGCGGCCATCACCATGAACACGATGTGGGCGGGCCCGAGCGTGCCCTGGGCGAGGCCCGGGGTGATGCCGACGCTGGAGGCTCCGGACCCCACGGCCGATTCCTCGGTGGTGATGAGGAGGCGTGCTTCCTCCGGGCTGATCCTGCTGTCCTCGCTGGTCACGAGCGTCTCCTTCTGCTGTGCCGGGGTGTGCGGAACTCCGCTCGACGCGTGGTTCCGGCCAGGGACTGGTGGGGCGCGGTGTCCGAGCCGCGGGCTGCCCGAGTTGCCTGGCTCACAGTCTTGGCACGGCTCGCGCGGCTGTTGAACCGCCCGGTCCGGTGAGTGGTCCGCACCCGTGGCGCGCGCCCGGAGGCCGGTCGAGACTGGCGAGGACACACCGGAAGGCGGCGGGAGGAGGACTCGTGGCGACGCCCCGATCCCTCGCCGAGGCGGTCCGGATCCGCGCCGAGGCGAACCCCGACGGCGAGCTCGTCCGCGTCGCCGGTGGCACCTCCGATGCCGCGATGCGTACGGCGGCCGGGCTCTACGAGCACGCCGAGATTCTCGCGCGCGGACTGGCCCGCTGGATAGGCCCGGGCGCCGCGGTCACGACTGCCGTCGAGCCCGGCACCGCCACGATCGCGCTGAGCACCGCGCTGTCGATCCTGGGCGCCGTCGAGGTGGCCCTGCCGGCCGGTACGGACCGGGTCGACGCGCACCGGCTCGCGACCGCGACCGACTCAGCGGCGACCCTCGTCGCACCTGCCCGGTTGGCCGCGCAGCCCTGGCTGGCAGACCTGCCGGCTCGCACCCGGCTCGGCACGGCGCCGACGACGGCCCTCGAGCAGCTCGATCCCCACCCGCTCCCCCACCACCGGCCACAGCTGGAGACGCCGGCGGTGGTGATGCTGACGTCCGGGACGACCGGCCGCACCAAGGGCGCCCTGCTGCCGAACGGTGCGGGGCTCGGCCAGGCCCGGCGGGTGCAGCGGGCGATGGCGTACACGCCGGAGGACGCGCTGCTCAGCTTCTTCCCCTGGCAGCACGTCAATGCCCGGCACGCCGCCTTCCTGCCGGCGGTGATCTCGGGCGCCCGCCTCGTCGTGTGGCCGCGCTTCTCCGCCTCCCGCTTCTGGCAGACGGCCGCAGCGGAGGGCGTCACCGCGTTCAACTTCATGGGCGCAGTGTGCGCGATGCTGCTGCGCCAGCCGCCCGGCCCGCACGACCGTGGACACCTCGTCCGCCGCGCGTACGGCGGGCCCGCCCCGGCGGAGATGGTGCACGCGATGGCCGAGCGCTACGGAGTCCGGCTCCGCCAGGCCTATGCGTGCACCGAGCTCGGCGACGTGGCGACCACCGGTGCCGAGATCCGCCCCGGGGCCGCAGGTCGCCCGGTGCCTGAGTACGACGTCGAGGTGCGCGCCGGCGAGCTGGTGGTGCGCCCGCGCGTGCCCGCGCTGACCGCGATCGAGTACGTCGGCGATCCCGAGGCGACGGCCACCGCGTGGCGCGACGGCTGGTTCCACACCGGTGACCAGGCCCGGCTCGACGACGGCTGGCTGGTCGTCGAGGGCCGCAGCGCGGACGTGATCCGGCGGCGCGGCATCAGCATCGGCGCGAGCCGGATCGAGGACGCGGTCGCGCAGTTCGGCGGGGTGGCGGAGGTCGCGGCCATCGGCGTGGAGTCCGAGCTCACCGAGGACGAGGTGCTCGTGGTCGTCGTACCGACCACGGAGGGACTCACCCCCGCCGCGATCCACGCCCACTGCCGCGACGTGCTGCCCCGGCACGCCGTACCCCGCTTCATCAGCATCGAGCCGACCCTGCCGCGCAATCAGAGCCTCAAGGTGCTGCGCCGCATCCTGCGCGAGCGCGGCCTCCCACCTGACGCGTGGGACGCCGAACGACCAGCACCCCATCAACAGGAGAGCCCATGACCCGACCGATCCGCGTCCTCGACCTCACCGACGACCTCGCGTTCCAGGCGGCCCGCCTTTTCGTCGGCATGGGCGCCGACGTGCTGCGCGTCGAGCGTCCCGAGGCACCACCGCTGCGGCGCTCGGCACGGTTGCACTGGCATGCGGGGAAGCGCGTGACGAGTCCCACCGACGACGAGCAGTACGACGCCCAGGTCGCTCGGCTCGTGAGGGACGCTGACGTCGTCGTCGAGTCCGGCCCCGTCCGGCGGCTGCGCACCCCGGCGCTGCGCGAGGCGGATCCCGCCGCCTGGCAGCAGGTCGCTCACGTCGTGGTCACCCCGTTCGGACTCGACGGTCCGCGGCGCGACTGGCTGGCCGACGACCTCGTGCTCAGCGCGGCAGGCGGGATGGCCTGGCTGGGCGGCGATCCGGGCCGGGCGCCCGAGCCGCCGCCGCGCGAGCAGGCGGTCCAGCTCGCCGGCGCGCACGCCGCGATCGGTGCCCTGCTCGCCCTGGTCGCCCGCGATCGGACCGGTCGGGGACAGCTGGTCGAGATCTCCGCCCAGGAGGCGGTCGCCGCCACGCTCGAGACCGGCGCGATCGCGTGGATCCACGGTGAGGTCGTGCCGGGGCGGACCTCGGGGGTCTACGGCCACGTCGCGCACCGGGTGTTCGCGACAGCCGACGGTCATGTTGCGGGCGGCTACTCCGGCAGCCCGCGGATGTGGGACGACCTGCTGGCCTGGCTGGTCGAGGAGGGCGAGGCCGAGGACCTCGCCGAGGAACAGTGGCAGGACGTCGAGGTGCGCTGGAAGGGCCGCCCGCACGTCGACGAGGTCGTTGCGCGGTTCGCGGCCCGTCGTACGTCGGCCGAGCTGGCCGCAGAGGCCCGCCGCCGGGCCCTCCCGTGGGCCGAGGTCACCCCGCCTGGCGCGCTCGGCGCCAACCCCCAGCTCCGGGACCGGGAGTTCCCGGTCCGCATCGGCGAGCTCGAGGACGCCGGCTTCCCGTTCGCCTCACCCGGCCTGGTCCGACCCGTGCGGCTCGCCGAGCCAGTCAGCGTCGAGGACGCCGCGGACTGGGTCCCGCGTCGGGCGCCGATCACGACGCGCCGCCGCACAGCTCCCGCGGACCTGCCCGCGGATGCCCCCGCCCTTGCCGGGGTGCGGGTCCTCGACCTGACCTGGGTGCTCGCGGGCCCCTACGTCACCAAGACCTTGGCCGAGCACGGCGCCGACGTCGTGAAGGTCGAGTCGTCGCACCGCAAGGACCCGACCCGCTTCTCCCCCGGCATGCGCCTGCGGCCGGGGGCGTCGTACGACGACAGCGGCTACTTCCTCAACTTCAACCGCAACAAGCGCAGCCTCGCGCTCAACCTGCGCGACCCACGCGGGCAGGAGCTGCTCCGGGCCCTGGTCCCCCACGTCGACGTGGTCGTGGAGAACTTCAGCCCGGGGGTGCTGGCCAAGTGGGACCTGGCCTACGACCAGCTCCGCGACCTCAACGAGGAGGTCGTCCTGGTCTCGATGGCCGGTGTCGGCCAGGACGGCCCGTGGCGCTCGGCGGTCACCTTCGCCGACACCCTGGCCGCGATGTCCGGTCTCACCTACGAGACCGGTCGCGCGGACCGCGCACCGCAGGGCCTGACCTTCGGGCTGGGTGACATGGTCGCGGCCAATGCGGCCACGCTGGCCACCCTCGAGCTGCTTTACGCCGGGCAGGGCGGGCACGTCGACCTGTCGCAGCTCGAGGCGATGGCGGCGAGCCTGGGGCCGGCGGTGCTGGAGGCAGCGCTCGGCGAGCCGGCGGCGACCGCGCCGGGGATCGTCGTACCCACCGCGGGAGCGGACCGGTGGCTCGCCGTCGGCGCCGGCGCGCCCGCCGACATCGCGGCCCGCGCCGCCGGCTGCGACGCCGACGAGCTCGCCGCCGATCTGCAGGCGCAGGGCATCGCGGCCCACCCGGTCCGCGACGGCCGCGACCTCGTCGACCTCGACCCGCAGCTGGCGGCTCGCGGCTTCTACCGCACGCTCACCCACCCGATCGCCGGGCCGGTGCTGCACGAGGGACTCGTCGAGCACCTCGCTGCGACGCCGGGCGCACTCACCGCGCCCGCTCCCCTGCTCGGCCAGCACACCGACGAGCTGCTCACCGAGCTGCTCGGCCTCGACCCGGCCGAGCTCGCCACCCTGCACCAGGAAGGTGTCCTCTCATGACCCGCACCCACACCGGCTTCCGCATCGAGCACGACGGCCCGGTCGCCGTGGTGACGATCGACCATGGCAAGGTGAACATCGTCGACCCGGAGCTGATCGACGCCCTGGTCGCCGGGCTGCCCGACGTGCTCGACGACCCGGAGGTCCGCTGCGTCGTGGTGCGCGGCAAGGGCCGGATCTTCGTCGGCGGCGCCAACCTGACAGTGATGCGCCTGCTCGATCCCGACACCTATCGCGCGATGCGTCGCTGGGTCGACGTGCAGCGGCTGCTCGAACGGGCCCCCAAGCCGGTCGTCGCCGCCCTCAACGGCCACGCCCTCGGCGGCGGCGCGGAGCTCGCCCTCGCCTGCGACCTGCGGATCCTGCACGCCGACGCGACCTTCGGCTTCCCCGAGAGCTCGCTCGGCATCTTCCCCGGCGCAGGCGGCTCGCAGCGACTGCCGCGGCTGGTCGGGCCGCACCGGGCCAAGCGGATGATCATCGACGCGACCCGGTACGACGCCGCGCAGGCGCTCGCCGAGGGCCTGGTGGACCTCGTGGCCGGTGCCGACTTCGACGAGGTCGTCCGCGCGGAGGCGCACCGCCTCGCCGCACGGCCCACCGCGACCATCGGGCTGGTCAAGCGCGCCATCGACGACGGCCTCGACCTGCCGATCGACGAGGCGATGGCGGTCGAGGAGCGCTACGTGCTGGAGAACATCCGGCTCCAGGACGCGGCCGAGGGGATCCAGGCCTTCCTCGACAAGCGGCAACCCGTCTTCACCGGACGCTGACGCGAACGGCCCGGCCGCCCCGAGGGGCGGCCGGGCCGTTCTGCACTCCGCTCTCCAGCGTGACGTCA
The DNA here is from genome assembly GCF_013409625.1 of Nocardioides kongjuensis. Classification (NCBI taxonomy): domain Bacteria; kingdom Bacillati; phylum Actinomycetota; class Actinomycetes; order Propionibacteriales; family Nocardioidaceae; genus Nocardioides; species Nocardioides kongjuensis. The sequence goes on from NZ_JACCBF010000001.1 coordinate 2,746,167, forward strand.
GGCGTTCGGGGCGGAGGGCACCACGACCCCGCGACCGTTGAGGCGCCCGGCGCGCAGCAGCTCCAACGCGTGACCGGTCTCCTCGAGCTTGAACTCCTCGACGTTGAGATCGAGCTCGCCGGCGACGAGCAGGTCGGCCAGCTCACCCGCGACCGCACGCCCCTCCGCGTCGCGGCGGATCATGTTGACGGGCAGCATGGCGACGTCGTCGAGCAGCCAGTTGGACAGCTCGAGGGTGACCTCGGTGCCAGCGACGTACCCGATCAGCGCGGCCCGTCCGCCCGGACGCACCGCGCGCAGCCGGGCCGGGAGTCCGGGCCCGCCGATGGTGTCGACGAGCAGGGTGGCCGGGCGATCGCGGACGAAGGCCGCGAGCGCCTCGGTGTCCGTCGAGTCGAGAGCCGTCACGCCCTCGGGCAGGGCGGCCGCCTGGCCGGCGTCGAGCACGAGCGCCGTGACCGTCGCCCCTGCGCGGCGGGCCAGCTGCACGACCATCGAGCCCACGGCACCGGCAGCGCCGGCGACGAGGACGTGCTCGTCGGCCGCGACGACGTCGTCGAACCAGCGTCCGAGGCGACCGACGCCGTTCAATGCCGTGTGGGCGGTGGTGGTCGGCACCCAGAAGGTCGCCCCCAGCGCGGGGCTCAGTCCGTCGGCGACCGGGACCAGGGTCGCGGACTTCGCGACGACGTACTCCGCCCAGGTGCCGGGACGGAGCATCCCGAGCCCGCCGCCACGCAGCACCACCCGGGTGCCCGGCGCGAGCTCCGCGGACTCCACGACCACGCCGCAGCCCTCGACCCCGGCGATGTAGGGCAGCTCGGGCTTGATCCCGAAGCTGCCGCCCGCGACGGTCAGGTCGAGGTGGGCCACCGCCGCAGCCTCGACCCGGACCAGTGTCTCTCCGTCGCGCGGCACCGGTCGCGGCACCTCGTCGATCGTCGGCTGCTGGCCCCACGCGTGGATCCGGGCCGCCTTCATCGTCGCGTCCGTCACTGTCCCTGCTCCTCCGATCGGGCCTGGCCCCACAGCGGGAACCGCTGGAGGCCGAGGCCGATGTTGACCGACTTCACGGCCGTGTACTCACGCAGCGTCTCGAGGGAGAGCTCGCGGCCGAAGCCGCTCTCCCCGACACCGCCCATGGGCATTCCGGGGGCGAGGTCGAACCAGCGGTTGACCCACACGATCCCGGCCTCGAGCTGCGCGGCCACGGTGTGCGCCCGGCGCAGGTCGCTGGTCCAGACACCAGCAGCGAGACCGTACGGCGTGCTGTTGGCACGGGCCACGGCCTCCTCGTCGGTGCGGTACTTCTGCACGACGGTGACCGGACCGAACACCTCGGTGCCGCTGATCGTCGACCCGCCGTCGTCGTCGGCCAGCAGGACGGGGCGCTGGAAGTAGCCGTCCGCGAGGTCCTGCGGCAGGTCGAGGGGCTCGTCACCGGTCACGAACCGCACACCCTCGGCACGGGCGCGGTCGAGGTGACCGCGGACCAGCTCCAGCTGTCGCGCGGAGACCAGCGGGCCGACCTCGGTGGCCGGGTCGAGTGCGTCACCGACCCGGATGCGGCGTGCGGTCGCGGCGAAGCGCTCGACGAACTCGGCGTGCACCTTCTCGTGCACCAACAGCCGGGAGGCGGCGATGCACGCCTCTCCGTTGGCGAGGTAGATGCCCATCAGGGCGTCCTCGACGGCGCGCTCGAGGTCGGCGTCCTCGGCGACGATCATCGCGCTCTTGCCGCCGAGCTCCATCAGGCTCGGCGTGAGCGTCTGGGCGGCTGCGCCGAGGATGGCGCGGGCCGTGGCGGGCCCGCCGGTGAAGGTGATCTTGGCGATGTCGGGGTGACCGACCAGCGCGGCGCCGGTCTCCGGGCCGACGCCGGTCACGACGTTGACGACGCCGGGCGGCAGCAGGTCGGCGACCAGGCGGAGGAACTCGAGCACGCTCGCGGTGGCGTACTCCGACGGCTTGACGACGACCGTGTTGCCCCCGGCCAGAGCGGGCGCGAGCTTGTTGGACAGCGTGATCAGCGGAGAGTTCCACGACAGCACTGCTGCGACGACGCCGATCGGCTCACGCCGCGTGTAGACGAGGGTCTCGGGGTCGGCGACCGGGATCTGCTCACCGTTCAGCGAGCGCACCACGCCGGCGAAGAAGCGGAAGATGGCGCAGACGGTCGGCAGGTCGGCGAGGTGGGCCTCGCGGATCGGCCGGCCGTTCTCGGTGGCGAGCAGGGGCGCGAACCGCTCGCCCTGCTCCTCGAACCGGTCGGCGATCGCCAGGAGCACCGTCTGGCGCTGGTCCAGGGTCGTGCGCCCCCACGCGCGCTGTGCGGCCCGGGCGGCCCGCACCGCCTCGTCGACGTCGCGCGCCGATCCCTGCGGCAGCGTGGCCCACGGCTGCCCCGTGCTCGGGTCGATCGCCTCGAAGGTGCCGGTCCCGGCGATCCAGTCGGCGCCGATCAGCTGCTCGTACGGCGCAGCGGGCACGTAGGCGCTGCGGGCGGAGGTCCTCATCGACGTGCTCACGGGCGTGGTCAACGGCGCGCCTCTCTCGTGGGGGACGGATGACGTGGCGGTTGCGTCAGTCTGCCGGCTCCCCGCCCCCGGTCGCGTGTGCCCGATCCGGTGAGCGAACCGGGCGTCGGGAGGGATCACGCGACGGGGACGGGGAGCAGGCGGGAGGCGCCTAGCCTCGGGATTTCACGGGGCTAACGCGCCTCGGCGGTGCGCAGCCGACCGACGACGACGCCGGCGGTCAGGACGGCGCACCCGGCGATCACCAGGATCGGCAGCTGCACGCTGCCGGTCCACTGCTGGCCGAGTCCGGTGACGTAGGGCCCGAGGAAGGAGCCGATCGAGCCCAGCGAGTTGATGAACGCCAGCGATGCGCCGATCGCGATGCTGCCGCGGAGGTGGTCGTGGGCCAGGCTCCAGACCAGCGGTCCGACGACCGAATAGGTGCCGGCGGCGATGCTGAGGCCGAGCAGCGTGACCAGTGCGCTGTTGCCAGCCGCGACGCTGAGCACCAGACCGAGGGCGGCGAGGACGAGCGCGGTCGCGGCGAGCCGGCGGTGCTGGCCGGTGCGGTCGCCGAGGACACCGCCGAGGACGATCGTGATCGCCGAGATGGTCCACGGGATCGCGGAGACCAGTCCGATCGCGAGCACGCTCTTGAGACCGGCGGCCTGCAGCATCGTGGGCATCCAGAAGATGACGGCGTAGATGCCGAGGTAGCTGGCCGCGAGGGTCAGGCCGAGCAGCCAGACCCGGCTGTCGGTCAGCGCGCTCCGCAGCCGCCCACGCTCGTGGCAGCGCTCCGGCTGGGGGTCGGCCGCGAGCGCCCGCTCGATCTCGTCCTTCTCGGCCTCGCTCAGCCACCTTGCCTGACGCGGGCTGTCGGCCATGAAGAGGAAGAAGACGACCCCGAACACGATGGCCGGAAGGCCGGTCAGGTAGAAGAGCCACTGCCAGCCGGCGTGGCCACCGGCGCCGTCGAGCCCCGACATGATCCAGCCCGCCAGCGGACCGACGGCCATGCTGGCCAACGGACCGGCGACGACCAGGATCGCCAGCGCCCGGGTCAGCCGGACCCGCGGGAACCACGCCGCGAGGAAGAGCACCATGCCCGGGTAGAACCCGGCCTCGGCGGCACCGAGTGCGATCCTGGCGAGGTAGAACTGCTCGGTGTTCTGCACGAATCCAGTCAGCACCGTGATCGCTCCCCAGGTCAGCAGGATCCGGGTGATCCAGGCCCGAGCACCGATCCGCTCGAGGACCAGGTTGCTGGGGACCTCGAGCAGGCAATAGGCGACGAAGAAGAGGCCGGCGCCGAGGCCGTAGGCAGCCGCCGACAGCCCGATGTCCGGTGCCATGGTGAGCTTGGCGAAGCCGATGTTGCTGCGGTCGATGACCGCGATGGCGTAGCCGATCGCCACGAAGGGCAGCAGCCGGCAGGCCAGGCGCCGGAACAGGGCCGGCGAGATGTCGGAGACCGTCGGCGTGCCGGCGGCGTCAAGTGCGGTCATGAAGCTCGTACCTCCGTGGAGTACTGGTCCAGCGTGTCATGGTGAGAGGGATCGGGTGCGTCGGTGCGCTCCGGCAGGTGCCACCAGGACCCGGGCGTCCAGGCGGCTCGGTGCCAGAGCAGGCGTTCGTCGGCGCGCGGGTCGTGCTCGACCCGCGGCTCGGTGTCGAGCACGAGGGTGGCGCGCTCGGTGGCGTCGTACCGCGGCCAGTCGGGCAGGCCGGCCCCGGCCGGGTCGGCGCCCGCGACGAACCTGCCCCAGGTACGCCGGATGGCCGCGCCGAGCTCGACGAGCGCGGGGTCGGCGTCGGCCAGGCCGACGTCCCACAGGTAGGTCTGGTCGGCGCCGTGGAAGCCCCACTGCTCGGGCGGTACGCCGGGGGTGGGCGCCTCGAACACGTAGCGCCAGGTGTCGGCGTGCTCGCTCTGGGCGTCGAGCAGGCGCACGGTGGGCACGCCGTACCGCTCGTCGCCGAGGATCGCCTGGTGCACCAGGCGCCCGGGCAGTGCCGGGCGCGCGGTCCGGTAGGTCTCGATGACGTCGTCGGCGTCGGTGCCGAAGATCTCGGCCAGCCGGGTCGGGACCAGGTCATTGGCGCTCGGCTCGGCGAGGGCGTAGCTGCCACCCTCGTTGGCGGTGACGCCCGCGATCATCCGCACGCCTCGCGCTGCTCCCGAGCGCAGCGCCTCGGTCGGAGTGGCCGGAAGGATGCGGCCGTCGACCATCGGGCGCCACAGCCAGGTCGCGCGGACACCGCGCCCGAGCCGCTCCTGCGCCGCGAGGATGTCGTCGGCCGGCAGGCCGAGCAACGCGGCTGCGTCGGCCGGGTCGATGCCCAGCTCGCGCAGCAGCTCGGCCGCAAGCTCGGCCGCCTGGTCGGGGCGGGCGACGTGGTCACCGCCGCTGTGCACGACGGCTGCCTCGAACAGGCCACGGGCGGCCGGTGTCGCCATCAGGTTGATCGCGCTCTTCGCGCCTGCGGAGATGCCGCCGATGGTCACCCGGTCGGGGTCGCCCCCGAAGGACGCGATGTTCTCCCGGACCCAGCGCAGAGCCTGCACCTGGTCAAGGAGCGCGCAGTTCGCAGCGTCGGCGTACTCGGGTCCGAGGAGGTGGTCGAGCCGCAGCATCCCGAGGGACCCGAGCCGATAGTTGGGCGTGACGACGATGCAGCCCTCGCGGGCCAGCGCCATGCCGTCGCCGGAGAACGTCGCGCCCGACCCGACGGCATACCCGCCGCCGTGGAACCAGACCAGCACTGGCAGCGCGACCTCCGGGTCGCGCTCGGCGGGCGCGCAGACGTTGAGGTGGAGGCAGTCCTCGGACTGGGGCGCGTCGGCATCCGTCTCCGCGGCGCCGAAGCTCGGGAGGAGGGCACTGCCCTGCTCCTGCCGGGCCCGCGGGGCGAACCGGTCCGCGGCGCGCACGCCCTCCCAGCCGGGGGCGGGCTGCGGTGCCTTCCAGCGCAGGTCGCCGACCGGCGGCGCCGCGAACGGAAGGCCCCGCCACACCGTCACGTCACCTCGTCGGGCGCCGCGCACCTGGCCCTGGGCCAGTGTCACGAGCGTCGTCTCCACCACGTCCATCTCCTTGTCTGCGGTCCCTGTGACCTGCGTCTCAGCATGAGGGGCGGCGAGAAGATCAGACAATGGGCATTGAGAACGTGGAGATTTTCGACAATAGTCTGGCGAATGATTCAGTTCTCCGGCGCGCTCGACCCGCTCTCCCAGCGCATCGTGGCGGCCCTGCAGGCCGACGGGCGCGCCTCGTGGACCCGGATCGCGGCGGTCCTCGGGGAGTCCGAGCGAACCATCCACCGGCGCGGGACCGAGCTGCTGCGCTCGGGTCAGGTCCGGGTCAGGGGGCTTGCCCACCCCGGTCGGGTGCGCAACGCCAGCCAGGTGGTGCTGAAGGTGTCCTGCACCGCCGGCACCACCTCGATCGCCGGCGGCGCGCTTGCCCGCCGCGCGGAGACGGTGTTCGCCTACCTGACCACCGGCGCGGTCGACTGCGTCGCCGAGCTGTCGGTCCACCCGAGCCGGTTCAGCGACCTCGTCGTCCAGGAGATCGGCGCGATCCCCGGCGTCGCCTCCTACACGGCCTCGCCGGTCCTCGGCTACTTCCGTGCGATGCACCAGTGGCGGCCTGACCTGCTGACCGCAGAGGAGTACGACGCCCTCGGCGGCGCGACGTACGCGACCGACCCCGGCGAGGGCAGCTCCGTCGAGCTCGACAAGCCCGACCAGCGGATCCTGACCGAGCTGACCGCCGACGGACGGGCGACGTACGACGACCTGGCCCGCGCCACCGGCCTCTCCGTGCAGACCGTCAGCCGCCGCGTCGAGCGGCTGCGCCTCGACGGGACCCTGTCCATCCGCGCCGTCTTCGAGCCCGCGCTGATCGGCCTGCCGGTGGAGGTCCTGTTGTGGCTGGAGCTGTCCTTCAGCGAGATCGAGGAGGTCGGCAACCAGATCATCACCTCGCCGTCGGTCCGCTACGCCTGCGCACTGGCCGGCGCGCACCAGCTGCTGGTCGACGCCGTCTTCCCGTCCCGCGACGACCTCTACCGCTACCTGCGCGAGGCACCGTGGGTGGCGCAGGTGCGCGCGGTGGAGCCGACGGTCGTGGTGAAGCCGCTCAAGCGCAGCGGGGTGCTGGACCTCCAACTGGGCTGATTCCGGTCAGTTGAGCTGCCCCGAGGTCCGGATCCGGCGCACCGTCCGCCGCAGCTGCGCGACGAGGCGGTCCACGTCGACCCGGAAGGTGGGCGCGGTCAGCGAGAGCGCGCCGAGCACCAGCCCGCTGCCGCCGTACAGCGGCACGGCGACGGAGCTGTAGCCGACCGTCGTCTCCTCCTGCTCGACCGCGTAGCCGCGCTCGCGGACCTGGCGGACCTGCTCGAGCAGGAGGCCCGGGGCGATCACCGTGCCGGCCGAGACTCGCGGCAGGCCCTGGGCGATCACGTCCTCGAGCAGCGCCGACGGGGCGTGGGCGAGCAGGACCTTGCCGCTGGCGGTGCAGTGCAGTGGCATCCGGCCCGCGATCCGGGAGGGCCGCGCGGCCTGGGGGCTGGCGCTGACCTTCTCCAGGTAGAGCACCTCCTGGCCGTCGAGGACACCGAGGTGCACGACCTCGCGGGTCTCCTGGTGCAGCTGCTCCATGGCCGGGCGGACACTGTCGCGCAGCACCCGGAAGCGCGGCACCCGGCTGCCGAGCTCGAAGGCGCGCATCCCGAGGCGGTACTCCTGCCCCGCGCGCTCGAGCATCCCCCAGGCGAGCAGCTCCTGCGCGAGCCGGTGGACCGACGCCTTGGAGATGCCCGTGCGGCGGGCGAGGTCGGACAACGAGATCTGGTCGTCCTCGATCGTGAACGACTCCAGGATCAGCCGGAGCTTGCCGACGACACTGTTCGCGCCCTCCACGGTCACTGGGGTCAGTCCCGACCGGGTGCGTGCTGCAGGAGCAGCACAGTGCGGACCAGGATCTCGACCAGCCGCCGGGCCTCGACGAGGTCGACGAGGTTCATGCCGCGGGTGAAGTCGGGCGGTACGCCGTCCGGCCCGGCCGGCACCTTCGGCATGCCGACCCGTGCGGTCGGGACACCGCGCAGGCGCAGGATGTTGGCGTCGGTGGCGCCGCTGTTGCCGGTGATCGGCGTGTGGCTCTCGCCCGCGACCGTCTCCCACGCGGCGACCGCCGCCCGCACCACCTCGGACGACGGCGCCGTGTGGCTGGCCGGCACTGCAGCGATCTGGGTGACGGTGAGCTCGACGTCGAGCTCACGGCCGACCTCGTCCAGGAAGGCGCGCACCTCGCGGGTGACCGACGGGGGCGTCTGCTCCGGCGTGATCCGGACGTCGAGCCGCAGCCGCACCGACGCAGCCGTCGCGGCCGCGAGGTGGTCGAGGCCGCCGCGTACCGACGAGACGATGCCCTGCGGACGCATGGTTCCGGTCTCGTGGCGCTCGGCGTAGTCCTCGAGCCACGCCTCCAGCCGCAGCGCCACCTCGCCCGCGAGCGCGACCGCATTGCGGTAGGGCAACCGGTGGCGGCTGCCGACGTACGTGTGGATGCCCGGTACGACGACGTCGAGCCAGACCAGCCCGACCTCCTCGTGCGAGACGTTCCAGCCGGGCTTGGCGATCACCGCGTGGTCGGTGGTGAACCCGCGCTCCAGCAGGAAGGTCGCGCCCACCCCGTGGCCGGTGTTGGCGCGAGCCGCGTCGTCCGGCGCGAAGGCCGGCATCCCGCCGGCACCGAACCCGGCGACGACATCGCCGCCGAGCTCGATTCCGGACGCCGCCAGTGCCTCCAGCGCGACGAGGACGCAAGCCGCGTGCCCCTTGGGGTTGCCCGCGCCCAGCCCCTCGACCAGGTCGCCGTGGACCGTCGCGCCGGCGTCGTCGTCGGTGAACGTGTCGATCGGCGCATAGAGCAGCACGGACGGTCCGTTGCCGCCGGCGAGGACGCCGACGGCGTTGGACTGCTCATCGTCGATCCGCTGCTCCACGGCCCGCAGCCCGGCGGCGTCCATCCGCTCGACGAGCCAGCGGGCCAGCTCCCCCTCGCCGCCGGTCGGGCTGGCGATGTCGACCACGCCGGTCACCGCACTCAGCAGCCGCTCCCGGGTCACGTGACCGAGAACGGCGTCGACCTTCCGCTCGATGTCCACGTCCGGCTCAGCCGACGGGGTGCTTGGCGAGGAACTCGAGGCTGATCGGGTTGTAGAGGTCGGCCTGCTCGTGCTGCGGCCAGTGCCCGCAGTCGTCGAAGAGCACCAGCTCGGAGCCGGCGATGTTCTGGTGCATCGCCGTGGCCTCCGGGACGTCGCCGAACGGGTTGTTGCGCCCCCACACGACCAGCGTGGGGACCGTGATCTCGGCAAGGTCCTCGGGGCGCAGGATGTTGCGCAGCCGGGTCTCGAGGTCCTGCAGGCACAGCAGGTTGTCGATGTTGGCGACGAACTCGGGCTGGTGGTAGATCAGGTGCCGCATCGCCACCAGCTCCTCGGTGGCGTTGACCGGGTCGGCCATGAGCAGCCGCATCCGCTTGCGCGTCAGCTCGGTGTCGTCGGTCTCGACCGCCAGTCGGGTGCTGGTGCGGATCCGCTCCATCACCTCGGGGTTGGCGACGGTGCCGCCGGCGGCAAGCAGCTGGATCGACGCGACCCGGTCGGGGTTGTCGATCGCCGTCCGGCCGGCCACCCAGCCACCCAGCGACTCGCCGACCAGGTGGGCCTTCTCGATGCCCAGTGCGTCCATGTAGGCGAGCAGGTGGTCGCGGTAGCGCGGGATCTCGTACGGGAAGTCCGGCTTGCCGGTGAATCCGTGCCCGAGCATGTCGATCGCGTGGCAGTGGTAGCGCTGCGCGTGCACCGGGAGGTTGCGCACGAACGCCTCGAGATGGCCCGAGGTGCCGTGCAGGAAGATGACGTGCTCGTCACCGCTGCCGGCCTGCAGGGATCGGGTCGGTACGCCGCCCGCGTCGACCGTCGTCATCGTGAAGTCGGTGCCGGCGAGCTCGGTCCAGATGGTCCTGGCCAGGTCGTTGCTCATGATCTCTCTTTCGAAGACTGCGTTTCAGGGCTGCGTGTCAGGGCTGGTTGATCCGGGTGACCCGGGTGTTGACCTTGGTGGTCAGCGCGGGCAGCACCGTCTGGTGCGAGGCCAGGCGCCGGCTGGCGGCCCGCAGGGCGGCGGCACCGGCGATCAGCGCGCCGAGGACGAGGAGGGGCTTCATGGGACGGGCCTTTCGGGTCGGGGCAGGTGCGATCAGGGGTGGTCGACCGCGCGGAGGAAGCCGTCGACGACGGCGTGGTAGGCGCCCGGACGCTCCTCCTGCAGGTGGTGCGAGACGTGGTCCATCACGTGGAGGTTCCCGCGCTGCACCATGCGGGCGAGCATCATCGGGTAGTCGGGGGTCAGGAAGGCGTCCTCCCGGCCCCACATGAACAGCGTCGGTGCCTCGACCCGGCCGAGCTCGGCCGTCAGGTCCTGCCAGTCGCCCCGCGGCGAGTCCGACATGGCGGCCAGCTCCCGCTCGCCGGGGTCGAGGCTCTGCTGCCAGCGCATCTCGAGCGTCTCCTCGGGGAGCCGGTCGGCGTCGTACCACTCGAGGCGGGTGATCAGGGAGCGCATCTTCTCCCGGGTCGGGCCCTCGCCGCCGTAGTAGACGTCGCGGGCGTTGCGGCCGCGGTGGCCGTTCTCGGGCAGTGGCGCGAGCGGGCCGTAGAAGACCGGCATGCTGCCGGTGATGACCAGCGAGCGGACCCGGTCGGGGTACGTGGCGGCGAGGCAGAGCGCGATCGTCCCGCCCCACGAGTTGCAGACGATGTCGGCCTGCTCCATGCCGAGCTCGTCCATGAGGGCGACCATCTTGGCGGCGTGGAAGTCCCACATCGGGCCGGTGATCCGACACTTCTCGGACAGGCCGTACTGCAGCAGGTCGGGAATGACACAGCGTCGGTCGGCCGCGAACAGCGGGATGACCGGACCGAAGTCGCTCCAGCCGGTGCAGCCCGGACCGCCACCGTGCAGGAACAACGTGTCCGGGCCGGTGCCGACCTCGAGGTAGTGGAACTTCACCCCGTCGGCGTCGGCGTACCTGCTGTCCGGCCGCGGCCCGGCAGCGGGCGAGGTCAGCTTCGTTGCGGTGGTCATGCGTTTCCTTCCGTTGCGTCGATGACGGCGACACTCATGCCGGTCAGCCATTCGGGCATCTCGGCGTAGGCCAACGCCTTGCCGGCGCGGAAGCCGAGGGCAGCTGCCATCACCAGCCAGGTGCGGATCTCCTGACCGCCGTTGCCGGCCTGCTCGGCGATCTGCTCGGTGGTGAGCTCGGCATAGGGGCGCAGCTCTCCGCGCTCGAGGTCGGCCAGGAAGCGCTCGTCGAAGTCGGTGAAGATGCACGGCTGCGCGGCGACGATGATCTCGCGGCGGCGCTGGTCGAAGCGCTCCCACTCGCCGCGCCCGTTGAGCCAGGCCTCGACCAGGAACTCCTCGTCCTCGCCGTCGGGAGTGGTCCAGTCGGAGGGCCACGGCAGCTGGTGGGACAGTCCTCCGGAGGCGATCACGACGACCCGGCGGTCGCCGCCGATCCGCTCGACGGCAGCCGCGATGGCCTCGCCCACCTGGGCGCAGCGGGTCGTCGTCGGCAGCGGGGTGGCGAACACGTTGACCACCAGCGGTACGACGGGCACGTCGATGCCGTCGAGCAGGTACTGGATTGCGTGCGACTGCCCGTGGTCGATCTGCAGTCGCGCCGAGATGGCGACGTCGATGCCGCCGCCGACCAGCTCGGCCGCGAGCTCCTGTGCGAACGCCGGGTCCGCGTGCTGCGGGCCCTTCGGCGTACCGGCCTCACCGGCGGCGATCACCTCCCCCACACCGAGGGTGAACGACGGGATCAGGTCGAGCCAGAAGCCGCGGAAGTGGTTGGACCCGACGACCAGGACCACATCGGGTCGGGCCTCGGCGATCCGGTCCCGCGCGGCGGCGAGGCCGTCGCGGAAGGCCTCCGCTCGGTCGGTGTGGACGACCTGGTCCCAGTGGGTGTTCATCAGCGTGGAGTGCGAGGCTCCGACGCCGAGCACGATCGACGACATCAGTTGGACGCCTCCTCGGTGGGCTCCAGGCCCTGCTCGCGGAGGGCGGCGAGCCGGTCCTCGGTGACGTCCTCGGCGAGCTTGCGCCACTGCAGCAGCGAGTCGTCGGGGCGGTAGAGCTTCTCCGGCGGAGCGTCGGTGATCTCGACCATCCACTTGTCCTGGCCGGAGAACTGGCCGTGGAAGAGCCAGCGGACCGCGCCGAGGTACTTCGCGTAGAAGGGCAGCGTCTTCAATCCCTTCTGGAAGTCGGCCATCACGCCGACGTACAGGTGGTTGTCGGCGTCGACCGGCACGTAGAACTCGTAGTGGATGAAGGTCGGGTAGGCGATCCGGAGCACGCCGGGCATGCTGACCGAGGCGAAGCCCGGGAACTCCTGCGCGGCGATCACCGGGTTGACCTCGCGGTGGCTGCTGGTGTTGCCGATGTTGGTTGCCTGCTTCGGCGGCTTGGCCTTGTACCAGGCCAGGCCCGTCCAGCGGCCCAGGCCGGGGAAGTCCGCGGTCCAGTGCTGCTCCTGCTGGACCCGGTAGATCCACCGGTCCCGCTTGACGATCCGCGTGGTGTTCCAGACCGGCATCGGCTTGAACATCCGCCACAGGGCCGTGCGGTGGAGGTACTTGGCGTGGCCCTCGTCGTACCCGTTCTCGACCGCGAAGCGCCAGTTGCCCTCGCGGGCCTGGATCCGCTGCCCGAGCACGGCGGGGTTGGACACGAGCTCCTCGGGGAGCTGCTCGTCGATGGGGTGCGGCTTCTCGCCGTCGCCGACGTAGACCCAGACCATGCCGAGACGCTCCTCGACGTCGTACGTCGGCTGGGTGACCTTGCCGCAGATGGGCGACTGCGGCCCGTCGGTGATCGCGGCGACCAGGTCGCCGGTCTCGAGGTCGAACGTCCAGCCGTGGTAGACGCAGGAGATGGCTCCCGGGAACTGCTTGTTGCCGTTGCTGAGCGGCACCCCGCGGTGGGGGCACCGGTTCTTCATCCCGTAGAGCTTGCCCTTGTCGCGGATGACGAAGAGGTCCTCGCCGAGAAGCTTGACGCGGTGGGGGCGCTCGCCGACCTGGTCGGCGAAGCAGACCGGGTACCAGTAGCCCCGGAAGCCGGCCGCGGCAGCCTGGTAGTGCGGCCACGTCGACCAGTCCTGCCGACCGGGCAGCTTGCCCTCGCGGTGGCGGGGGGTGCGGGGGCGGCGGGCCTTGCCGTCCGGTGGGGTGGTCGGGCTCACGGTCTCGGTCATGGCAGCAGATCACCACCGGGTCGCCGCCCCGACAAGGGAGGTGGTTCGCCAGGCGAACCGGCGGCACGAATTCCCTTGTCAGGAGCGACATTTCCGGCGGTGGTTCGCTCAGCAGTCCAGGTGCGCGGACACCTCCCGGACCTCGCTGCATCCTCGTCGGTGTCCCCCGAGATGAGGAGTTCACCCATGGACGCACCGTCCCCGATGACCACCGACGTGCTGATCGTCGGCGCCGGCCCGACCGGGCTCTACGGCGCCTACTACGCGGGCTTCCGTGGCCTCTCGACGGTCGTCGTCGACGTGCTGCCCCAGCCGGGCGGCCAGGTCAGCGCGCTCTACCCCGAGAAGGAGATCCGCGACGTCGCGGGCATCCCCTCGATCCGCGGTCGCGACTTCGTCGCCGGGCTCGTCGAGCAGGCGGGCGCCTACGCGCCCACCTACCGGCTGGGCCGCCAGGCGGTCGCCCTGACCCACGAGGACGACCACGCGCTGGTCACCCTCGACGACGGCACCGTGATCGCCGCCCGCGCCGTCGTGCTGACCGCGGGCATCGGTACGCCGACCCCGCGGCCGCTGCCCTGCGGTGAGGAGTGGCTCGGCACCGGGCTCTCGTACTTCGTGCTCGACCCGTCGGCGCACGCCGACCAGGACGTCGTGGTCGTCGGCGGCGGCGACAGCGCGCTCGACTGGGCCGTCGCCCTCGAGGACGTCGCCCGGTCGGTGACGCTCGTGCACCGCCGGGCCGCCTTCCGTGGCCACGCCGCGACCCTGCAGCAGGTGCAGGCCGGACCGGCGACGCTGCACACCGACACCGAGGTCGTCGCGCTCGACGGCGACCTGGCCTCGGGGCGCCTCGAGAAGGTCACCCTGCGCGCGAAGGACGGCTCCGAGGTCGTCGTACCGGCGGACCACGTGATCGCCGCCCTCGGCTTCATCAGCGACCTCGGGCCGCTGCGCGAGTGGGGCCTGGAGCTCAACGCCCGCTCCGTCGTGGTCGACCGCTCGCAGCGCACCAACCTGCCGCGCGTCTTCGCCGCCGGCGACCTGACCGACTACCCGGGCAAGGTCAAGCTGATGTCGGTCGGCTTCGGCGAGGTCGCCACCGCGGTCAACCACGTCGCCGTGGACCTCGACCCCACGCTCACCCTCTTCCCCGGTCACTCGACCGACGGCCACTGACCGCCCCGACAAATCTGGAGGAATCCGCCATGACGTACGTGATCGGTGCCGACTGCATCGACGAGCTGGACCGCTCCTGCATCGACGTGTGTCCCGTCGACTGCATCTACGAGGGCGACCGCAAGAGCTACATCAACCCCGACGAGTGCATCGACTGCGGCGCGTGCGAGGTCGAGTGCCCCGTCTCCGCGATCTCGGTCGACCGCCTGGCCCGCACCATCCCCGAGAAGGCCGTCCACCTCGAGGACGCCCGCACGTTCTTCGACACCGTCCTCCCCGGTCGCGCGGAGCCGATCGGGAAGCCGGGCGGGGCCGGTCGGTACGGCGAGATCGGCGTCGACACGCCCCTCGTCGCGGCGTTCGACGGGTGAGCGGGGGGCTGCATGAATCCCCGGCCGGCTGGGGATTCATGCACTTGTTGGGGGTTGCAACGCCTGACAAGTGCAGGAGAAGCCTGACAAGTACGCAGGGGCGCGACGAGCTCGGCTCGTCGCGCCCCTGCGTGCCTTCCGAGGAGTCCCGGCGGATCAGGCGAGGTTGATGAAGGTCGTCTGGGTCTCGGTGAACTCGTCGATGGAGTACTCCCCCATCTCGCGGCCGTGGCCGCTCATCCCGAAGCCTCCCCAGGGCGAGCCCGGATCGATCAGCGGGAGCTGGTTCACGAACACGGTGCCAGCGCGCAGTCGCGGCGGCAGCGTGTGGGCGGTGGTGAGGTCCTTGGTCCACACCACGCCCGCCAGGCCGTACTCGGTGCCGTTGGCGCGCGCGACGGCCTCGTCCAGGTCGTCGTAGGGCATCACGGCGAGGACGGGGCCGAAGATCTCCTCGCGGGCGATGGCCATCTCGTCGCGAACGTCGGCGAAGACGGTGGGGCGGTAGAAGTAGCCGTTCGCCAGCTCACCGTCGACCCGGGAGCCGCCCGTGACGAGCTGCGCACCCTCGGCGCGGCCGGAGTCGACGTACGACGCCACACGGTCGAGGTGCTCGGCCGAGACCAGCGGGCCGACCACGGTGGTCGGGTCCTGGCCGGGGCCGATCGCGAGGCTGTCGGCGGCCGCCGCGAGCTTGGTGGTGAACTCGTCGGCGACCGAGCGGTGCACGAAGAAGCGGGTGTAGGCGCCGCAGGCCTGACCGGTGTTGAACACAGCACCCTGCAGGTTGCCGATGACGGCGGCGTCGAGGTCGGCGTCGGGGCAGATGATGCTGGGCGCCTTGCCGCCGAGCTCGAGCGAGACCCGCTTGAGGTCGTCGGCCGAGGCGCGGACGATCTCCTGGCCGACCGCGGTGGAGCCGGTGAAGGAGATCTTGTCGACGCCGGGGTGGGCGACGAGGGCACGGCCCGCGTCGGGGCCGCCGGTGACCAGGTTGACCACGCCGGGGGGTACGCCCGCCTCGCGGCAGATCTCGACCAGCCGCACCGTGCTCAGCGGGGTCTGCTCGGCCGGCTTGAGCACGACGGCGTTGCCGGTCGCGAGGGCGGGTGCCAGCTTCCACGCGGCGATCGCGAAGGGGAAGTTCCACGGCGTGATGAGGCCGCAGACGCCGAGCGGTACCCGCCGCTGGTAGCTCAGGTTGCCGGGGATCGAGACCGGCGAGACCTTGCCCTCGATCTTCGTGGCCCAGCCGGCGTAGTAGCGGAACACCTGGGCCGCGAGCGGCAGGTTGATCTGGCTGCTGATGAAGGTCGGCTGGCCCTGGTCGAGGGTCTCCAGCGCGGCGATCTCCTCGGCGTCACGCTCGAGCAGGTCGGCGATGCGCCACAGCAGCCGACCGCGGGCGTCCGGGGTCATCGACTGCCAGGCGTCGGACTCGAAGCCGGCCCGGGCGGCCGCGACGGCCGCGTCGACGTCGGCCGCACCGCCGTCGGCGAAGGTGCCGATGGTCTCACCGGTCGCCGGGTTGATGGTCTCGGCGGTCGCTCCGCTGCTCGCGTCGACCCATTCGTCCGCGATCAGCAGCTGGGTGGTGTGCATGTGCTCTCCTTCAGGTATGACGGGGGTGGTGACGCCCGCAGATCAGGGCGAGGGCGGCCAGGACGACCTGGGAGGCGGCCAGCGTCACGGCGCCGTGCATGAGCAGGTCGACGACCTCCGACAGGGCCACGTGTGCCGTGGCGCCGTCGTGGGTGTGCTCGAGGCCGAGGTGCACGAGCACCATGCCGACGCCGGATCCCGCCATCATGGCCAGCGCCGACCGGGCAGCGGCCCGGTGGCGCCAGACCGCGGGGACACAGCCGACGCAGAGCAACGAGAGGGCCAGCATCGGCAGGGACATCGCCCACAGCTCGCGGCCGCCGGCCGCGAGCAGGGCGAGGTGGAGCAGCAGGCAGGTCACCGCGGACCCGGCCACGACGGCCGGGGCCAGGTCGGCGACCTGGGCCCGGACCGTCGTACGACGGACCGGCGCGAGCGCGCTCGTGGTCATCGCGGCGTCCGTCAGTGGCAGTGCTTGGGCGCGGTGGCCGGCACGTCGAGGGCGGGGTTCTTGTCGAAGAAGTTGACCGGCAACAGCATGAAGCCGGCCTTCTCCACCGGCATGACCGGCCAGTCCTCGGCACGCGGGATGTGCGTGACGCCGAGGGTGTGCCAGAGCACGACGTCGGTGTCGACGGTCGCCCGGTCGGCCTTGGTCCACTCGGGCAGGCCCGCACCAGAGCGGCTCTGGTTGGGGTACTCGCCCGCCGAGCGCATCTCGGTGGGCTCGTAGGGCGTGACCCAGATGTTGCGGGTGGCGAAGCCCGCCCGCTTGGCGATGAGCGAGGGCTCCTGCGCGAGCATGGTCGCCGAGGACCAGCCGGGCAGGAACTTGTAGCCGACCGGCACGCCCCACTTGTTGGTCTTGCCGCGGTTGAGCACGACCCAGTTGCGCGACGACTGGGTGTTGGTGATCGCGTCGCCGGTGTTCTCGGTCTCGATGACCGTCTTGCGCACGCCGATCGCGTTGCCCTGCGGGTTGTCCGGGCCGACCGGCACGGAGTAGGCGTCGTTCTGGACGACGGTGTTCTGCCAGCCGTCGACCTCCATGTCGAGGCGGAACGAGAACAGGTGCTGGTGGTAGGTGCCGATCAGGTTCTGCGCGATCGGCGTGCCGTGCTCGGCGACCTCGCCGTCCTCCACCGCGCGGGTCTGCACGATGCCGAGGAGCTTGACCTCCATCTGGATGGAGCCGTCCTGGTAGAAGTACCAGAAGAAGCCGTAGTGGTAGTTGCCGACCGTGCCGATGAAACTGACGACGAGGCGACGCGAGCGGCGGACGTCGACCTTCCCGGTCACCCAGTCGGTGTGCTTCCACAGGATGCCGTCGTCCTCCTCGTGGATGCAGATGGCGTTCTCGATGGTCATCGGCTCGCCGTCCTCGCCCGCCAGCACGGCGTCCAGGTAGACGATCTCGCCGAGGCAGTCGCATCCCAGGCGCAGCGAGTTGGCCAGCTTGCCGAGGCCGTACTCGCCCACGTCGAAGGCGCTGCGCCAGAAGTGCTCCGAGCTCGGGTCGCCGTACGGCACGACCATCTCCGACAGCGAGCCGCGGTGCATGACCGAGCGGTACTCCTCGCCGTCCTTGTACTCCACGCCGTGCAGGACCAGGCCCTCCAGCGGGTGCATGTTGATCCGGAAGCGCCACTTCTGCCAGGTCAGCTCGGGCCCGTCGAGAGCGAAGCCGACGCCCTCGGGCTGGGTGATCTCCAGCGGCGCGACATCGGTGCGCATCGGCTGGTTGGCGTCGGCGGTGTAGTTGCAGAGGTCCGGGTTCATCGGGCGTACGCCGAAGTCGTGGACCGCGATGACCTCCTCGCGCTGCAGGTCGACGACGGCCATGACGCCCTCGATGGGGTGGGCGTAGCCGTTGTCGTCCGGGAACTCGCGGTAGTAGGACACGGAGCCGGCGAGACGGCGCCCCTGGACGTCGATCTCGGCCATGTTGCCGACGCCCCACGGGTCGATCTGGACCTTGTCCATGTCCGTGATGCCGCGCTTCGCGAGCGCCTCGACGTAGCGCGGGTCCGCCTTGATCAGCTGGGGGGCGAGCGCGAACTCCTCGACCAGCACGGGCGCGGAGCCCTCGGTCACCTCGGTGACAGAGGCGACCTTGTCAGCCTCGAGGTCGAGGACCACGTCGAACGTCTGGCTGGTGCTGCGGTCGAGGATCATGGCGCGCGCACGGCGGGGAACGGCGACGCCGTCGCGCAGCAGGCGCTTGTCGGGCTCGTCGGTGAAGACGGCGCTGAAGCCGGGCCGCTCACCTCCGATCCGCTCGGCGCGGACGAGGGCGGCGACCTGCCGGATCTCGTCGGCGGTCAGTGCGTCGAAGAGCTGGTTGCGCACGGTCGGTCCTTTCGCAGTGACGGTGGCGTGGCCACAACCAATCACCGTGCGGGGACCGCGGAAAAGGAAGTGGTTCGCTCAGCGGGCCACCAGGCCGAAACCCGCGCCAGGACCGGGGATTCGGCGCGTCAGGCGCCGGACAGGAGCGCCCGCATCCGGTCGAGCGCGACCTGCGTGCGAGCGGAGTCGCCGTAGACGAAGTGCTGGAGGACGAGCCCGTCGAGCGCCGCGAACACCAAGTCGGCAAGAGAGCCGTCGGGGTCATCGATGCCGCTGCTGTCGAGCGTGGCGGCGACCTGGGCGATGTAGTGGTCGTAGAGCGCGGCGACGTCGGGCAGTGATCCGTGGCCGCGCGCTGCGCGCAGCAGGAAGTCGTACTGGAGCAGCTGGCGGGCGGGATCGTCGGCGAGCAGCGCGACCAGGTCGCCGGCGAGGTCGGAGACGTCGTCAGCACGCAGGTGCGCAGCCGCGGCGTCGTGGCGGGCTGCGCGTTCGAAGGCGGCGGTGAGCATCGCCTCGCGGGTGCCGAAGTGGAAGCGCACCAGGCTGTGCGCCACACCGATCCGCGCTGCCACCGACCGGTAGGTCACCTGGTCGGTGCCGAGCGTGCCGGCGATGTGGATCGCGGCATCGAGCAGGCGCTCTCGGGTGGCGTTGGCGGGCCCGGTCTCCTCGGGCTGGTCGGACTGGTCGGCTTGGCTCACGGGGCGATTGTGCTCCGCTCAGGCACCGAGGAACCGCAGCACCGCCGCAGCGACCTCGGCCGGCTTGTGCTCGAGCAACGGGATGGTGCCGTCCTCGATCGCGACGACCTCCACCGACGGCGAGCCGGTCAGCGCGTAGCGCACGGGTGGCAGGTCGGGGTAGGCGAAGGGGTCCGCGGTCGCGCCGAGGAGCAGCACCGGTGCCTTCACCAGGCCGATCCGATCCTCCATCCGGTAGCGCGCACAGGCCCGGTGGCCCTCGGCGGGATCGAGGCCGGGCGCGAGGGCATCGCGCACGAAACGGTCGAGCAGGCCGGTGAGCAGGTCCTCCGGGTAATACGGGGCGCGCTGGTTCCACAGCGTGGTCAGGTGGGCCCCGTCCGGGGTGCGCTCGGCGGTGTCGACCGCCGGCGGCTCGGCGTCCCGGTAGCACCGGTCCGTGTACGACGGCGAGGAGAGCACGACGCCCGCGACCCGGTCGGCGTCGGCCGCGGCCACCTCGATCGCGACGACGGCCCCGGTGTGGTGCCCCATCACGGTGTAGGCGTCGAGTCCGAGGGCATCGGCGAGCGCGGTCGCGCCGGCGGCGTACTGCTCGATGCTCTGCGGCCCCTCGGGCTTCGCGGACAGGCCGAAGCCGTACATGTCCATGGCGATCGCCCGCACCGAGCGGCCCAGCAGGGGCAGCAGCTCGCGGTACTCGTCGTGGGAGCGCGGGGTCTGGTGCAGCAACAGGACCGCCGGACCGGAGCCGGCCTCGGCGTAGTGCAGCTGGCCGAGCGGCGTGTCGGCATATCCCCGGCGTACGGCGGGTGCGGTCATCGGTCCTCCTCGTCGGGCGGTCCGGGCGAGTCTCGACCGGCCTCGACGCCGCAGGGAACGCGCTGGTCCGCTGAACGGTCCAGATCGCGACACGTGACGCTGGACACAGGGATCCCGATGGCGCACACTTGTCCACGTGGACAACTTGTCCAAGTGGACAAGTCGGTGGACGACAGGTGAGAGGCGAGGGTGGCGTCATGACGCTGGCTGAGATCGAGACCGACTTCGAGCCGCAACTCGACAAGGAGGCCGCCGGCGCACCGCCGTCGGTCCTGGGCAAGGCCTACCTGCTGCTGGCGGCCTTTGACGACGGCCACCCGCGACTGGGCCTGACCGAGCTGAGCCGGCGCTCCGGGGTACCGAAGGCCAGCGCCTATCGGCTCTCCCAGGAGCTCGTGGCTCTTGGCTTCCTCGACCGGGTCGACAACTCCTACCAGCTCGGCTGGCGGGTCTTCGAGCTCGGACAGCGGGTGCCCGGGCCGGCACAGCTGCGCTCGGTCGCCCGACCGGTGCTGATGGACCTCCACACGGCCACCCGCGCGGTCATCCACCTGGCCGTGCCCCGCGGCAACGACACGGTCCATCTCGAGCGGATCGCCGGCCGGCGCGACTCGAGGGTCCAGACCGCCATCGACACCCGGATCCCCCAGTGGTTCACGGCCTCCGGGAAGATCTTCCTCGCCCACAGCGACCAGGCCGACGAGGCCCTCTCGGCCCTCGAGCGCGGTGAGGTCATCCCGCTGACCCCGCACAGCATCTGCAACGGGCGGGCCCTGCGCAGCCAGCTGGCCGAGGTGCGCGAGCGCCGATGGGCCGCCGAGCGGGAGGAGTGCATCGAGGGCTACAAGACCTACGCCGTACCGATCACGGTCGCGGGCAGCACCGAGGTCGTGGCGGCACTGTCCGCGACCATGGAGGTCGCCCGGCGAGACGACCAGCAGGTCACCCACGCCCTGTGGGCCGCGGCCCATGACATCGGGCGCGGGCTGCGGCGCCGTCTCGTCTGGTAGCTCCTCCATGGCCGCTGCGAGAGTCGAACGGACCGAGTCCGTTCTCTGAATCAGGTTCGGCCGCGGACTGCAGGCCGTACCCGACTAGCTGTGATGTCCAGGGAGGTTGTACCGCCCGGCACCGGTGAGCCTGTCTGACAGACGAAGGCCTCCGGTTGTGAAGTGGAGCTGTCTAGTTCAACGCTTCACTGACCGGAGGCCCTCGTGTCCCACGCTAACGCTGCCCTGACCCCGCGCGCCCGTTTGCGGCTCGCCCAGCTCGTCGTCGACCGCGGCTGGACCTACGCTGCAGCGGCCAAGATGTTCATGGTCGCCCCACGCACCGCGAAGAAGTGGGCCGACCGCTACCGCATCGAAGGCCCGGGCGGGATGGTCGACCGCAGTTCACGACCGAAGACGTGTCCGAACAGGACCAGGCCGGAGGTGGTGCGCCAGATCGTGCGACTGCGATGGCGCCAGCGACTCGGTCCGGTCCAGATCGCCGGCCAGCTCGGCATGCAGGCCTCGACCGTGCACGCCGTGCTCGTCCGCTGCCGGATCAACCGGCTCTCCCACATCGACCGCGTTACCGGGGAGCCGCTGCGACGCTACGAGCATCCGCACCCCGGCTCGCTGATCCACGTCGACGTCACCAAGTTCGGCAACATCCCCGACGGCGGCGGGCACAAGTTCCTCAGCCGCCAACAGAGTCGAGCCAACGGCATCGCGACAGCACTCCGCACAGGCGAACGCGGGAAGCACTATCGACCATTGATCGGGACCGCGTTCGTGCACACCGTCATCGACGACCACTCACGCATCGCCTACGCCGAGATCTGTACCGACGAGAAGGCCGCCACCGCGATCGGCGTCCTACAGCGTGCGGTGGCCTGGTTCGCCGATCACGGCGTCACCATCGAACGAGTCCTATCAGACAACGGCTCGGCCTACCGGTCCTACGCCTGGCGCGACGCGTGCGCTGAGCTCGCCATCAGCCACAAGCGGACCCGGCCCTACCGGCCCCAGACCAACGGGAAGATCGAGCGCTTCCACCGAACCCTCGCCGACGGATGGGCCTACGCCCGGCTCTATGAGTCAACCGAGCAACGCAACGCCGCGCTGCCCGCCTGGCTCCACTTCTACAATCACCACCGCGCCCACTCCGCCATTGGAGGCCGCCCACCGGTCACCCGGCTGACCAACCTCCCCGGACATCACAACTAGCCCGTCCGCGATTGGAGCTTGTCCAGGGACACGGCCACCACCAGCACGAACCCCGTGACGACTCCCTGCCAGAACGCGGAGACGCCCATCAAGCCCAGGCCGTTCTGCAGAACCGCGATCAGCAGCACGCCGACGATCGTGCCGCCGACACCGCCGATGCCGCCGAAGAAGCTCGTGCCGCCGAGGAGCACCGCCGCGCCTGCCGTGAGGGCAAGACTGGCGCCAGCCGTCGGCGAGGCCGACGCGAGGCGGCTGGCATCGATCAGGCCGGCCACGGCGGCGAGCAGGCCGCCGATTCCGTAGACACAGATCCTGACCGCTGGGACGTTGATGCCGGCGAGCCGGGCCGCGTCAGGATTGCCGCCGACGGCATAGACCGCGCGACCGAAGGGCGTGCAACGCAGGACGTACCCCGATATCGCGAGTACGACCGCGGAGAGGATGATCGGGAACGGGATGGTCAGCACCGTGCCATTGCCCAAGAAGTAGATCAGGCTCCCCTCCGGCTCTGCGATCGCGTTGGTCTTGCCGTTGGTGATCACGTTGAGCGCTCCGGTGAACAGAGACGAGGTCCCTAGGGTGACCACGAAGAAGTTCAGCCGGAAGGCACCGATGAGGACACCGTTGACGGCGCCACCCAAGAGAATGCCGATCCCGATGCCGCACAGCAGCGCCGCCACGATCGGCAGGCCTGCGTCGAGAGCACGGAAGGCCGCGTAGCCGGACGCCGCGTAGATCGCGCCGACGGAGAGGTCGAAACCCGCAGCCAGGACCACGAAGGTCAGCCCGACCGACGTGATGAGCAGTGCACTGTTGCCCGAGAGGACGTTGAGGACATTGGCCTTCGTGAAGAAGAACTCCTGCGTGGACGCCAGGTAGACCAGCATCACCAGCAGTGCGGCAAGCGCTCCGGCGAATCCCTTGATCTCGCGGATGACGCCGCTCAGGACGACGCCGTACGTGGGCCGACCCTGGTCCCGGGGCGAGGCACCGTCGGGCGCGAAGGCAGTGGACTCAGACATCGTGTTCGACTCCCGCTATGTGTTGCGCGATGGACAGTTCATCGAGTTGGTCGGCGGGCAGGTCGCCCACCACCTTGCCGTGCAGCATCATCACGATGCGGTCGCACAGCCCGAGGAGCTCGGTGCTCTCCGAAGAGCTGATCAGCACGCCGACCCTCTTCGCAGCCAGCTCTCTGATCACGCGGTAGATCTCGGACTTGGCGCCGACATCGACGCCGCGTGTGGGCTCGTCGAGCAGGAGCAGCCGCAGATCGCGATCCAGCCAACGGCCGATCACGACCTTCTGCTGGTTACCTCCGGACAGGCTCCCCGCCGGTAGATCCGGGTCGTCCGGCCTGACCTGCAGATCGGCCATCACGGCCCGCGCCGCCCGACGCTGACTGCGCGCTGGAACCGGCATCAGCGAGAGCCTGCTGTTGGTGACCGTCGTCAGGTTCTGCAGGACACTGGCACCGGCGATCAGACCTTCCTGTTTCCGGTCGCCGGTCACCAGCGCGATTCCGCGCTTGATCGACCCGCGGGGCGATCGGCGCCGGTAGGGCACACCGGCGACTTCGACGTCACCCTGCACAGCATCCGCACCGAAGACCGCGCGCACCACCTCGACCCGGCCTGACCCCACCAGGCCAGCAACGCCGACGACCTCGCCGGGACGTACGACCAGGTCGGCCGGCCCGGCGGTCGGCTCGACGCGGAGTCCACGCACCTCGAGAACCGGTCTGGCGTGCGTCGTTGGCCCAGCGGTGATCTCGCGATGGAAGTAGTCAGTCAGTGAGCGCCCCACCATCAACTGGGTGATGGTCATCTCGTCGGCCTCGCCGATCCCGAGGGTGTCGACGACCGAGCCGTCGCGGAGCACGGTGACCCGGTCAGCGACGGGCTCGATGTCTTGAAGCCGCTGCGAGATGAACGCGATCGCCAGTCCGCGCTCCTTCATCCGCCGGATGATCTCGAAGAGCGACTCCACGAGTTCTCCCGACAGCGAGCTCGTGGGCTCGTCGAAGATGACCACCGATGCACGCGACGTGATCGCCCGCGCGATGGCAACGACCTGACGGTCACCCGGCCCCAGGCTACCGACCAGCTGGTGGGAGCGAACCTTCGATCCCAGCTCCGCCAACGCCTCTCGCGCCACCCGGTGTGCGCCACGCCAGTCAACTCGGAGTGGCGAGCCCGGCAGGCCTCCCAGCGCAATGTTCTCCGCCACCGAGAGTGAGGGGACGACCGGCACCTCCTGCGCCACCATCGCGATGCCCGATCGCGCAGCCTGCAGTGGATTGGCGAAGTTGACTTCCTCACCGCGAACTCGGATCTCCCCGCTGTCCGCCATGATCTCTCCGTAGGCGACCTTCATCAGAGTCGACTTACCAGAGCCATTCTCCCCGAGGAGGGCGTGCGCCTCGCCCGGTCGGAGAGCGAAGTCGACGCCCCTGAGTGCGTGAGTTCGCCCGAAGCGCTTGTGGACCGAACTCATCTGCAGGACGGGCTGTTCTATGGCCATCTCGCCGCCTCGACAGACCGGGAGCGCGTCACTTGTCCAGCGCCATGACGCCGTCAGGGCAGCCGCCACCAGACGCGCAGGAGAGCGTGCCGGCCTTGATTTGCGACACTGCGTCAGACCACCCCAGATAGTCGGCTGCCGTCTCCTGGGTGACAAGTTCCGAGGGGCTCTCGACGTACGCCGGCACACCCTTCTCCCCAGCGAGCACGGCCTTCGTCAAGGTCTCCAGAATCAGCCCGGTGCGCCACGGCACCAGGTTGATGGTCGCACTGATGCGGCCGTCCTTGACCGCGTCGACACCGTCTTGATCACCGTTCTGCCCGACGATCACCATCGAGGTGACGCCCGCCGACTTGGCCGCCACCGCTGCGCCGATCGCGGAGCTGTCGTTGTAGGCCATGATCGCCTGGATGTCGTTGGTGAACCTGGTCAGCGCGGTCGCGACGACCTTCTGTGCGCCGGCGATGTCATCGGTCGGATTGTCCGCCCGACCGGACCAGGTGATGTCCGATCCCTCGGTCACGTCCGACTGATAGCTCTTCAACATCGCCTCAAGCGTCGGCACCGGGATTCCGAGGCCGACGCCGAGGACGTTGCCCTTGCCATCGAGCCGCTCCTTGACGAAGTCGGAGAGGAGTCGGGCACCGCGGTAGCTGCCACCAGTATCAACGTTGGCGTCGTAGACACCCAGGTCGCCGTTCGGCGTTGGGACTGCGGCCCAGCCGATCAACTTGATCCCGGCCTTCTGTGCTCGGTCAAGCGCCGGCCTCAAGGAGTTGGCGTCGAGCGGATAGACGATGATCGCATCGACATGCTGTGCCACGAGCTGGTCGATGTCGGTGACTTGCTTGGCCGGATCGAGCTGGGCGTCGAGCGCCTTGACAGTCATCCCGTCTTTCGCCGCCGCTGCGGTGAAGGCGTCCTGCGTGATCTTGAGGATCGGTTGTGCCCCCTGAGGATTCGAGATGCCGATGACGAGGTGGTCGCCGCCGTCGGAGCCCTCGTCGGAGCTGCTCCCACAGGCGGACAGCGCGAGTGATGCGCCGAGAACCAGGAGCAGAGCAGCTGCACACCGGCGCCGCGTTCGAACGAACATCTTTCCTCCAACGTTTGGGGATGGTGCCGGGGAGTACAGCACCGGTCCGCACTCCCCAGCCCCGGATCGGTCCGGTGGCCGGACCGGGCAATCGGCGACGGACGGGGGACGGGCGACAGTCAGGCGACGGCACCGTGATCGCGGTGTTCACGGTCACGCCAGCGAAGGGACATCATGAACGTCATCGGGTACACCGACCGGCTCACCTACCGAGCCGGAAACGAGGTGCATTGCCGGATCAGCACCACCGCGGACTCCTTCACCGCGCGATTGGTCCGCCTCCTCAACGGCGATCCCCATCCGCTCGGGCCGGGCATCGACATCCGGCCAGTTCCGTCAAGGCTGGACGGGCTGAGCTTCCCCGGCCGCGTCCAAGCGCTGCACGCAGGATCGCACGTCGTGATCGAGGAGTCCTTGGTCGCAGCCGGAGCCGATCTGGAGCTGTCCTGGTGGGCACGGCCCACCCTCGCTCGGGCGTCCCACGATCAAGCCATGGTCACGCTGACGTACGCGGATCGCAGCGTCGTCGTTCTCGGCATCGACAGCGACGGCCGATGGCGACTGGATGGCGACACTCTCGGAATCCCCGGCGCGCCTGTGGATCCCTTGCGCTGGTACGAGATCACGCTGCGGGTCGCCACCTCCGGTTCGGTGTCGGTGACGATCTCGACCGAGCAGCGCGACACCGAGTCGCTCACAGCCACCGCGCTGCCGCTGGCCGGTGCCGACCGCTTGGGGCTCGTCTTTGCGGCACGAGCGGTCGAGAACGGCTGTACGGATCACTTCAACGGTCGGATCGAGTCACCTCGCCTTGCCGGGCTCGCCGCTTGGGACTTCGGGCCGACGGATCGCCCCCGGACTGTCGACAACCGACTGGGGTCCGCCTTCCAAGGCCGAGCGGTCAACTTCCCTCTACGCGCCTGTCTCGGCCACCGCGGCGCGGGCGACGACGCCGACCCACGCCTGTCCCCGGAGTCGTACCAAGCCATCCATTTCCACGATGATGACCTGGATGACGCGCTTTGGCAGGACGACCTAGTCCTGGCACTTCCTCACGAACTGCCGAGCGCCGTGTACGGCGTCGAGGTCACCGCGGCGGACGGCACCACCGACACGCTCCCCTTCGTGGTCGCACCGACCGCCGCCACCGCACCTGCCCTCCTCGTGCTGCCGACCTTCAGCTACCTGGCGTACAGCTGCGAGCACGTGATGGCCGACCCCGGGGCGCGGGCCTACCTGGAAGGGGTCGGCATCACCGATGTCCCGGCGTTCGGGGGCAACCGGCACGACCGCTATCTGCTCGAGAACGGCCTGCGCAGCCTCTACGACGTGCACACCGACCTGACCGGCGTCTGCTTCACCTCCACCCGAAAGCCGCTGCCCAACATCAGGCACGACCACCGCTGGGCCGCGGTCGCAGGAGGAGCAACCTCGGCGCACCAGTTCAGCGCCGACCTGCACATCGTCGCCTGGCTCGTCCAACAGGGATTCGACGTCGACGTCGCCGCCGACGAGGACGTGCACGAGCGGGGTCTCGACCTGCTCGGCCAGTACCGGGTCGTGTTGACAGGAAGCCACCCGGAGTATCCGACAACCCCCATGTTGCGTGCCTACGAGTCCTACCTCGACGGGGGCGGCCGGCTGATGTACCTCGGTGGGAACGGCTTCTACTGGGTGACTTCGATCGATCCCGAGGAGGGACACACCATTGAGATTCGCCGCACCGCAGGCATTCGCGCATGGCAGCCGGAGCCGGGTGAGTGGCACCACCTGACCACAGGGGAGCTCGGTGGTCTCTGGCGCACCCGCGGAATCCCACCTCAGCGCATCGTCGGCGTCGGCATGGCCTCACAGGGCTTCGACACCAACCGCCCGTACGACGTGCTGGTCGACGTCGAGGACCCCCGCTGCGCCTTCGTCTTTGATGGGGTCGAGCTCGTGGATGGCCGCCTCGGCGAGTTCGACTCGATGGTCAACGGGCGGGGCGCGGCCGGAGTCGAGATCGATCGTGCAGACCACGCTCTAGGCACATCTCCCGACGCGCTCGTCCTCGCCTCCGCAACCGGGTTCAGCCGTGCCTATGGGCTGGATCCGATCGAAGTAGCTCTGCCCGACGGCTGCTACGACGGCACGACCAGCGACAAGGTCCGCGCCGACCTGGTGCTCGAGCCCAAGCCGCGCCAGGGTGCGGTATTCGCCACCTCGAGCATCGCATGGTCGGGTTCGTTGCTCGTCAATGGAGGTGACAACAACGTGTCCCGCGTAACCCGCAACGTCCTGGATGCCTTCCTGACGCAAGATGTGCTCCCGTTCAATCGGGCTCCGCGCGATTGACCACCGGGCAGCTTCCGCGGCGTCCCGTTCGCGGCGTGACGGTGGGTGAGTCCGGCTGAACACAGGGCTCTCTTGCACCCACTGCACGAAGCACCGACCAGCTGCCCCGACCGATGCCGGGCTGCGGATGGGGGCGGGCAGCACTGGACAGCAACCGCGCGTTGGAGAGCTGCTGGGTGTTCGGCGCCAGCGAGGTCAGGCAGTTGATGACGCCTCACCCACCAGGAGCAGCACGCGCAGCACGAGCTTGCGGTAGAGGATCGGCGAGATGTCTGATCGTTGCGTGGGGGTGGTCTCGGTACTCATGGTGACGGCTGCCTCCTGGGGGTGGGGACGGGTGAAGCGGCGGTGAGGTAGTCCTCGGCCGCACGACAGGCCAGGGCGCGCAGCGCCGGGCCGAACTCCTTCGCGGTGCCGGTCTCGGGCCGGGACTGGACCCAACCGAGGTAGGTCGTGCCGCGCAGGTAGAGGAAGAGCGGCAGCAGGCGCTCGTCGTCGGCCGCCAGGTCCCGTTCCGACCGGTAGCCGGACAGGAGCGCGGCACGCAACGCATCGAAGCAGGACTGGTCGAGGTGGAAGTACAGCGCGGTGGCGAGCTCGAACAGGTACCAGCCGTGGCCGGCGTCGTCGAAGTCGATCAGCTGGAGCTCGCCGCCGTCGACGAGGATGTTCTCAGGGACCAGGTCCGCGTGGATCAGGCCGTAGCCGTCGTGCCGGCCGAGGGCCAGCAGGTCGGCCCGAGCGCGATCACGTGCACGGACCAGCAGGTCGCGTTCGGCGTCGGTGAGTGCGCCGTACTCCCAGAACCGTCCCCAGCGCGGGTGCTCCCCGACGAGGGCGTCCGCGTCCCAGGCGGGACGGGTGAACCCCTGCGGCAACACCCAGGTGGCTGTGTGCCGGTGCAGGCGGGCCGCCAGCCGACCGGCATCGGCGAACAGGCGGACCGCATCGCCCTCGGCAAGGTCGACACCGGCCTCCGAGGTGCCCGCGGGCCGGCCGGACAACCAGCCGAGCACGGTCACCTGTCGCGGCTCCGGTACGCCGGGGTGCGCTGCCTCGACGACCAGGCTCCCGTCGGCCGCGGACACGACCGGCGGCACCGTGAAGCCGTCGACGTCGTGCAGAGAGCGCATCCACTCGAGCTCCGAGATCACAGCGGCCGGAGAGTGGTAGGCATGTCGGTGCACGCGAACCGCCACCCTGCGTCCGGTGGCCAGCTCGGCGGAGAACACGGCGTTCTCACGGTACTTCACCAGCTCCAGGCGGTGCAGGCCGCCGGCCCAGGATGCCCCGGCCACGTCGGCGAGGCGTGCCAGCGCCGCGGCCTGCTCGCGGTCCGGGAGCGTGTAGAAGCTCACCACGGCCCGGTGCCGTCGGAGGCCCGGTCGGGGACACCGTCGAGGGCGTCGTCGAGAGCGTCGAGCAGCCGGTCAGCGTGCTCGGTGGCGAAGACCAGCGGCGGCCGGATCTTCAGCACGTTGTCGTGTCGACCGATCCGGCTCAGCAGCACACCCCGGTCGCGCATGGCGTTGACCAGCCAGGCGGTGCGAGCGGCGTCCGGAACCCCGTCGTGCTCGATCTCGACGCCCACGAAGAGACCGCGGCCGCGGATGTCACCGAGCGGCTCGTGACGCGCGGCCAGCTTCGCCAGGCCCTCGCGCAGGTGGGCGCCGACCCGGTGGGCGTTGGCCTGGAGCCCCTCCTCGTCGAGGACGTCGAGCACGGCCGCGCCGGCCGCCGCAGAGACCGGGTTGCCGCCGAAGGTGTTGAAGTAGGTCGCCGCCGACTGGAATGCCGACACCAGCTCGTTGCCGGCGACGACGCCGGCGATCGGGTGGCCGTTGCCCATCGGCTTGCCCAGCGTGACGAGGTCAGGAGTGACGCCGGCCAGTTCATGGCCCCACAGCGCGTCGCCGGTCCGGCCGAACCCGGCCTGGACCTCGTCGCAGATGAAGAGGCCACCCGCGGCGCGGACCAGCTCGACCGCGCCGGCGACGTACCCGGCGACCGCGTCGGGCAGACCCTCGTTGGCGAAGAAGGAGTCGATCAGGATGGCGCCGACGCCGTCGCCCGACGCCTCGAGCGAGCGCACCGCCTCGGCCACCTCGCCCAGGTACCGCTCGAGCAGCTCGGCCTCGGTCAGGCCTGCGCCGTCATGGCGGGGGTCCGGGACCCGCACGGCCCGCGCGCTGGCCGGGAACTCCTCCACGACCGGGAAGCAGGTCGTCAGGGACGCGAGCGTCGCGGTGTTCCCGTGGTAGCTGAAGTCGCTCACGATCAGCCCGCGCCGACCGGTCGCGAACCGGGCCATCCGCAGCGCGAGCTCGTTGGACTCGCTGCCGGAGCAGGTGAGCACGGCGGTGTCGAGGGAGTCGGCGAACCGCGCGGTGAGCCGCTCCGCGTAGTCGACGACGACACCGTCGAGGTAGCGCGTGTGCAGGTTGAGCGTCGCCGCCTGTCGAGCCACGGCCTGCACGACGTGCGGGTGGCAGTGGCCGACGTGCGGCACGTTGTTGTAGGCGTCGAGGTAACGGCGTCCATCGGCGTCCTCGACCCAGACGCCGCTCCCGCGCACCAGGTGCACCGGGCGGTCGTAGAACAGCGGGGCGTTGCGCCCCAGGACGCCGCGGCGACGCTCGAGCAGGTGGTCCAGGCCGGTCATCTCGTCACTCCTCGATGGTCTCGAGGACGCCCCGGTAGTCGTCAGGCCGGCGGACCCGCAGCCACAGGCCCTGGCCGACCCCGAAGGCGGGGAACGCGGCGATGAGGACGTAGAAGAACAGCACGCGGCCGGTCACGTGGGGCTCGCCGAGCAGCAACGGGAAGTTCTCGATCTGGAGGTAGGCGACGAACAGCAGCCCGGCCAGACCGAGTCCGGGCGCGACCCAGCTGCGCCACGGTCCCTCATCGACGCCGGGGCGAGCGAGGTAGACGATCACCGCGATGCTGGCGAGGGCCATGAGCAGCACGATGGAGAACATCGCGACCCCGCCGAACCAGGTGAAGACCTGCATGATCGGGTCCAGGCCGCTCGCCGCGAAGACCGCGACCATGGCCAGCGCGAGCGAGATCTGCGCGAGGGCGGCGACGTACGGCGAGCCGTGCCGGGGATGCACCTTCGCGAAGGATCGGGGCAGTGCGTGGGCGATGCCCATGGAGTGCCCATAGCGGTTGAGCACATTGTGGAAGGACAGCACGCAGGCGTAGAGGCTGGTGATCAGCAGCAGGTTGACCACCTGGGCGCCGGTCCCGCCGAGGTACTCCCCCGCCAGCACCATGATGAAGTCGCCCACGTGCTCGGGGATCCAGGACGGGAACCGGCCGACCCCGACCGCGAGGATCAGCGCCCACTGGGTGAAGGTGTAGAAGACGGCGATCACGATGACAGCGCCGTACGTCGCCCGCGGGACCGTGCGGTCGGGGTCCTTGGCCTCGTCGCGGAAGATCGCGGTCGACTCGAAGCCGAGGAAGCTCGCGATGGCGAACATCAGGCCCAGGCCGGGCGAGCCGGTCGTCACGTTGTCCCAGTGGAACGAATCGAGGCTGACGCCGTCGTGGCCACCCTCGGCCAGCGCGACGACGGCGAGCAGCACGACGATGCCGATCTCGAGGACGAGCATGACGCCGAGGACCTTGGCGCTGAGGTCGAGGTGGCGGTAGCCGAGCATGCCGGTGACCGCGAGCGTTGCGAGCGAGTACACCCACCAAGCGACGTCCGGACCGTTGAGGCTGTCGACGACGAACGCCTGCAGCTGGGCACCGAGCATGGCCGCGATGCCGACCTGCGCGGTCGTGTAGGTGAGGATCGCGAGCCAGGCCGCGCCCAGGCCCGCCGGCCGGCCGAGGCCGTGCCCGACGTAGGTGAAGAAGGCGCCCGGCCGGTGCACGGTCCGCGCCATCGTGGTCAGGCCGACGGTGAAGAGCAGCAGCACGACGCTGCTGCCGAGGGTCAGCGCCGGCGTTCCGACACCGTTGCCCAGCATGGCCTGCAGCGGGAAGACGCCGCCGACGGCGGTGAGCGGTGCGGCGGCGGCGACCACCATGAAGATGATGGCGGTGACGCCGAGGCTCCCCTGCAGGCGGTGCTCGCGGGCATCGCCCGGGGAGGGAGTGACACTGGTGGCGGCACGGCCGCCGAGTTCGTCGAGGTGGGACACGGGTGGTTCTCCGTTCTTGTGGGTCGCGCTCAGCGCGGGCGCCCGGGGAGGTGGAAGAGGCCGTCGGGGTCCCAGGTCGAGCGCAGCTCGGTCAGCCGGCGCCAGCTCTCCGGGCTGAAGGAGCGCTCCAGACGCTCGGGATGGCGTTCGTGGTCGGCTTCGCTGACGAAGTTGCCGACGCTGAGCGGCGCGAGGATCGCCGACATCTCCTCGATCCAGCGCGCGTTCGCCTCGTCTGCAGCCGGGTCGGTCCACAGCGCGTACGCCATGACCAGGGTGCGGTGGTCCATCGAGTAGGCGCCGGCTCGGGGGTCCAGGCCGACCTGCTTCCCGTTCCCCGGCATCAGGGCGACGAAGTTGCTCAGGCCCGACGGCGCCCGCACGAAGGCGTCGGCGAGCGGGACCATCGCGCCCGCGGCGTCCAGGTCGGTCCAGAAGGCGTCGGCCAGGTAGCGGTGTCCGTCGGGGTACTCGGCGTCGAAGGACGCCGAGAGGTCCTCGTAGGCCACCGGCGCCAGGTCGGTGCAGGCCAGCGGCTCGACGCCGGGACCGTCGGCGAACGGCGCGAGCGCCGCCCGCGCCTCGGCCTCGGTGTCGACGTACGCGGTGGCGAGCACAGTCACGATGCGGTCGGGATAGCCCTCACTCGGCAGGTGGTCGTGGCGCCCGGGACCGCCGGCCGCCGTGAACACCTCGACGTACGACGGCAGCGTGGCCGACACCCGGCTCACCCAGGCGCTGACCGCGGCGAGGTGCTCGTGGTCGAACACCCACGATGAGACCCGGGTGTCGACCGGGCGGTCCTGGAGGTCGAGCTCGAACTCCGTGACCACTCCGGGGAAGAGGGGTCCCGCGCCGCGGGCCAGCCAGAGCAGGTCCCGGTTCTCGCTCTCCGACGCCACCACGAGCTCGCCCTCGGCCGTCACGACCCGCACGCTGCGCACGCTGTAGCAGGCGGGCTTCCAGTGTCCCGAGTTGACGCCGATCCCGCCGCCGAGCAGGTAGCCACCGGCACCCGGGGTCCCGCAGTGCCCTGATGAGTAGGCGAGACCGTGCGCGGCGACGGCCGGGACGATCGCGGAGCTGCGGGCAGCGGGACCCACCCGCAGCCTCCTGCGCTCGGCGTCGACGTCGACACCGTCGAATGCGCTCATGTCGATCAGGACGCCGCCCTCACGCACCGGCGCGGCGATCCAGCTGTGCCCACCGGAGAGGACGGCGACCTGGTGGCCGTCGCGCCGGGCGGCGCGCACGGTGTCGACGACGTCCTGCTCGGTGCGCGGACGGACGACCACGTCGGGACGGCGGTCGACGGGCAGCTGGTTGAACACGAGGTCGGCGAGCCGTTTCTCGAAGCCGGGGTCGGAACGCGTCAGCCGCGGGCTATCCGTCCTCACGGGACCACCAGCTGACGCGACTCGTGGGCGTGCACCAGGCGCCAGTCGCCGCCGGACCTCCGTAGGGCGGCGGTGAAGCGCACCTCCCCGGTCAACGGTTCCTCGATGCCGTGCAGGTGCATCGAGGTCGCCAGGGTCGAGAAGCAGAGCGCCAGGTCCCCGGCCACGGTCACGTCGGTCTCGAGCTCGCGCCACTCGGCGATCCGCTCGACGACGGCCGGGATCCCCGTCCAGTAGGCGACGATCTCCTCCCATGTGCGGCACGGCCGTGCGTACTCCTCCGGCTGGTACAGCAGGTCGGAGTACTCCTGGTCCCACAGCGCCTGGAGGCCGTCGAGGTCCAGCGCCTGCAGGGCTTCGCCGTACGCCGTCCAGGTGGCCCGGACCCGCTGCTCGTCGGTCGTCATCGGTGTGCCTCCGGTCAGAGGACGACCGTGACGGTCTTGGTCTCGGTGTTGGCGGCGATCGCCTCCACCCCCAGCTCCCGGCCGACGCCGCTGGCCTTCGTCCCGCCCCAGGGCAGCTGCGGGGCCAGCGGCGACCAGCCGTTGACACCGATCGCGCCCGCCTGCAGCTGGGCGGACACCGTGTGGGCGCGGGCGAGGTCGCGGGTCCAGACGGTGGCCGCGAGCCCGTAGTCGTTGTCGTTGGCGAGTGCGACGGCCTCGTCGGGGTCGTCGAACGGGATGACCGTCCCGACAGGTCCGAAGATCTCCTCCCGGGCGATCGTCATGTCGTTGGTGCCCGCGAAGACCGTCGGCGCCACGAAGAAGCCCGGGCCGTCCGGGGCCGTGCCGCCGGTGACGAGGGCGGCGCCGTCCGCGGCCCCCTGCTTCACGTAGCCGAGCACGCGGTCCCGCTGGGCCGCGTTGACGAGGGGGCCCATCGTGGTGCCCTCGGCGAACGGGTCGCCGACCACCTGGGCCTCGGCTGCCTGCTTGAGGCCCTGGAGGACGTCGTCGTACACCGAGCGGTGGGCGAGGATCCGCGTGCCGGCGGCGCAGACCTCGCCGGAGTTGAAGAACAGGCCCATCCCGGCGCCCTGGACGGCGGCCTCGAGAGCGGCGTCCTCGAAGATGATCTGGGGCGACTTGCCGCCGAGCTCGAGCGTGGTGCGCTTGAAGGAGCCGGCCGAGTTGACCAGGATCCGGCGACCGACCTCGGTGGAGCCGGTGAAGGAGACCTTGCGCACGCCGGGGTGGAGGCTCAGCGCCTCGCCGGCGACCGTGCCCGCGCCCGGCAGCACCTGCACGGTGCCGGCCGGGAACCCGGCCTCCTCGACCAGGGCGGCGAGGTGCAGGATCGAGAGGGAGGCGTCCTCGGCCGGCTTCACGATGACCGCGTTGCCGCAGGCGAGGGCCGGCGCGAGCTTCCAGCCGAGGATCATCAGCGGCGCGTTCCAGGGCACGATCGCGGCGACGACGCCGAGGGGCTCGCGGCGCGTGTAGGCGTGGGTGGGCCGGCCGAAGTAGCCGTCGTTGGCGATGGTCTCGCCGTTGATCTTGTCGGCCCAGCCGGCGAAGTGACGCAGCGTTGCTGCCAGGTTGGGCACGAACATCATCCCGGCGAAACCGACCGGGATGCCCATGTCGAGCGCGTCCAGCGTGGCCAGGGTGGCGGCGTCGCGCTCGACGAGGTCGGCAAGCCGGTTGAGCAGCTGGCCCTTGGCGGAGCCGGGGAGCGCACCCCACTCGCCCCGCACGGCGGCCGTGGCCGCGGCGACCGCCGCGTCGACGTCGGCCGCTCCGGCCGCCTGGATCGCGGTGATCGGCTCCCCGGTGGTGGGGTTTAGGACCGTGAGGGGGTCCGCGCTGCCGGCGCGCCAGGCGCCGTCGAGGAAGAGCTGGGTGTGCAGGGCGGGTACGGCGACCATCGGATGCTCCTGGTGCTGTCGGGACTGCGCCGGTACCTGCCGGCGTCATGTGATCCACGACACTAGGAACGGCGGTTCGGTCAGTCGATTGGCGAAACCCCTTGCCCGGAGGGGGATTCCCGACGTGGCCGTAAGGAAATCACTCAGCCGGGCAAGGGGCTCCGGATCAGGTGGAGGCGGCGCGTACGGCGGGCAGCACCCGCTCGACGAGCAGCTCGAGGCCTCGGCGTTCGTCGAGGCCGAAGGGGTTGCCGAGGTAGACCTTGTCCACCCCGGCCGACGCGAGCTCGACCAGGTGGTCGACCACGTCGCTCGGTGTCCCGCAGACCAGGAAGCGGCGCAACAGGGCGGCAGGGACGAGTCGTCCGGCGCCCTCCTCGTCGCCGTCGGCGAGGAGGTCCCGGATCCGCTCGATCAGGTCGGGGTCGAGGTCGACCGTGGGGTCCAGGTGACCGACCGCCTCGACGTACATGGCTCCCCTGGCGCGGGCCAGCGCCTCGGCCGCGGACCGGTCCTCGTCGACGACCAGCATCGGGTTGAAGGAGACGACGAGATCGTCCACGTCGCGACCGGCCCGTTCCGCGCCCGGCGCGGCCAGGTCGCGGATGACCTTCGCCATGTCGGGGTTCGCAGTGCCGCCGACCTCGATCTCGTCGGCGATCTCGCCCGCCAGTGCGGCCATCCGGGGGCTCCAGGTGCCGATCACGAGCGGGATCCGGTCGCGATGGACGTCGTACTGCAGGCCGAGGCCGGCGGCGAGCTGGAACACGGTCCCGTTCATGCCCGACCGGTCGTCGCGCAGCAGCCGCGCGACGATGTCCGCGGTCTCGCGGACCGCGGTGATGGCGCGGCGCTGGTCGAGCCCGAGCTGGTGCAGCCAGGCGCCGCGCACCAGGCCGAGATGGGCTCGTCCGCCCGATGCCGCGTCGAGGTAGGCGACCTGACCGGCGATCTCGACGGGGTGCACGGTGAACGGGGTCAGGCAGCCGAGCCCGAGCTGGACGCGGTCGGTCGCGGCCGCCATCTCCAGCAGTGGCCCCAGCGGCGGCCGGAACAACAGGTCGCTGTAGACGACGAGCTCGTCGACGCCGTTCTCCTCCGCGTAGCGCGCGAGCGGGGCGTACGACCCGGGGCGGCCGGACGCCGCCCAGCCGAGACCGATGCGGAGCCCTGCCGCGCCCGTCACATCAGGTCCGCCGCGCGGTGCCGGCGCAGCGCGGTGCGCTCGATCCGCATGACCACCCGCTCGTCGGGATCCGGACAGGTGGCGTGGGCGTCGCAGGCCATCCAGTCGTGCTCCGCGAGCGGCCGCTGCTTGGCCGAGATCATCGGGAAGACCGCCTGCATGGCGTACATGCAGAAGTGCTTGCCGTCGGGGATCCGCACCTCGTCGGTCCCGCTGACGTCGAAGTGGTCGCCGACGGACAGGCCGCAGATCGACCGCCCCTCGATCCGCTCGACGACGACGCGCAGGTCGTACAGCTCCACGGTTGGTTCATCGCTCATCTGACGGGCATCTCCCTTGTCGTGGTGGTGGGTCAGATCGGCACGCCGGTCCTGAGCACCTCGCTCACCAACGTGCCGAGGCTCTCGGCATCGGTCTTCGCCTTGATCCGGGCGCGGTGCACGTCGACCGTCTTGACGCTCGCGCCCAGCCGGCGGGCGATCATCTGGCTCGACAGACCGTCGACGACCAGCCGGAGCACCTCGCGCTCGCGGGGCGTCAGCTGGTCCAGTCGGTCCTCGACCTCGCAGCGCAGGGCGCGCTCGGCGAACAGCTCACGGGCCCGGCCGACCTGCTCCTGGACGAGGTCGAGCATCTGCTGCGGCTCGTAGGGCTTCTCGAGGAAGGTCACCGCGCCCTGGCGCAACGCCCGCACCGACATGGGGATGTCGCCGTGGGCCGAGCAGAAGATGATCGGCGCCGGGTAGCCGCGGGCGAGGAGCTGCTCCTGCAGCTGCAGACCGCTCATCCCCGGCATCCGGACGTCGAGCACCAGGACCGCCGGCTGCCCGGGGTCGAGCTGCTCGAGGAAGCCGCTCGCGTCGTGGTGCAGGTGCGGTTCGATGCCGACGCTGCCCAGCAGGAAGACGAGGGACTGGCGGAGGTCCTCGTCGTCGTCGACGACGTGGACCTGGGGTGCTCCGGTCCGGCACGCGGTGGCGGCGTACTGGTCGTCGGCCTTCATCCTTGCCTCCTTCGCAGGTGCGCCGACGCTAGGCCGACCATGACCGTCGGGTATCGCCCTCGGACCGCTGGGCGGACCGGTCAGCTGGCGACGCCGACGGCGTGGAAGCGGCGCTGGAAGTAGACGAGCGCGCCCCGGTCCTCCGCGACGCTGACGTCGTCGACCTCGATCATCAGCACCGAGTGCGACCCGTGCGTGTGACCGGACACGATCCTGCCGACGACATTGGCCGTGGCGCCCCGCAGCACCGGTACGCCGCCCGCCAGCTCGTCCCACGCCTCGCCGGCGAACCGCTCGGCCATGGGCAGGCCGGTCGCGCCGGCGAAGCGCATCGCGAGCTCCTCGTGCTCGGGTCCGAGCAGGTTGACGCAGACTCGGCGGTTGGCGAGGAAGGCGTCGTGGGAGCGGCTCGACTGGTTGAGGCAGGCCAGGAGTGTCGGCGGCTCGTCGGTGACCGAGCACAGCGCGCTGACCGTGATCCCGGCGCGGCCGGCCGGGCCGTCGGTGGTGATGACACTGACAGCCGCCGAGAGCTGCGCCATCGCCGCCCGGAAGGCGCGTTGCGCGCCGGTGAGGGATCCGCTCGTCACGGTCATCGCCGTCCTCCTGGTCGACCGGTCGCCCGTCGGTGCGACGGGCTCAGCACGACCGTACGAAGACGACACAGGTCGTCACCATCGAGACTTTCACCCCGGGGGCTGAGGGATTCCCGTACGTCCTCAGCCCTCCACGCTGGGCAGCGTGAAGCACATCCGGGCTCCCCCGCCCTCGCGCTGCTCGCTCCAGATCGTGCCGTGCTGACGGGTGATGATGCGGTGGCTGAGGGCGAGGCCGATCCCGCTCCCGTGCTCCTTCGACGTGAAGGACTCCGCGAACGGGTCGCGCTGCAGGCCACGGCCGCGGTCGGCGACCACGAAGAGGCCCTCTGCCACGCCGGCCCCGTCCCGTCGACACGTCGACAGCGTGACCGGCTCAGAGCTGGCCGCGACCGCGGCCATCTCGTCGATCGCGTTGAAGGCGAGGTTGAGGACGACCTGCCCGGTCAGCACCCGCTCGCACCGCACGAGGACCGGTTCCGGGGCGAGGTCGAGCTCGACCGCGACGCCCGCTGGCTCGGCGCGCAGTCCGATGAAGTACGCACACTCGGTGACGATGTCGTTGAGGTCGACGACCTGCTCGACGTGCTCGAGGTGGCCGACGAAGGCCCGCAGGGAGCGCACGATGTCCGCGGCGCGCTCGATCTGACGCACGGTGCTGTCGAGCCCGAACGACAGTGCCTCGCGCGTCGTCGGGCCGGCCCCCGGTTCGGCGAGCGCCTCGGCATGGGTGCGGACGCCGGCCAGGAAGTTGCGTGCCGCGGCGAGCGGCTGGCCGAGCTCGTGGGCGATGGCCATGGCCAGGTCGCCCATCGCGGTGTAGCGGGCGAGGTAGTTCTCCTGCTCGAGCTCCCGCCCCCGACGTACCTCGTCGAGGATCCGGCCGGAGACGTCGTGCAGGATCATCAGCAGCCCGCTGTCGCCGCTTTCCCGGGGACGTTCGACGCTGCCCTCGAGCCAGACCGCTGACTCGCCTACGCGGTGCACCTCGAGCTGGACGGGCGCGACCGGGGTCGCCTGCTCGACCACCTCGGCCCAGGACGCCGGGCGGCCGCGCAGTCGGAGCCGGACGTAGTCGGTGAGCAGGCCGAGAGGCTCGTCGAGCGGTGCGCCGATGTGGCGCAGCGCGCTGTCGGTCCCGAACCGGAGCGCCCCACTGTCGTCGAGCAGGAGCGCGAGGGTGGACGTGTGGTGGGCCAATGCGTCGACGTACGACGTGGTGAGGCGCAGCTCGCGCTCGACGGCCTGCTCCCGCTCGATGTCGCGGAACTGCACCATCACGCCGATCCGATCCTCCAGCTGGACCCGGATCGCGAGCGCGTCGGTCGGGATCACGCGACCGGACCGCGAGCGGTAGTGCCACTCGACACGACTCACGCCGCGCTCGACCGCGTCCTGCAGCCAGGCCCGGCCGATCACCCGGTCGTACTGCTGGGCCGAGCTGCTCATGTCGTTGGCCTTGAGCGGGCGGATCTCCTCGAGCGAGAACTCGAGGAGCTCGCAGGCCGCCGGGTTCGCCCAGAGGATGTTCTTGGTCTCGGCGTCGTGCAGCAGCACGCACATGTGCGCCGCATCGAGCATGGCGACGAAGTCGCCGCTGACCAGCTCGGGTGCACGCGGGTCGACCTGCATGCGCCAAGGCTAGGCCGTTGGGGCGGGCAGGTCGTCCGCCCGGGAGTAGGGGAAATCCTTACGCCTGCTGGGGATTCCATCGGCATGGGTCCGCGAACTACCGATTCCACCGGCCACAGCCGGTTCCTAGTGTCGTGGGTCCAACGAACCACGGGAGCTGACCGATGACCCAGACCGAGGACGCCGTCCGTCCGAGCGGCGCCGAGCGCCGCCAGACTACCGTCGAGGACGTTCTCGACGAGCTGCGGCGACGCAGGAACGAGTTCCACGAGCAGCGCTTCGTCGCGCCGGACTTCGTCGACCGCCTCAAGGAGATCGGCGTCTACCGCTGCGCGGCCCCGGTGCGCTTCGGCGGGACACCGGTCCGGCCGGCCGACTTCCTGCGCCTGGTGGAGCAGATCTCGACCGTCGACGGCTCGGCCGGCTGGGTGGCGAGCTTCGGCTGCCAGACGACCTATCTGGGCTCGCTGCCGCTGGAGACCCTCGAGGAGATCTACGCCGACGGCCCCGACGTCGTCTTCGCCGGCGCACTGTTCCCGGTCCAGGAAGCACGCCGTACGCCGGACGGCTTCTCGGTCACCGGCCGGTGGAAGTTCGCCAGCGGCTGCAAGGCGGCCGAGGTGATCTGCGTCGGCATCCCGGGCGACGACTCGACCGCAGGCAAGCCGCGCGGCGCCGTGGTCCGGCCGCAGGATGTCCGGATCGTCGAGGACTGGGACGTCGTCGGCATGCGGGCGACGGGCTCCTTCGACCTCGTCCTCGAGGAGGTTCTCGTCCCGGAGCGTCGTACCTTCATCCGCGGGGGCGCCCCGACGATCGACGAGCCCATCTACCGCTACCCGACGATCACGTACGCCGCCCAGGCGCTCTCCGTCGTCTCCGCCGGTGTCGCCCGGGCCGCCCTGGACTTCGCCGAGGAGCTCGGTGCGGGCCGTGCGGGCATCACGGGAGCGCCGAAGCTCGCCGACCGCGCCTACTACCGCACCGGCATCGCCGAGGCCGAGGCCACGCTGCGCTCGGCCAGGGCCTACTTCTTCGAGGCGGCCGAGGAGGCCTGGGACGGCGTACTCGACGGCGGCCCGCTGAGCGACCGCGCGAACGCGCACCTGCGTCTGTCCGCCGCCCACCTCGCCCGCACCTCGGCGCGCGTCGTGGCCGACGTCGTCAGCCTCTCCGGCACGGCCCCGATCTTCACCGGGCACCCGCTCCAGGACCTCCTGGGCGACGCGCTGGTCCCCCAGTCACACGCCTTCTTGAGTCCGGCGATGTACGACGCCGCCGGAGCGGTCCTCATGGGCGAGCCGCCGACGGTGCCTGCGTTCCGTTGAGCTCGGACGCGGGCGCGCCGCCCCACGCTGCTTGGGAACGCCAGAGCAACGCCGCCAGCGCGAAGCACGCGGCCCCGAGCAACGCCAGCACACCCACCCCGGCCCACGCGGCCGGGTACCCGGCCCGGTCGACAGCGATGCCGAAGGCGGTCGGTCCCAGCATCCCGCCCGCGAACAGGGCGGCCTGGGATCGGCCGGTCATCGCGCCGACCGAGCGCGGACGGGCCGCTGTGACGGCGAGGTTGAACACGCCCGGCCAGCCCCACCCGAGGCCGTAGCCGATCGCGACGAAGACGAGGAATGCCGGTCCGTCTACGACCGCCAGGCCGGCGTACCCGAGGACACCGCTGGCAAGCAGCAGCCCCAACCCGGCCACGGCACGCGGCGGCGTCACGTGCCCGGCCAGCCAGGAGGCGGTGACCCGGCAGCCGACGCAGGCGAGGCCGGCCACCACTATTCCCGTGCCCACGGTGCCGGGATCGAGCCCGCCGTCCAACGCCGCAGAAGCCGCGAACGCCGGGAGCACGGTCGCGGTCGCCGAACCGAGGAGACCGCCGAGACCGAGGAGCACCAGACAGGCCCGGCTCGGCTCCGTCACGGGGCCGGTTGGTCCGGACGCGGTCGCCGCG
Organism: Nocardioides kongjuensis; assembly: GCF_013409625.1. NCBI lineage: Bacteria > Bacillati > Actinomycetota > Actinomycetes > Propionibacteriales > Nocardioidaceae > Nocardioides > Nocardioides kongjuensis. The sequence goes on from NZ_JACCBF010000001.1 coordinate 2,788,032, forward strand.
GCTACCGGCTCGGGAACGCGGACGACGAAGGCGCCGAGGGCGGCGAGGACGGCCACCAGCACGAACGCGGTCCGCCATCCCCAGGAACCCGCGACCGTGCCGAGCATCAGCCCCGACACCAGGATCGACGCCGGGATCGCGGCCTGGACGATGCCGAAGTACAGCCCGCGCCGCCGGCCTGGTGGCAGAGCGGAGAGCACCAGGTTGGCGGCCGGTTGCGAGAGGGCGACCGGGAAGCCCTGCAGGAGCAGGCCGACCGTGATCACACCGGGCCCCGGCGCCGCGGCGAGGACCGCCAGCGCGACCGAGCTGGCGACGAAGGTGACCCGCAGCGCTGCAGCAGCCCCGATCCGGTCGACCCACGGCCCGGCGACGGTGCAGACTGCCGCCGCGACGAGATAGCACAGCCCCACCGCGAACCCGACCGCGCTGGCGGACATGCCGAGGTCCCGGTCGATCCCGGCCGCGAGGGCCCCGACGAGGAACGGCGGCGCAGCGGCCGTGCTGAGGGCCACGAGGACGACGGCGAGCTGGCGGGACGGCATCGACGAGCAATCTAGGCAACGGCTCCGCCCGGCGCTCGCGATTCGGTTCGGTGAACGAACCCCTTCGGGGCACGTCGCCCGGCCTAGATCGTGCGGAGTCGCTCGACAAGCTCTGACTTCTCGTCGAATGGGTCGATGGCCACTCTCACGACACACCGGGATCTCTGCGGCGTCAGAGCGACCAAGTGCTCGTCGTACCCCAGCTCCGCCCAACGTCGAGCGAAGGCGACCCCGGCGCTCCAGGTGGCGGGCGTCGAGGGAAAGCGGGTGGTCGGGAGTTCCTCGACGAGCCGCTCCACTACGGCGGCGATCGAATCGGCATCGTCCACCCGCGTCCTCCCCTCGTCGTCAGCGCCACCAGCCTGCGCGCTTCTCTGCCGCGGGTCGAACCGCGTCGGGATGAACCGGACCGACGGCTGCTTCGGTCTCTTCGGCAACGGCTCGTAGCTGCGGATCCATGCCGACGCCGTCAGCATCGGGTCGGGTCCGAACCGCAACGCGTCGGGCCGGGTCGGCTCCTTCGCGATCACGATCGCCCACTTCCACGCCTTGCGGACGGGCTCCGGGAGGTCGAGCTCGTCCCACACGTCGACGAGGAACGGACCGTCGACCCAGCGGATCATCTGCTGCGGCAGCCCGTGCAGGATCAGCTGCTCATACACGCCCTTGCGCTGCTCCCGGTTGTGCAGGTCCCACTCGCGCATCGGACCGTCGCCGTCGGGGATGCTGAGCGTCGCGAAGCAGTCGGGCATGTCGACGTGCCAGAGGAGGTTCGGCACCCAGAACGGCCCGAGCCGCGGCACCCGGTGCTCGACCCAATCGATGTGCACGCGCAGGTCGAGATCGAACCCGATCGCTTCGAGGATCCGCGACGCGACCTTGAGCGTCGGGGACTTCAACCCGCGTTCGTACGCCGACAACGTCGCTTGCGACGTACCGGACCTCGCGGCGACCTCGACCTGCGTCAGGCCACGGGCTCGTCGTGCGATCTCGAGCAGATACGCCCGATCCATCTCTCGACGATATCCGATCGAACGTATTCGGCACGCTGCTTGGCGCGGCCGGTGCACCTAACTGTCGCCCACGATTCCCGCGGGCCTTCGCCAGCCAGGAGGAACCATGAACAACACCGCCCAAGACATCCCCTTCCACGCCCGCCACGACGACGAGCTGCTGACCCTCGACGATGTCGCCGAGATCCTGCGAACCCCGGCGAACACCGTGCGCTGGTGGCGCCAGGAGGGCACCGGCCCGGAGTTCTTCAAGATTGGACGGCGGCTCTACACGACCGTCGGCGACCTGCGCACCTTCATCCGCGCCCAGCGACTCGCATCGGCCTCCGTCCTCGGCCAGCCGAAGGCGGTCTGAGTCGTGCAGTGGCCGCCAGATGCCTCGGACAGCGACGACCCGCGGCACGTCTTCCTCGATGCACGCGACGTGATGACGCGCTACGGCTGGGGCAAGACCAAGGGGTACCAGAACCTCAAGGATCGTGAATTGGTGCCACCGCCGGTCATGACGCATCCCAACCGTTGGCGACTCGATCAGCTGCTGGCCTGGGAGGAGAAGCGCATGGCCCTCGCCGAGGCTGCACAGGGTGCGTTGCTCGCGCCCGATCGAGAGGAACTGACCCTCACCGAGCTGCTCCCCCAGCCGAAGAGCCGACGCCAATCGGCGTGACTGGGACCCTTCGCCGGATCTTGCCGGCGCGGCGCTGTCGGTGGTCGCCTCAACAATCTGGCTGGTGAGAGACCACCACGAAGCAGTGTCAGCTGACGCAGCCTTGGACGACTCGACGATCGGCGTCGCACTCTCGGGTGGTGGCGTGCGCGCCGCGTTGTTCTGCGCCGGCGCCCTGCGAGCGATCGTTCGTCACGCCGAGTTCAAGGACAAGCAATTGGCCGTATCAGGAGTCTCCGGCAGCGCGCTGCTCGCTTTCGAGACAGCTTGGTCGTCGGCCTCGACCGATGAAGAGGCGCTCGAGGAGGCCATCGAGCGGATCGTCAAGTACGGCTACTGGCTCGGTCGCCGTTGGTGGGCCATCGCGGTAGTCGTCTTGCTATCTGTCTCGATCGCCTTTCCGATTCTCCAGGGTTCCGGCTCCTCGACAGCGGGGCTCCTGATCGCCATCGGGATCGCCGCCGTGATTGCAGGGCTGCTGGCGATCGGACTGTTCCGCACGCAAGGGATCTTCTACCGTGCGCGCCCCGTCGCCTGGCATCCCCTGCCGATCTACTCCGCGCGACCGAGCCAGTTCGGTCGCGCACCCGCACGTCGCCTCACACTGGACCACGTCGTGCTCAACGCGACATCCCTCAATGACGGCTCCTACGTGTCCTTCGACCGCCGAACTTTCCCCACTGACATCCCCGTCAGTCGGCTCGCTGAAGCGTCGGCGGCGTTTCCTGGGGTCTTCCTCCCGCGACGCCTGCCCGGACGCGTCGAAACGCTCGCGGACGGCGGCGTCCACGACAACACCGGGCTCACCTACTTCCGACGAGCCGAGCGACGGCCCGAGCTCGTCCTCGCGATCGACGCCGGGGTATCGAGTCAGCCGCCCACCGGTACGCCGTACTCACTCGTGCTCGCAATCCTCCGGCGCGCACCATCAGCCATATGGATCCTGATGGGATCGGTCATCGGCAGCGCCGTCGTCAGCGCCCTTCTGAAGGCACCGTGGCTGTCCGCTCTGATCGCGACTTTCGCGCTGGTCGCGTTCGTTGCGACGATCATCATCGTGATCCCGATCGCCATCGTTCGCGGGTTCTGGACAGATCTGCGGTGGCTCGGAAGGGGGTGGCCCATCACGGTGCGCGTCGCGTCAGACCTGCACCGGGAGGTGTTCACGCTGGAGCACGCCGCCCGTGGTGGCGCGGTCTTGAGTGTGAAGCTCGAGAGTGGGCCGGAACCAGTTCGCGCCAAGACTCAGCTCTGGCGGTTGAAGGAGTCCGTAGCTCGCCAATTGGTTGGTGAAGGACAACGCCGGACGGAGGAGCTGCTCCGGGGGTGGGCGACACTGCCTGCCGAGGAACGGCCCTCGACGTACGGCATCGATGGCGTCCGCGGCCACGCGATCAGGTAGCTGTCCGGCGGATCGCTACTTCCTGGCCGGACCGCGAGAGGACCATCAGGTCGAGGTCCCAGAGTCGGCGCATCGTGCACTTCTCCTCGTCGCCGAGGCCATGGCTGGAGAAGCGCGGCTACCTACTGTCCTCGCAACTGGCGGGCTCTCCGCGCCTCGACGACGCCCGACAACCTCGCAATCGATCGCGAGGCGCCCATACACCAAGGGATGTCACATCCGTACCGATATTGGTACGCTTGTGACATCGGAGGTGCAGGATGTCCTATCGGCAGACGCTGCGCGAGCTCGCGTTCGACAGCCACGGCGTCGTCACGGTCGCTGACGCGGCCGAGCTCGGCGTGCCTGCGGTCGAGCTGCGCAAGCTCGCCTCCCGTGGCGCGCTCCAGCGGATCAGCCAGGGCGTCTACCGGATGCTGGAGGCCCCGACAAGCGAGCTGAGCGAGTTCGCCGAAGCGGTGGCCGCGACTGGGTGCGCCGACGCTCTTCTGGTCGACGAGGCTGTGCTCGCCGCCCACGGACTGGCGCAGGTCAACCTCCGCACGATCAAGGTCGCTGTCCCCCGCCGGACTCGGACGCAGGTGCCGGCGACCGTCGAGGTCATCCAGCGCGTCGTCCCCGACGAGGAGCGCGACTTCATCGACGGCATCCCCGCCATGACCATCGCCGCAGCGATCCGCGCAACGAAGGGCCGCATCCTCCGCGAGCGACTCATCGACGCCACGCGCCAGGCTGAGGCCAGGGACCTCATCAGCGAGGCGGCCCGCGACGAACTCATCAAGGAACTGGACGACGAGTGACCACCGAGCCCGCACGCGATCCGGGAAGCGTCAACGAGCTGCGCCGCCGCGTCACCAACCTCTCCGCCGCTCGCAACACCACCGTCAGGCGGCTGCAAGCTCTCGTCGCCAACGTGATCGTCGGCCAGATGCTCCCGGAAACGGCGATCAAAGGCGGGACAGGGCTCAAGCTCCGCTTCGGCGACACGCTCACCCGCGAGACTCCAGACCTCGACACTGCGTTCCGCGGTGACCTCACCGAGTTTCGTCAATCCTTCGAGCGCAACGGCGCCGAAGGCTGGGGTCCGTTCACGGCGCGCATCGTTGAGGGCCGCAAGCGCGGTCCTGAGCACGTCCCCGCGGCGTACGTCATGCAGCCCTTCAGCGTGAAGCTCAACTACCGCAACAAACCCTTCGGCACGGTCACCGTCGAGGTCGGGTACGACGAGCTCGAAGTCACCACCGACGACGCTCCTGAGATTGTCTCGTCGACCGAGGCAGGAGAGATCTTCGCGGCCCTCGGACTGCCCGAGCCCGGTCCACTGCGCGTACTGCCGTTGCACCACCAGGTCGCTCAGAAGATCCACGCGTGTTCCGAACCGGGCAGCGACCGTGCCCACGACCTCGTCGACCTGCAGATCATGGCTCCCGGCCTCGACGATCGGCTCGTCGCCGGGACCTGCCGCCGCCTGTTCGCCTTCCGGCAGCTCCACGCCTGGCCGCCGGTCATCACTCCGGCCGGAGACTGGGCGCCGGCCTACCAGGACGCCGCGCTCGGCCTCGACGTCCTGACTCATGTGGAGAGGCCGTCGCGTGGGCGAACACCTACATCGCCCGTCTCGCCGTGGAGCCGATCGCACCGTGACGTGTTAAGAATCGACCGAATTCTTAACACGTCCCAGAGACGTGTTAAGTCGACGCACAGGTCGTCAGCAGGGCGCCGAGTGATACACGAAAGTGATGCACGAAGCCCCGGAAACGGTGTCCAACAGCCTCCTTCGCCGATGCATCGCGAACTTCGAAATGCCCCCTGACCTGCAGTTTCGCGAAAATCCGTCGACGATCGTTCAACCTTGAACCTCGTGGCACCAGTGGCAGGCGGCGTAGCCGACGCTCAGCAGGATGGGGACGTTGCGGCGCCGCGCCTCGGCGAACGCCTCGGGTCCCCACTCCCACCAGTCGACAGGGTTCTCGGCGTGCTGGAAGAGGTAGGGGCTGGTCGCGCTGACGAGACGGTTCGGCACGTTCCCACGCTAGTCGGGTGCAGGTCACCCGCGCGGGGGCGACGCACGCTCCTCCGGCAGCGTCCGGCGCAGGCTCGGGCCCGGCGACACACCGTGCCCCCACACATTCGAGCCCAGCGACGCGGATCGTCGGGCGAGATGCGCCGTCCGTTGCGCGGCACCGCTCCCGGCCCGATGCCCTGACAGGAGACCCCATGCCCCGCAACCCGGGCCCGTAGAAGCCCGCCCGGCCCTTCACCCGCCAGTCCACGGTGCTCGAGCTCTCCTCGACCCTGCCGGGCCGCGCGTTCAAGGCGCTGATCGCGCGCCAGCTCCCCCGGTCGCCACCGAGAAAGAAGCGTCAGGAGCTGGAGGACATGACCGTCGGCCTCCCCCTGGAGACCCTGGTGGCGCTGTCGGAGGGCAAGCTGACGTGGGGCATCGCCGACTCCATCGTCGACCTGGCCAACGGCAAGCCGCACCGCCTGATCCGCCGCAGCGTCGGCGCAGGCGCGGGCGCCCTGAAGAAGGTCACGAGCGCGCGGTCCGCCGCTGAGGGGCGCAGGCCTCCCGGCGATTCGTAGGAGGTCACGCCGCAGCTCGCGGCACGCCTGGTCGCGTTGAGCGGATGCACGCGTTCAACGACCTCGTCGAATAGCGGGTGGGCCGCCCACCCGGCGTGGAAGCATGCGGGCGTGAGCGAGTTCGACGCAGAGGCGGCGATCGTCTGGGGAGGTTGGGACGCCCGGTACGCCCGTGTCCTCGACGTCCAGGTCGAAGGAGACGTCGCCGCGGCGCTCATCGACTCCAACGGGGACGGCGCTGACGTGAACGTGGACCTCTACTTTCGCGACAGCGACGGTCGTTGGATCCCGGGCGCCAGCGGCAACGGATCGATCAGCATGCCTGGTGTTCTGGCAACGTGGACCGACGACGACCGGCTGCTGCTGACGCGCACGGACGAAGCGGCGGAGTAGGAATGCGCGCAGTCGGCTCCGCGGCTCTGGCGCCTCCCCGCCTGAGACGTCGACGGGACGGCGCTTGTACCGGCTGCCGATTCCCGCGTCCGTACGTCGGCGAATCCGGACGTCCGATACGCGGCGGAATGGTGCAGGTGCATGATCGTCCACCGCGTCTCTGAAGGCCGCCGTTGCCCGACGGCGGGACCTGAATGTCCCCGTCGCGCCCTCACCGCCAGGTCGTCGAGCGACGGGCCGCGTCGTAGATCGCGGCGATCTCGCGCTCCACGAGGCGCTGCGGGAGGTTCCCGACGTACTGGCTGATCCGGCGACGGGGAACGACGACGACGGCACCGTCCTCGGGCTGCCGCTTGACCTTGAAGCCCTTCTGCGCGCCCATCACCGCGATCACGCCGAGCGCGGTCACGGGGAAGCCGACGTGCTCGGTCAGCAGGCGCCCTGCCCGCACGGCCTCGTGGCGGCTGTTGCGGATGTACGGCACCCGCTGGCCGTTGACCATGAAGGTGTCGTCGCCGCCGACCCAGATGCTGCGCGGTCCCACCGGGCGTCTCGGCGTACAGGCGCTCGTGGCCGTAGCGAACCCACCTGCGCACGATCCAGTCCGTCACGGGCGACCACCTCCCCTGCCGTCGAGGGTGGCACCCGCGACGGTGGGGCGCTGAAGAATCCCCGAAACGCGGGCCACAGGGACCCGCGGAGACAGGCGGGTGCCTCACGCCCTCCTTCGCCGGCCGAGGACGACGAGGAGCAGTCCGAGCAGGGTGAGGAGCACTCCTCCGATGAGCCCGCGGGTCACGTCGGGGGCGCCGGTGTCGGGCAGTCCCGCCGCGGGGTGGTGCCCGCCGTGGGGCGTCCCGCCCGGAGTCGGGTGCGGGAGCGGGGTGGTCGGGACCGGCGTCGACGGCACGGGCGTGATCGGGATGCCCGGGGTGGTGGCGCCCTTGGCACCGAAGTAGTGGGACGGGTCGGTGTCGGTCACCGTGATCTCGAGTTCGGTGAACTGGCCGACGATGGTGCCGACGTTGGCGTACGCACCCTCGACCGCGCTCCCCCGCGCCGTGCAGCTGAACGACGCGCCGGGCGCCAGCGGTCCCGGAACCACGTTGGAGGAGGTCCCGTTGCAGGCGATCGCCGACGCCGGTTCCCGGTCGTCGGTGACGACGAGGTCCGTCAGAGGCACGTTGCCGGTGTTGGTGACGACGTAGGTCCACTCCACGACGGCTCCCGCGGTGACGGACACGCCGGGCGCCTCGTCGGCGTCGACGCCGTTGGTGGCCTTCTCGATGTCGACGGCCGGGACGGCACCGAGGTAGTGCGACGGGTCCTCGTCGGTGACCTCCTCCTGCGCGGGGTCCAGCGCCGTCACGGTTCCGACGTTGGCGTACTGCCCCTCGATCGCGGTGCCCGTGGCCACGCAGGTGAAGGACTCGCCGGGGGCCAGCGGCCCGGCCACGACGTTGCCGCCGGTGTCGTCGCAGTCGATCTCGGAGGCAGCCACCTGGTCGTCGGTGACCGTCACGTCGGTCAGCTCGACCCCGCCGGTGTTGGTCACCACGTAGGTCCACGTCACCGGGGAACCGGGTGCGACGAACGGCCCGGTCGGGCTGTCCGCGTCCTGGCCGTTGGTGGCCTTCTCGATGTCGATCCTCGGTGCCGGCATCACGGCCAGGTCGACGGTGAACGTCGTGAACGAGTCCGGGACCAGCTCGCCGGACAGCCCCGCCACGTCGTCGCCCAGCGGGCCGTTGCCGCCGACCAGGCGTCCGCCGGCGTGCACGTAGTCCAGGGTGACCGGCGTGCTGGTCAGCCCGGTCGTCGCCGGGTCGGCTGCCGCGGTGTTGTTGTCGTCGGCCGTCTCGTTCGGCTCGAGGGTGTCGCCCGACCCGACGGTGCGGACCACGTGCCCGGCCAGCGGACCCGACGGCGCGAACATCGACGCGGGGACGTGCACGGTGTACTCGCCGGCCGGGAGCGCGGCGACCGACCAGCGGCCCTCGGCGTCCGTGGTCCGGGTCGCGACGACGTCGCCGTCGGCGTCGCGCACCTGCACGGTCACGCCGGGCACACCCTGCTCGCCGGCGTCGAACCGGCCGTTCCCGTTGCGGTCGATCCACACCAGGTCGCCGAGGGTGAAGCCGGGCATGAGGACGTAGGGCTCGTTCGACAGCAGCGGCTGGTCCGGGACCGTGGCCGAGAAGATCATGGCGCGGTTCACGTAGAGGTTGTCCAGCACGTTGCTCGTCGACACGGCCGCCAGCCGCGCCCGAACACGGGACTGCACCGGCAGCGCGGCGGCGGACACGAACCGGACGGCGGTCACGTCGGCGAAGTCGGACACCTCGGCCGCAGTCAGCCACCGTCCGCCCGCAGCCGCGGGGTTCGCGTTCGTCGCGTGGCGGGGGTCGTGGCTCAGCGTGGCGGGAGCCGCGGTGGAGTAGTACCAGGTGCCGGCCACGGCGCCCGTGCCGCCGCGGAGGTACGTCGGCGCCGCGAGCGGCCCGACCAGGCGGGCGAGTCCCGTGTAGTCGGACGCGAGCCGGGCCCGCGCCGACCCGGACGCGGGGTCGCCGTCCCCGTTCCACGGCAGCACGTCGATGACGTCGGGGCTCTGGAACGAGATCACCGTCGAGGTGTTCCCCCACTCCAGCGACCACTCGTAGGTCTCTCCGCTCGCGACGAACGTCTTGTCGACGCTCTTGACGATGCCGAGCTGTCCGGCGCCGGCGATCTGCATCTGGGCCGTCGCCGTCGGCGCGTTCTCCGAGTTGTCGCCGAACGCCTGCACGTTGTTGCGGTGCAGGTCGCCGGGCTGCGCCAGCGTCGGCACCGTCGTGCAGACCTGGAGGAAGGGCTTCCCGCCGCCACCGGCGATCCAGTGCCGCGGTGCCGTCACGATCGCGACGTCGCCGAACCGGAAGGTCACGGTGTTCGCCACCGGGTCGTACGTCGCCGTCACCCCCGCAGGCAGCAGGTTCTGCGTGCAGGCGGCGTCGTAGAGGAGACCCGCGGGCAGGGAGTCGACCACCCGGACGTTGCGCATCGTGGAGTCGACCGTCGCCTGGTCGATCCACACCTGCAGGTTCCACCGGGCGGTGTCGCCCGGGAGGTACTGCGCCTGTTGGGCCGCCTTGGAGATGCCCAGCTGCATGCCGCGGAAGGGCACCTGCCGGGTGACGGTGCCCAGCGTGTCCGGGTTGCCCCGCTGGGTCCAGCCGCCGACGTTGGTGACCTGGACCCCGCTGGGAATGGCCTCCCCGGCGTTCGGTCCGCCGTTGTAGAAGCCGCGGGTGGTGAGCTGCGCCTCCAGCTGGAGCGAGAACGGGCCCGTCTGCACGTGGTCGGGGTCGATCGGGCGTACCCGGATCATGTTGACGGAGTCCTGCCAGTCCGGGCCGAACGCCGTCGGGCTGGTCTCCCACGGGCCGTCATGCTCATGACAGGCCGCCGCCGCGTCCTGGATCGACGTGAAGTCCGTGGGCGCCTGCGTGTGGGTCTCGTTGGGACCCTCGGCGTACTCGACGACGTAGTCCGCCGGGTCGATGGTTCCGCTGGAAACGAGGCGGGTGAAGGTGCCGGGCCCGTACCAGTCCACGTCGGCGAGGTAGAGCACCGAGACGTCGAAGACGTCGCACACGGTGAGGTCGGGGATCGAGACCCGGTCGTTGCTCGCGTTGGCGGCGACCGCCGTCCCCATCTGGCGCCCGGCCCAGGCGACGGTGGGGTTGAACGTCCACACCTTGCTTCCTGTGTACGTGCCGCAGTCACCGACCGTGGAGCGGATCGTCCACGTCCGGTCCACGACGTTGTTGCCGGTCGCGGTCGTCCCGTCCCAGCCGGGTTCGCGTCCGGTGCCGTTGATCGGGTCGCCGCCGGCCGTCCAGCCGTCCGTGCCGCGGGCCTCGTTGCGGATCCGGAAGGTGTCGGTCGGGCTCGCCAGGCACGGGTCCACCGCGATCGCGTCGGCGGGGATGAAGAACAGGGCCTGCATGAGTCCCTGGCGGTTGTCGATGCCGGTCTGGTTCGGGACGAAGTGGAACTCCCAGCCGTCGCTGGGCTGAAGACCGGTCTCGCAGGTCGTGGTGCCCCTCGACGGGAAGGAGGGGTTCGTGCGGCACTGGACGAGGTGCGCGTCGGGATGCGACGTCAGCACGTCGTGGAAGGTCACGTCGTCGACGAAGGGCGCCAGCACGGCACCGTTGGTCTCGGTGACGTTGAGGTTGTACCAGATCTCGTAGCCGACGACCTGCTGCCCGTCGATGGTCCGCGTCGTGTACGACGGGTTGGTGGCCGCCCCCTTGGCCAGGTCCCACTTCGGCTCGGTGAGGGCCTGCGAGCGGGTGACCAGGTTGTTGCCGGTCGCGGTCGCACCGTCCCAGCCGGGCTCGAAGCCCGTCCCGTAGTTGGGCTGGCCGCCCACCATGGTCCACCCGTCGGTGTCCTCGGCCCGGTTCTGCCAGTCCGAGACCCCGACGGGCCGGTCGTCGCCGGGCTGCCAGTCCGGGTCGACCGTCCGGTAGAGGTCCGCCTCGGGGACGAACACCCTCATCACGGTGAACCCCGCGTCACCTCCACCCGCGGTGGGGTTGTTGGGCCCGAGGCTGAGCTGCCAGCCGTCGGTGCCCGCGGCCTCGCGCAGCGGGCAGGTGAGCGTCCACGGCGAGCGGACGGCCGGGGTGTCGGAGAGGTTGTTCGGCCGGCAGCTGACGACGATCGCGTTGGGGAACTCGGTCATCCGGTCGGTGAACGTCACCGGCCAGTCCAGCTGTCCCCCGCCGGTGGCTCCCGCCATGTTGAGGATCGAGATCTGGTAGTCGGTGTAGAAGCCGCGCACGGCCTGGCCGCCGATGGTCTCGGTCGCGGGCACGAACGGGACGTAGCTGATCTTCCTGATGTCCCACTCGGCCTTGCCGGTCACCTCGACCGTCGGCCCCGCGACCGGGTCGGACGCGCCGGCGTCGCCCTGGCCCGCGTAGGCGCGGGCAGCGATGGTCGCATGGGACGGCACCGCCGACGACGTGGTCACGCGGTAGGTGATCTCCAGGGCGGCCACGTTCGACGACATGGTCCCGACGTTGCAGGTCACGGTGATGGAACCGTCGGCGTTCAGCGTGCGCCCGGACGCGGGGTTCGCCCCGTTGGCCGCGGAAAGGCAGCCGGCGGGCAGGCCGTTGGGGCCCGGTCCGGCGAGCTGGAGGGCCGCCCCGTCCGGGGAGGAGACGAGCATCTCGACCACGACGTTCGGCACCGAGGTCCCGCTCGGCAGCCCGGTCAGCGACACGGCGTACTGCTGCCGGACGGTGTCGCCCGTGCGGATGATGCAGTTGGCGGTGCCGGTGTCCAGGCCGGGGCCGTTCGCCGCGTCGAAGGGCGGCGTACCCGTCTGGGCGAGACCGTCGCAGGCGTTGGGCAGCGCGAGCCGCTCGATGCGGACGTCGGCGATCGGCTGCAGACCGGCATCCAGGCCGACGACCTTGGTGGCACCGGCGATGGCGAAGGGCGCGCTCACGCCGCGCTCGGGTTCGCCCGGAGCCGGCTGCCCCTCGCGAACGAAGTCGTTGGCCCCGCTCGCCGCGGCGGGGAACCGGAACGCACCCGGCGCCCTCACCCGCACCCGGTAGTCGCCGTCGGGGACGTTCGCGAACGAGTACGCGCCACTGGCGCTGGTCGTCGTGGAGGCGGTGACCGCCCCGCCGGGCGAGGCGAGCAGCTCGACCGTGACTCCGCTCCGCACCGGCTCGGCCGGCTGACGCGCGCCGTCGCGGTTGGTGTCGGCCCACACCACGCCGCTGACCGCGCTCCCGGTGCCGGCGAGCGCCGAGCCGGGCGCCAGCAGCCCGACCGCGAGTCCGAGAACCGCCAACGTCATCCCCATGCGCCTCGCCACGAGACCCTCGCTCCCCCGGCCGCACGCGCCGATTCTCGGTACGCTGCGCGTTCGGATGGCCCGAGATACCACCGGCAGATGGAGCGCAGGGTACACAGCACGCGCCCGGCGTGGGCGGAAATTCCGAAGGGTCTCAAACCCGACGAAGACCCCGGTCTCAGGCGACCCGGTACGGCGGCTCCGCCTCCCGGCCCTGGAACGCCAGGATCGCGGGGTTGACCACCCGACCGTCGCGGATCTCGATCGCGCGGCTCAGCGTCTCGTCCGCGTCCCAGCCGGCTCCGCCCTCGAGCACCCGGTGGACGAAGGGGATCAGCGCGTTGCTGTTCTCCCAGGTCGCCGAGCTCCACAGGTACGACGGCGAGTGGTCGACGCCGTAGTAGAGGACGTTGTCGCCCACCACGAACGTCGGGTCGTCGAAGCTCGTCGGCCGGGCGAAGCTGAACCCCATCGCGAGGTCGCACGACACGTCGACGACCAGGCTTCCCGGGCGGAAGGCAGCCATCTCCTCGACGCGGAGGTAGACCAGCGGGTGGGCGGTGTCCTGGAGGGTGCAGTTGACGACGATGTCGTTCTCGGCCAGGTACGCCGCCAGCGGCTCGCGTCCGCGCTCGGTGATCACGTGGCTGCCCTGGTCGTCGTCCCGGTCGTGCTCGAACTGCCGGATCCGCACCGAGTGGATCGGCGACCCGACCGCCGCCACCTCGCGGTTGGTCAGCACCGCGACCTCGTGCACGCCGTGCGCGTTGAGCGCGGTCACCGCCCCGCGGGCGGTCGCACCGAAGCCGATGACCACGGCGCTCAGCCGGCGACCGTAGTCGCCGGTCAGTCCTGCGAGCTGGAGCGCGTGGAGCACCGAGCAGTAGCCGGCGAGCTCGTTGTTCTTGTGGAACACGTGCAGGCCGACGGTGCCGTCACGTGTCCAGTGGTTCATCGCCTCGAAGGCGATGACGGTCAGGCGACGGTCGATCGCGAGCTGGGTGAGCTCGGTGTCCTGGACGCAGTGCGGCCAGCCCCACAGCACCTGGCCCGGTCGCATCATCGCGACGTCCGAGTGCTGCGGCTTGGGCAGCAGCACCACGTCGGAGTCGGCGAGCAGCTCGTCGCGCGAGGCGAACCCGGCCACGTGCTCGGCCAGGGACGCGTCATCGACGCCGAACCGCGCGCCGTAGCCGTGCTCGAGCGTGATGCGCGCTCGGAGGCCGGGGTCGAGCACGCGGAGATGGTCGGGATGGATGGGCAGCCGGTGCTCGTTCTCCTTGGCCGAGGACCCGATGACGCCCAGCCCGAGGCCCGTCACTTCTTCTTGCCCGGGTGGATCTTCTCGGAGAACGTCTCCTCGGAGGCCTTGCTGCGCTTGTCGGCGCGCTTCTCCTTGATCGACTTACCGGTCTTCTTGGACATGCTCTGGCGCGGCGACTTGTCGCTCATGGCGGTTCTCTCTGAGAGGGAGCCCGGATGGCCCCTGCCTGTGACAGTACGCCTCACGTCGCGACGTGCGCCGACGGGACTCGATCCCTGCTTGGATGCGGGCATGCACGTCCCGCTCCGCGCCGCCCGGCTGCTCACCCGTCGCGTCGTGCGGCCGGTGCTCGGCACCCGCCTGTCCCCCGCCCGGCAACGGCAGGTGATCGACGCCCTGATGAGGTTCCCGGTCCTGCCCAGGGGTACGACGATCGAGCACACCAGCCTCGGCGGTGTCCCGGCGGACCGGATCACGACGCCGGCCAGCAACCCCGACCACGCGCTGCTGTACCTGCACGGCGGCGCCCACATCGTCGGCTCCCCGCTCACCCACCGCGCCGCGGCCACCCACCTGGCCGACGCCACCGGTGCGGTCGCGCACGTCCTCGACCACCGGCTCGCACCCGAGCACCCCTACCCCGCCGCCGTCGACGACGCCCTCGCCGCCTACCGCGCCCTGCTCGACGGCGGCCTGGCGCCCGAGCGGATCGTCGTGGCCGGCGACTCGGCGGGAGGCGGCCTCGCCCTCGCGCTCGCCCTGCGCGCGCACGCGACGGGCATCGCCCGACCGGCGGCGCTCGGCCTGGTCTCCCCCTGGGTCGACGCGCGCCTCGACGGCCTCGCCGAGCACGTCGACGACCCGCTGCTCACCCGCGGCTGGCTCGAGCTCGGAGCGACGTCGTACGCCGCCCGCCACCGCGAGCATCCCGAGGTCTCGCCGCTCCTGGCCGACCCCGCCGACCTGGCGACCCTGCCGCCGCTGTTCGTGCACGCCGCCAGCGACGAGCTGTTCGTCGACGACGTGGAGCGGTTCGTGGCGACGGCGCGCGCAGCCGGCGCGACGGTGACGTACCGGCGGCTCGAGGGCCACTGGCACGTGACGCACCTGTACGCAGGGACGGTCCGCGCGGCGACCGAGGTCGTCCGGGAGCTGGGCGGCTGGCTGCGCTCGGCCCTGCCGAACGGCCAGGGCGTGTCCTAGCGACCCGTCCAGCGCGGCTCGCGCCGCTCGAAGAAGGCGCCGATCCCCTCGGCGACGTCGGCGGAGGCGAGCAGCCGCTCGTGCGCGGCGTGGCTGGCGGCCCAGCTGGCGGTCTCGTCGCCGTTGATCTCGTCGTTCGCCAGCGCGAGGGCGGCGCGGACCGCGAGCGGGGCGTTGCCGCTGATCGTGGCGGCGAGGCCCAGGGCGACGTCGAGCGTGGTGCCGGGCTCGACCAGGCGGTTGACGAGGCCGAGCCGCTCGGCGCGCTCGGCGCCGATCGGGTCGCCGGTCAGCAGCATCTCGCGGGCGACGTTGGCGGGCAGCACCCGCGGCGCGCGGAAGACACCGCCGAAGTCGGGCATCAGGCCACGCTTGACCTCGGGGAAGCCGAAGGTCGCCGTGCGGGAGGCGACGACGAGGTCGCAGCACAGCACCAGCTCGAGGCCGCCGCCGAGCGCGTACCCCTCGACCGCGGCGACCAGCGGCTTGGGCCGGCGGCGCGACATGATCCCGGCGATGCCGCCGCGCTCGGTCGGCTCGCCGGGTCCCTCGGCGAGGTCGGCGCCCGCCGAGAAGACCGACGGGCCGCCGGTCAGCACGCCGCACCACAGCTCGTCGTCGTCCTCGAGCAGGTTCAGCGCCTCGTCGAGGCCGCGGGTCACCGCGCCGTTGATGGCGTTGCGCTTGGCCGGGCGGTCGAGGCCGATCACCAGGGTGCGCTCGACGCGGATGGTCTGGACGGCGGGGGCGGCATCGGGAGCGCGGTCACTCATGCCCGACAATCTAGGGATGACCATGGAGATGTTCATCCACGACGAGATCCCGACCGACGAGGTCGACCGTCGCGAGAAGGCAGTCTCCGCCCTCGCCGACTCGGTGCGCGAGCTCGTCGACGCGACCATCCGCAGCACCGTCCCCGACGAGGAGCTGGCCGCCGTGCAGGCCGAGGTCGCCGCGCTCGCCGCCCGCCTGCGTCGGCAGCAGCTGCCCGGCTCCGCGGGGGTCCGCTACAACTCCGAGGGCCGCAGCTGGAACTGGGGCAACGCCGTCGTCGGGCGCGGCAACGCGGTCGCGCCGCCGGTCGACATCGTCCACGACGGCTTCGGCAACGCCCACGCCGAGATGACCCTGGGCGCGGCGTACGAAGGCCCGCCGGGAATGGTCCACGGCGGCGTCTCCGCGCTGATGCTCGACCAGATCATGGGCGAGACGGCCAGTGGGTTCCGGCGCCTCACCATGACCGGCACCCTCACCCTGCGCTACCGGCGGCCGCTGCCGCTCGGCCCGGTCCGGATGGAGGCCCGGATCGCCCACGAGGAGGGCCGCAAGATCACCGTCGAGGCGCAGATCGGCGTACCCGGTCAGGACGCGGCGGTCGAGGCGACCGGCCTCTTCCTCATCCCCAGCTGGGCGCCGATCGACGAGACCGAGGAAGGCTGGTCCCGCTCGGCCGAGGGCTGATCAGCTCGCGGACCGACCCGAAGCACGAGGACCGGACCGTTCCTTCGGCGGATCGAGCACGAGCCCCGAGGCCGATCCGGCCGCCGCCGACCTCGTCGATGCTGGAGTCGCAGCCGATCCGACCGCGACGAAGGAGCAGCCGATGAGGTCAACGAGGAAGATCGTCGCCCTGACGGCGATCGCGCTGGCGGCGTCGCTGCTGGTCCAGAACGCCGTGCTGGTCGGGGTGGGAGCACCGGGCTACGGCGATCCGACCGAGGACGTCCTCGCCTTCCACGCGGAGCACCGGGGTGCAGTCGCGTTCGCGGTCGGCCTGGAGGCGCTGAACCTGCCGCTGCTGCTCGGGTTCGTGACCGGGCTCCACGGGCTCGTCGAGCGCCGCGGGGGTGCGGGCGCGGACTGGTCGCGGTTGGCCGTGGCCGCGGGCGCGACCCTCGCTGCGGTCCTCGCCCTCTACGCCGTGCTGTGGAACGGTGTCGTGCTGCACGCCGACGGGCTCGTCGAGCCGAGCCCGGAGCTCGAGCTCGTCTGGCAGCTGCACGCGGCGGCGTTCGCGCTGGCGCTGCCGGCGCTCGGCACCACCTTCGCCGGCGCCGCCCTGGCGGCGCACGCGAGCGGGCTGACGCCGCGGTGGCAGCGGCTGCTCGGCGTCGCCGGAGGGAGCCTGCTGCTCGCCGCCGGGGCGTGCAGCCTCGCGATCGCGGACGGCTCGCCGCTGCTGTTCGTGGGGATGCCCGGCTACGTCGCCTGGCTCGTGTGGTTGCTCGCGACCGGCCTGCGGCTGGTGCGCACCCGCGGGGACTAGGCCCCCGGCCGGTCCACGCGGTCGACGAGGCGCTGCGGCGCCTGCAGGCAGAACGAGTCGGTGAGCAGCTCACCCAGCTCGACCCAGTCGGTGTCGTCGTCGACGAGCATCCCGACCACGTTGTTGCCCCACTCGCCCTTGAAGTAGGGCGCCCCGAGGTGCTGGAAGGCCATCACCTCGTCCGGCTCGGCGCGGAAGGTGATGCGGAACAGCTGGTCCTCGCCGCCGAACACGTGGGCGACGGTGACGGTCGTCCCGGCGACCCTCCAACGCACGCCGACCCACGCCTCCTCCTCGTGGCACTCGGGCAGCCGCGCGAAGATCGCACGCAGCCGGGCGAGGTAGGCGCCGGGGACGTCGGGGCGGGTCGGGCGAGGCACGACGGCAATCTCCCACACGCCGCCGACACCCACCAGCCGCCAGGCGTCAATGCGAGGTTGACATCCAGGATGCGTCAAGAGATCGTTGACATATGCCCGACAAGTCCCTCGTCCTGATCCTGCTCGGCGTCGCGCTGATCACCAGCACCCTCTCCCTCCACGGCCTCCTGCGCGGGTTCGGCCAGGGCGCCGGGGTCGCACTCGTCCTGATCGGCGTCGCCACGATGTCCGCCCGCCTGCGCAAGCGGAAGGACGACGGCATGTGGCTGCCCAGCCGCGACGAGGACCAGCGGTGAGCGACCTCGCCGAGGCCATCGGCCGCGCGATCCTGAGCGGCGCCGACGCGCAGGACCAGCTCGCCCTGGTCCGTCGTACGGCGGACGCGGACCTGGTCACCGCCGACCTGCTCCAGCAGGCGGTCAACGCCGCCCGCGCCGGCGGACACAGCTGGTCGGCCATCGGCAGCACCCTGGGCCTGACCCGGCAGGCCGCCCAGCAGCGCTTCGGCCGCGAGCCCGCCGGCAACCCCGCCGACAGCCCCGAGGAGCGCTGGCTCGGACCGGTCACGGCGTTCGACGAGATGCAGGAGCTCGAGCTCGCCGGCCGCCTCGGCTGGCACACCGTCGGCGCCGGCCTGCTGCGGCACCGGATGGTCCGCACCGCCACGCAGTGGGAGCACAAGCGGGTCGTGTGGAGCGGCAGCCTGGGCCGCCACGAGAAGGACGGGTGGCAGGTCGGCTGCCGCGCCTTCCCGTGGGTCTACCTGGTCCGCGACACCGGCGAGCCCGCCACGATCACGCCCTGAGCTCGCCGACGTCCTCCGCGTCGCCCTGGAAGTAGCTGTCGAGCAGCCACTGCGCCCGCCGCCCGCCCCACCGGGCGAGTCGGTCGGGGCCGCCGGGCAGCCGCTTGAGCACGCGGTAGCGCAGCGTGTTGAGCACCACCAGGTAGGCGTGCGCCCACGGCGGCCGCATCGGCAGGCCGAGCTCGCGCATGCTCTCGGGGCCGAGGAAGACCGTCAGCATCGAGAGCAGGCGCTCTCGTTCGTAGCGGGCACGCGCCGCCTGCAGCGCCGCCGGCCAGCCGGGATAGCGACGCAGCGCCTGGGCCTCGACGACGGCCTGCGCCAGCTGGGGCCCGGCCTCGGTGAGCGGTCCCTGCGCGAGCAGCACGTGGTAGTCGATGCGGTGCCGCTCCCACTCGTCGTCGACGAGGAAGTCGGGGTGGACGCCCATCAGCCAGCCGACGTACTTCCACAGGTGCATCAGGGCCCGGGACTCCGACGCCGAGATCGGTACGCCGAGGGCGCGGGAGCCGATGATCAGCACCCCGTCGAACAGGCCGAGGGTCGAGGCCTGGTCGGCCTGGTTGATCGGCAGCCCCCACTGCGCGGTGTCCCAGGTGTCCTCGAAGGCGTGGTTGACCAGCGCGTGCATCAGCCGGACGTGGACGGTCAGTCGCCAACCCTCGCCCGGCGGGCGGCCCGCGCGCGGCGCCGCGAGGGAGCCCGGGTCGGTGAGGCTGGCGCCCCACTTCTGGGTCTCGGCGAGGCGGCGCAGGGTCTGCGCACCGGCCAGCCCACCGGTCGCGACGAGCAGGTCGGTGGGACCGCCGAACCGGTACCCGCCGACGAGCGAGAGCTGGAGCAGCACGTCCTGGGCGTTCTGCCCGAGCCGCCGGAAGACCCGGGCTCCCTCCTCGACGAGGTCGCGGTCGAGCCACGCGGGGTCCTGCTCGAGCTCGGCGAGGAAGGCGACGAGGGCCGGTGGCGCATCGGGGACGGCGACCAGGCCGCCCTCGAGCGCCCTGCGGAACTGGTCCATCCGGACCCGGCCGGGGTCGTCCCCTCGCAACCGGATCGCGTCCGCGAGGGCCGCGCCGAGCTCGTCGCGCTCGAGCATCGCGCGCCCGATCCGCTCGAGCAGCGCCTCGTCGGTGCCCCGCACCCGCCCGACCACCTTGAGCGGGCGGCCCAGGCGGCGGTTGCGCTCCCCACCGGCACGGAACCGGGACGGGAAGGGCTGCGGGAGCGGCTGCGGGAGCGGCTGGGCCACGTCGGTGCTCATGCCACCATCCTGACGCGAGTATTTGCTCGCATTCAACTCGCGAATGGAAGGATGTCGCCATGGAGCCCGCCCAGCTGGACCGCCTGCTGCTCGCCGTGCAGGAGCTGTCGATGGCCGCCGACCTGCCGAGCGTCCAGGAGGTCGTGCGGACCGCGGCGCGCGAGCTCGCCGACTGCGACGGCGCGACCTTCGTGCTGCGCGACGGCGAGCAGTGCTTCTACGCCGACGAGGACGCGATCGCCCCGCTCTGGAAGGGCCACCGCTTCCCCCTCGAGGCCTGCATCAGCGGCTGGGCCATGCTCCACAGGCAGCACGTGGTCATCCCCGACATCTACCTCGACGACCGGATCCCCCACGAGGCGTACCGGCCGACGTTCGTCCAGAGCCTGGTGATGATGCCGGTGCGCACCCTGGACCCGATCGCCGCGATCGGCGCCTACTGGGCCGAGCACCACACCGCCACCGACGCCGAGGTCGCCCTGCTCCAGGGGCTGGCCAACGCCACCTCGGTCGCGCTCGACAAGCTCGCCGTCCACGACCAGCTCGCCTCCGCCGTCGCCCTGCGCGAGGCGACCCACCACCTGGCCACGACCGACGAGCTCACGGGGCTGTGGAACCGGCGCGGCTTCTTCGAGCAGGCGCGCACGCGCTGGGCGCCCGGCACGCCCGCCGCCGTCGGCTTCGTCGACCTCGACGGCCTCAAGCTCGTCAACGACACCAACGGCCACAGCGCCGGTGACGCCTTCATCCGCCGCCTCGCGAACGCGCTGTCCACGGCGGTGCGGGGCACCGACGTGGTGGCCCGGCTGGGCGGCGACGAGTTCGCCGTCCTCGCCCCCGGCCTGTCCCCCGACGACCTGCACGCCCGGCTCGCCGCCGCGGTCGGACGCCGCGCCAGCGTCGGCACCGCCCCGGTCACCGACATCGGCCTGCTCCCCGACGCCCTGCTCGAGGCCGACGCCCGGATGTACGCCGCCAAGCGCCGCCTGCTGACCAGCCGCACTGCCTGAGCCCCTACAGTCCTCACGTGCGCAAGGCCCCGCAGCAGGCCCGGTCCCGGGAGATGGTCGAGCGGATCGTCGCTGCCGGGCGCACGGTCCTCGTCGAGCGTGGGTACGACGCCTTCAGCACCAACCGGGTCGCGACCGTCGCGGGCGTGAGTCCCGGCTCGCTCTACCAGTACTTCCCCGACAAGGCCGCGATCCTCGAGGTCGTCATCGACCGGTACTGGGAGGAGGTCGCCGACCGGGTCGCCGCCTCGCTGGCCGACCGGATCGGCGAGTTCGGCCCGGCGATGGTGCGGGACACGGCAGACGCCCTGCTCACCGCCCTGGAGGCCGACCGCGAGCTGCTGCGCGTCGTGGCCGAGGAGCTGCCCGTGCAGCGCAACCGCGAACGCCGAGCTGCGCTGGAGCGCCGGGTGCGGGAGCTCGTGACGACGTACCTCGCCGCCCGGCCCGGCACCACCACCCGACCGAACCCCGCGGTCACCGCCTGGGTCGTGGTGCTGGCGATCGAGAACCTCGCCATGCGCTGGGTGCTCGACCAGCCCGAGGCGGTCACCCGCGACCAGCTGCTCGACGAGGTGCTGGCGCTGGTGGGCGGCTACCTGCTCGCGTGACCGGTGAGGGCCATGCCCACGCCGAGCCCGATCATCGACGTCCCGCCGATCGCACCGAGCGCGCTGCCGCGCCGCTCGGAGGCGACGAACCAGTCGCGCGCCCGGCCGGCGGCCAGGGCCCAGGTCGAGTCGCAGAGCAGGCCGATCGTGATCGCGACCAGTCCCAGGCTCAGCATCTGTGCCGGGACCGAGGCGGCACCGGCCGAGCGGTCGACGAACGGCGGCAGCAGCGCCGCGAACATCATGAAGCCCTTCGGGTTGCTCACCCCGACCACGAAGCCCTGCCGCAGGGCCGTGCGCCACGACAGCGGTGTGCGGGCCTCGCCGCTGCCCATCCGCATCTCGCGGCGGTGCCGCAGCGCCTGGATGCCGAGCCAGACCAGGAAGGCCGCGCCGGCGAGCTTGATGAGCGTGAAGACCAGCTGTGACTCGGCGACGATCGCGCCCAGGCCGAGACACACGAGCACCATGACGAGGAGCAGGCCGGCCGTGTTGCCGAGCACGCTGGCCAGCGCCACCCGTTGGCCGTAGGACACCGCACGGCCGACCACGAAGACCACGCTCGGGCCGGGGATGACGATCAGGACCAGCGCGGCCAGGCCGAAGCCGAGGAGCTGGTCGAGACCGATCACCGGTTCACTCCTCCGCGGACTCCGGGGCGTCGTCGACCGGCTCGTCGCCGTACACCCCCGCGTCCTTGGCCCGGGCCGCGGTGCGCAGGCTGCGGGTCAGCGCGAAGCCGATCACCACGACGGCGGCGATCAGCAGCAGGAAGATCCAGAACGCCGTCCAGCCCGCCACGATGTTGGTGTCCTGGTCGACCGGCTTGTCCTTGGCGGCCACGGCGGAGACGACGGTGGCGACGACGGCATGCATGACCTCAGTGTGTCAGGCGTCGGGGGTGACGCCGGCGAAGAGGTCGTCCTCGGGCGTCGAGGAGGCGACGTGGCTCACGACGAGCTCGAAGTCCTCCGTGGGCCACACCTCCTGCTGCAGCTCGCGCGGGATCGCGAACCAGAAGCCGTCGGGGTCGATCTGGGTGGCGTGCGCGAGGAGCGCCTGGTCACGGACGCCGAAGTAGTCGGCGCAGGGCACGCGGGTGGTGATCCGGGCGTCCCACTCGGGCTCCGGCTTCCACTCCTTGAGGCGCTCCTCCCACGGCGACTCCAGGCCGTGGGCGAGCATCGCGTCGTGCAGCGCCTGCATCCGCGGCCGGTTGAACGAGTGGTGGTAGTAGAGCTTCAGCGGCTGCCACGGCTCCCCCGCGTCGGGGAACCGCTCGGGGTCGCCGGCCGCCTCGAAGGCCGCGACGCTCACCTCGTGGCAGCGGATGTGGTCGGGGTGCGGGTAGCCGCCGCGCTCGTCGTACGTCGTCACGACGTGCGGCCGGAACTCGCGGATCTGCCGCACCAGCCGCTCGGCCGCCTCCTCGAGCGGCACGAGGCCGAAGCAGCCCTCGGGCAGCGGCGGCTTCGGGTCGCCGTCGGGCCAGCCGGAGTCGATGAACCCCAGCCAGGACTGCGAGATCCCGAGGATGTCGCGGGCCCGCTCCATCTCCTGGCGGCGCACCTCGGTGATGTTCTCGAGGATGTCCGGGCGGTCCATCTTCGGGTTGAGGATGGAGCCGCGCTCGCCGCCGGTGCAGGTGACGACGCGGACGTCGGCACCCTGGGCGGCGTACATCGCCGTCGACGCGGCGCCCTTGCTCGACTCGTCGTCGGGGTGGGCGTGGACGTGCATCAACCGCAGCCCGGAGCGGTCGGTGGCAGGCGCGTGCGAGGTGGGCATGCGCACCATCGTAGGGATCGCCCTCATGGGACCATGGATCGGTGAGCACCTCCCCCGGCAACCTGGCCCAGCGCTACGGCGCTCCGTCGCGCGGTCGGCGCACGGCCGTCGTGGTCGGCGCCGGCACGGTCGTGGTCGTCTTCCTCGGCTGGTTGCTGTGGGCGATGCTCTTCCACGCCAACCCGGCCGTCTCCTCCGAGGAGATCGGGCACGAGGTGGTCGACGACCACACGGCGACGATCCGGGTCCGGGTGACCTACGGCGACGGCCCGGTCGACGCGACCTGCGTGGCCCGCGCGATCTCCCACGACAAGGCGGTCGTCGGCGAGCAGTCGTTCACCCCGGGACGCGACGAGGAGGCCGTGCAGGAGGTGACCGTGCGCACCGAGCGCCGGGCCACGACGGTCGAGTGGATCGGCTGCAAGACCGCCGGACAGACCCGCTACCGGTAGACTCGATCGTTCATGTACCCGGACGGGTACGCGAACGAGCATGTGCAGGAGCACCCATGACGCAGACCGACCAGAGCGGCCAGAACACGATCTGGCTGACCCAGGACGCCTACGACAAGCTGCAGGCCGAGCTGGAGCACCTCCAGGGGCCCCGCCGCGCCGAGATCGTTGCCGAGATCAGTGCTGCGCGCGACGAGGGTGACCTGAAGGAGAACGGCGGCTACCACGCCGCGCGCGAGGAGCAGGGCAAGAACGAGGCCCGCATCCTCCAGCTCAAGGACATGCTCCGTCGTGCCGAGGTGGGCGAGACGCCTCCCGACGACGGTGTCGTCGAGCCGGGCATGGTCGTGACCTACAAGTTCGAGGGCGATGACGACGACGAGGCGGAGTCCTTCCTCCTCGGCGCGCGCGAGATCGACCCCGAGGGCCTGACCGTCTACTCGCCGCAGTCGCCGCTGGGCCAGGCCATCAACGGCCGCAGCAAGGGCGACACCGTCTCCTACGAGGTCAACGGCAAGACCCAGACGGTCGTCATCCTCGACGCGAAGCCCTACGCCGGCTGAGGTTCTTCCTCCGGACCGCCGGTCTCCTCCTCGGAGGCCGGCGGTTCGGCCATTTCGGCCATCTCGGCCAGGTGCAGCACCACGGCGTTCGCCGCCGCAGCCAGCGGTACGGCGACCAGCGCGCCCGCCACGCCCGCGACCAGCACGCCGCAGGCGATCGCCAGGATCACGCCGAGCGGGTGCAACGAGACCCACCGGCCGAGCAGGAACGGCTGCAGCACGTGGCCCTCGAGCTGCTGCACGCCGATCACCACGGCGAGCATCAGCAGCGCGGTCACCGGTCCCTGGTCGACGAGCGCGACCAGGATCGCGACGCTGCCGGCGATGGTCGCACCGATCATCGGCACGAAGGCGCCGAGGAAGACCAGGACGCCGATCGCCAGCACGAACGGCACCTTGAGGATCGCGGCGCCGATCGCGATGCCGGTCGCGTCGACCAGCGCGACCACGACGGTGGCCCGGACGAACTGGACCAGCGACAGCCAGGCCACCCGGCCCGAGCTGTCGACCCGCTCCCGGGCGGCGCGCGGCGCCAGCCGGACCACCCACGACCAGATCCGGTCGCCGTCGGCGAGGAAGAAGTAGGTCGCGAAGAGCGCGATGAAGAACCCGGCCACGACGTGGCCGAGCGCGGCGCCGACCTCGGTGACCTGCGTGATCACCTTGCCGTCCTTGGACCGCTCGGTGATCAGGTCCTGGGCGCTCTTGATGTAGTCGTTGATCTGCGAGTCGCTGGCGTGCAGCGGCCCGTCCCGCAGCCAGTCGCGGATCTCCTGCAGACCCTGGACCGTCGAGTCCGCGAGGTCGTTGGCGCCGGCCGCGACCTGCTGGCCGGCGAAGGTCAGCAGCATGCCGACCACCACGAACCCCGTGATCACCACGAGCAGGGCCGACAGCCCGCGCGGCAGGCCGGCGCGGTTGACCCCCTGCGCGAACGGCGCCGCCAGCGCGCTGATCAGCAGCGCGACGGCGAGTGGCACGGTGACCACGGCGAAGTAGCCGACGAGCCACAGCAGCAGGTAGCCCGCCCCGGCGATCAGCAGCAGGCGCCAGGCCCAGCCGGCCGCCAGGTCGAGCCCGTAGGGAACCTCCGCTCGGCGCAGGTTCGAGGGACCGGTGCTGAACGACGGCGGCTCGTGCCGTCGCTCGTCGCGCTCCTCGCGCAGCAGCGCCCACTGGTGGGCGAAGCGGCGGAACAGCCGCTCGTCGCGTTCGTCGCGCTCGTCGGGCTCGGGGCCCAGCGGCGGCGCCTCCTCCTCGGGCTCGCTCGCCTCTGCGGACTCGGTCGCGCCGTCGCTGGTCACCCGGTCAGGCTAGACGGTCGGTTCAGGTCGTGGAGGCCAGCGCCCGGTCGAGATCGGCGAGCTGGTCCTCGGAGGTCTCGATGCCGACGCTGAGCCGGACCAGGTCGGCCGGGACCTCGAGGTCGGTGCCCGCGACGCTGGCGTGGGTCATCCGGCCCGGGTGCTCGATCAGCGACTCGACGCCGCCGAGCGACTCGCCCAGGGTGAAGACCTTCGTCGCCGCACAGATCGCGAGCGCCTGCTCCTCGCCGCCCTTGACGCGGAAGGAGACCATGCCGCCGTAGCGCTTCATCTGACGGCTGGCGACGGCGTGGCCGGGGTGGTCGGCGAGTCCGGGGTAGATCACCTGGCTGACCGCCGGGTGGCTGCCCAGGAAGTCGGCGACCTTCTCGGCGTTGTCGCTGTGGCGCTCCATCCGCAGCGCGAGGGTCTTGAGGCCACGCAGCACCAGCCACGAGTCGAACGGGCCGGCCACGCCGCCGATGGAGTTCTGGTGGAACCCGATCCGCTCGGCCAGCGCGTCGTCGTCCACGACGAGCGCACCGCCGACGACGTCGGAGTGGCCGCCGGCGTACTTCGTCGTCGAGTGGACGACCACGTCGGCGCCGAGGGCCAGCGGCTGCTGGAGGTACGACGACGCGAAGGTGTTGTCGACGACGAGCAGGGCGCCCGCGTCGTGGGCCACAGCGGCGAGCGCCTCGATGTCACCGATCGACAGCAGCGGGTTGGTCGGCGTCTCGACCCACACCATCCGCGTGACGCCAGGCTTGATCGCCGCGCGCACCGCGTCGACGTCGGTCACCGGCGCCGGGCTGTGCTCGACGCCCCAGACCGTCGCGACCTTGTCGAAGAGGCGGAACGTGCCGCCGTAGGCGTCATTGGGCAGGACCACGTGGTCGCCCGGCTTGCACAGCGCGCGGATCAGGGTGTCCTCGGCCGCGAGGCCGGAGGCGAAGGCGTACCCGTGCGCCCCTCCCTCGAGCGCCGCCAGGGTCGACTCCAGCGCCGTGCGCGTGGGGTTGGCCGAGCGGCTGTACTCGTAGCCGTTGCGCAGCCCGCCCACGCCGTCCTGGGCGTAGGTCGAGGTCGCGTAGATGGGCGGGATCACCGCACCGGTGGTCGGGTCGGGTGCGTAGCCGGCGTGGATGGCCCGGGTCTCGAAGCCGGCGCCGTCGAGGTGCTCGTCGATGTGGTTGTCGCTCACCGTTCGAGCCTACTCAGGCGGCGTCGTCCCGTGACCAAAGCGAGCATTCGCTCGTTTCCGGCGTGTGACCGCCCTCACCCGGCTCCTGGCCGCCGTCGTCCTGCCCTGCCTGCTCGCCGTCACCACCGTCGCGGCGCCCGCACCCGCCACGGCGACCGGCTACGGCGACGACCCGGACCCGCTGCGCGCCCTGCTCCTGCCACCGCTGGACGCCGTGGTCGCCCTGCTGGCTCCGCTGCCGGTCCCCGCGACGCCCTACACCGGTGAGGTCTGCGTCAGCGGGGCCGACGCGTGCATCGACGACGTGGTCGCCCGGATGCAGACCCGGCTCGACGGCCTCGCGAGCAGCTGCTCGCACAGCGCGATCTTCTCGCTGGCCTACCTCCGGGTGACCGAGAACGTCCGTGACGCGGTCCGCAGCGGGTACTTCGCGGACCGCGCCTGGCTCAACCGCGTCGACGCGGTGTTCGCGCAGATGTACTTCGACACCACCGCACGATGGGCCGCGGGCGACCGCACGGGCATCCCGGCCGCGTGGCGGATCGCGCTCCAGGCCGAGGACGACCGGGCGATGAGCGGGCTGGGCAACTTCCTGCTCGCCATGAACGCCCACATCAACAGCGACTTCCCGCACGTGTTGGCGACGGTCGGCCTCACCGGTCCGGACGGCAGCCACAAGGCCGACCACAACCGCTACAACAACCGCCTCGACAGCCTCTACGCCCCGGTGTTCGCCGAGGAGGCCGCACGCTTCGACCCGACCTTCGACGACATCGACGCCGGCACCGCCGAGGAGGCGGTCGCCGGCGTGATCATGCGCGGCTGGCGCGAGATGGTCTGGCGCAACGCCGAGGCGCTGGTGCTGGCGCGGACCCCCGCGGCCAAGCGCCTGGTCGAGAAGGAGATCGAGGTCTACGCGGCCCTGCAGGCGCAGCTGATCCGCGCGTTCTTCGTCGCGAGGCCGACGAAGCGCGACGCCTGGTGCGCCGCGCACGGCGCCGCCTGAGCCCCCTTGCGCGCCGGGAGAGAATGGACCCATGTTCTCCCGCCGCAAGACCGAGCTGGTCGACCCCGCCGAGGCACTGCCCGGCCGCCCCACCCCGGCGTTCCCCCTCCCCGCGCAGCACGAGGTCCTGGGCACCCCGCTGGTCACCGACGACGTGCCCGACGGCCTCGAGGTCGCGATCTTCGGCCTCGGCTGCTTCTGGGGCGCCGAGGAGATCTACTGGCAGGTCCCCGGCGTCTGGTCGACGTCGGTCGGGTACGCCGGCGGGACCAGCCCGAACCCGACGTACGAGGAGGTCTGCAGCGGCCGCACCGGCCACACCGAGGCCGTCCGGATCGTCTTCGACCCCGACCGGGTCTCCTACGCCGACCTGGTCAAGCAGTTCTTCGTGGTCCACGACCCCACCCAGGGCATGCGCCAGGGCAACGACGTCGGCACCCAGTACCGCTCGGCGATCTACTACACGACCCCCGAGCAGGAGCAGGTCGCGCGCGAGCTGACCAAGGTCTACGGCGACGAGATCGCCCGCCGCGGCTACGGCGACATCACGACCGAGATCGAGCCGGCCGGCGCGTACTACTACGCCGAGCCGCACCATCAGCAGTACCTGCACAAGGTGCCCAACGGCTACCGCTGCCACGCGAACACCGGCATCCCGTTCCCCGAGACCGCCTGACCACCTCCGCCGCCTGACCCGTTCGGGCCATGGTCACGACCGTCGCGCGGTGCGATGGTCGGGTGATGGCCGAGGACCCGGTGACGAGCAACCCGGACCACTACACGGTGGTCTTCGAGAACGACCGCGTGCGGGTGCTGGAGTACCGCGACGAGCCGGGTGCGCGGACCACGCCGCACGCGCACCCGGACAGCGTGATGTACACGCTGTCGTCCTTCCGCCGCCGGCTGGTCGCCGGTGACCAGCAGCGCGAGGTGGAGATGACGGCAGGGACGGTGGGCTGGCTGCCGGCACAGGAGCACCACGGGGAGAACATCGGCGACACCCCGACCCACGTGCTGTTCGTGGAGCTCAAGGAGCCCGCCCCGGGTGCCGGCGGGCGCACCCTCGGCCCGGCGGACTGACCTCGCACGACCGACACCTCCCAACGGGCCATCCCCGTTGAGCAGGTGTACTCACGTCACCCGCCGCACACAGCCGCCACCCTCGTCGCATGACCAAGACGACGTACGCCTTCTACCTCCAGTCCGCCATCTCCTTCGCCGCCGCGCTGGTGTTCATGGTCGGCGGCATCTACTTCCTGCCGGTCGACGGCTGGATCCGCGCGTTCCTCTGCCTCGGCGCGCTCTTCCTCGTGAACTCCTCCTTCGCGCTCGCCAAGTGCGTGCGCGACCAGCAGGAGGCGCGGGCCGCGGAGATCCGGGTCGACGCGTACCGCTGAAGCAGGTTGCCCCATGCCCGACAATGGGGCCATGGCTGACCTTCCCCGGAAGGCCGCGGCGCGCACCGCGCGGCTCGCGGCACTCCCCCTCGGGTACGCCGGTCGCACGGCGCTCGGGTTCGGGAAGCGCCTGGGCGGCGCGGCTCCCGAGGCGGTGATGAGCGAGATCCAGCAGCGGACGGCGGAGCAGCTGTTCCGGACGCTCGGCGAGCTCAAGGGCGGCGCGATGAAGTTCGGGCAGGCGCTGAGCGTGCTCGAGTCGGCGCTCCCGGAGGAGATGGCGGCGCCGTACCGCGAGCAGCTCACCCGGCTCCAGGACTCCGCTCCCCCGATGCCCACCCAGACCGTGCGCACGATCCTCACCGAGGACCTCGGCGTGGACTGGAAGGACCGCCTGGTCTGGCTCGACGGGGCACCGACGGCGGCCGCGAGCATCGGGCAGGTCCACGAGGGCCGGTGGTACGACGGCCGCCGGGTCGCGGTGAAGGTCCAGTACCCCAACGCCGGCGACGCGCTGATGGCCGACCTGCGCACCCTGGCCCGGGCGGCCCGGGCGATCGGGCCCCTCATCCCCGGGGTCGACATGAAGCCGCTCGTCGAGGAGGTCCAGGCCCGGGCCCGCGAGGAGCTCGACTACGACCTCGAGGCCGAGGCGCAGCGGGAGTTCGCGCAGGCGTTCCGCGACGACCCGCACATCGTCGTACCCGACGTCGTCGCCGTCGGTCCCCGCGTCCTGGTCACCGAGTGGCTCGACTCCGCGGGATCACTGGCGTCGGTCATCGCCGACGGCACGCCCGAGGAGCGCGACCACTACGGCGAGATCTTCACGCGCTTCCTGTTCTCCGGGCCCGCCCGCACCGGACTCCTCCACGCCGACCCGCACCCCGGCAACTTCCGGGTGATCCCCGACGACGACGGCGCGCCCGGCCGGATCGGGGTGCTCGACTACGGAGCCGTGGCCCGGCTCCCGCAGCGCGGCCTGCCCGCGCCGATGGGCCGGCT
Source organism: Nocardioides kongjuensis (assembly GCF_013409625.1). NCBI lineage: Bacteria > Bacillati > Actinomycetota > Actinomycetes > Propionibacteriales > Nocardioidaceae > Nocardioides > Nocardioides kongjuensis. The sequence continues at coordinate 2,818,020 of NZ_JACCBF010000001.1, forward strand.
GATCACGCTGTGCGCGGCCGGCGACGGCGACGGGCTGATCGCGGAGCTGCGAGCCGAGGGCTTCCTCAAGGACCGCATCCAGATCGAGCCCGAGCTGCTCATGGACTACCTCGCGCCGTTCGTCGACCCCACCCTCGTCGAGCGGTTCCGGTTCAGCCGGGAGTGGATGCGCGAGCAGTTCCAGAGGATCAACAACCCCAGGGACCCGGCCTACACGGTGAGCATCAAGCTCAACCTGCCGCCGTCCTACGTCCTGATCCACCGCACCTGGCTCGGCGGCGTCGGCGTGCTCAGCCAGCTCGAGGCCGAGGCACCGTTCCGCGCGATCATGCAGGAGTTCCTGCCGGGCTTCAGCCCGACTGCACGCTAGGGCGCCACGTCCGTGAGGCAGTAGGCCCGCCCGTTCGGGTCGGCGAGCACGGTCCAGTGGCGGTGCTGCGCGAGCACCCGCGCACCGAGGCCGAGGTGCCGCTCGGTCTCCGCGGCGCGGTCCGTGGTCCCCCAGTCGAGGTGCGCGCGGACCTCTCCGGTGTCGTCGGCGCCGAGACGCTGGACCAGCAAGCCGAGCGGATGGCCGGCGGGAGCGTCGAGAACGTGGAACTCCTCGGCGACCACGGACTGCCGCAGCGACCACCCGGTCACGGCGGTCCAGAACGCCAGCTCCCTGTCGTACGACGCCCGCGGCACGTCGATCGCGACCTGGCGCACCCGCGACGCTGACCCGTGCCCGTGCACCGTGGCCGCCGGCACCCGGGACGCGGCGTGGTCGACGAGGCAGAACACGAAGCCGGCGGGCGAGGCCATCACGACGTACCCACGGTCGGCGACGATCGTCGCGCCCGCCACCCGCGCCGCGTCGGCCGCGGCCAGCGGGTCGGTGACGTGCAGGTCGAGGTGGATCCGGTCCGCGCCCGCGTGGCGGCGTTGCACCTTGAGGTACGGGTCGCCGTCGGGCGCCAGCAGCGAGGCGAACTCGTCGTGGGCGCCGCGCGGCGGCGAGACGGCGTACCCGGTCGCCTCCTGCCAGAAGCCCACCGTCTCCTGGTGGTGCGCCGGAGCGCTGTCGAGGAAGGCGGTGATCCAGAACGGGTGCATCGGCTGGTCAGCCGCCGATCGGGGCGCAGTCGTGACCGCAGCCCTCGGGCGGGAGCGGGCCGTCGGCGTGGGCAGCGGGGCGGTGCAGCACGGCGGCCGTGGCGGTGACGAGGACGTCCTCGCCGTCGGTCGTGGCGGTGCCGTCGACGAGCAGGGTGTAGCCGTGGCGCTCCCGCGGCGGGAACACCACCGTCACCGTGGGGTTCTCGGCCAGGTTGCGCAGTGTGCCCCTGCCCGGACCCGCGATCCGCAGCGTGCCGTCGTCGCCGGCGACCGGGTCGACGGTCACGACCTTGACCTGCGGTGAGGACGTGGTCAGCAGGTAGCCGCTGTCGAAGTCGGCCAGGGCCTGGCGCAGGTCCGCGGGGTCCACCGGGATGCTCATGTCGTCAGGTTACGGCTCACCACAGACCCAGCACACCGCCGCCGATGCGCACGACGAACGCACTCACCACGGCGATGAAGAACAACCGCACGAACCCGGAGCCGCGGGCCACCGCGGTGCGCGCCCCGAGGTAGCCGCCGACCAGGTTGCAGGCGCCCATCATCAAGCCGACGTCCCACAGCACCGCACCCTGCGGCACGAAGAGCAGCAGCGCGCCGAGGTTGGTCGCGAAGTTCGCGAGCTTGGCCTTGGCCGAGGCCTGGAGGAAGTCGTAGCCGAGCAGTCCGACGAGCGCGAACACGAAGAAGCTGCCCGTTCCCGGACCGAGGATCCCGTCGTAGGAGCCGATCACGAACCCGACGCCCATCGCTGCGACGAGGTGGCGGTGCCCGGCGAACCGGAGCGCGGTCTGCTCTCCGAGCTGGGGACGGAGCAGGACGTAGCCGCCGACCACGACCAGCGCCACCAGCACGATCGGCTCGAACGCGTCGCGAGGGATGTGCGAGGCCAGGAGCGCGCCGGAGAAGGCGCCGGTCAGCGCGAGCGCCATCAGCGGGAGCGCGGTGCGCAGGTCCGGGCCGATCCGGCGGTAGTAGGTGAGCGAGCTGACCGCAGTACCGCACACCGAGGCGATCTTGTTGGTGGCGAGCACCTGGACCGGGCTCGCGCCCGGCAGCCCGAGCAGGATCGCCGGGAGCTGGACCAGTCCCCCGCCGCCGACGACGGCGTCGACGAATCCGGCCGTGAGGGCAGCCAGCGCGAGCAGCGCGATGACGGTCAGGCTGAGGTCCCCCACGGCCGCGACTCTACGAGGACCAGGCGAGGCCGATCTCGGGACGGTCGTCGTAGTCCTCGGCGACCTTCCGCGACGTCCGGATGCACGCGGCCCGGAGGTGGACCTGGACCTGGGCGGGCGCGATCCGGAGGTTCAACGACAAGTCGCCCTTGGTGGCGCTGAGCGCCGTCTGGCCGGCCGGGTCCTCGACCGTCCAGCCGTCGGCCTCGAGCAGGCCGGCGGCGGTGGCCGTCGCCTTCTCCTGGGTCAGCTCGCCAGAGGACCCGAAGCGCACGAGGTCGTTGAGCACCACCCCACCGGGCGCGAGGTCGTCGCCGCAGACGGTGAAGGACCGGCTGCCCTCGGCGCCGCTCAGCACGAGCGCGTCCGCGATCTCGTGGAGGACACCGGCTCGGGCATCGTCCGCTGCCGCGATGACGTCGTCGACAGCCGTGCGGTCCGCCTCGTCGTCGCAGCCGGTCAGGCCGGCGGCGAGCAGGAGGGCAACGGGCAGTGCCACTGCGTTCCCGAGAAGGCGCATGCTCACAGCCTCCCACCGAGCTTCGCGTGCTCCCAGGTCCACGTGGCGGCGTCGGCGAGTCCCTCCGCCGCGGTCGCGCTGCCGGCGGCGACCAGGAGCTCGGGCAGCGTGAGGTGGCCGCCGCCGGGGGCGCCGCGTGGCGGTTGCCCGGTGACCTCGTCGTCGGCGGCGGCGACGACGTGGGCGAGGTTGGCGAGCGAGGTGCCGGTGAAGTACGAGGTGTGGTTGTGCAGCAGCTCCTCGGCCCGCAGGTCGCCGTCGCCGGTCTCGAACCGGGTGCCACCGAAGGCGGTGTCGGCCGGGTCGTGGCCGAGTGCGCCGAGGCCGCCGCGGTCGCCGCTGCCGAGCAGGGACACCGGGTCGTGGTCCTTGCTGCCGACCCATACGTCGGCGTCGGTCAGCGCACCGGCGGTCTCGGCCGGGACGCCGGGGCTCCCGAGCAGCACGGCGTCGTCGACCGGGAGACCGTCGGCCAGGGCGTGCCCCAGCGTCGTGGAGCCGTAGCTGTGACCGATCACGGTGAGGTGGGCCGGCGGCCCCTGATCGGATCCGCGGACTCCGTCGACGAAGTCGCCGAGCCGCTCCCCGCCCGCCTCGGCCTTGCCCGTGAGGGCAACGCCGTCGAAGTCCGCCTGACCGCGCGGGTCGAGCGGGTTGAGCGGGTTGCCGCTCGGGGCGTCGTAGTCGGCCCAGTAGACGGACGCAACGCTGCCCCTCCCCTCGTTGACCGCCGCCTCGTGCAGGACGAGGGTCTTGTCGAGGTTGCCCCCGATGCTGGAGGTGTCGGTCGTCAGGCCGGGCACGTTGACCGAGACGTGGTCGGCGGTGTCCGGGTCACCGAAGCCGACCGCCACGCCGCCGTCACCCGAGTGCAGGCCCGGGGTGAAGGCGAGCAGCTTCGTGAGGTGGGCGCCGGCGTCGTCGGTCAGTCCGGCGTGCTCGTCGAGGGCCTCGTCCACGGACCGCGCGTTGTCGAGCACCCGTTCCTCCTTCCCGGTGAGCTGCCCGTCCTGGTCCCGCTGCCGGTAGAGGTCGAGGTCGCGGGCGAGCTCGCCCCGGTTGGCCTCGTCGCGGTCGGCCATCGGCACCCCGCCGGTGTTGCCGACCAGGCCGGGGTGCTCGGTGGTGAGCGCCTCCTGCTCGGCGCGGCGCAGCCCGCGCCACCAAGCGGCCAGCGCGACCGGGTCACCACGGAGCCGGCGCAGCTGCCGGGTGAGCTCGCCGGTGCGTGGCCGGCCGGGATCGGCGGCCGCCGACTGGCCCTCGCTGACGCTGTCGACGCCCTGGAGGGCGGCGACGACGTCGGCCTCCACCCGGGCCCGCGCGGCCTTCCACGCGTCGATCCGCTCCCGCAGGGCACTCGCCCGGCGGTGGAGGACGTCGGCCCGTTCCCGGAGCTCGACGAGCCGGCTGTCGTCGGTCGCGGCAGCCACCTCGGCGACGAGCTCGGCGATCCGTTCGTTGACCTCGGCACGGTCGGCGTTGATCCGGGTACGTCGGACGAACAGCCGGCTCAGCCGGGCAGCGAACCGGTCGGTCGCGGTGACCGCCCTGTCGAGCGCGGCCTCCGCGGCGTCGAGGCGGACGGCCACCTGGGTGGCGGCGTGGTCGTGCGCCTGCGCGGTGTCGCCCTGCCACGCCGGCGCGGCGATCGAGGCGGCCCAGCCCTGCACGTTCTTGACGGCGATGGCAGCCGCGCGCAGGTCGGTGGCGAGGTCCTGGGCGCCGGTGGGCGTCGAGGTCAGGTCGGGGCAGGGCGGCACCTGGGCGGGGACGTGGACGAGGGTCACGGCCAGCTCACCTCCCCCACGGCGGCGTCGCGCTCGGCCCACGGGAGCAGCGCGCGCAGCCGCTCGGCCTGGGACTGGTCGACGAGGACGAGGAGCCGTCGGAAGAAGACGAACTCCTCGGCGTACCCCTGCGCCCGTCGGGCGACGGCCTTGACCTCGTCGACCCAGGGGTCGGCGAAGGCCGTGACGGCGGCCGTGACGGCGTCGGAGAGGTCGGAGGTCGAGACCTTGGCGAGGCGGCGCCAGGCGCCGTCGAGCTCGTCGGCGGCCTCGTCCCAGCGGTCGCGGGTGGCCGTGAGGACGGCGTACGGGACATCGAGGGTGATCGTCATGCACGTCCGGCTGCCCGACGTGCCCGGCCGGGAAACGACGGGTTCCGGTTGTCCACAGGACCGCCGGAATCCCCGCTCAGGACGAGGGAATCAGCCGACCCAGAACCCGCGCGAACCGAACCAGTCGCCGTAGGTCCCCGGCCCGGAGCCGCGTCCGCCCGCGCCGCCGCGTCGCGATCCGAGGTAGGAGCCGACGACCGCGGCGCCCAGGTCGTCGGACTCCGGCGCGATCACCGAGCCCTCGACACGGCGGGCCATCGACTCGATGAAGCGGGCCAGGCCAGGGTCATCGCCGAGCCGGAAGAAGGTCGTCTGCGCCCCCAGCCGGCGTGCGTTGTCGAGCTCGCGCACGGCGAGCGCGATGGTCATCGGGTGCGGCGGGTAGGAGAAGAAGACGTCGCCGCTCGACTCCAGGTGGGAGGTCGGCTCGCCGTCGGTGACGATGAGCAGCACGGGCTGGGCGTTGGGGTGCTTGCGGAAGTGCCGGTTGGCCAGCAGCAGCGCGTGGTGGAGGTTGGTGCCCTTCGCCCAGCGCGCGTCGAGGGCGGTGAGCTCCTCGATCCGCATGGTCTGGGCGTGCCGGCCGAAGCCGATCAGCTCCAGGCTGTCGCCGCGGAAGCGCGATCCGATCAGGGTGTGCAGCGCGAGCGCGGTCTGCTTCATCGGCACCCAGCGACCGTCCATCGCCATCGAGAACGACGTGTCGACGCACAGCGCGACCGCGGCCTGGGTGCGGGCCTCGGTCTCGGCGACCTCGACGTCGTCGATCGCGAGCAGTCGTCCGTCCGGGTCCGCGGCGCGGCGCAGCACGCCGTTCAGCATGGTGCGGGGCAGGTCCCACGGCTCGGTGTCGCCGAACTCCCAGGCGCGGGTCGCGCCGGACAGGTCGCCGGCGGCGCCGGCCTGGCGCACGTCGCGCTGGCCCTGCCGGCCGGACATCCTCTGGGCCACGTCGCGCAGCAGTGCCTTGCCGAGCTGGCGCATGGCCTTGGGCGTGAGCCGCAGCTCGCCGTCGAAGCCGCGCTCCATCGCGCCCGACTCGCGCAGTGCCTTCTCCAGCTCCTGGAGCCTGCGGGCGTCGACGGCGGCCTCGGTGCCGAGCTGGCGGGCCAGCTTGTCGAGGTCGACATCGTCGAGGCGGGCGCCGCCGTACCCCTGGGACAGCTGGTCGGCCAGGGCGTCGAGGTCGGCGAGGTCCTGCAGCACGCCGGTGCCGTCGCCGAGGCCGAGGCCGGTGGTCGAGGGGTCGCCGTCGCCGAACTGCTCGGAGCCGCCCCAGTCCTCACCGGGGCGCAGCGACATGAGGTTCGCATCGAGCCGGTCGAGCTGCTCCATCAGCGCGGGCGAGCCGAATGCCTGGGCGGAGAGCTGCATCAGCTCGGCCCGCTGCTCGGCGCTCATCGAGTTGAGCATCCGCTGGGCCGCGGCGGAGCGCTGGGCGAGCGCGTCGAGGAGCTCGTCGATGTCCTGCGGGTTCTCGGGGAAGTGCTGGCCGTGCTTGGCCATGAACTCCTGGAAGTCCTCGGGGGTGTCCTCACCACGCGCGTGCTTCTCGAGCAGCTCGTTGAGGTCGCCCAGCATCTCGCTGATCGCCTGCCGGTCCTCGTCGGTGGCGTTCTCGAGGGCCTGCTTCATGCCGGCGAAGCGCTGGTCGAGGAGCTCGCGGCCGAGCAGGTCCTTGATCTGCTCGAAGGCCTCGCGCGCCTCGCGGGACTGCCAGTCGTAGTCGCCGAGCTCGGTGACGGCGGCGGCGGGCGAGTCGGGCAGGCTCTGCAGCCGCATCTCGCGGAAGGCGCGGTCGCCGTCGTCCATCATCGCGTCGCGGGCCAGCTGCTTGCGCTCCTCGAGGACCGCCTTCTCGAGAAGCTCGCGCACCTCGTTCAACGTCCCGTCGAGGTTGTGCCGCTGCAGCAGGTCGCGGCGGCGCTCGGCCACCCGGCGGGCGAGGTCGTCGAGGCCGGCCCGGTCCTGGCCGCCGCGGCGCAGGAACTCCCGCATCGCGCGCTCGGGGCTGTAGCCGGCCATCACGTCCTGGCCGATGGCGTCGAGCGCCTCGGCGATGTCGACCGGCGGGGCGAGGGGGTCGCCGCCGTCGTACCTGCGGTAGCGGCTCACTGCTCGCTCCTTCGTACGTCGGCGCCGGCTCGCAGCGCGCGCGGGATCTCGGCCACCTCGTCGACCACCTCGAGCAGCAGCTGCACCGTCTCGGAGGCAGCGGTGGTGTCGAGGGCGATGTCGTAGGTGATACCGGTCGAGTTCCACACGTCGTCGAAGCCGCCGTCGGCGCTCACCGCGACCCCGTGGACGGGCACGTCGAGCCGCCGGGCCTCGCGGTAGGTGTCGTTGAGCACGCACAGGGCCACCGCGAGGTGGAGCAGCTGGGCGCCGTTGGTCGCAGGCCCCGCGAGGACGCCCTCCTCGGTCCAGGCGTGCGGGAGCACGACCCCCTCCCCCTCACGGAGGGTGCCGGAGGAGACCCGCACGCCGAACGGGGAGGGATCAGCCATAGATCGTCTCCACGCCGGCCTCGCCGAACTGCACGTCCTTGCCGATCTTGCGGGCGAGGAACAGCCCCTCGAGGGCGAGCTCGATCGCGGCCGCCCGCTCCCCGTCGGTGCGGCCGCCGCCGGCGCCCCCTGAGTGATAGATGCGATCGCAGACCTGGTCATAGAGCTCCGACTCGCCGAGCACCGGCAGCCCGGCGAGCACGTCGCGGGCGGTGACCTGGCCGCCGGTCACGACGGTGGCGCCGTCCTCGATCGCGTCGACGAGCAGGGCGAAGTCGAGGCCGCGGAACTTCTCGCGGACGGTCTCGGCGGTCGCCGTCCGCAGCAGGTGGGTGAGGATCTCGGCCTCGCGGCCCTCCTCGCCGGACTCGAACTCGATCTTGCCGCCGAGCACGTCGACGGCGGTCTCGAGGTCGACGACCCGCGCCACGGCCCGGTCCTCGCCCTGGATGGTGGCGCGGCGCAGGGCTGCGGCGGCGATGGTCTCGGCGCCGGCGATCGCGAACCGGGCGGAGACGCCCGAGCGCTGGTCGACAGCGCTGGAGTCGCGCAGGTTGCGGGTGAACCGGGCGAGGATCTCGACCAGGAAGTCGGGGACGTCGACCCGGTCGGGCAGCAGGTCCGCCTCCTGCCGGATGACGGCGATCTCGGCGGCGAGCGCCTTCGGGTAGTGGGTGCGGATCTCGGCGCCGAAGCGGTCCTTGAGCGGCGTGATGATCCGGCCGCGGTTGGTGTAGTCCTCGGGGTTCGCGGAGGCGACGACGAACACGTCGAGCGGCAGCCGCAGGACGTAGCCGCGGATCTGGATGTCACGCTCCTCCATCACGTTGAGCATTGCCACCTGGATCCGCTCGGCGAGGTCGGGCAGCTCGTTGATGGCGACGATGCCCCGGTGGGAGCGGGGAATCAGGCCGAAGTGGATGGTCTCCGGGTCGCCGAGCGAGCGGCCCTCGGCGACCTTCATCGGGTCGACGTCGCCGATCAGGTCGGCGACGCTGGTGTCGGGGGTGGCGAGCTTCTCGGCGTACCGCTCCTCGCGGTGGCGCCAGGAGATCCGCAGGTCGTCGCCGTAGGTCGCCACGGCGGCCTTCGACGTCACGGTGACCGGGTCGTAGGGGTGCTCGCCGAGCTCGGAGCCGGAGATCACGGGGGTCCACTCGTCGAGCAGGCCGACCAGGGTGCGCAGCAGCCGGGTCTTGCCCTGGCCGCGCTCGCCGAGCAGGACGACGTCGTGGCCGGCGATGATCGCCCGCTCGAGCTGCGGGATGACCGTGTCCTCGAAGCCGTGCAGGCCGGGCCAGGGGTCCTCCCCCGCTGCCAGCCGGTCCAGCAGGTTGTCGCGGAGCTCGGCTCGCAGGTGCTTGTGCTGGTGGCCGGAGGCGCGCAGCTCGCCGAGGGTGGAGATCGTCGGAGCCGTAGTGGTCACCGTCTCACGCTACTGCGGCCCGCAAGAGGTTTCCTGGCCCTAGTCTTCGAACGTGGCGATCGTCGTCGGGGTCCTGTGCGTCCTGGTGGTCGGCCTGCTCGGCCTGGTCCTCGCGTTCGCCCGGGACCGCGGGCAGCTGCAGCGCCAGCTCGCCGACACCCGGGCGCACGTCGCCCAGCTCGAGTCGGACCTGGACGCGGCGCTGCGCCCGCCGCCGCCGACGAACTCCGCCGAGCGCGCCGTACGACGGGTGATCCGGACCGCCTCGAAGGTCCGGTCCCACGGCATCACCGGGCTGATCCAGAGCACGGTCGAGGACCTGCAGACCTGGGCCAGCGACGACGAGCGGGCCGACATCCTCAACATGGCCGCCTCGGACGGCACGGTCACCCTGTTCTTCTCCGACATCGAGGAGTCGACGCCGCTCAACGACCGGCTCGGCGACGCGACGTGGGTCAAGGTGCTGGCCGCCCACGACCGGGTGCTGCGCGCGCAGATCGAGAAGTACCGCGGCCAGGTGGTGAAGACCGCCGGCGACGGCTTCATGGTCGCCTTCCGCGACAGCGAGGCCGCCTGCCGAGCGGCACTCGGCATCCAGCGCGACCTGCCGCGCGACGTCACCCTGCGCCGCCACGGCCCGATCCTGGTCCGGATCGGCATCCACACCGGCCAGGTGGTCGCCCGCGACGGCGACTACTTCGGCCGCAACGTGGCCATGGCGGCCCGGGTCGCCAGCCTCGCCCACGGCGGCGAGGTCCTCGCCAGCGACGCGGTCCGCGAGGCGCTCGACGAGGACGCGGCGCTCACGCTGGTGGAGCGCGACGCGGTGGAGCTCAAGGGGCTCGCCGGCGAGCACGTGGTCTGGGAGATCCTCCCGCCGGCGAGCTGAGCCTCACACGGAGAGGATCACCGACGAGCCGTGGCCGAACAGGCCCTGGTTGGCGGTGATGCCGACCCTGGCGCCCTCGACCTGACGGCCCTCGGCACGGCCCTGGAGCTGCCAGGTCAGCTCGCAGACCTGCGCGATCGCCTGGGCGGGCACGGCCTCGCCGAAGCACGCGAGACCACCGGAGGGGTTGACCGGGATGCGGCCACCGAGGGTGGTGTCCCCGGCGCGGAGCAGCGCCTCGGCCTCGCCGCGCTTGCACAGCTGCAGGTCCTCGATCCAGTCCAGCTCGAGCGCGGTCGAGAGGTCGTAGACCTCGGCGACGTCGACGTCGGAGGGGTCGATGCCGGCCTCCTCGTACGCCGCCTGGCCGATCGACTCCTTGAACGTGCGCTCCGGCACACCGGTGAGGGCCGAGGAGTCGGTCGCGAGCAGCGGCATGTCGATGACCGTGTTCGGGAAGGTCGGGGTGACCGTGGAGACGGCGGCGACCGTGACCGGGGAGGCGATGCCGTGCTTCCTGGCGTAGTCCGCGCTGGTCAGCACGACCGCGGCGGCGCCGTCGGAGGTGGCGCAGATGTCGAGCAGGTGCAGCGGGTCGGAGACCATCGGCGAGGCGAGGACCTCCTCGACCGACGACTCCTTGCGGAAGCGGGCGTTGGGGTTCGTGAGGCCGTGCTTGGCGTTCTTGACCTTGACCTGGGCGAAGTCCTCCGCCGTGGCGCCGTAGAGGTCCATCCGCCGGCGGGCGTAGAGGGCGAAGTACGCCGGGTTGGTCATGCCGAGCAGCCGGAAGCGCAGCCAGTCGGGGTCGTTCCAGCGCTCGCCGGCGTTGGGGGCCAGGAAGCCCTTCGGCGTGGTGTCGGCGCCGACGACCAGGGCGACCTCGCTCATGCCGGCCAGGATCCGGGCCCGGGCGGTGTCGATGGCCTGGGCGCCGGTCGCGCAGGCGGCGTACGACGTCGCGATCCGCGCACCGTTCCAGCCCAGCGCCTGGGCGAAGGTGGAGCCGGCCACGTAGCCGGCGTAGCCGTTGCGGACGGTCTCGCCGCCGACGACGAGGTCGACGTCGGCCCAGGCGATGCCGGAGTCCTGGAGGGCCTCGCGAGCGGCGCGCACGCCGTACTCCGTGAAGTTGCGGCCCCACTTGCCCCAGGGGTGCATGCCCGCACCCGCGATGACGACGCTCATGCGACCGGCCTCCAGCGGTAGATGGTGCGCTCACCGGTCTCGTCGACGTTGAGCGTCTCGACGACCAGGTCGACCTCGGCGCCGACCACCAGGTCGGCGACGCCGAAGCCGTCGGCCACCTGGCCGAGCACGACGATGCCCTCGGGCAGCTCGACGGCGGCCAGTGCGAACGGCTGGAACGGGTCGGTCGGCGCGACGTACGGCGCCGGGGGCTGGTACTGCGCGTCGGTGTAGGACCACACGCGGCCGCGCCGCGAGAGCTCGACGGCGTCGCGCTCGGTGCCGTCGCAGGCGGGGTTGCGGCAGTAGAACGCGGCCGCGCCGGCGTCGCTGGACACCGGCGGGAACACGACGTTGCTGCACGTGGTGCAGCGGGAGGCGAGGAGCCGGGGCTCGTCGCCGGTGGTGAACCAGCCCTCGATGACGGGGGTCGCGGTCATGGAAGCTCCCTGGAAGTAGAACGTGTTCCTATTCTACCGGGAACCGGTGCTCAGCCGGTGCGGAAGTCCCGGCCACCGAAACCGTCGAGGCCGAACCGGATCCGGTACGCCGTCTCCGACCGCGCGACGCCGCCGGACCAGCGGGTTCGGACCAGGTCCACGTCCTCGACCAGCCAGCTGCTGCCGGCGAGCTCCCCCAGGACGTCGGCACCGGCTCCGATCCCCGCGAGCGACCCCGAGCCGACCACGACCGCGGGCCGGAAGGCGCGCCGGTCGACGAGCACCCGGATGCCCTGGGCAGCGATCCCCACCGCGCGGGCGACCTCCGAGAGCGCTGGCAGGTCACCGTCGAGCCGGACCGTCACGTCCTCGCCGTGGACCTCGAGAGCGGCCGGCCGCACGACGATCGGCTCGAGGTCCGAGAGGCACTCCGCGAGCAGCCCGGCGAACCGGTGGGCGTCGGCGTCGACGACGTTGCCCAGCCCCGCGATCGGTACGTCGACCCGGTCCGGCTCCACCGGCCGGATCCCGGGCAACCGGGCCAGCCGGTCCCCGAGCGCGAGCAACCGCTCCACCGCCTCGGGCGGCGGGACGAACGCGGCGCGCAGCATCATCGGAACCCCTCCGCCGTACTCCATCGGCCGGGCGATGGCGTGGTCGAGCCGAACTGCGCAGGAACCTGGGTCGCTACTGCCCCGGGTCGGGGGTGCCTCCGGGGGTCGGGGCCGGCGGCTTCTCGCACTTCACGGTGTCGGCAGGCGTGTAGACCGTGTGGAACTTCTCGGTGTGGTCGACGGCGCTGTCGCCGTGCTTGCGGAAGATCCGGGTGACGTCGACCTGGAAGCCGGACCAGCCGGTGTTCGGCTCGCAGTCGGGCGTGGTGAGCGTGCGGACCTTCGGCGGGACCGTGGCGTAGCGGGCCGAGGTCTTCGAGTCGATGTCCCACGTCTTGGTGGACCACATCTGGACGGTGACCTTGCCCTGGCGCGACCAGGTGCTCGGGACCACCCAGGCGTGGATGAGGACGCCGTACTCGGTGTCGTTCTGGAAGCGCAGGTCGACCGTCGGCCAGGCGACGGTGGCCTCGCGGCCGACCGGGTAGCGGTCGATGTAGAACGAGTGCGGCTTGTGCTGGATGTCCTTGAGGCCCGCGAAGAACATGGCGTTGAAGGTGGTCGTCGCCATCTGGGAGACGCCGCCGCCGAGGTCCTTCTTGAGGATGCCGTTGCTGATGATGTAGCCCTCGGTGAAGCCGTTGGCGGCGGTGCGCTCGCCGACGATGCCGTTGAGCGAGAACTCCTCGCCGGGCTTGAGGAGGGTGCCGTCGATCAGCTCGGCGGCGCGGCCGATGTTGATGTTGCGGTAGTCGGCGTGGGGGTAGTACGTCGAGAACTCCGAGACCTTGTCGACGATCTTGAGGTTCTCGGCGTCCTTCGTCGTGAAGGCGGCATCGGTGACCTGCGCGGTCACCGGGCCGCTGCGCGATCCGTCCGGCGCGGTCAGCAGGCCGAGGAAGACCTGGGCCGCCTCGCCGGAGTCGAAGGTGACGCCGGGCTTGGCCGGGACGACCTTCGGCTTGCCCGACTTGTTGATCTTGACCGTGGCGTCCACCGGGGCGCCGTTGGCGGTGGCGCCCTTGACCAGCTCGGTCAGGGCGGCCTCGTCGACGTGCGGGACGAGCTCGCCGTTCTCGGGCTGCATCGAGAGGACCGGCGCGAACTTGGCCGGCGTGAGCTTCACGTCGTTCTCGCCGAACTGCAGGGTCACGGCGTTCGCCATCGCCGGGTTGGCGAAGGAGTCGAGCGCCTCGGCGACGTCGGCGGCGTCGATCTCGGGCTGGGCCGGCGCCACCTCGAGCTCGACGCTCTTCTCACCGGTCAGGAAGGCGTCGGTGATCGCGGCGCGGGCCTGGTCACGGTCGACGGCCTGGCCGGCCTGCGGCTGCGTGGTCTGCACGCCCTCGGCGGAGAAGGTGACCGTGCCGTCCCTGGGCGGGGTGCCGAGGCCCTGGGAGAGCTCGCTCAGCTTCTCGTCGAGGAGCTCCTCGTCGACGTCGACGACGGCGTCGACCTTGCCGCCGCCGGTGAAGTAGTCCCACTGGCGTGCCGGGCTCCACGAGTCCCCGGCGCCGGCGGCGTCGACGGAGGCGGCGTAGTCGATGGCCAGGCCGATGTCGCCGGGCTCGACGTCGGCGTCGTTGACCTTGCCGCTCGCGCCCTGGTGGCCGACGCTCACGGTGATCGGGCTGTCGGCACGCGGGCCGAAGGTCCTCTCGAGCTTCTCGATCGCCGCGGACCGGGTCAGGCCGCCGACCTCGACGCCCGAGATGGTGGTGCCGGTCGGGACCTTGTCGCCCGCGACGGCGTGCGCAGCGGCGTACCCGCCACCGGCGAGCAGGAGGAGCAGCACGACCACGACCACGACGACCTTGCCGCCGGGTCGTTCAGTCTTGCCGTCCGTCGCGGACTCGGACTCCCAGAACGTCACCGCGACATCCTAAGGAGGGGTTGCTCACCCTTCCGCATCCTCAGGCGCGTCGGCGGTGGTACGACGAGCGACCAGGCCCACGAAGCCGGTCCCGACGACCACCGCACCGGTCGCGAGCAGCAGGTAGCCGGACGCGTCGCTGGCGATCACGTAGTCGCCCTCGGGCCGCTGGACCGTCGCCACGCCGAGGATCGCCGTCCAGCCGAGGGCGAACGGCAGGCGCCGCCACCAGCCGCCGGGCAGGGCGACCAGCGTCGCGACGGTCGCGGCGATGCCGAGCCCCAGCCCCCAGCCGTAGCGGTGCAGCACGACCGAGCCCAGGCCGACCGCCGCACCGAGGACCAGGCAGCCGAGGGCGACCAGGGCCCTCACTCGCCGGGGATGCCGGCGAACAGGTCGGTCTCCCAACCGGTCTCGGGGTCGAGCGGGCCGGCGGCCCCCTTCACCAGGCGGTACTGCTCACGCCCGAACGCCTGCGCCCCCTGGTTGTTCGACAGCGCGAAGAACGGGCCGTCTGTCGTGATCTGGGTGGCGTGCGCACGCAGCGCGTCGAGCTTCTGCTCGACGTGGTCGCTGGCGTCGACCTCGCAGGAGATGTCCTCGTCGGGGCGGAACATCGGCGGCAGGTCGCCGTCGGGGTCCATGCCCTCGAAGGTCGTGGTGTCCCCGGCCTCGCGGATGCGGCGCAGGCCCTCGCGGATCCGGCTCTCCGAGATGGCGCCCCAGTAGATCTTCGCGATCTCCCAGGCCTCCCCCAGGTCGCGGCGGTACGACGGCGCCGCGGCCAGCTGGGCGGCGTACATCGCGACCCGGTGGGCCTGGATGTGGTCGGGGTGGCCGTAGCCGCCGAACTCGTCGTAGGCGACCAGCACCTGGGGCCGCACCTCGCGGATCACCGCGACCAGGTGGGTGGCGGCCTCGGTCAGGTCGGCGTGCCAGAAGGCGTTGGCGTGGATGTCGTCGGCCGCGACGGCGTGGCCGTCCTCGTGCCACTTCATGCCGGAGTCGCGGTAGGTGCCGAAGCCGCCGAGGAAGCGGTGGTCGGTGACCCCGAGCGCCTTCATCGCGGCGTCCAGCTCGCCGCGGCGGTGCTCGCCGAGGCGGTCCTCCTTGTCGGCGGCGAGGTGCTCGAGCTCGGGCACCAGGATCTCGCCCATCTCGCCGGCGGTGCAGGTCACCAGCGTGACCCCCCGGCCCTCCGCGACGTACTTCGCCATGGTGGCGCCCTGGCCGATCGACTCGTCGTCGGGGTGGGCGTGCACGAGGAGCAGCCGGTGGGCGGCAGTTGCGGTCATGAGGACGAGCGTAATGATGGGGCCCATGCGGAACCTCGGGCGCCTTGCTCTGTCCACGGCGCTGCTCGGCGCATCGCTCTCGGGCTGCGCCCTTCTCGACGGGAGCTCGCGGCTCGAGGAGGCGCTGGAGTACTTGCCCGCGGACGCCACCACCGTCACCTTCGTCGACCGCGCCGCGATCGCCGAGCGGGTCGGCGACGGGGATCCCGAGACGGCGTACGGCACCGAGCTGTCGCGCTGGTCGGCGGTCATGGGCGACGCCGCCTTCGACGACTCCGACGTCGAGTGGGAGGCCGTCGCCAACGGCGACGGGCTCGGCCGGGTGTGGAAGATGTCCGACGACCTCGACTTCGACGCGGTGGCCGCCGACCTCGAGGACGCCGGCTTCGAGCGCTCCGGGTCCGCGGACCGTCCGGTGTTCGAGGCCGACCTCGCCGACGCCGACGAGACCGGCCTCATCGGCGGCCGCTACCCGGCGGCACCCCTGCTGACCCTCGCGCTCGTCCCCGACGAGGAGCTGATCGTCTCCGGTTCCGACGTCCCGGCGTTGCTCGACGTCGTCACCGACGACACGGACTCCCTCGCCGACGCCGGCAGCTTCGGCGACCTGGTGGACGAGGCCGAGGACCAGGACGGGTTGGAGTACGCCGCCCTGACCCTCGAGCCGGCCTGTGGCGGCTCCGGTCGGCTGAGCCCCGAGCAGGCCGCCCAGCAGTACGGCGGACTGCTCCACCCCGACGCGATGGCACTCTTCGTCACCGCCGACGAGGTCTCCGGCGTCCGGTTGCTCCCGGACGAGAAGGAGGCGACGGCGGACGCCGAGGGACTCACCACGTACCTCGACGAGCGCGCTGACATCACCGGGTTCGACGCCGACGTCGACGTGGAGGCCGACGACCGGGCGGTGCTGGCCGAGGCCGGCCCCGCCGACCGGCGGGTCATGGCGCAGGCGTGGCTGCAGGCGGACGGGCCGTTCGCCTGCACGCTGGCGAAGTAGCGGCTACTCCGGGCGCTTGATCCGCTTCGGCGCGTCCGGGAGCGGCAGCACGAACCCCGCCCTGGTGGGCGGCTCGGGCGGCGCGCCCGGGTCCTCGTCGTCGTGGTCCAGCCAGCCGTCGTACGTCTCCACCAGCATCTCGAGCTGGATCTCCGGGGCGTCGGTGACGACCGCCCACGGGTGGTCCTCGTCGTCGTCCTCGCCGGCGAGGCGCTCGCGGACGACCTCGGCCGCGAAGCCGCCACGGACCAGCACCAGCGCAGCTGCCCGCGCGTCGTCCTCGTCGAAGAAGATGCCCCGCATGGGCACATCCTCCCAGATCAGGACAGGCCGATGTCCCCGCAGACGTGGAGTCCTGCGGGGTGCGGGGCGGGGTCGCTACTCGTCCGGCGGGCTGGGGTCGCCGGTGTCGTGCACGGGGTGGGTGCCGCGGTGGTCGACCCGGAACCGGAACCCGTTGGGACTGGTCCACACGTAGGACCCGGGCATCGGGGACTCGTACCGCCAGGTCGAGTGGGTCTTGGCGCGGTGGTGCCGTCGGCAGAGTGGGACGAGGTTGCAGGGACAGGTCGGTCCGCCCCGGTCGTGAGGCTTTGCATGGTCGATGTCGCACCGGGTCGCGGGGCGGGTGCAGTGGGGGAAGCGGCAGGTGTGGTCGCGCAACGCGACCCGGGTCTTGTGGCGGTCGGGGATCTCGTAGGCCGTGACGGGGAGATGGTCGGCGAGGTCGATCACCGGGCGCACGATGATCGTGGTGCTCTTCGAACGCAGCCATTCGCGGATCTGGGCGGTGGTGACGGGGCTGCGGCCTTCCTCCCACCGCCCGACCGGGTTCCGGCCAGCAAGGGTGGTGTCGGTGACGTGCACGTTGAGGACGACCTTGCGGCCGGGGACGGTCGCGACGACCTCCCCGGTGGCGGGGTCCGGGACCAACAGGTCCAGGGCCAGGTCCTGGCGGGCGAGCTCGGCAGCGGCCTTGGAGCGGCGCACGTCGAGTGACGAGTCGTCCCCGAGCCGACCGAGAACCTCGGCTCTGCGTGCGACGGCTTGGTCGAGGTCGTGCCCGTCGGCGGCATCCATCAGCCCGTCGAGGTGCACGAGCCCGTGCTCGTCGACGTCACCGATGTCGAAGTGCCGGTGGTCGGCAGCCTTGGCCCGGTCGGTCTCGGCATTGTCGGGGTCGAACCGCAACATCGCCTCCGCGACGAGGCGTTCGAGCTGGGCCCACCCGATGCCGGAGGCGTTCCACAGCTGCCGGTCCACGAACCCCGCCGCCTCAGCCGACAGGCCACGGGTGAGGTCCGCGATCCGCTCAGCACGCCACGGAGCCAACCGCCCCGCCACCACGGCGTCGTAGACGTTCGGCAATCGCCACGCGCACTCGATCACCCGCCCGACGTAGGCCTTGCCACCGTCAGGGGTGCGGCCGAGGACCGCGACGAGCTCCATCAACGCGAACTCGCTGACCAGCGGGGCACCCGCCCCGGCGATCGGGACACCGGTGTCGAGGTAGCCCTCGGTGATCGTCGCCGCACCCTCGGGCCCGGTCACGATGTGGTCGCTCGCCCACTCCACGATCGCCGCCCATTCCTCGACGAGGAGCTGGTTGCGGACCTGGATCCCGGCGCTCAACCGTGACAGCACCGGGGCTGTCGAACGGGGCCTGGTTCCGAGATCCATGACAGGATTCTCCCACCCACCCCCGACATTGATGCTGGTCTTCGCTGCTCCCTGTGGAGTAGTGAAGAGGTCCCGATCGTCGTGCCTCAGCCTCCGACTGTCGCCCTGCTGGGTTGACCATCTTGTGGTCCGGCCGGCGGTCGGGACCCCGCGCGCCGGCCGGGCGGACATGACCTAATAAGAGCCTGGCAAGCGCCTCATCAATGTCCTGTCTGCTCGCCCGACCGGCGTCGACCATCCACATCGGTACGACACGGAAGGCAGCTCCATCATGACAGCGACACGACCAGTGACCCCTGCCGTCTTCGCGGGCGCTGACACCCACGCCGACACGATCCACGTGGCCGCGATCGACGGCTACGGTCGCGATCTCGGCGACGGCGAGTTCCCCACGACGCCGGCGGGCTACCGCGACGCCTTGGCCTTCCTCGCGTCGTTCGGTTCGGTACAGGTCTTCGGGATCGAAGGCACCAGCTCCTACGGAGCAGGGCTGGCCGTTGTGGCCCGCACGGCCGGGATCGCGGTGCGGGAGGTGATCCGTCCCGAAGCCACGGTGCGGCGGATGCAGGGCAAGTCCGACCTGATCGACGCTTACCAGGCGGCCCGTGCCGCCATGACCGGTCGCGCGAAGACCGCGCCGAAGGCCGAGGACGTCGAGGGACTTCGAGCGCTTCTCAGCACGCGACGTTCAGCCGCCAAGGCACGTACTGCGGCGATGAACCAGATTCACGCACAGTTGATCACCGCGCCCGTCGAGATCCGTGAGAGGTACCGGAAGCTGAGCGACAAGCGGTTGATCGACGCGCTCGCTGCCTGCCGCCCCGGCTCCCGCGGTGGAGTGGTGGCCACCGTGCTGCTCGGGTTGAAGATGCTGGCCCAGCGCCACCGGTTCCTCGGCCAGCAGATCGAGCTGCTCGACGACCAGCTCCGCGGCCTGGTCGCGGCGATCAACCTGAACCTGATCTCGGCACGCGGCATCGGACCGGTGACCGCTGCGCAGCTGCTCCTCACCGCGGGCGGCAACCCCGAGCGCCTGGCCAGCGAGACATCCTTCGCTGCCCTGTGCGGCACCGCACCGGTCCCGGCATCGTCGGGCAAGACCACCCGATACCGGCTCTCTCGTGGCGGGGATCGTCACGCCAACTCCGCGCTGCACACGATCGCGACCGTGCGGATGGCCAGCGACCCCCGCACCCGCGAGTTCGTCGCCACCCAGCGCGCCAAGAACCGCAGCAACCCCGAGATCCTGCGAATCCTCAAACGCGCCATCGCCCGCGAGGTGTTCAAGCTGCTCCAGAACCCGAACGCGCTTACCGGAATCGCCGACCTACGACGCATCCGACGCGAGAAGAACCTGCCTATCCGAGTCGTGGTCGAACAGCTCGGCACCACCCTGAACCATGTCAGCCGCATCGAACGCGGAGTCGCGTTCGACCGCGAGTTCACCCAGCGCTACCGAACCTGGCTCCAAGCCGCTTGACAACCATAGGAGCATCACAATCCAGCGCCGGAAACCCGCCTGGGGACAGGGGAAACTCCATTCGGAGGGTGTGGAGAACCGACGTCACCGACCGTCACGAAAGTGACCCCGGGACCGCAGCCCAACCGCGGAACCCAGCCACCTCCCCACCCTTCTCGTCACTGCCCTTTCGGAACCCGACCGGCTCCGCCACCGAAGGCCCGAGCACAGCCCCCAGCAGCACCGCCGAGGCCCGCGTGCGGCCTCCGGACAACGGGCGCTCCGCTACGGTGGCGGCCGTGTCCGGACTGCACCTGACCCGCACCGCGGAGAACAGCGACGAGATCGACGCCCTCGCCGCCGCACTGAGCGCCGACGGCGGTGGTCGCGTGGGGATGGCGGCGATGGCGCCCGACCTGCCGTTCCGGCTGCGCCGCACGTACGCCCCGCTCCCCCGGCTGCTCGGGCTCAAGGTCAGCCGGGCCTGGACCTGGGAGGCGGCGGACCGCCAGGACCCGAACTGGTACCCCCAGGGCATCACCACCTCGGCGCAGACCGGCTTCCGTGAGTCGCACGGGCACGACGTGCTGGTGACGTCGTGGTACGCCCGCAAGGCCGGCGGGTCGCGGATCAGCGTGGTCGACGTCGAGCGACGCCGTTACGGCCACGTGCTGCTGGTGGTCCCGACGCTGGTCGACGGCAAGGCGGGCTTCCGGCCGCTGAAGGTACACGCCGGCGGCATCGTGTGGCACGGCGACTTCCTCCACGTCGCGGCGACCGGTGCGGGCATCCACAGCGCCCACGTGGCCGACGTGCTGCGCGTGCCGGCCGGGTCGACGTACCAGACCTTCGGGCACCGCTACGTGCTCCCGATCCGGTTCACCCAGCAGAGCGGCCACGACCACGGCGTCGAGCGGCTGCGCTACTCGTTCCTCACCCTCGACCGCAGCGACGACGTACCGGCGCTCGTCGTCGGCGAGTACGGCACGCCGACCCAGACGCGGCGGATGGCGCGCTTCGCGATCGACCCCGACAGCGGTCTGCCCCGACACGAGGTCGACGGCCGCGCGGTCCCCGAGGTCGACGACCGCGGCGTGCCGCGGATGCAGGGCGTGGCCGCGGTCGACGGCACCTACTACGTCACCCGCTCGCGCGGGCGGCGCAAGCCCGGGTCGGTGTACGTCGGCCGGCCCGGTGCGCTGCGCGTGCACCGGTGGGCGACGCCGCCGGGCCCCGAGGACCTGGTCTGGTGGCCGGAGACCGGCTGCCTGTGGTCGGTCAGCGAGCACCCGCGCCGGCGGTGGGTGTTCGGGATGAAGCGGGAGAGCCTGCCGGCCTGACGCCTCAGGCCCGGCCCATCTCCTCGCGCAGCGCGCCGAGGAAGGCGTCGACGTCGTCCTCGGTGGTGTCGAAGGAGCACATCCACCGCACGTCGCCGGCGGCCTCGTCCCAGAAGTAGAAGCGGTGCCGCTCCATCAGCCGGCGGCTGACGTCGTGGGGCAGCCGGGCGAACACGCCGTTGGCCTGCACCGGGTAGAGGATCTCGACGCCGTCGATCTCGCGCACGCCGGCGGCGAGCCGCTGCGCCATGGCGTTGGCGTGGCCGGCCAGCCGCAGCCAGAGGCCGTCGGCGAGCAGCGCCTCGAACTGCACCGAGACGAAGCGCATCTTGCTGGCCAGCTGCATCGAGAGCTTGCGCAGGTGCTTGAGGTGGCTGACCCCCTCGGGGTCGAGGATGACGACGGCCTCGCCGGCGAGGGCGCCGTTCTTGGTGGCGCCGAAGGAGAGCACGTCGACGCCGGCGTCGGAGGTGAAGGTCCGCAGCGGTACGTCGAGCGCGGCCGCGGCGTTCGCCAGCCGGGCGCCGTCGAGGTGCAGGCGCATGCCCAGTCCGTGGGCGTGGTCGGCGAGCGCGCGGATCTCGTCGGGCGTGTAGAGCGTGCCGAGCTCGGTGGACTGGGTGATCGAGACGACCTGCGGCATCGCGCGGTGCTCGTCCTCGAAGCCCCACGCGTGCTTGTCGACCAGCTCGGGGGTGAGCTTGCCGCCGGGGGTGGCGACGGTGTGCAGCTTGAGGCCGCCCATCCGCTCGGGGGCGCCGCCCTCGTCGACGTTGATGTGGGCGCTCTCGGCGCAGATCACCGCGCCCCAGCGGTCGGTCAGCGCCTGCAGGCCGACGACGTTGGCGCCGGTGCCGTTGAAGACCGGGTACGCCTCGACGCCGTCGCCGAACAGGCCGGCCATGATCGTCTGGAGGTGCTCGGTGTAGGCGTCCTCGCCGTACGACACCTGGTGGCCGCCGTTGGCCAGCGCGATCGCGGCCAGCACCTCGGGGTGCACGCCGGCGTAGTTGTCGCTGGCGAACTGGCGGGCCTCGGGGTCGTGCCGCCGCTGGGCGGCGGTGCTCAGGGTTGCGGCGTCAGCCACAGTCGCTCTCCGTTCAGCTCGGCGCTCGGCCGGTCCCACAGACCGGCGATCGTCTCGGCCAGGTCGTCGACGTGGGTGAAGCCGTCGAAGGCGGCGTCCGGGCGGGCGGCGCGCATCGCGTCGTCGAGCAGGGCCTTGACCACCAGGATCGTAGCGGCGGCGTCCCCGCCGGCCCGGCCGAAGGCGTGGGCCAGGGCGAGGGTCCAGGCCTCGGCAGCGGCCTTGGCGGCGGCGTACGACGCGTTGCCGGCGCTCGGCTGCCCGGCACCGGCGGCGCTGACCACCACGAACCGGCCACCGGACTCGACCAGGGCCGACTGCGCGGCCAGCGAGGTGTGCTGCAGCGTGCGGACCAGGAGCGGCTCGAGGACCGCCCAGTGGTCGAGCGCCTCGACGCTCAGGCCCTTGCCGCCTCGCCAGCCGCCGACGAGGTGCACGACTCCGTCGAGGCGACCGTGCCGGGCGACGACGTCGTCCACCCAGGCCTGCGTCGCGGCCAGGTCGAGAAGGTCCACGACGCTGGTCTCGGCCTCCAGGCCGTCGAGTCGCGCCCGGTCGGCGTCGGCGGCCGCGACCACGGCACCACCGGCCGCGAGCCGGCGCACCGCGGCACGCCCCGCAGGGCCGCCGGCACCGGCGACCGCGATGACGCGGGTCATGCGGCGGCGGTGATGCCGCGGGTCTCCGCGATCACGTTCTTGAGCTTCTTGGCCAGGGCCTCGAAGAACATGCTCAGCGGGAACTCGTCGGCCAGCACGTCGTCGACCAGGTCGCGCGGCTGCTTGGAGAAGTCGAGCGCCTCGGCGCCACGGGCCCACTTCGAGGCCGGGTGCGGCGCGAGGTAACGGCTGACCAGCTCGTAGGCGGCCTGCCAGTGCACGATCTTCGGGCGGTCGATGCCGTCGCGGTAGAGCTGCTCGATCTCGGCGCACAGCGCGTTGGTGACCTGGGGCGCGAGGTCCCAGTCGATGCGCAGCTTGTTGTCGGTCCAGCGGATCGCGTCGTGCTGGTGCAGGTAGGCGAACAGCAGCTGGCCGCCGAGGCCGTCGTAGTTGCGGGTGCGCTCGCCGGTGACCGGGAACCGGAACATCCGGTCGAGCAGGATCGCGTGCTGCGCGTCCGCGGCGACCTCGTTGCCCTCGGCCTCGAGCTCGACGGCCGCCTTGAACGCGGTCAGGTCGCAACGCAGCTCCTCCAGCCCGTACATCCAGAACGGCTGGCGCTGCTTGATCATGAACGGGTCGAACGGCAGGTCGCCGTGGCTGTGGGCGCGGTCGTGGATCATGTCCCAGAGCACGAAGGCGTCCTGGCTGCGCTGCTGGTCCTCGAGCAGGCCCCGGACCTCGTCGGGGAGCTCGACGCCGAGGAGCTCGACGGCGGCGGTGCCGACGCGACGGAAGCGGGCGGCCTCGCGGTCGCAGAAGATGCCACCCCAGCTGAACCGCTCGGGCACCTCGCGCACGGCGACGGTCTCGGGGAAGAGCACCGCCGAGTTGGTGTCGTAGCCGCTGGTGAAGTCCTCGAACGCGATGCCGCAGAACAGCGGGTTGTCGTAGCGCGTGGCCTCGAGGTCGGCGAGCCACTCGGGCCAGACCATCCGGAAGGCGACGGCCTCGAGGTTGCGGTTCGGGTTGCCGTTCTGGGTGTACATCGGGAACACGACGAGGTGCTGGCGGCCGTCGACGCGCTCGGCGGCGGGCTGGAAGGCGAGCAGCGAGTCGAGGAAGTCCGGGACGCCGAAGCCCGCGTCGGCCCAGCGGCGCAGGTCGGCGACGAGCGCGCGGTGGTACGCCGCGTCGTGCGGCAGCAGCGGCGAGAGGGCCTCGACGGCGTCGACGACGCGCGCGACCGCGGCGGCGACCGTCTCACGGGTCGGCGCGCCCTCGGCGGCGAGGTCGACGGATCCGTCGGCGAGCTGCCAGGTGCGGATCTGCTCGACGGCGTCCTTCAGCGCCGGCCAGGACGGATCCGCCACCACGGCGGCACCGCGGGCGTCGATACGGTCAGCGAGCGAGAGAACGTCCGTCATGAGACCTATTAGACCGGAAATCTTCCTGCCAGATCAACCTGACGGCCCCACTCCTTCGCTGATCGTCAGCCCTGAGCCGCCCGTCGTCCGGCGACGAAGGCCTCGACGCAGCGCCGGACCTGCTCCTCGGTGTGCGCGGCGGAGAGCTGGACCCGGATCCGGGCCTCGCCCCGCGGGACGACCGGGAAGCTGAACGCGGTCACGTAGACGCCGTGCTTCTGCATCTCGTCGGCCACCCGGGCGGTGAGCGCGGCGTCGCCGAACATCACCGGGACGATCGGGTGCTCGCCGGGGAGCAGGTCGAAGCCCTCGGCGCTCATCAGCTCGCGGAACAGCGCCGCGTTGGCCTGCAGCCGCTCGCGCAGCTCCCCCGAGCCCTCGACCAGGTCGAGCGCGCGCAGGGTGCCGGCGACGATCGCGGGGGCGAGGGTGTTGGAGAACAGGTACGGGCGCGAGCGCTGGCGCAGCAGCGCGACGATCTCGCGGTGCGAGGAGACGTAGCCGCCGGACGCGCCGCCCAGCGCCTTGCCGAAGGTGCCGGTGTAGATGTCGACCCGGTCGGCGACGCCGCACAGCTCGGGGGTGCCGCGGCCGCCCGCCCCGATGAAGCCGACCGCGTGGGAGTCGTCGACGAGCACGAGGGCGTCGTACCTGTCGGCGAGGTCGCAGATCTCGCGCAGGGGTGCGATGTAGCCGTCCATCGAGAAGACGCCGTCGGTGACGACCACCCGGAACCGGGCGTCGGCTGCGGACTGCAGCTGGGCCTCGAGGTCGGCCATGTCGCGGTTGGCGTAGCGCAGCCGGCGTGCCTTGGAGAGCCGGATGCCGTCGATGATCGAGGCGTGGTTCAGGGCGTCGGAGATGATCGCGTCCTCGGGCCCGAAGAGGGTCTCGAAGACGCCGCCGTTGGCGTCGAAGCACGACGAGTAGAGGATCGTGTCCTCGGTGCCGAGGAACTCCGCGAGCCGGCGTTCGAGCTCGAGGTGCTGCTCCTGCGTGCCGCAGATGAAGCGGACGCTGGCCAGGCCGTAGCCCCACTCGTCGAGCGCGCCACGTGCGGCCTCGAGGAGTCGCGGGTCGTCGGCGAGGCCGAGGTAGTTGTTGGCGCAGAAGTTGAGCACCTCGGCGCCGTCGGCCACGATCTCGGCCTTCTGCGGTCCGCGGATGCCGCGCTCGCGCTTGGTGAGCCCGGCCTGCTCGATCCCGTCGAGCTCGGCGGTGAGGTGGTTCCTGAAGTTCCCGTACATCACAGCTCCGTCCAGTCCAGCACGACCTTGCCGACCCCGGCGGACGCCGCGATCTCGAATCCCTGCTCCCACTCGCGCGCGGGCAGCCGGTCGGAGATGACCGAGCCGATCGCCGCGCGCAGCGTGCTGCTCGACTGCAGCATCGCCCCCATCGCGTTCCAGGTCTCGAACATCTCGCGACCGTAGATCCCCTTGAGCGTGAGCATGTGGGTGACGACCTTGCCCCAGTCGACCGCGAACGGCGCGCTGGGCAGGCCGAGCATGGCGATCCGGCCGCCGTGGTTCATGTTGTCGATCATCTGCGGCAGCGCCGAGGGGGCGCCGCTCATCTCGAAGCCGACGTCGAAGCCCTCGCGCATGTGCAGGGCCTGCTGCACGTCGGCGACCGAGCCGGTCGACACGTCGACGACCGCGTCCGCGCCCATCCCCCGGGCCAGCTCGAGGCGGGCCGGGCTCACGTCGGTGCCGACGACGTACCGGGCACCGACGTGGCGGGCGATCGCGATCGCCATCAGCCCGATCGGTCCGCAGCCGGTGACCAGGACGTCCTCGCCCACGAGCGGGAACGCGAGCGCGGTGTGCACGGCGTTGCCGAGCGGGTCGAAGATCGCGCCGAGGTCGGGGTCGACGTCGGGGTGGTGCACCCACACGTTGCTGGCCGGGAGGCTGAGGTACTCGGCGAACGCGCCGTCGCGCTGCACGCCGAGGCCGATGGTGCGGATGCACATCTGGCGGCGCCCCGCGCGGCAGTTGCGGCAGGTGCCGCACACGATGTGGCCCTCGCCGGAGACCCGGTCTCCGACGGCGACGTCGGTGACCAGCGGGCCGACCTCGACCACCTCGCCGTAGAACTCGTGGCCGGGCGTGAGCGGCGCCTTCACCGCACCGGCGGCCCAGTCGTCCCAGCGCAGGATGTGGAGGTCGGTGCCGCAGATGCCGGTGCGGAGCACGCGGATGATCACGTCGGCCGGACCGCAGGTGGGGTCGGGGCGGTCGACGAGCGCGAGCCCGGGGGCCGCCTCGGCCTTGTAGAGCGCCTTCATGGCTCCATTGGATCGCCGGACGACCGTGCAGAGCAACGGGCAGTTCCTGCACCATCCTTTAAGTGATCGCTTCACCATAGGCTGGCGCCGTGGAGATCCACCAGCTCACCATCCTGCGCGAGCTCGGCGCCCTCGGCAGCGTCACCGCCGTCGCCGAGTCGCTCCACGTGTCGCCGTCGGCCGTGTCGCAGCACCTGGCGGCGCTGCAGCGGCAGTTCGGCACACCGCTCACGCGACGCGACGGGCGGGTGCTGGCCCTCACCGACGCCGGCCGCGCCCTGGCGCGTGCGGGTGCCGACGTCATCGACGCGATGGCCGCCGCCCGCGGTGCCGTCGAGGACTTCGAGGGGGCTCCGGGCGGCACGGTGACGCTGAGCAGCTTCCACAGCGCCGGCCAGGCGGTCTTCGGCCCGTTGCTGCGTGAGCTCGGTCGCCAGCCCGATGCCCCGGACCTCCGGCTGACCGACGAGGACGTGGCCCAGCGCGACTTCCCGGCCCTGACGGCGCAGTACGACCTCGTCCTCGCCCACCGGATGGAGCACAGCCCGCCCTGGCCCACCGACGACCTGCACGTCGTGACGCTGGCCCGCGAACCGCTCGACGTCGCCCTTCCCGCCGACCACCCCCTGGCCGCACGCGAGCGGCTGCGGCCGCGCGACGTCGTCGGCCAGCGCTGGGTGACCAGCCGGGTCGGCTACTCCCCCGACGACGTGCTCATCGCCGTCGCCGCGCTCACCCGCCGCCACGCCGAGGTGGTCCACCGCGTCAACGACTACGGCGCCGTGGCCGCCCTCGTCGCCGCCGGCTCCGGGATCGGCCTGCTCCCGCGCTACACCTCCGCCCACCCCTACGACGACGTCGTGCTCCGCCCGCTGCACGGACTCAGCACCAGCCGGACGATCGACGTCCTCGCCCGGCCGGAGACCCTGCGCCGCCGCTCGGCGCAGCACGTCGTCCAGGCGCTTCGACGCGTCATGGAGCGGCTGGTCGCGTCGCAGGGTTGAATGTCCGCATGAGCGAGGAGACCTGGCTGGCACGGGCCGTCGAGCTGGCCACGACCAACGTCGCCGCCGGCGGCGGGCCGTTCGGTGCGGTGATCGTGCGCGACGGCGCCGTCGTGGCCGAGGGCCAGAACCGGGTCACCCGCGACCTCGACCCCACCGCCCACGCCGAGGTGATGGCGATCCGCGCCGCCTGCACTTCTCTGGCGACCTTCGAGCTGACCGGCTGCACGCTCTACACGTCGTGCGAGCCGTGCCCGCTGTGCGTGTCCGCGTCGCTGTGGGCCCGCCTCGACCGGGTGGTGTACGCCGCCGACCGCGACGACGCCGCCCGCGGTGGGTTCGACGACCGGGCCTTCTACGAGCTCTTCGAGCGGCCGCGCTCGCAGTGGACGATGGCCGTCACCCACGTCGCGACCGCCGACGCCACGGCGCCCTTCGACGCGTGGCTGGCCCACGAGGGCCGCACCGCCTACTGACCCGTTGCTGGTCAGGCGACGACGGCGACGGTGATGACGGTGACGAGCAGGGCGACCAGCAGGCCGACCCCGAACCCGAGGACCAGCAGCACGCCGCAGCCCACCCTGCGCACGGGCACGCCTGACGCCCGCGCTGCCGCGAGGAACGCCGGTCCGCCCAGCCGCGAGAACGCCGACGCGTCCGCGGCGAGGTTGCCGGCCCGCGCGGCCGTGGCACGGCCCTGCGCGAGGTCGGCACCCGCGAGGCCGGCAGCCGCGCCGGCGGCGCCCAGGGCCGGCCCGATCGCCCGTCCGATCGGCCGGGCGAGCACTGGGTAGGACCGACCGGCCACCGTGACCGTGATGCGTTGCGCGGCCGAGGACACCCTCGCCTGGTGGGCCGGGACCCGGAAGACGTCGATGTAACCGGTCGGGCTGTGTCCCGGAGCCAGCAGGGCGAGGTGGCCGTCCTCGACGACCAGCCAGACCGGTACCCCGCCGAAGGCGCCCGGCGCCATCCAGTGGCCCTGGAATGCGGCACGCATCAGCGGGTGGCGTACTTGCTGAGGTAGGCGTCGGACATCCAGCTGTCGCGCTCGGTACGCAGGGCGCTGCCGCTGAACTGGGCGTCGCGGATCATCAGGTACCTGGTCCCTGACTGCGGGTTCCACGGCCCGCGCGGGTCGTTCCAGGTGACGTCGACGGCGCGCCAACTCTCGCCGAGCTTGACCTTGTTCCACGCGTGCCCGCCGCCATCGGCGAGGTCCCCGGTGACGACCACCGTCTCGAGGCCGGCCTCCTCGGCAAGCGCCTGGAACGCGTACGCATAGCTCATGCACACGCCGGTGCCGCTGACGAGGACGCCGTCGGTCTCCCATGCGTACCGGAAGCTCGCGGGGATGTCGTCGATGACGGCGAACGCGGCGTGGTCGTAGTCCGCGCCGTCCACCAGGTGACGGTTGATCGCCGCCACCTTGTCGGCGTCACTCATCCCGGAGGAGATCGTGCTCCTCACGACCTGCTGGGCCGCGTCGGCGATCTTCTTCTGCCGCGACTGCAGCTCCGCCTGCGAGTACGCCGCATCGACGTGGATCACGCTGCCGTCGAACGAGAACTCGTCGAAGTACGCCAGGGCGTAGGGGTTCTGGTAGACCGCCTCCCACAGCGCGTCCTGGACGTCGGGAAGCCCCGGCTCGTCGGCGAGCTCCGAGACGTCGATGGCCGTGGAGCCCGCGATCAGCTGCCCGGCGATGAACCTCGTGAGCTCGTTGCTCCCGAAGGCCGGATAGTCGGGCACAGGCAGCTCCGGGCTCGGCGCCTTGGGCAGGTCGGCGCGGATCACGATCCCCGCCTCGTCCAGCCCGGCGGGCGGGTAGTCACGCTGTGCGCGCTCGTTGAAGGTCGCGACAGCGGCGTCGATGTCGTCGACGGCCGCGACGGGGATGCGGACGGGATCGACGAGCCGGGTCCCCTGGCCGCGCAGCGGGACCACCCAGTGATCACCGTCGCGGCGCACCTCGGACCGGTCGACGGTGGCAGCCGTCGCCCGGGTCGAGCCGTCGATGGAGACGAACAGGAACCGGCTCGGCAGCGCCGCCAGGCCACGGTTGGCGATGTCGGCGCCGTCGTCCCACTTGCGGTCGGCCCGGACGGGGAGCGTCTCCAGGCCGTCGAAGTCGATCGGCGCCATCGCCGACGCCTCCCGGTCAACGACCGCGACCACTCCGAGGCGGGCGTCGACCTTCTCGGCGACCAGCTGCGGCGACGACACCTGGGTCGACCCGTCGACCGTGGTCAGCCTCATGGCCTCGTTCTGGGTGCAGTCGTGGAGGCACTTCGTGGTCGAGGCCGACGACCAGGTCGTCTCCGTGGTGCGTCCGACGACGCGCACCGAGTCGTTGAGGTCGTCGCCGCGCCGCTGCAGCAGCACCACGAAGTACTCGGTCGCGTCCTCGACCCGCGTCCACCTCAGCAATGCATCGCCCTCGGCGCTCACCGACGAGGTGATCTGCGCCGGCGCGGGCGTCTCGGCAACGAAGTCGACCTCGGTGACCAGCGGTCGGGGACGCGGGGCGCCGTCGGGGGTGAGGTACTGGACGACGTAGGCGTGGGGGTTGAGGTTCCAGTAGGTCCCGAGATCGGCCAGCGTGCCCTTCGCCTGGTCGTCCTGGCGTGTGATGTACGACGACCTGACCGCCACCGGCGTGATGGCCAGGTGCGGGTCGGAGGCGGACGAGGTCAGGTCCGGGAGGATGTCCACCGGAACCGGCTCGGTCAGCGCCGCGTCGGCGTACACCTCGATCTTGCCGACCGCGCCCCGCCACGGGTCGCTCACCTCGGCGTCATAGCTCGCTGGAACGGCCAGGTCGGCCTCGGTGCCGACACCGGTCACGGGCGTGGTGTAGTCGTAGCCGGGAACGGCGTTCTCGACGTCCGCGGTCGTCGGGAGCTCGGCCCGCGCATCCTCGAGCAGCCGCTCCTTCAGCTCGTCCGCCCTGCTCCGGCGCTCCTTCGACGCGTCCGACTCGTCGCCGTCCAGCACCAGGACCACGGTGACGCCGACGACCAGGACCAGTGCCAGGGCGAGCGAGCCGAGCACCGCCAGCCAGGGGAACCTGCGCGGGGTCACTCGTCGTCCAGCCAGCTGGGCGTGTTCAGGGTCGGCGCAGTGATCTTGGGGATCGGCTTGTCGTTGCCCGCGGGCAGCACGTCCTGGCACGCCTCGACGACGGCTGCCTGGCTCTCGGGGATCCTGCCCTGCTGCGCGGTGATGTCGTCGGGGATCGCGGTGTCGGGGTACTCACCCTGGGCCAGCGCGTCGTCCAGGGACTGCTTCCACTCGCCCAGGGCGCGGTAGTAGGACACGGTGACCGTGGCCTCCTCCTCCACCAGTCCCGCGACCTCGTCGTCGGTGATGTCGGCGAGGGCTGCGTCGTACATCTCCTGCAGCTTGTCGGGGTCGAGGTCGGTCGCCGCCCAGACCTCGCTGTTGAGCACGAGGTCCCGGTAGACCTCGCACGACGCCTCGTGCGCGCCGCCGCCGGCGCCGGCCGGTTCGTCCGACCCGTCGGAGTCGTCCCCGCGGACGACCAGCGCGACGACACCGATCACGCCCAGGACCAGCACCAGCCCGACCGCGAGCAACGCGATCGTCAGCCCGGTGCGGCTGCGCCTCGGTGGCGGTGGACCGGACGGCGCGGCCCAGGTCTGGGCGTACGGCGGCTGGCCAGGGGGCGGGGGGTAGCTCATCGGTTCCTCACACACGACGGGTTGGCCCGCCGTTTCGGCAAGCCATCTCAACGCTGAGGAACCTAGCCGCTCGCGGGGTCCTTCAAACGCGCCGGCGCGAGCAGCTCGACGGCGACGGCGAGGGCGATCCGGGCCGGCTCCTTGCCGGTGATCGCCGGGTCGCCGATCGGCGTGCGCACCCGGGCGATGGCCGCCTCACCGTGGCCGAGCTCGGCGAGCCGCGCCCGGAATCGGGTCCACTTCGCGCTGGAGCCGATCAGCCCGATCGAGCCGGGCAGGTCGGAGCGGAGCAGCGCGTCGAGCAGGGCGAGGTCCTCGGCGTGGTCGTGGGTGAGCACCAGGACGTCGGTGCCGGCGGGCAGGTCGGCGACGACGAGCTCGGGCAGCACCGGCACCCGGTGCACGCGTACGTCGGCCGGCCCGGTGAGCACGGGAGCCAGCCGGTCGTCGGCGAGCTGGTCGGCGCGGGAGTCGACGAGGTGCAGCTCGAGGTCGTGGCGGCTGAGCAGCAGCGCCAGCTCGAGGCCGACGTGCCCCATCCCGAAGACGGCGACCGACGGGCGGACGGGCAGCGGCTCGTAGAGGATCGTCACCTGCCCGCCGCAGCACTGCACGCCGTGCTCCCCGGGCGCCCGGTCGGAGAGGTCGTGCGTCTCGGTGAGCACCGCCGTGGCGGCGTCGTGCAGCAGGGCCCGCGCCCGTCGTACGGCGCACTCCTCGAGGTTCCCGCCGCCGATGCTGCCCCACGAGTCCCCGGCGGCCACGACGAGCTTGGCGCCGGCCGCACGCGGTGCGTGGCCACGGACCTGGGTGATCGTGACCAGCACGCCAGGGGTGCGGGTGTCGCGGAGGTGCTGGAGCGCGCTCAGCCAGTCCATGCTCAGCCCCTGACCCGCTCGATCGCCCACCAGACCGCCTCGGGCGTCGCGGGCGAGGCGAGCTCCACGCTGACGCCGGGCGGCCCGAACGCGGCGACCGCGTCGCGCAGCGCCTCGCGCACCGAGAAGGCCAGCATCAGCGGCGGCTCGCCGACCGCCTTGGAGCCGTACACCACGCCGTCCTCGGTGGCCCGCTCGAGGAACGCGACCCGGAGGTCGGCGGGGAGCTCGGACAGGCTCGGCAGCTTGTACGTCGACGCCGACTGGGTCGCGAGCCGGCCCCGCGCCGGGCCGTCCGAGCTGTCCCAGCGCAGGTCCTCGAGGGTCAGCCAGCCGACGCCCTGCAGGAAGCCGCCCTCGACCTGCCCCAGGTCGACCAGCGGCGAGAGGCTGTCGCCGACGTCGTGGACGATGTCGACCCGGCGGACGACGTAGGCACCGGTGAAGCCGTCGACCTCGACCTCGGCCGCGGCGACGCCGTAGGCGAAGTACTTGAACGGGTGGCCGGTCATCGTGGTCGCGTCCCAGGACAGGCCCTCGGTGCGGTAGAAGCCCGCGGCCCAGAGCTGGATCCGGTCGAGGTACGCCGTGCGCACGACCTCGTCCCAGCCCGCCTCCGCACCCAGCCGGTCCCGCACGGGGACCAGCCGCGCCAGGATCTGGTCGCACGCGTCCTTGACCGCCGCTCCGTTGAGGTCGGCCCCCGAGCTTGCCGCCGTGGCGGAGGTGTTGGGCACCTTGTCGGTGCGGGTGGGCGCGAGCCGGACCCGCTCGATCGGCAGGCCGAGCGCGGTGGCCGCGACCTGCAGCATCTTCGTGTGCAGCCCCTGGCCCATCTCGGTGCCGCCGTGGTTGATCAGCACCGAGCCGTCCTTGTAGACGTGCACCAGCGCGCCGGCCTGGTTGAAGGAGGTGAAGTTGAAGGAGATCCCGAACTTGACCGGCGTGATCGCCAGGCCCCGCTTGGCATGGGGGCTACCGGTGTTGTGGCGCTCGATCTCCTTGCGTCGCACGGCGTACTCGCCGGTGTCGAGGACCTGCTGCCAGGCCCGGTCGAGGCGCTCGGGGTGCCGCACCGGCTGGCCGTAGGGCGTCGCCTGGCCCTCGACGTAGAAGTTGCGGCGGCGCAGCTCCTCGGGTGCCAGGCCGAGCAGGGGCGCGCAGCGACCGAGGGCGTCCTCGATGACGAGCATCCCCTGCGGCCCGCCGAACCCGCGAAACGCGGTCTGGGACGTGGTGTGGGTGCGGGCGACCCGGCCGGCGACCCGGACGTGCGGGATCCAGTACGCGTTGTCCACGTGGCACAGTGCCCGCGACAGGACGGGTTCGGAGAGGTCGAGGCTCCAGCCGCCGTCGGAGGTGAGGGTCGCGTCGAGCGCCTGCAGGCGGCCGTCGTCGTCGAACCCGATCCGCCAGGTCGCGTGGAAGCCGTGCCGCTTGCCGCTCATCGTCATGTCCTGCTGGCGGGTGAGCCGCACCCGCACCGGTCGGCCGGTGAGGGTGGCGCCGAGGGCCGCGACGGCGGCGTACCCGTGGGGCTGCATCTCCTTGCCACCGAACCCGCCGCCCATCCGCAGGCACTGGACGCTCACCTGGTGGCTGGCAATGCCGAGCACGTGGGCGACGATCTCCTGGGTCTCGGTGGGGTGCTGGGTGCTGCACGACACGTTCACCTGGCCGTCGTCGTCGACCTGCGCGAAGGACGCGTGCGTCTCGAGGTAGAAGTGCTCCTGCCCGGCGAGCTCGGTCACGCCCTCGAAGACCCGCGTGCTCCGGGCGAACCCGGCCTCGACGTCGCCGCGCTCCATCGTCGGGCGTGCACCCTGGAAGGAGTCGGCGGCGATGGCGTCGGCGACCGTGACGAGGGACGGGAGCGGCTCGTAGTCGACGGCCACCGCGAGCGCGCCGAGACGTGCGGCCTCGAACGTCTCGCCCAGCACCCACGCCACCGACTGGCCGTGGAACATCACCTCGTCGGGGAACAGCGGCTCGTCGTGCTTGGTGCCGGAGTCGTTGACGCCGGGGACGTCGGCAGCGGTCAGGACCCGCACCACGCCCTCGATCCGGTACGCCGGCGCGGGGTCGAGCCGGGTCACCCGGGCGTGGGCGTGGGGCGCCTGGACCGGGTGCGCGTGCAGGACGCCGGGCGCGCGGAGCGCGAGGTCGTCGGTGTAGAGCGCGCGTCCGGTGACGTGCAGGGCGGCGGCCTCGTGGTGGCGCGCCTCGCCGACGCTCACGACAGCGCTCCCTGCGCGAGCAGTCGCGGGAGCGCCTGGCCGAGCATCGCCCGCCGGTAGGCGGCACTCGCCCGGTGGTCGTCGAGCGGTGTGCCCGCCGCGGCCAGGACCTCCGCGGCGGGGGCGATGCCCTCCGGCGTCCAGGCGGCGCCGACCAGCGCCTCCTCGGCGGCGGTCGCGCGGATCGGGGTGGCAGCCACTCCCCCGAGCCCGATCGCCGCCCTGCGGACGACACCGTCGACGAGGTCGATCGCGAACGCGACCGCCACCGAGGAGATGTCGTCGAAGCGGCGCTTGGCGATCTTGTGGAACGCGGTGGTGGTGGCGAGCGGCAGCGGGACCCGGACCCTCGCGATCAGCTCGCCGGGCTGCCGGACCGACTGCCGGTAGCCGGTGAAGAAGGCGGCGAGCGGGACCGCTCGCTCGCCCTCCGGACCGACGAGGACGAGCTCGGCGTCGAGCGCGAGCAGCGCGGGCGGCAGGTCGCCGATCGGCGAGCCGGTGCCGAGGTTGCCCCCGAAGGTCGCGCCGTTGCGGATCAGCCGGGAGGCGAACTGCGGGAACACCGCGTCCAGCAAGGGGATCCGCCCCTCGAGCCGCCGCTCGACCTCGCTGAGCGTGAGTGCCGCGCCGATCTCGATCACCCCGTCGGCGACACGCAGGTCGCGCAGCGCCTCGAGCCGGTCGATCGCGACCAGCAGGGCGGGGCGGGAGCCGCGCAGGTTGGCCTCGACGCCGAGGTCGGTCGAGCCCGCGATCGCGACCGCACCCGGCTCGGCGAGGAGGGCCAGTGCCTCGGCGAGGGTCGCCGGACGGACCCAGCCCGGCACCGAGTGCGGCGGCACGCTGGGCGGGGCGGTCGTCGTACGCACGGCGAGGGGGTCGTCGGCGACCGGCGGCCCGAGCGCCTCGGCGGCATCGACGATCGGCCGGTAGCCGGTGCACCGGCACAGGTTGCCGGACAGGGCGTGGTGGTCGAAGGAGGTGCGGCCCGGGCGGTAGAACTCGGCGGCCATGCTGCAGACGAAGCCGGGCGTGCAGTAGCCGCACTGGGACCCACCGCGGACCGCCATCTCGTGCTGGACGGGGTGCAGCGTGTCCGGCGTACCGAGTCCCTCCGCGGTGACGACCTCCTGGCCGGCGAGGGCGGCGGCCGGGACCAGGCAGGCGTTGATCGCCGTCCACTCGGTCGCCGCGTCGGTCCCCGGGCGGGCGACCAGCACGGCGCACGCCCCGCACTCCCCCTCGGCGCAGCCCTCCTTGGCGCCGGTGAGCCCGAGGCCGCGCAGCCAGTCGAGCGCGGTGAGCGGCGGCTGGGCGCCGACCAGCGCCCGGGCGGCTCCGTTGACGGTGACGGCGGCGCCCGGCCCAGCGGCCGGATCCGTGCTCATCACGGTCAACGTTAGGTCATGGCACCACCGGGAGGGTGAGGGTTTGCGCGCTTCCGGAGGCGATGGTGACCGGGGTGGTGAGGGCGCCGCCTCGGTAGTTGACCGAGCCGCCCGCGACGACCAGCCGCAGCCGGTGGCCCGGCGCGAACTCGTGCACGATGGCCGGCAGCTGGACGGTGAAGGGGCGGGTGACGTCGGGGACGCGGACCGGCGCCTCGAGGCCGTTGATCAACCGGGCGGTGCCGTCGGGCGCGACGTCGGCGACCTTGACGAACACGACCAGCTCGCCGGCCGGGCCGAGCAGCTGGGTGAGCGCTGCCGTCGGTGCGCTGACCTGCAGGCGGACGGTGGGCGAGCCCGCGACCCGCAGCGGTGCGGCGAGGGCCGGGGTGGACCAGGCGGCGGAGGTGCCGGGCAGGTCGGTGACCAGCGACGGGACCGGGCCGAGCACGCTGCCGAGCACGTCCATCTCGTCCAGCCGGGTCGGCAGGCCGGCCCCGGGGGTGAGGAAGGACTGGGCGCCGGGGGCGTCGGGGGTGGCGCCGGTGACCAGGTCGCCCGCGCCGGAGAGCCGCCACGTGCGCGCCGTTCCGACGGGGAAGGTCGACGCGGAGGCGTACGCCGGCGCGGCGCTGCCGCTGTAGTCGACCCAGTCGCGGAAGTAGGCGAACTCCGGGCCCGTGCTGACCGAGTGGCGGTCCTTGAGGTAGCGCTCGAACCAGTCGAGCACCCGGCCGCTGACGTAGCCCGAGGCCGGGTCGGACCAGCTCACCTCGCCGGGCGCACCGTCACCGGAGTGGCCGCCGAGCTGCCAGATCATCTTGGTCTCGGTGCCCTGGTCCTGCAGCGCCCGGTAGGTCGCGGCTGCCTCGTTGAGGTTGAACAGCGTGTCCCGCTCTCCCTGGACCAGCAGCGTCGGGGCCGTGATCTGCGAGAGGTACGACGCCACCGACCGCCCGCGCAGCTTCGCGACGTCGCCCGGCTGCAGGTATCCGGTCGCGCCGGCCGTGACCAGCGCCGGGCAGACGAAGTCGGCGAAGTTCGGGCAGGGCAGCAGGTCCGGTGGCACCTGCTGGTTCTGCAGGTCGCCGGTGACGCCGATCGCCGAGAAGCCCAGCGCCCACACCAGCTTGGCCGCCCCCGGCACCGAGGTCGAGACGCCCGTCGTCTGGGCGGTGTTGTTGGGACCGAGGCTGTAGCTGAGGTCGTTCCAGGTGATCACCGGGACCAGCGCGTCGACGCGGTGGTCGATGGAGGCGACCGCGAACTGGAACCCGCCGCCGTAGGAGCCGCCGAAGGTGCCGACCCGCGGGTCCCCGGGCCCGTCGAGCTCGACGGCACTCTGCACGGGCGCCGGCTGGGTGTGCGCCGCGTCGAGGTAGGCGATCCGGTCCGCGCCGGCGAGATAGCTGACGAGCTGGCTGGCCGCCTTGCCGTCGTACGCCGGGTCGTCCAGCGTGATCTTGCAGCTCGAGCCGCCGAACCCGAGGCCGGAGTAGGACAGCACGGCGTACCCACGCGAGGCGAGCGCCGCCCCGAGCGCTGCCTGGTCGTCCTTGGAGCCGCCGAAGCCGTTGGTGGTGAGCACGGCGGGCACCGGGTCGTCGCTGCTGGCGCCCGTGGGGACGTAGACGTCGCCGACGACGTCGCAGACCTGGTTGCCGGCGGGGCCGACGAGCACCTTGAAGTGCAGCGTGGTCGTGGTGAACGGCTCGGCGGCCGCAGCGGCGCCTCCCGGGGCGACGAGCGCCGTGCCGAGGCCGGTGGCGAGCGAGGTGAGCAGGGCGAGCCGGAGCAGTGTGACGCGCTTCACATGGAGGAAACGACGTCCCGCTCGCTCTCGTTACGGCGCCCCGCGTCCGGTCTAGTGGCTCTCGGCGGTCGCCAGCGTGATCCCGAGGCCGACCATCATCACGCCGCCGGCGGCGCCGAGGGAGTCGAGGCGCTTGGGCTTGCGCGCGAACCAGTCCCGCGCTCGGGCGGCGAGCAGTGCCCAGCAGCCGTCGGAGCAGACCGCCATCGCGCCGAACAGCAGGCCGAGCAGCACCAGCTGCGGCGCGGCGGGGGCCCCGGCGTCGATGAACTGCGGGAGGAAGGCGACGAAGAAGACGATCGTCTTCGGGTTGGTCGCGCCGACGACCAGGCCGGTCCGCACCGAGGCGAGCCCGCTCGTGGACTCCGGGGTGGCGCCGATGCCGACGGCCTCGAGCGCGGCCCGGGCGTTGGCTCGGTGCAGGATCGCGCGCACGCCGAGGTAGACGACGTATGCCGCACCGGCGAGCTTGAGCAGCGTGAACGCCGCCGCCGACGCCGCGACGACGGCACCGAGGCCGACCGCGACGAGCACGACCTGGGCGACCAGCCCGAGTGCGTTGCCCACCACCGACAAGAGCGCGTCGCGGCGCCCGACCGTGAGCGCACGGCCGATGGTGAACAGCAGGCTCGGCCCCGGGACCTGGATGAACAGGAACGAGGCGATCGCGAAGGCGGCGAGCTGGCTGGTGGACGGCATGCCCGCCAGTATCCGCCCGCGGTCCGGGTCCGCGCGAGCCGATTCCTCAGCCGGACGGCCGGGACGCCGATGGGAGGGAGATGGAGGCAGAGGACGACCGGCCGGACTGCCCGTCGTGGTGCGTGACCACGGCGGCGGAGCACGCCGAGGACGACCCGGGCACGTGGCTGCACGAGGGCCCGCGGTTCGGGCTGCTGCGGACCTGGTGGCTGGAGGGCGCGACGTCCGGTCCGGCCTTCAGCGCGACGTTGTCCGAGCCCGATGACGCCCCGGAGGGCAGCGAGGAGCTCAGCGCCGACGACCTGCGCCAGCTGGCCACCGACGCGCTCGACGCCGCGATGTGGCTGGACCGGCAGGCGCGGACCTCGCGGGCCGAGCACGGCGTCTCCGTGGTGGAGCTGGTGCGCCGTGCGCACCAGGGCTCGACCCGCTCAGCCTGAGCCGACCACCGCCAGGGCGAGCCGGCGGGCGGTCTCGAGCGCACTGTCGTCGCCGAACAGCTGGCGCCGGGTGTTGGCGGCGACCAGGTAGGCGTCGATCCGGAACGCACCCTCGACCGGGTCCGCCACCCCCGCGACCAGGAGCTCGCCCTCGAGCAGGTCGAGCCACTCCCGCTTGAGCGCCCGCACCGCGTCGGCGACCGGGCCGTCGCGGCGGCCGTACTCGGCCGAGGTCGCCGCCACGAAGCACCCGCCGGGGAAGACCCCGGCCCGCTGGTAGTCGACCCACGCGTCGAGCAGGGCGGCCAGCCGGTCCCGCCCGGGTGCCGCTCCCCAGACCGGTGCGACCACCGTCTCGACGTACACCCGGCGGGCCTCGGCGACCGCCGCGACCTGGATCGCCTCGCGGGTGCTGAAGACGGTGAGGATGCCGCTCTTGCTCAGCCCGGTCGCCGTCGCGAGGCCACCGACCGAGATCGAGTCGAGGCCGTGGGTGGTGGCGATGTCGGCCGCGCAGCGCGCCGCCCGGCGCCGGGTCGCGTCGCCCCGGGCTCGTCGTCCGTCGGTGCCGGTCACGGGAAAACTATACGACCGACTGGACGCAAAGTTGGATCGCGGCTACGGTCCGAGGCCATGGACCAGCTCGAGGACTCGATCGGGATCGAGGCGCCGCCGGCGACGGTGTGGGCCCTCGTCAGTGACGTACGCCGGATGGCCGAGTGGAGCCCGCAGGTCACCTCCACCCGGATCAAGGACGGCGCGGAGCCCGGTGAGGGCGTCGCGTTCACCAACCGCAACCAGCACGGCGAGCTGGAGTGGACCACCCACGCCCGGATCGTGCGCTTCGAGCCGGAGCAGGAGATCGCGTTCCGGGTCGAGGAGAACTGGGCCGTGTGGTCCTTCCACCTCGCGCCGTCGGACACCGGCACCGTGCTCACGCAGCGTCGCGCCACCCCCGACGGCATCTCCGAGCTCTCCCGCGAGCTGACCGAGGGATTCCTGGGCGGCATGGAGGCGTTCACCGCGTCGCTGCGCGACGGGATGCGCCAGACGCTGACCGGGATCAAGGCGACCGCGGAGGCCTGAACCGCTCCCGCAGCGTCGACACCCCGGGCCCGCTGAGGTCGTCGAGGACCACCGTCCTGCCGGCCGAGACGAGCAGCAGGTCGAGCGCGCGCCCCTCGACCCGCGGCCCCTCACCGTGGACCAGGTCGGTGTCGGTCGCGACCAGCCTCAGCCCGGCGAGGGTGCGCCGCGTGCCGCCCATCGACTCGGAGGTGCGGACCTGCCAGCCGAAGGCATCGGCGACGGCGCCCGCGTCGTAGGCCCGGGTGATGCCGAGCGGGCGGCGTACGTCCTCGCCGTGCACGATCTCCTCGACCACCCGGGTCACCCGCGGGGCCGGGGGCGAGCGGCGCAGGTCGGCGACCGCACGCCAGCGCGCCAGCGTCTGCGCGGGCGTGGCGCCGCGCTCGCGGTCAACACCGTCCTGGTTCTGCCGGTCGAAGTCGAAGCGGGCTCGCGCCATGGTCAGCACGAACCGCGGCACCGACGTCCTCGCGACATCGACGAGGTGGGCCAGCACGTCGTGCACGCTCCACCCCGCGCACAGCGATGGCTCCTCCCACCGCTCGGGCGTCAGCGGCTCCAGGTCGGCGAGCAGGGCGAGGCGCTCCTGGCGGACGAACGGCCACACATCGGTCATGGCTCCTTCCTAACGCCGCCCGCCGACACCGCCCGCCGACACCGGCCGCAGTGCCCGCGCCGCCCTCCGCACGTCGTCGGTGAGCGCGGCCAGGGCCGGGCTGTCGAGGCGCCACCGCTGCCAGAAGAGCGGTACGACGACCGGTCGGGCTCCGGGGAGCCGGACCACCTCCTCGGCGGCCCGGCTCTCGGCGAGCTGCGGGTCCAGCAGCATCCCCCAGCCGAGACCGAGCCGGATCGCCTCGTGGAAGTCGGCCGTGCTCGGCACCCGGTGAACCACCGGCGGACGGCCGGCGCCGTGCGCGGCGAGCAGGTCGTCCTGGAGGTGGTCCTTCTCGTTGTAGACCACCAGCGGCATCGCCGCCCAGTCGATCCCGCGACCGCGACGGTGCCGTTCGACCAGCCACGGCGCGGCGGCTGGGGTGTACCTGATCCCGCCCAGCCGCTCGACCACGCAGCCCTGCACGGGGTGCGGCTCGTCGGTGACGGCGGCGAGCACCTCACCGCGGCGCAGCAGGCCGTCGGAGTAGGCCTGGTCCTCGACGTGCAGCCGCAGCGCGGTGCCGGGTCGCTGGGCGACCGCGGCGAGCACCGGCCGGAACCAGGTCGCCAGCGAGTCCGCGTTGACCGCGACCGCGAGGTCGACGACCTCGTCGCCGCCGAGCGTCGCCGCGGCCTCCGTGGTGAGCAGACGCAGCTGCCGGCCGAGCCGCACGAGCGGCTCCCCCGCCGGCGTGACGGTGGCGGGCGTCGTACGGCGGACGAGGACCTGGCCCGCGGCCTGCTCCAGCGCGCGCACCCGCTGGCTGACCGCGCTGGCCGTGACGTGGAGCCGCCGCGCGGCGGCCTCGAAGGTGCCCTCCTCGGTGATGGCGACGAGGGTCTCGAGCTGGACCGGGTCGAAGCGCATGCCTTAAGCATCGCTCATGTTCGTGTAGGAACATTCGTTGGTCTTCATCGGGTGGACACCCTAGGTTCGACGGCGTGCTCGCCCCTGCCCTCGCCGGCCTGCTGACCACGGCCTCCCTCATCGTCGCGATCGGCGCCCAGAACGCCTATGTCCTGCGGCAGGGCCTGCTCCGCTCCCACGTCGGCGTCGTGGTCGCCATCTGTGCCCTGTCCGACGCGATCCTGATCGCGGCGGGCATCGCCGGCGTCGGCGCCCTCGTCGACGAGACCGGCTGGGCGCTCACCGTGGTGCGGTGGCTGGGCGTCGCCTTCCTGCTCTGGTACGCCGCCGGCTCGCTGCGCCGCGCCGGCCGGCCCGAGTCGCTGGCCGCCGCCAACGGCACGGCGAACGCCGCGGCCGAGTCCCGGCGCAGCGTGGTCACCCGGGTCGTGCTGCTGACCTGGCTCAACCCGCACGTCTACCTCGACACCCTGCTCCTCATCGGCTCCATCGCCACCGCCCACGACGGAGGCGAGCCGGCCGGCCGGTGGTGGTTCGGCGCCGGCGCGGCACTGGCGAGCCTGCTCTGGTTCTGCGGTCTCGGCTTCGGCGCCCGGCTGCTTGCTCCGTTCCTCGCGCGCCCGCGGTCCTGGCAGATGCTGGAGCTGTGCATCGCGGCGACCATGGTGCTGGTCGCGGTGAAGCTCGCCCTCGGCTGAGCCCTGCCCGCACCAACGACGGACCAGCCTCCCTCGGGCTACCGTCGAGGGATGCTCCCGGATCCACCCGTCCCGGACCTGCTCACGACGCCCGAGTTCGACCGCCTGCGCCTCGCGGAGTGGTTCGAGGCCCGCCTCGACGACCTCGCGACCGACGCCACGCGGGCGATCTGGGCCGCGGTGCCGGCGTACCGCACCAGCGGGCTGGAGGAGGAGGTCACCGCCCACTGCCGCCAGATCTTCGCGGTCTTCGCGCGCACGGTCCGCGAGGGCCGCGACCCCGACCTCGCCGACTTCCCGCAGACGACCGGGCACGCGCAGAAGCGGGTGGAGGTCGGCGTACCGCTGGCGGACTTCCTCAAGGCGTTCCGGATCGGGCAGCTGCGGATGTGGGAGAACCTGCAGGCCTACCCCGCCGAGGGCGCCGAGCGGGAGGCGGTCCTGATCACGCTCGTCTCCCACGTGATGCGGACGATCGAGGTCGGCAGCTCCGCCGCGGCGGCGGCGTACCACCAGGCGCAGCAGTACCAGATCGCCGACCTCGAGCGGACCCAGCGCGACACCCTGGAGCGCCTGCTCGACGGCCAGTCGCTGCTCGACCAGCACCGCACGACGCTGGCGCACGTCGGACTCGGCGGCCTCGACCCGGCGTACGTCGCGATCGTGGCGACGCCGGGTGCGGCGGCCCGCCCGGCGTTCGCCGCGCACGCGCCGGGCATGTTCGTCGTACGGCACCACGAGCTGGTCGGACTGCTCCCGCTCGACGCCGACCTCGAGCGGGTCGCCAAGGAGCTGGCCGCCGACGGCATCGACGTGGCGATCGGCACCAGCCTTCCCCACCACGGGTACGAGGCCGCCCCGGACGCCTACCGCGAGGCACTGCTGGCGCACGACACCCTCGAGGGCCGCACCGGTCTGCTCGCGTTCGGGGCGATCTCGCCGCTGAGCTACCTGGTGCGCCGCCCCGACCCGACCGTGCGCAAGCTGGTCCGCCCCGAGGTGCTCGGCTTCTTCACCGACGACCTCGCCGCGGGCGGCGTGTACGCCGACTCGCTGGAGGCGTACGTCGCCCACGACCTCAACGCCAAGGAGGCCGCGCGGGCGCTGCACGTGCACGTCAACACGGTCTACTACCGGCTGGAGCGGATCGCGCTCAAGACGGGCGCCGACCTGCACCGCTTCGAGGACGTGGTGGAGCTGCTGGTCGCCGTGCGCGCGGTCCGGGCGCCCTGACCTCCCCGGACGCTACATGCGCTCGGCACCGGCCCTGATCGCCTCGCGGATCCGGGGGTAGGTGCCGCAGCGGCACACGTTGCGGATCGAGTCGAGGTCGTCCTCGGTGATCGCCCGGTTCTCAGCACGGACCCGGTCGACCAGGGCGACCGCCGCCATGATCTGGCCGGGCTGGCAGTAGCCGCACTGCGCGACGTCGTGGTCCAGCCAGGCGTCCTGCATGGGGTGCAGCCCGTCACCGGGCACGGTGTCGGCGAGCCCCTCGATCGTGGTGATCTCGTCGTCCGGGCCGATCGCGCCGACCGGCACCGCGCACGGGTTGAACGCCTTGCCG
Organism: Nocardioides kongjuensis; assembly: GCF_013409625.1. Taxonomy (NCBI): domain Bacteria; kingdom Bacillati; phylum Actinomycetota; class Actinomycetes; order Propionibacteriales; family Nocardioidaceae; genus Nocardioides; species Nocardioides kongjuensis. The sequence continues at coordinate 2,861,097 of NZ_JACCBF010000001.1, forward strand.
TTGATGTGCGACGTACAGGCCTTGCAGACGTTGATCCCGCAGCCGTACTTCGGTCCGGTCACGCCCAGGACGTCGCGCAGGACCCACAGGATCCGGACGTCGTCCTCGACGTCGACCGTCACGGTCTCGCCGTTGAGCTGGAAGGTGTGCTTCGGCATGGCGGGCTCCTCAGGAGACGAAGTCGAGGCCGTTGGTCGGCGATGCGGGGACAGGAGGGACGAACGGCTTCGGCTCGAAGTGCAGCGGGGCGCGGAAGTTGATCGGGAACTCGGTCGGCATGGTCCCGGTGGCCCGCGCGTAGGCGCACGCGACCGCGGCCATCGACGCCGCGACCCCGGCCTCGCCGATCCCGCCGGGCTCCTCGCGATCGGAGTCGAGGACCTCGCAGTGGAAGTCGAACGGCGTGTTCCACTGCCGGGTGTAGGCCGAGTTGTCCCAGCTGGCCTCGAGGAAGTGCCCGTCGACGAGGTGGTTGCCGTAGCTCAGTGCCTGCGCCAGGCCGTCGGAGAAGCCGCCCATCATCTGCGCCTGCACGCCGAGCGGGTTGATCACCAGACCGCAGTCGACGACCATCGTCGCCCTCGTGACCCGCGGCCCGGTGACGGCGTCGCGGACCTTGCGGCCGACCGTCTCGGGTCGGCAGTCGATCTCGACGACCACCGCCGTGGCGCCCTTGTACTCCTTGTGGATCGCGATGCCCTGCGCCGTACCGGCCGGCATCTGCTTGCCCCACTCACCCAGCTCGGCCGCCTTGCGCAGGACGTTCTTCACGATGCCGCTCTTGAGGTACTTCAGCCGGAACGCGACCGGGTCGAGCTTCAGCCTTGCGGCCAGCTGGTCGACGATGAGCTCGTTGGCCGTGCGGACGTCGGGCGAGTAGATGTTGCGCACCGAGCTGGTGTTGAACCGGTCGAAGTCGCGGTTGGACTCGTTGAGCAGCTGGGTGACGACGCCGAAGTTGTAGGGCAGCTCCTGGCTGAGCAGGAAGATCGTCTCGGAGAATCCGAGGTTGGCCAGGCCCGTCGGGAGCGCCGCGACCTCTGCGGTGAGCCGCTCGCCCAGCCCGTGCGTGAAGTCCGTCGACACCGACGTGTGCCGCTGCTCGAAGGAGATGACGCTGCCGAGCAGCACCGTCGCGCGCACGCGCGAGGTCGCCATCGGGTGCACGCGCCCCTGCCGCGGCTCGTCGGCGCGGTGCCACATCAGCTTCACCGGCGCACCGAACGCCTTCGACGCGTGCGCGGCCTCGATCGCGGCGTCGCTGAACAGCTTGCGCCCGAAGGAGCCGCCGCCCTGCACGACGTTGACGCTCACCTTCGCCTGCGGCAGGCCGAGCGCCTTGGCGACCTTGGACTGCGCGTCGATCGGCGACTTCAGCCCGCCCCAGATCGTGGCCGTCCCGTCGCGCACGTCGGCGATCGCACAGTTCGGCTCGAGGGCCGAGCCGCTGCGGAAGTGGAAGACGAAGTCGCCCTCGACCGTGGTCGCCCCCAGCTTGGGCACGGCGAGCGGCAGCTGGGCCGCACGCAGCTCCGTGAGGATGTCGGCCGACGACTTGCCCGCGACCGTGCCGCCCTTCCACTCCACGTCGAGCGCGCGGACCGCGTCGATGCACTGGCCGAAGGTCCTGGCCCGGACCGCGACGCCGGTCGGGATGATCGCGACGTGGGTGACGCCCGGCATCGCCTCGACCGCGGCCCGGTTGCGGATCGCCACCGGCGTGCCGTTCAGGTCAGGGGCGCGGCAGACCATGGTCGGCAGGGCGCCGGGGACGTCCGCGTCGGTGAGGTCCATCGCGAACTTCTTGCGCCCGGTCACTGCGTCGCGGGCGTCGAGGCGACGCTGCGGCGTACCGACGACCTTGTGCTCGGAGAGCGTCTTCAGCTCGACCTCCACCCGCTGCGTGGTGGCCGGCGCGGCGAGCGCAGCAGCGTCGCCGTACGACAGCGAGTTGCCCAGGAGGTCGAAGATGACGCCGCCCTTGACACGCAGCGTCGTGACCAGCGCGCCGAGCTCGATCGCCGCGGCGTCGAGCAGCGCCTTGCGGGCGACGGCGGCGGCGACCCGGATCGGGGTGTAGGTCGAGATGGTCGTGTTGGAGCCGCCGGTGAGCTGGTTGAACAGCAGCTCCTTGCGGGCCGGCGCGAGCGTCACGTGCACGCGCTCGACGGGCAGGTCGAGCTCCTCCGCGATGATCATCGCCGTCGAGGTGGTGATGCCCTGACCGACCTCCATCCGCGGCAGCGCGAAGTGGGCGTCGCCCTGCTCGTCGACGTGGATCGCGATCAGGCCCGAGGTCGGCAGCGTGCAGTGGGTGAGGAAGTCGTTGAGGTCGTAGAGCTCGGGGACCTGCGGCACCGACGGGATCGGCAGCCCGGCCGCCTGCGCGGGCGCGGCACCGAGCGCGAGGTCGGCCGCGACGACGAGCCCGGTGCCGCCCATCACGTAGCCGACGAACGAGCGGCGGCTGAGCCTCCCCGCCCGCTGCCGGCGCTGTCCCTGGTCGGTCGTCTGGTCGTGCGACATGACGGAACGTCTCCCGTTCGTCCGAGGCCGGCGCTGCCCCATGCAGCACCACAACGGGTGGCCTCCTGCACAGTGGCACCCGTCACACCGCCGTGACCATGTGGACCGGTCCAAGGCAGGTTGGAGAGTGCTCCAAGACCGGCCCCAGTAGCCTCGGGGCATGGACCAGGACCGGTACGGCGCCCGCCCGCGCTGGCACAAGCTGCTGCTCGGCCTGCCGCCCGCGATCGCGCTGCTGCTCGTCGGGGGCTACTGGACCCTGCTGTCGTGGGGCGTCATCGGCGACACGAGGTCCGAGACCTTCTCGATCATCGGGCCGATCGTCGCCGGGTTCGGCGTCGCACTCGGCTGGGTCGTCCTGCAGCGCCGCCCCTGACCCCTCCCCCGGAGGTCAGCCGCGGATCCAGGCCGCGACGGTCTCGGCCAACGGCAGCGGCTGGGCGTCGGCGTCGAGGAGCAGGTCGTAGCCGTGACCGGAGTCGGCCGCCTCGAACCGGCTGCCGTCGGGCGCCCGGTCGACGATCGCCCGAGCGCCACTGACCTGGTCCTCGCCCTCGCTGTCGGCCATCGCGACCAGCACCGGCACCGTCAGCGCCCGTCCGCCGTCGACGACCTCGATCCCCTTCCAGTCGACCGGCCCGGACAGGTCCACGGCAGCGTCCACGTCGGGGTTGGTGGCCGCCGTCATCAGCGCGACGCTGCCGCCCATCGAGGCCCCGACGACGACCACCCGGGTCGCGCCGAGGCGGGTGCGAGCCTCGCGCACGGCCACGTCGACGGCGTCCACCTGGCGGGTGCCCCTGCGGTCGCCGCGGCACTTCGCCTCGCCGTACCCGCACAGGTCGATCGCCAGCACCTGGACCCCCGGCTGCGCCACCAGGTCGGCGGCGTAGGCCAACCACCCGCACAGGCCGTTGCCGTCGGTCTGGTGCAGCAGGACGGCGACCGTGCTGCCACTGCCCGCCGTCACCGCGGGGACCCGCCCGACGTCCGGGTCCTTCAGGACCGTCGGCTCGAACCCCGTCCCCGCGACGTCCGCCGGCTGCGGGCCGCAGCGGCCGAGCGGGCCGTCGAGGGCCTGCCACGGCGCCTCGGTGGGCGTCGTCCCCGCCCGGGTCGGATTGCTGCTCGGCGCGGCGCCCGGCTCGTCGCTGCTGCCTCCGCAGCCGGCGAGCGCGAACGCGAGGATGGTCATCACTGCCCCGATGCGTGACTTCATCGGGACATTGTCGACCCTCTCAACGCGTATGTCCGTCGCTCAGGCGGCGTAGTCGGTGGCGAGCACGACTGCCTGTTCCTCGAGGACGTGGTACTCGGCTCGGGTGATGGTGGTCGTGCCGCTGCCGGTGACGAGGCGGTGGAGGCCGTGGGGTGTGCCCCAGACCCAGCGGTCGGGTCCGAGCTGCAGGACGGTGTAGCCGAGGTGGGTCTTGGCTCGGTGGTGGTGTCGCGACAACGGGGTGTCGTTGTGGTCACCGGTCTGGCCGGGCGGACCGTTCCTGTCGTACGGGACTGTGTGGTCGTGGTCGGGTGCCCGGCCGTTTCTCGTGAAGAGTCCGGTGGCGTGGGGGAACACGTCCCCGATGGCGCGGAGCTCGGTGCGCTTCTTGACGTCGGTGGGGTGCTCGTAGCCGTTGACCGAGCGGCCGTTGTGGAGGTCGACGACGGGGGTGACGGTGATGATGGCGTTGCAGCGGAGCAGGCCGCGGACCTGGTCGAGCAGTCGCGGGCCGATCCCTTCGACCCGAGCGAGGGGGCCGAGGGTGCCGTCGGACTGCTGGGCGACGTGGACGACGATCTCGGCAGCCGGGGTGTTGGTGGGTTCGGTCCCGGTGCCCTCGACTTCTTCCTCGTCGATTCCGTGGAGGAAGGCGAGGACGGCGGCGGGGTCGGCGAGCATCGCGAAGGCCTCGGCCCGCCAGTGGTCCATCCCCAGCGGCTCCTCGCCGTCGACGGGCGTGGGGGCGTGTTCGGCCAGCGCGGTGGCGAGGTGCTCGACCATGGCGGCGTGCTCGATCGCGTCGGCCTCGGCGAGACGGGCGAACACCGTTGCGACCCCGGCAGTGTTACCGGTGCCGTCGGTGTCGTCGACCTGTGCACCGGGGCGGGGTTTCGGGTACCAGACGCCCTTGGCCTTCTGGTTGTCGCTGATCCGCTTCGCGTGGGCGACCGGGTCGGCCTCGATGATCTTGGCTTCGGCGATCGTGAGGATCCGTGAGGGTGCCTCGTCCAGTGCGGCGGCGACCGCGTCGTCGACGATCCGGGCCTGGTGGCGGTCGAGCTTGCGGGACCAGCGGGCGACCTTGCGGGCCACCCACACCTCGCACCGCCCGGCACGGACGCCGGCCCAGACCTTCGGGAGGCGGTGGCGCAGGTCGAACGCGTCGGCCAGGGCGTTGCGGGTGGTCAGCACGCCCTCGTGGCGGGCGATCGCGATCTCGACCAACGCCAGGTCCTGGACCTCCGGCGTCCCGTCCCCACCGAGGGTGATCAACCGCGGACCGCCGAACCTGACCGGTACGGCACCGGGCTCGGCCCGCGGGTCTCCGGAGTGGAGATCGGCCCAGGCGAGCAGCAGCTCGAGCTGTCGCACCTCGGCCGCGCGACGGTCTCGGACACCGTCTTCGGAAGCGTGGAGCAGTTGCTCCGGGGTGGCTTCCGAAAGGTCCGAGATCATGGCTCCATTCTAGTCGAACACGCGTTCGAACGAAATGCCCTTGCGGTGGGTTTCGCCTGTTTTCTAGCGGTTTTTCGAGGCTGCGGCCGGTGGTCGCGTGGCGGTCGGTGCGCGACCCCTCGACCTTCCTGGGGAACCGCAACCCGACCGCGGAACCTGCCTCCTACGCACCTCTCTCGTCACTGCGCCTTTGAAGGCTGTGCCCGCTACGCGACCGCAGCCCGCGGACGGTTCGCAAGGAGGGTCCCGGTGGATTCGAGGCTCATCGATGGCGTCGGAGGTGTGGCGTGATCAGCGCGGTCCGCACCGACATCCCGAGATCGCGGTGCCGCAGCGTCGTGATCCGCCGCCCCGGCTGGACGGCGTCCTTCACCTGGCCGGTCCGCGCGCCCAGCAGGCTTGCCGTCGCGTCGATGTCGCTCACCACATGGGTCAGTCCCCACAAGCTGGACGGTCCCTCGTTCGCGGTGTCCGGCGCCCCGATCACCTCGAGGATCACCTCACCGAGCCGGAAGAACACCTGCCGCACGGGGGCACCGTCGATGGCGCCCTCCCGCTCCCGCCGTACGTCGAGACCGACGGCCTCCAGCGCGGCCCTGGTCCGCGCGAGGTCGGGCGAGAGCAGCACGACGTGGTCGAGGTGGGTCACCCCGTTGGGGTGGGTGGCGGGCTCGGACGGCGGCGTCGTCGATGCCGCGGTCGGGACACCGTCGAGGTCGGTCGTGCCTGCCGGCACGCCGCCCAGCTCCCACCCGACGATGCCCTTGCCACGCTCCCGCCCGACGAGCCGGATCCGCACCGCGCCGACCCGGCAGCCGCCGTCGTCGTCCACCGCGAACCCAGCCTCCCGCCAGGCCTCCGGCGGGTCGGCCACGAGGAGGTCGGTGAGGGTGATGGTCACGTGCGGGATGGTCGCATGCGTACGCTGACGCCATGGCAGTCCGGGTCGACCTCAACATCTCCCTCGACGGCTTCGCGACGACGACGGACCAGACGCCCGAGAACCCGTTCGGCGACGACTGGCCCCGGCTGACGGGCGCGTACGCCGCGACCCGGACGTTCCGCGAGCGGGTGCTGCACGACACCTCGGGCGCGGGCACCACGGGCGTCGACGACAGGTACGCCGAGGCGTACTTCGCCGAGCTCGGCGCGGAGATCATGGGCGCCGGGATGTTCGGCCTGCACAACTTCCCCGACGACCCCGACTGGCGCGGCTGGTGGGGCGACGAGCCGCCGTTCCACGTCCCGGTCTTCGTGCTGACCCACGGCGTCCCCCGGCCCTCGATCGAGATGGCCGGCGGCACTACGTTCCACTTCCTCTCGGCGACGCCTCGTGAGGCGCTCGACCGGGCGCTCGAGGCGGCCGACGGCAAGGACGTGCGGATCGGTGGCGGCGCCAGCGTGGTCCGCGACTTCCTCGCCGCCGGGCTGGTCGACCAGCTCCACGTGGCGATCGCGCCGATCCTGCTCGGTCGCGGCATCCGGCTCTGGGACGACCTGCGGGGACTCGAGGCGGGCTACGAGGTCGTCACCGAGACGGCCGAGAGCGGCACGATCCACCTCACGTTCCGCCGGTAGGTTCCCCGCTCAGGCCGGCTCGAGCGCCGGGTCCTCGGCCTGCTTGGGGGGTCGCTCGACGGTGATCACGACCGCGACGGCGGCCACGATCACCAGGCCGCCGACGAGCACGGCCGCCGTGATCGGCTCGTCGAGCAGGGCCCAGCCGAGGAGGACCGCGACGACCGGGTTGACGTAGGCGTAGGTGGCGACCAGGCCGATCGGCGCGTTGGAGAGCAGCCACACGTAGGCGCTGAAGCCGACCATCGAGCCGATCACGACGAGGTACAGCCACGCGAGCCAGGTCCGGGCGTCGTACGCGAACGGCGTGGGCGACTCCCCCACGGCCAGGCCCAGCGCCACCATCATCACGCCGCCCGTCCACATCTCGTGGACCGCGAGCACGAACGGGTCCTTCGGCAGGGTGAGACGCGGCTGCACCCAGGAGCCGAACGCCCAGAACCCGCTCGCCGCCAGCACGAACGCGGCGCCGACGAGTGGTACGTCGCCCTGGCTGCGGCCGCCCAGGACCAGCCACGCGAGCCCGACGAAGCCCAGCACCACACCCAGCACGGACCACCCACGCGCCCGGTCACCGCTCGCGAACCGGTAGGCCACCACCCACAGCGGCACCGCGGCGACCAGCAGCGCCGCGACTCCGCTCGGCGCGCCCTTGCTCTCCCCGATCGCCACCAGGCCGTTGCCCAGCAGGGGCAGCATCAGCCCGAGAAGGGCTGCGCCGAGGAGCTCGGCGCGGCTGACGCGCACGTCGACGCCACGCAGCCGCAGCACCACGCCGAGGAGCAGCCCGGCGGCCGCGAACCGCGCACCCATCCCCGTCAGGGGCGGCACGTCCTCGACGACCACCCGGATGCCGAGGTACGTCGAGCCCCACACGACGTAGACGATCGCGAGGGCCGTCGCGACCATCCCGAGACGTGCCTGCCTGTTCATCGCACTCCTGCCTGCTCACCGCCGATCCTGACGGTGACAACAGCACGCGCGCCACGGGATATTGCGCGGCCGCGCTGATTGGCAGGGGGTCGACGGAGAGTGGCAGTTCCTCGATGCCGGACCTACGCCGGGGACCCGACCACGAACCTCATCGCTCGCCGGCCGCGGCGCCGGCGCGGAACGACGGGGCCGAGCGCCCCTCGCCCCACCAGTGCCCGCCGTCGTCCTCCCAGTGGTCGGCCGGATCGATGTCGCGGTGCTCGGCCACCACGGACAGCAGATCGCCGGCGGTGTGGGAGTTGCCGGGCGTCGCGGCAGCCAGGAGGGCCTCGGCGCCCTGGTCGTCACTGAACGACGGCGGCACGACGAGCACGTGGAGCACCGTGCGGTCGGAGGTCTTCAGGTCGATGAGGTGCGTGTCGTCGCGCGGGAAGGACCCCACCTTGACGTACCGACCGGCGACGGGCACCTGCCGCGGCGCGGGATCCCAGTCGGGCGGGGAGAACAGGGCGCGCACGATGTGACCGCACTGCGACGGGAAGTGGTCGACGAGGTCGGCCAGCTCCACCGCGAGGTCGCGGCTCTGCGGCCACCAGCCGCCGTCGAGCCGATCGGCTCCCATGGTCCGGCCCATGCGGAGCCGGAGCGGCTGGCGAACGGGCTGCGGTGCCGGGGATCGGCCCTCCGGGAGGTCCGGGGCGGGAAGGACGGGTGTGCCTGGCGTCGTCATGACGGCCACCTCTCGACCGGTCCGGGTGTCCGGATGGAGGCCTCTGGGCGACCAGTCACCTTCCACACTAGCCCCGCGCGCCCAAACCGGCGCCCCACGACCACCGCGCCGCAGCTGACGCAGGAGCCCCTGCCCACGGGGTACGTCGGAGGGGCGGCTTCGCGCGGGTCGCTCAGCCCCGCGGACAGTGCCAGCCGACCTTGTGGGCGGCGCCGACCGCCGCCAGCTGCGAGGTCAGCTCCAGCTTGGCGAGGATCGTCTTGACCTGGGTGCGGACGGTTGCCTCGGAGACGACACCCGCGCGGGCGATGTCGCGCACCTGCATCCCCCGCATCAACGCCCCGAGGATCTCCATCTCGCGACGCGTCAGGTGCTCCAGTCGGCTGGCGATGTCACGATTCTCGGCCCGGTGCCGGGACGCCACCTCCATCAACACGGTGCGCTCCTCGACCGACATCAGGGCCAGACCGTCACGCGCCCGCCGGACGGTGCTCGACAGCGCGGTCAACGACGACGACTTCAGCAGGACTGCGCGCGCACCCCGGTGCAGGCACTCGCCCCACTCGGGACGACTGAGGCTCCCGGTGAGGACGACGACCAGCGCACCCGACGCTGCGAGCGGTGCCACCAGCCGGGTCCCGTCACCGACCCGGCCCAGGCACAGGTCCAGCAGCACCAGACGTGGGACGGTGCGCAGCGTCGCCGACAGCACCGTGGCAAGCGTCGTGCGAGGGTCCGTGAGGTCGATGCGCCGAACCGCGTACCCCTGGTGCTCCAGCGTCAACGCCACCGATTCGGCGAACAGCGCGTGGTCGTCGACGATCGCGATGCGCATCCGCGGCGCAGCATTCATGGAGCCCACCGGTCCTGACGGTCGTGAGATCGACCTCGGCTCTGGCGCGCCCTCGGTGCGGGCGACCCGAGACCCGGTCGCGACCGACGAGAATGCTGCGGCTCGAAGACTTGACCCCTGTGACGGTCCTCTGGCCACACGGCGCTGTCAACCCCGACGGCCCCCGCACCCGCTCAGCACTCGCGCGGGTTTCGAGATCGACCGCGTTGCCCCACGACTGGTCCGCTCCTGCGGGGGTAGTAGGGGGGCAGTCGACGTTCGGATCTGGATCTCTCGGGCGCATGTCGGCGAGGCCCTGGCCGTGGAGGTGGGCTCCAGTAGCCGGCCGGGGTCGTCCGCCCGATGACGTCTCCAGGCACCGATCGCCCTCGGCTTCTTCGTGACCGGCCACGAACCGCCCCGGCCCCACCGGACCTATCGTCCGGAAGCGTCCACTCCCCGGCACGAGGAGACGCCATGCTCGCCGACGCCCTGCCTGCCGCGACCTACCGGCGTGCAGAGGCCCTGCTCCCCCATCGCCGGCACCGGCTCGCGCTCCGGACGCAGGTGCGGCCCCACTGGATCGCGGACGGCGACCGGTTCTGGTACCGGGTCGAGACCGAGCGCGGAGGCGAGTTCGTCCTCGTCGACCCCGACGCCGGGACCCGGGCGCGGGCCTTCGACCACGAGCGAGTGGCCGCGGCGTTGACGGCCGCCACGGGGGAGCCCGTGGCTCCGTACGACCTGCCGTTCCGGTCGATCGCGTTCACCGGCGAGGACGGCATCGCCTTCCGGGCGTTCGGCGGCAGGTGGGTCCACGACCTCCTCGACGGGTCCCTGACGCGGGAGCCGGAGGCCCAGGCACCCTCGGCGCCGGCGGCGACGTCACCGGACGGTCGCTGGGCGGCCTTCGTCCGCGACCACGACGTGTGGATCCGCTCGAGCTCCACCGGCGAGGAGGTCAGGCTGACCACGGACGGCACCGATGACCAGCCGTACGCCACCCAGCCGGACTACGCCCAGCCGAGGCAGCTGCTCCGCCTCCTCGACGTGCCCGCAACTGCGCCGGCGCTGGTGTGGTCACCGGACTCGACGCGCCTGCTCACCCACCGCGTCGACCAGCGCGACCTGCCCCTCATGCACCTCGTCGAGTCCGCGCCGCCGGACGCGGGACGGCCGCGCCTGCACAGCTGTCGCTACCCGGTGGCTGGTGAGCCGATGGCGCGAGGGTCGTGGGTCGTGCTCGACGTCGCACGACGACAGGTCGTCGAGGTCGCGATGGACCCGTTCCAGGTCGAGTACCTGACGCCCCTCGCCCACAGCTGGGCGTGGTGGGCCGACGACGCGTCAGCGATCCACGTCGTGGACCGCTCCGACGACCTGCGCTCGATGCGCCTGTGCCGCGTCGATCCCACCACCGGCGCCACCCGCGACCTGGTCACCGAGTCCGCCGCCACCCGCATCGAGCCGAACCAGCACGACGGCGCACCGCCGCTCGTGCGCGTGCTGGCCGACGGGCACGAGGTGGTCTGGTACTCACAGCGCGACGGCTGGGGACACCTCTACCTCTACGCCGACGGCGTGCTCGTCCGTCAGCTGACCAGCGGGGCCTGGGCCGTGCAGGAGATCGCCCACGTCGACGAGACCGCCCGGGCGGCGTACGTCGTGGTGACGGGGATGGTCGCCGACGACCCCTACCGCCGCTCACTGCTGCGTGTCGACCTCGACGGCGGCGCGCCGGCGCGGCTGACCGACGACCGCGACCACGCGGTTGCGGTGGCCCCGCACGGACGCTGGTTCGTCGACACGGCGTCCACGGTCGACTCGGCGCCGGAGACGGTTGTCCGCGGCACCGACGGGGCACTGCTGCTCGAGCTCGAGCAGGCCGACCTCGGCCCGTTGCGCGCCCTCGGGTGGAGTCCACCCGAGCGGTTCCGCGCGCTCGCGGCGGACGGCCGGACCCCGCTGTACGGCCTGCTCTACAAGCCGTTCGACCTCGACCCGACGCAGACCTACCCGGTGGTCGACCACGACTACCCCGGACCGCAGGTCCACGTCGCCCGGGCAGGGTTCGACCAGGGAGCGTTCGGAGCCGACTCGGAGGCCGTGGCGGCCCTCGGCATGGCCGTGCTGGTCGTGGACGGCAGGGGGACCCCCGGCCGGGACAAGGCCTTCCACGACCAGGCCGACCGCAACCTGCACACCGCCGGGTTCCTCGACGACCACGTCGCGGTGCTCCGTCAGCTCGCCGAGTCCCGCCCGTGGCTGGACCTCGACCGGGTGGGCATCTTCGGCCGGTCCGGCGGTGGATACGCGGCCGCGCGGGCGCTCCTCGCGCATCCCGACGTCTACTCGGTCGGCGTCGCCGAGGCGGGCAACCACGACAACCGGATGTACCACGCCAGCTGGGTCGAGATGTACGACGGCCCCTACGACCCGAGCGACGGTGCGCGGCTGTCGAACACCGAGCTCGCCGGCAACCTGACCGGGCGTCTGCTGCTGGTCCACGGCGACATGGACGACAACGTCACCCCGCACCTCACGATGCGTCTGGTGGAGGCGCTGATCGCGGCCGACAAGGACTTCGACCTGCTCATCGTCCCCGGCGCCGAGCACGCCTTCACCGGGCGCCAGCACTACGTGCTCCGCAAGCGCTGGGACCACCTGGTCCGGCACCTGCTGCACCGGGAGCCGCCGCACTACCGCCTTGCGCCGATCCCGCCCGACCCCGAGCTCGTCGCGTTCTTCCTCGGCTGATCAGGCCTGTGGGTCGAGAAGCCGCAGCTGGACCATGGCGGCGAACCGCTGCCGGGGATCCTTGAGGTCGAGCCCGCTGACCTCGCTGACACGGCGGATCCGGTAGCGGTAGGTGTTCGGGTGCACGTACATCCGCGCAGCTGCCGCGGGAAGGTCCCCGAAGCAGTCGAGCCACGCCCGCAACGTGTCGACGAGCTGGGCCTGGTGCTCGAGGTCGTAGTCCAGCAACCGCGCGATCTCCGGCATCGTGCCCTCGCGACGGGCGGCTGCCAGGTCGGCGAGGTCGAGCAGGAGCGAGTCGATGAGGACGTCCTCCGAGGTCGCGACCCGACGCGATCCCGCTTCGTGGCGCAGGACGCGCAGCGCACGGTCGGCGCCCTGGCGAGCGGTCGGCAACGCAGCGACGTCCCCGGCCAGGGGGCCGATCCCGATCAGTGCCGGCACCTGGCGACCGATGCGGTCGAGGAAGGCCTGCGCCATCCGCCGGGCGCGGGCTGCCGGATCGGCCGCGTCGACGGTGACCGGCACCGTGCCGTAGGCGCGGTCGCCCAGCACCGCCACCGCCGCCCCCTGCTGGAGCGCGGTGAGGTGGACGCCGAAGGCGTCCGCGGCCCGCTGCAGCTGGGTCGCGTGCGCCGCGACGTCGCTCTGCGCCCCTTCGGGGTCCGGCACCTCCAGCGCGAGCGCGAACACCATCACCGGCCGCCCGATGATGCCGAGCCGGCCCGCCGCCTCCGCGGCCGAGGGCCCACCCTCCAGCGCGGTGCTGAGCAGGTCGGCACGGAGGCGCCGCTCGACGTCGGACCCGGCGCGCACCCGCAACAGGTGCAGGGCGACGAGCTTGGCGGCGTCGGCGAGCGCCGCGTTGCGCTCGGGATCCAGGGGCTCGGGCACCGCGACCCAGATCGAGCCCAGGATCTCCTGTCCCGCTCGTACGGCGATCGCCACGCGCGCCATCGCGTGCTCGTCGTTCTCCAGGGCGAGGGACGGCAGGAACACCGGACCGTCCGCGCGGTGGATCTGGTCGAACTCACCCCGCGACTCCTGCTCCTGGACGTACCTGTCGGGAACCTTGCGGCCGAGGATCGTCTCGATCCGCTGGGCGTCCGCCTCGTCCTGGCGCCCGGAGAACGCCAGCACGTTGGAGTGACAGTCCTCGATCGTGATCGGGCCGTCGAGCAGGGCCGCGATCGCGTTGGCCAGGGAGAAGAGGTCACCCGACGCGATCCCTCCGATGAGGTCGACCGAGGCGCTCGCGTCGTCCTCGGTGAGCAGGGTGCGCAACATCGCCGCGAGCTGCGTCCAGGCAGCGCCTGCGGTCAGCCCCAGCAGGGCGACGCCGGCGCGCTCGGCGGTGCGCCGCATCTCCCCCGTCACGGTCAGCGGCGTCCGGACGACCAGGGCCGCCGCGTCGCTCTGCCCCAGGTCGCGCAGCAGCTGGCAGATGTCGTCGTGGTCGTGGACGCCGACGCCGAGCACGATGGAGCGCCGGGTCGTGGCCAGGTCGTCGGCGGGGTCGTGGATCGTCACGCCGCCGATGGCACGCGCGCGGACGGTGTCACCGGCGAGACGCTCGAGCAGCGTGTCGCCGAGGTGGTCCAGGACCCGCTCGAGGCTGCGGTGCGGTGTCGTCGTCACGGACCTGAGCACCCCCTGACCATAGGTCGAAGGATAGGTCTCCTCGCTCGTCGCCGGGCCCGAACCGAGCGCCTCGACTTGGTCGCCCGCCACGAACGTCAGCCGGACGCGCGCTCCAGCAGGTATCCGCGAGCCTGGTCGAAACCGACGATGCGGGCGCCCGCCTCCAGCTCCGCGCAGAGAAGCGCGCGAACGGCGAGCCGCCACTGTCGGCCGGCCTCCGGGTCGGCGTCCCGCAGCCGCTCGACGTCGCCCGGCAGCCCGACCGTGATCCGGGCGGCCTGCGGCGCGAGCGTCGTCCGCGGACGGTCGTCGGGCCCGGAGACGAGCACCGCGGCCGCGTCACGGAACTCGCCCGCCGCCGTGCGAGGCACCGTCAGCTCCCAGTGCAGGTAGAGCCGATCGGTCGCGTCCTCGCGGTTGATGCCGTCGTCGAGGGCACCGTAGAAGTTCACGTGGTAGCGGACGGGTCGCGCACCGAGCTTGGTCAGGTTGAAGTGGGCGTTGCGGCGGATCAACGGGTCGAAGGTCCACGCGATGGTCTCCATGCCGTGGTGCAGGGCCCAGGCCCGCTGGTGCAGCTTGATCGCGTAGCCGACGCCGCGCTGCTGGGCTGCGGCGGCGACACCGGCGATGTGGCTGTGCAGCAGCCGGCTCTCCGGGGGGCCGGCGAAGGCGACGCAGGCGCCGAGCAGGGCGGGACCGTCGTACGCGCCGACGACGTAGCTCTCGGCCGCCGACAGCGCCCGCAGCATCTCCACCGACACCGGTGCCGTGCCCGGCGTCCCCTTCCAGATGTCGATGTAGAGCTGGGCGACCTGCTCGAGGTCGACCAGGTCCCGCAGCTCGCGCAGCTCGACCCCGGCGTCCGCAGCCGCGGCCGCGGCCTCGGCCACCGCGTCGTGACGGAGCACCGCAGGAGGCGGTTCGGCGGCGATCGGGGAAGCGAGGTAGTCGGACACGACGACGATCGTCCAGCGCGTGCCGACCGGGGTCGTGGTCTGCAGGCACGACGTCCGCGACGACAAATCGTGGCCGGCCACGAAGTCGCCGCGGCGACGTCCCGGCACCGTGGAGCGACACGGCTACCGCCGCGGGCGGGCCCACTAGCCTCGACGCAGAACAGGAGTCCTCGATGAGCGCGATCACCTCTCGTCGGTCGGCCCGCACACTGATCGCCGCCACGTCGATCATGCTGCTCGCGACCGCGTGCACGACGGCCAAGGAGCCACCGGCCCACAAGGACGGTGCCCTCGGCTCGTTGCCCTCGCAGAGCGGGAAACCGAAGGACGGGGGCACGATCAGCGTCGCCCTGCCGGTCGGCCTGTCCCCCAGCACCATGTTCCCCCTGCCCTCGAGCACCGACATCCCGCTCGGCAACCAGCTGCTCGTGCGCAACCTCTACGCCGAGGCGGACGTGGGCACCGACGACCTGGTCAATGCGGAGCAGAGCCTCGCCGAGCTCCCGGAGTTCAGCAGCGACGGCACGACGGTCACGATCGCGTTGAAGGAAGGCAACACGTGGTCCGACGGGGCCCCGGTCGTCGCCGACGACCTGGTGTTCACCATCGACCTCATCAAGGCGGCCGTCGGGCTGAGCGCGGTGAACTGGGCGTCCTACGTGCCGGGCGGCTTCCCCGACAACGTCACCAGCGTCACGGCGAGCGACGACCACACCGTCGAGCTGAAGCTGAGCGAGCCGACGAACCCGGGCTACTTCCTGCACAGCGTCGCGATCCAGCTCAAGCCCCTGCCTTCCACCGCCTGGAACATCGCGGCCAAGGACGGCGCCCACCTCGACTTCACCGATCCGGCCAACGCGAAGAAGATCTACACCTTCCTGGCCGAGCAGGGCCGAGTGCTCACGGACTTCGCCACGAACCCGCTCTGGCAGACCGTCAACGGGCCGTTCCGGCTGGAGACGTTCGACCCGTCGACCGGCGGCTACACGCTGGCACCGAACCCGGCCTACACCGGCCCCGATCCCTCCCGCGTGGACGCGGTGCAGTTCCGCCCGTTCACCTCGACCCAGGCGATGCTCAACCAGCTGCTCGCCGGGGAGCTGACGGTGGGCGCGCTCGACGCGAGCTTCGCGACCCAGCTCGACGCCCTCGAGAAGAAGGGCTACCACGTCTACGGGCGTCCCGGGCCAGCCGCCGTCAACCCGCTGGTGATCAACTTCGCGAACACCACCGGCAACTTCGACAAGGTGATCGCCCAGCTCTACGTGCGTCAGGCGCTCCAGCACCTCATCGACCAGCCCGGCTACATCAAGAGCCGCGGCGTCTACAACGGTGCGGCCGCGCCCAACTACAGCACCGCCCAGGCCGGCACGCCGTACGCACCGGAGTTCGGGGACGAGGCGCCGTACCCGTACGACCCCGCGGCGGCGAAGAAGCTGCTGACCGACCACGGTTGGAAGGTCGTCGAGGGCGGCACGACGACGTGCGTGAGCCCGGGCACCGGCCCGGGGAACTGCGGGGAGGGGATCCCCCAGGGCCAGGAGCTGAGCTTCAACCTGCTCTACGCCAACGCGCCCGCGAGCAACGTCAACCGTGACCTCGCCTTCATCTCCGAGGCGCGCAAGCTCGGGATCACGATCACCGGCGAGGCGAAGGCGCTCAACTTCTTGTACAAGAACACCGACAACAACGGGAGCCCGGCCTACAAGGACAAGTGGGCGATGGTGGACCAGGGCGCCTTCACGATGGGCGCCTACCCGTCGGCGTCGATCTTCCTGAGCAGCAAGGCCTTCTTCAACCTCGGCAGCTACAACGACCCGAAGGCCGACGAGCTGATCGAGGCCTCGGTGCACTCGACGGATCCGAAGGCGCTGGTCGCGGAGACGACCTACCTGGGCGAGAACCTGCCGTGGCTGTTCATGCCCAACGTCGACAACATCGCGGTGTGGAGCGACAAGATCTCCGGCCCGCCCGCATCCTTCGCCAACCTCACGGCCTACGGTCTCGTCGGCGCGAACCCGCAGGCCTGGTACTTCCACTCCTGACCGGCCCGAGCCGGCTGCACCTCAGCGCAGGACCGTGAGGTGCAGCCGGCTCGGGTGCGTCGCGTCGTGGTGGACGACCTGCCGGGCCGGCACCGGCTCGCCCTGCTCGCCGCCGAGGTTGGCGTTGCGCTCGAAGCGGGGGAAGTCGGCCGAGCAGATGTCGATGCGTACGGCGTGCCCCGCGCGGAACCGGTTGGCGGTCGCCCACAGGTCGATGTCGTAACGGTGGACCACGCCCGGCTCGATCAGCGACGGACCCTGCGCGAGGTCGCGATAGCGGGCACGGACCATGCCGGACTGCAGCAGGATCGCCCGCCCGTCGGGGAACACGTCGCTCAGGCGGACCACGAAGTCGGAGTCACGCGCACTCGATGCGGCGTGCAGCGTCACCCGCAGCGGCCCGACCACGTCGAGGTCGGCCCGGAGCACCTGCGAGGTGTAGACGAGCACGTCGGGCCGTGCCTGCACCGAGGTGAGGTCGACACTGCCGGGCCGGAAGACGTCGGACACGATGCTCCCGCCCACGGTCGGCGTCGGGTCGAGCGGGTCGTAGACGTAGTCGTCGGGCGGCGAGTCCGCCGGCGGCGGCTCGGCCAGCAACCTGCCGCCGGCTCCGAGGTGCAGGGTCATCGAGCTGGCGCCGGGCGGCGGCCAGGACTCGGTGGTGCGCCACTCGTGAGCGCCCATGAGGTAGTAGGTGACCCGCGGGATCCGGGCGACGGTGTCGGTGCGCACGGCGTCGTACCAGTGCACGAGCAGGTCGACGATGCTGCTGGTGCGGTAGTGCCGGTCGAGCTCCGGGTGCTCCTCGACACCCTCCAGGTAGCCCGGCATGTTGTGCGCCGCGGGGGTGATGACCAGGCGGCTGCGCTCCCGCACGCCGGGCCGGGCGTGTGCCTGCAGCAGCTCCCAGCTCTCCAGCGACGGGCCGAGGCCCCAGTCGTACCAGCCCGTGACGATCATCGGTGGTGCGTGCACCTCCTGGTACAGCTCCCACTCCTCGACCCGGGGCAGCAGGTAGGCCTCGCCCGACATCTCGGGCGGGAAGACGCCGTTGAGCGCGAAGGTGTCCGCATAGCTCACCCCGACGTCGCCGTCGACGGCCTTGCCGAGTGCCGTGCGGAGCAGGTCGGCGCGACCGACCGCGTCGAGCGCGCAGAGCTGACGCCACAGCCAGCGGCGTGCATCCAGCGGCGCGAGCCTGCGCAGGTGGGGGTAGCGCTCGAGCAGCCCGTCGCTGAGCCTCCCGTGCAGCGGCTCGTTGAAGAAGCCTCCGGCCGCCGTCTCCGCGCGCATCTGCCGCTCGCGCTCGGTGAAGTCGACGTCCACCTTGTCGGCGCCGTGGCCGACGCTCGTCGAGTAGGCGTCGACGAACAGGTGCGGACGCACGCCGTTGGACCGCTGACGGCCGGGATCACCGACCTCGGGTGCGATCGCGCTCATCAGCGGGTGGCGCGCCAGGCACCACTGAGTGCCGCCGAGGTAGGAGCCGCCGAGACCGCCGATGAACCCGTCGTACCAGGACTGGCGGGTGATCCACTCGACGAGGTCGATGCCGTCGTCGGACTCGTGGATGGTGAAGTCCCACGAGCCGGGCTCGCTGTCGCCGGTGCCCCGCACGTCCTGCGCCACGACCGCGAAGCCACGACGGGCGAGCTCGACGGCGGTGTCCCGGGTCGACGTGCGACCGTACGGCGTGCGCAGCGTCAGCGTCGGCACCCCGGCCGCAGCGCCGACGGGCGGCAGGTAGACCTCCGTCGCCAGCCGCAACCCGTCCCTCGTCACCATCCACGAGGTGCTGCTCGTGATCTCCTCGACCGCGTGAACCGGTCGACGGGCACGGTCTGCACCGAGGACGGCGTCGAGACCGGTCATCCGGCGTGCCCCGTCCTCCACGCGACGTCCAGGGCGCGCAGCAGGTTCTCGCCGAGGATCCCGCTCACCTCGTCGTCGGAGAAGCCCCGGCTGCGCAGTGCCGGGCCGACGTTGCGGACCTCGTCCCACCAGGCCAGTCCGGTCGGCCAGGTCCACGGCGGGCGCGGGTAGTAGCGCTCGTCGTAGCCGAAGTAGTCGTAGTCGTCCTCGTTCTCGTCGATGAAGTCCGTGCCGAGGCTGAGGTGCTGGGGGCCGACCCGCTCCGCGATGTGCACCGCGTGGTCGAGCAGCTGGTCCAGCGTGGGAGCCGGATCCGCCGAGACGAAGCTCGGGAAGGCGCACAGCCCGATCACGCCGCCCGTCGCGGCGATCCGGTCGATCACCTCGTCGCGCAGGTTGCGCGGGGAGTCGTGCACCGCGCGGGCGTTGGCGTGGGTGGCGATCACCGGCGCCTGCGCCTGGTCGAGCACGTCGTGGCAGACCCGCTCCCCCGCGTGCGAGAGGTCGACGGCGATGCCGACCTGCTGCAGGCGTCGTACGACGTCGCGGCCGAACCGGGTCAGCCCGGCATCGCGCTCCTCGAGGCAACCGTCGCCGACGAGTCCAGCGTGGTTGTAGGTCGGCTGCATGACGCGCACGCCCAGCCGGTGGAAGGCGTCGACCATGCCGACGTCGTTGCCGAGCGGCATGGTGCCCTGGAAGTGCAGCACCGCCGCGAGCTCGCCGCCGGCGACGATCGCTCGCAGCTGCTCGACCGTGGTCGCCACCCGCGCACCGGTCTCGGGGCGGGCGTCGGCCCGCCACCACTCGTTGAGCGCAGCAACGGCCACCTCGGTCGTCTCCAGCGCGGCGACGGTGACGAGAGCCGCCCGCACACCGCCTGCCCGCAGGCGCGGCAGCTCGGCCTTGAGGGTGCGCGGGGAGATCCCTGCTGCGCAGCCGTCGACGCACACGGCGCCGGTCTGGTCGGTCATGTCCCGGGTCTCCTTCACTGGCTGAGGTCGAGGTGCTGGCCCGCGCCGCGGTCACGGGCCGTGGCGATGACGGCGGCCGCGGCCGCGGCGTCCTGGAGTCCGATGCCGGTGCTGTTGTAGAAGACGATCTCGTCGTCGCCTCCTCGCCCGGCCGCGAGGCCGACGAGGACCTCGCCCAGGCCGGTCAGGTCCGCAGCGGCCAGCCGGCCGCTGGCCAGGCCGGCGACGACGGGTCCGGCCTGGACCTGAGCGCTGTGGCGGTCGTCGACGACGACCCTCGCCGCGCGCGCGAGCAGGTCCTGGCCCACCTCGCAGCGGGTCGGCGAGATGGAGCCGAGCGAGACGACGAGCGTGCCGCCGGCCACCCATCCGGCATCGAGGACAGGGGTGTGGGACGTGGTGCCGAGCACGACGACGTCCGCCCCGGCGACGGCGGAGCGCACGTCGGCGGCGCCGCGGACGGTGAGCCCGGTGTCCGCGGCCAGCTCGTTCGCGAGGGACGCCGCACGCTGCGCCGAGCGTCCCGCGATCCGCACCTCGACGGTCCGGCCGCGCGCGGCGAGGGCCCGCACGTGCGCGGCGGCCTGGACGCCCGTGCCGACGATCGCGACCTCCAGGGGTCCCGGTACGGCCAGCGCCTCGACGGCGACCATGGTGGCGGCCGCCGTGCGGCGGGTGGTGATCTCGGTGCCCTCGATGATCGCCGCGAGCCGACCGGTCCCGGCGTCCAGCGCGAGGACCGTCGCGCTGATCGTGGGGATCCCACGCTCGGCGTTGCCCGGGTTGACGCTGCCGAACTTGCAGACCGCCCCGAACGGCAGCAGCCGCGAGGCGTAGGTGAAGCACAGGTCGTCCAGGCCGGGGTGCTCCAGCATGATCTTCGCCGACGGCCTCGCAGCGCCCTGCCCGATCGCCGTGAACGCCCGCACCTGCGAGTCATAGGCGGTGTCGGCGTCGAAGAGTGCAGCGACGTCGCCGCGGCTCAGCACCAGGGTCGGCTCGTCCATCACGCCGCTCCCCTCGCCCGTCGACGAGCACCGTCCGTGACGAGCTCCGCGAGGATCTCGCCTGTCACCGGCGCCAGGGTCACGCCGAGGGTCCCGTGTCCCGTGGCCAGCAGGAGGTTGTCGACCGACCGGTCGCGGCCCAGCAGGGGCAGGCCGCCGGCCGTCATCGGCCGCGCTCCCTGCCAGGCGACGCCGTCCGGCAGGTCGGCGAGCGCCGGCACCAGCCGCGTCGCCGCGGACCGCAGCCCGGCGACGGTCGCGTCGGCCCGCTCGCTGCTGGGCCGGCCGCCGAGCTGCATGCCGCCGGTGACGCGGAGCCCGCCCGGCAGCGGGCTGACGACGACGTGCGCGTCGGCGTCCATCAACGCCCGTCCGACCAGCGGCTCGGGCGTCGGGACGGTCAGGCTCCAGCCGTGGCCGGCCTCCACGGGAACCCGGGCGCCGAGCAGCGCGCCCACCGCGCGGCTCGACGCACCGGCCGCGAGCACCACCCAGCGCGCCTCGACGACCCGCGTGGTGGTCCGCAGCGCCCGTATCCGTGGACCGTCCCGTTCCGCGGAGACCACGGGCTCGCGCAGCACGCACGCGCCGCGCTCCTCGGCGTCGTGGAGCAGCATCACGGTCGCCCGGGCCGGGTCGAGGACACCCTCCTGCGGGAACCACACCCCGGCAGCGACCTCGGCCCCCAGCGCCGGCTCGAGGGCTCTCGCCTCGTCGCCGTCGACCAGTCGACCCGCGGAGCCGACACGCTCGAGGTCACGCACGACCGACGCCGCGGCCGCCGGCCCGGACGCCGGGCCGAAGGTCCACAGCCAGCCCACCGTGCGCAGACCGAGGTCGAGCCCCTCGGCAGCCAGGTCGTCGTAGAGCCGACGGCTGCGGGCGGCGAGGTCGAAGGTGGTGCGAGCGGTGCGCCGGACCCGGTCGGGCCGGGCACTGAGCACGAACCGCGCGAGCCAGCCGGCCGTCGCCGCGGAGAAGGGCCGCCCGACGCTGATCGCGGCGTCGTGGCCCAGCGCCCCACGCAGCCCGGCGCGCAGGTTGGCCGGTGTCGCCATCGGCACGGAGTAGCTCGGCACGACCAGCCCGGCGTTGCCCCGCGAGGCTCCCTCGCCGGGCGCCGGGTCGATCACGACCACCTCGAACCCCCGTGCCCGGACCGCCCTGGCCACACACGCTCCGATGACGCCGCCCCCGATCACCGCGACGTCGACCCGGACCGAGGAGTGCTGCGCTGCCATGGCATCCAGGTCTACCGATCCCGCGTGCCGGACGCTTCGTGTCACCACGCGAACGCCGGCCGGCCCCGTCGTGACCGGGCACCAACGCCCCGGCCGTGCGGCTGCGTAGCGTCTCGCCGGTGACCGGCTCCCCCGCACGCCTGCCCGCCTATGTCGCCCAGTTCGAGAGCCCGGACCTGGTCGCGGGGATCATCGACGGCACCGCGCGGCCCGAGGACGACCCGCGCTGGGCACGCTCGGGTGCGCGCGATCGCGAGGAGTACGCCTTCTGGGCGGGACGCTCCTGCGGCATCGCCTGCCTGCGCAGCATCCTGCTCGACCGGGTCGGCGGGAGCCCCGCTCCGGTGGCGCTCGCCCGCGAGCTCCTGGCCGCCGGCGGCTACGTCGTGCACGAGGACGGGGTGCGCGGCCTGGTCTACGGCCCGTTCGTGGACTACCTGCGCACCCGCTGGGCGATCGCCGCGCACGTCCGCGACGGCTACCCGGCCCCGGACCTGGCCGCCGACCTACGAGCCGGCGCGTGGGTCATCGCCTCGGTCCACTCCTCGATCCGCGATGCCCCCGCCCCGCCACCCGCACGAGGGGGCCACCTCGTCCTGGCCTACGCCGCCCCGGGGGCGCACGTCGTCTTCCACGACCCCGCGGGCCCGACCGCGGAGCGCCGAGCGGCCGTGCGCCTGCCGATCGAGGTGTTCGACCACTACTACGCGCGGCGCGGGATCGTCGTACCACCGCCTTCGTCGCCGGACGCGAAGATCCGCGGGAGCGGCTCGTGAGCGCGCACGAACCGCCTGTCGACGAGCGTGGGTAGCGTGCCGGTCGATGAGCACCGAACTCGCCTCCGCCCGCGACGAGCTGTCCGCCCGCCTCGACGCCACCTTCCGCCGTGCTGCCGGGGCCACCGCCGCCCCGGGGGTGCAGGCAGCGGTGATGCACCAGGGCGCGGTCGTGTGGACCGGCACCCACGGGCTGGCCGACGTCGCGGCCCGCAGGCCGGTCGCCGACGACACGATGTTCTGCCTGGCGAGCTTCGGCAAGCTCGTCATCGCCGCGGCCGCGCTGCGCCAGGCAGAGTGCGGCGTCCTGGACCTCGACGCACCGCTGGCGACGTACCTCGGAGACGAGGTGCCCGGCACCGCCAGGGTGACGACCCGGATGCTGGTCACCCAGACGGCCGGCTACCCGGACATCTACACGACGCCCGAGCTCGCGCCCCTGCTCCCCCACGTCGCTCCCGGCAGCACGACGCCCAGCAGCTACGACCCGGACCGTCCGTTCACCTGGGCGATGGTGGCGCCGGCCTTCCGCGAGCCGGTCGCGCCCGGCCGGAGCTGGGCGTACTCCAACGCCGGCTACGTCCTGCTCGCCCGGGTGCTGGTCCGTGCGCTCGGCGGCGAGGACGCGATGCAGGACGCCTGCAGCGCCTTCATCCACCGGCCGGTCGACTCTCCCCCGATCCCCGACGACCAGCTGACCCTGCACCGCTCTGTGGCTGCTGCGGCGCTGCTGGCCCGCGGCTACGATCCGCAGCCCGACGGCACCTTCCGCGACGCCTACGGCGCCCATCACCCGAGCGGGGTCCCGACGGACCTCTTCGGTCTCCCGTTCGGCGACGGGATGTTCGCCGGGACGGCGCTCGGGGCCGCGCGCTTCCTCGACGGGCTGTTCGTCGGCGCGGCGTTCCTGCACCCCGAGAGCGTCGGCGAGATGACCACCCCCACCCCCGCGTCGCTCGCCGACGCCGACCTGACCCGCAAGGCCCACGGCTACGGCGCCGGCACCATGATCGAGGACGTCGCGGGCCGGCGCTGGCACGGGCACCCCGGCATGTACGGCGGCTTCTCGTCCAACGGAGCGACGGACCTCGCCCGCGGCATCACGGTCGTCGTGCTCGCCAACGGCACGTGGCTGCCCAGCGAGGAGCACCCCGACCGGATCGAGACCGCGTCGGAGTCGGTCTGGCGGGCACTGGCCACGGCCTGTGCGCAGGGGGAGGCATGAGCCACCCCCGGACGCGCCGCGGGGACGTCGTCGAGGAGCTGCACGGACGACGGATCGCCGATCCCTACCGCTGGCTCGAGGACCCCGACTCCGCCGAGACCGTCGACTGGGTCGACCGGCAGAACGCCCACGCCGAGGCACTCCTCTCCGCCCTTCCCGAGCGGGCCTGGTTCCGTGCCCGGCTCGCCGAGGCCCTCGGCCAGCCGCGCGCCGGGTGCCCGACGAGAGCGGGTGGCCGCTACCTCGTGACCCGCAACGACGGCACCCAGGACCAGGACGCGTGGTGGCTGGCCGACAGCCTCGACGAGCTGCGCGCCGGTGGCCGGCTCGTCCTCGACCCCGACTCGTGGTCGCCCGACGGCACCACGTCCGTGCGCGACGTCAGCGTGAGCCGTGACGGCCGGGTGCTCTCGGCGATCGTCAGCGAGGGCGGCAGCGACTGGTGCGAGGTCCGGCTGCTCGACATCGACAGCGGGCAGCCCGTCATCGACGCACCGATCCAGACCAAGTACGCCGCACCGACCTGGTTGCCCGACCACCGGTCCTACGTCTACGCCGCTCCGCGCCGCGAGCGGACCATGGGTGGCACCGACGCCGAGGAGTCCGGACCGATGCGGGTGCTGCGCCACCGGCTCGGCACGTCGGAGTCGTCCGACGAGGTCCTCGTCGACCTGCCCGACCTGCCGCGGGTGGTCTTCGAGTCCCTGCAGGTCTCCCACGACGAGCGATGGCTGCTCGTGACGTTCGCCGACGGGACCGACCAACGCACCCGGGTGTGGGCGTTCGCGTTGACCGACTCCGCCGGACGCACCGCGATCGGTCCGCCGCGCAAGGTCGTCGACGAGGCCGTGGCCCGCTTCGAGGTGGTCCGCGTCGTCGGTGACGACCTGGTCTGCAGCACGGACCTGGACGCCGACCGCGGGCAGGTCGTCGCGCTCGACCTGGCCGCCGCGGCACCGGTCCCCCGGGTCCTGGTCCCCGAGGCCGAGGACCAGCTGATCGGCGTCCTCGCCGCCGGCGACGAGCTGATCGCCGTACGCCTGGTAGACGCACAGCCGTGCTTCGAGCGCCATTCCCTGGACGGCGAGCGCCTGGGCCGGCTCGCCGCGCCCGCCGGCGCCCTCCTCCCCTACGGCGGCCTGTGGGCCGATCCCGGGAGCGAGGAGTTCTTCCTCGGGATCTCGACGATCACCCGGCCGCTGCAGGTCCTGCGCGGCACCGTCGGCACCGACGACCTCGAGCCGCTGGACGACCTGGTCCCGCCGGGTGGCAGCTACGACCCGCCCGAGGTCACCGTGACGCGCGTGCGGGCGGTGAGCAGGGACGGCACCGAGATCCCCTACTTCCACGTGCGCCGCAGCGACCACGACCCGGCGCGAGCCGTCCCGACGCTGGTCTACGGCTACGGCGGCTTCGGCGTTCCCGTCGGCGCCGACTTCATGCCGATCTACCCGGCCTGGCTCGAGGCCGGCGGTGCGATCGCCATCGCCAACCTGCGCGGCGGCGGCGAGTTCGGCACCGCCTGGTACGACGCCGGCCGGCTCGCCCACAAGCAGAACGTGTTCGACGACTTCATCGCCGTGGGAGAGCACCTCCTGGCGAGCGGCGCCGCCGACCACCTCGTGCTCCACGGCGGCAGCAACGGGGGCCTGCTCGTGGCGGCCGTGCTCACCCAGCGCCCCGACCTGGCGAGCGTGGTCCTGCCCGCCGTCGGGGTGATGGACCTGCTCCGCTTCCACAAGTTCACCTTCGGCGCGGCCTGGATCTCCGACTACGGCGACCCGGACGACCCGGACGACTTCGCCGTCGCCCTGGCGTACTCTCCGCTCCACAACGTGCGGCCGGCACGCTACCCGGCCACGATGGTCGTCACCGGCGACCACGACGACCGGGTCGTGCCGTCGCACAGCCACAAGTTCACGGCGACGCTCCAGCACGCCCAGCAGGGGCCCGCGCCCGTGATCACCCGGATCCAGCGGGCGGCCGGGCACGGCGCTGGCAAGGCGCTGTCCCAGGTGGTCGCCGAGTCGGGCGACATGCTGGCGTTCGCGGCGCACCACGTCGGCCTGCCGCGCTGAGGGCTCCGACTCAGGCCGGGCGGCCGAGCTCGGCCCGGAAGAGCCGGTGCACGTTCGCGCCCAGCACGGCGAGGACGTCGTCCTCGGCCCAGCCCCGACGCAGCAGCTCGTCGGTGACCAGCGGCAGCCCGGCAGGCCCCTCCAGGCCGGGGATGTAGGCGTCCGGCGGGATGTCGTCGCCCGGCACGGGCTCGCAGCACGGCGGCTGGGTGTCGGCGAGGACCTCCTTGACGAAGTCCGGGCCGAGCCCGACGTGCTCGACGCCGACGACGCTCACCACGTGCTCGAGGTGGTCCACCAACCGGCCGATGGTGTGGTCGGTGGCGTGCAGGTAGGGCGCGAAGAAGTTGACGCACACCACCCCACCCGTCGCGGCGATCGCCCTCAGGTGGGTGTCGCCGAGGTTGCGGTGGTGGTCGAGCAGCGCCCGGGCCGAGGAGTGCGTCGCGATGAGCGGTCGCGTCGCGAGCTCCAGGACGTGGTCGACCCCGCCGACCCCGAGGTGGCTCAGGTCGAACATCATCCCGAGCCGCTCCATCTCCGCCAGCGCCGCCACGCCCGCTCGGGTGAGCCGGCTGCCGGTCGCGTCCTCGCTGCTGCCGTCGGCCAGCAGGGTGCGCCCGAAGTGCGCGATCGACGCGACCCGCACTCCGAGGCGGTGCAGCGTCTCGAGCAGCTCGGTGTCGTCGCCGATGCCGGGCGCGCTCTCCAGGGCCAGGACCAGAGCGATCCTGCCCTCGCCGAGTGCAGCGTCGATCTCGACACCGTCGCGGCACAGCGCGACGGCGTCCTTGTTCGCCTCCGCGATCCGGTGGGCCGCCTCGATCATCCGCAGCGTGTGCCGCAGGGCGCCCTCGGGCCGGTACGGGTCGTCGATGAAGACGGGCAGCACCTGGAGCCGGACCCCACCCTCCCGCAGCTGGGGCAGCCAGCGCTCGCGGAAGAACTCCGCCCACCGCTCGACCGGACGGGCGACGACGGCGCAGAGCAGGTCGTTGTGGGTGTCGGCGACGACGGCGCGGCGGTGCAGTGCGGCCGCGGCCGCACTCACCACGTCAGCCACTCCGTGCGGACGGTGACCTCGGCCAGCACGTCGGGCAGGGGCGTGACGCCCAGTCCCGCTCCGGTCGGCACCGTGAGATGGCCCTCGTCCATCCGGAACGGCTCGGTGACGTCGGTGCGGTAGTAGCGGTCGGACGCCGAGGTGTCGCCGGGCAGCGTGAAGCCGGGCAGCGCGGCGAGTGCCACGTTCGCGGCCCGCCCGATGCCCGTCTCGAGCATGCCGCCGCACCACAGCGCGATGTCGTTCGCCATGCAGACATCATGGATCCGCCGGGACTCGAGGTAGCCACCGACCCGGCCGGGCTTGACGTTCACGATCGAGCAGGCGCCGAGCGCGATCGCGTCGGCGGCCGCACGGGCCGAGACGATGGACTCGTCGAGGCAGATCGGCGTGCTCATCGTCCGTGCGAGCTGGGCGTGACCGACGATGTCCTCCTCGTCGAGGGGCTGTTCGATCAGGAGCAGGTCGAACGGGTCGAGCTTCGCGAGGTGCCGTGCGTCCGAGCGCCGGTAGGCCGTGTTGGCGTCGACCTGCAGCGGGAGGTCGGGGTGACGCTCCCGCACCGCCCGCACCGGCTCGACGTCCCAGCCCGGCTCGATCTTGAGCTTGACCCGCACGTAGCCCTCGGCGACGTAGCGATCCACGGCGTCGAGCAGGTCGCCGACCGAGTCCATGATCCCCACCGACACCCCGCAGGGGACCGTCGTCCGGGCGGCACCGAGCGCCGTGCCGAAGGACACGTCCTTCACCCGCAGCTCGGCGTCCAGTACGCCCATCTCGAGGGCGGCCTTGGCCATCCGGTGTCCCTTGACCGGGGCCAGCACCCGGGCGACCTGGTCCGCGGTGAGGTCCTCGACGGCGGCGACCGCCGGCACCAGGAACCGGCTGAGCACGTCGACGCAGCCGGCGACGTACTCCGACGAGTACAGCGGCTCCATCATCGCCACGCACTCCCCCCACCCCTCGCCCTCGTCGGTGACGACGCGCAGCAGCAGGGCCTCACGCTCGGTCTCGGTGCCGAACGACGTGCGGAAGGGGGCGACCAGCGGCAGTGCCACCGTCACCAGCTCGATCCCGGTCAGCTTCATGGGACCATGCTGGCCAGCCGACGCCGACGACGCGTGGTCGCACGGCACGACGCCGGTTCGTGGCCTTCGTAGCCGGGCACGAGTGCCCGGGACTCGCCGTCAGACGTTGAAGCGGAACGATCACGCGGGGTTTCGATGGTCGTTGGTCATCCCCGGTCGATGCCGGAAACCATGGCCTGACCTGGGGAAACGTGTTCGCGGGACCGTTGGACGTCGTCGGCGATCATCGGTCTCGGCCGGACTTCTTGCGGACTATTTGCGGACCGCTGGGGTCACCTGAGCGTCTCGGGCAGGAGGGTGAAGGCCCTGGATGTGACTGGGCCGGACCGCAGTGGAGAGTGACGGCGGTCAAGGCTGACGATCTCGCGGCCGCCGAACCGCTTGGCTGCGCGGCGACGACCGGAACATCTGTCGCCGGCATGGGCAGTCGCTGAGCGCGGCGGCTCCGAAGGCTCGCGGACTTCGGGACTTGGTCGCCGCGCGGCCGCCCATCACAGCCCTGCCCCTGAGGCTCTGGAACGACTCGAAGAGTTCAAGGACCCTTTGGCCCCTCTGAGGTTGACATTGGGTACCTCTGGGGTAGCCTAAGGGTGTTCCTAGCAACCACACTTCAAAAAGGGGGCACTCAATGAACGCCACCACTACGATCACAGTCACCGTGCCCACGGAACGCCTGTCGGACGTCTACGGGTACGTTGCCACACTCTTCGCGACGAGTGCGCCAGAGGGTTCCTCTGAGGACGCGAC
This sequence comes from Nocardioides kongjuensis, assembly GCF_013409625.1. Taxonomy (NCBI): domain Bacteria; kingdom Bacillati; phylum Actinomycetota; class Actinomycetes; order Propionibacteriales; family Nocardioidaceae; genus Nocardioides; species Nocardioides kongjuensis. Next base: position 2,889,849 of record NZ_JACCBF010000001.1, read on the forward strand.
GGTACCTTCAGCCGAACTGACTTACGACGACGTGAAGGACGCCTACCTCGGCGGGACCAACAATCAGCCGTGGAAGGACCTCCTGCTGGAGCTGTCGCTCCACCCCGGCGAGGAGGTCTTCTGGCCCGACCTCTGCGAGGCGGTGGGCTACAACCGCAAGGTGATGTCGGGCGTCATCGGAGCCGGCGAGCGGCGCACGAAGGACAAGCGGCCCTACAGCAAGCGCTACGCCGGGGACGACACCTACTTCCTGATGAGCACCGAGGTCGCGAAGATGATCCAGCAGGTCGCGACCATGGAGAAGGAGTCGACGCCCGACATCGAGGATTAGCAGCAGATGAAGAAGCCTCGGACACCGACACGGTGTCCGAGGCTTGACGTTGGCCCCTCCTTGATTGGGAAGGGGTCGCCTTCGTGGCGATGACCTACCTGCCCATCTCGCATGTGTCGGCGCGTGCACCCGCGAGGGTTCCTGCGGACTAGTTACGAACCGCCGGCCGTCAGCTATCGGCGTCCACGTCGAGGATCGCGTTTGCGACCTCGGACGGGACGAGCGTCGACCAGATGATCTCGCCCGAGCCAGGGTTCATCTCGGCCAGGGGCGACGGTTCGGGCTGCCAGTCCTCGGGCGCGACACCCGGGACGCAGTCGAGGAGTAGCGCGAACATCTGCGGGTCCGGCACTCCCTCGGCAATGATCGCTAGGTAGGCCTCGTGCCCGTTCTCTGCCCGGACGAGCGCCTTGATCCGATGGTTCCGGAACTCGGCGACGGCGAGCTGCCCGTTCTTCAGCGACATCGCGACGAGCCGGATCACCATTCGCTTCATCTCGCGCCGCCACGCGACGGCCTGTTCTGCAGCGAGGCGCTTCCAGTCCCACTCGGCCGGGAGCAGGTGATCCGAGGAGACGGTCTTCCCCGTCGTGCACTCTCGCTGCAGCGTGGCGTAGAAGTCGCGCTGGGCGCTGTCGGCTTGACGCCGCCCAGCGGCCCCGATCCACCATGCGCCTCGGCTCGGGCGCACCCAGTCCGGGAGATTGGTGCCGTGAAGCTCGGTCACGGCAGCGCGATGGTCGCTGGTCTTGACCTTGAACCAGACGCGATCGGTGAGGGCGACGACGCGCTCGGCGCCGCCTGCGTCCCGCTGTTCAGGGACGGCCTGGGCGCTCGCGATGACCGGCTGATCGATCTCTTCCAGGCGAACCCCGAGGTCTGGCGTTTCAACACCGAGGTCACCGAGGCAGCGTTTCGTTGGGCGCACGCCGATCGGTTCCGAGACCATTTGGCGAATCTAGCGGCCAGGTCCGACGCTCCAGCGGACGGCGATGCGTCGGCTATCTCGGTAGGCCGCCGAGGTCGTCGAGCTCGTCGGCGCTGAGTCCGGTCATCAGCGATACAGCAGCGGCGTCAGTGCCGTTGAGCTGGCCGAGTGCAGCCTTGATCCCGGCGTTGATCTCGTCGCGGTGGGCATCGATGTACTCGCGCACGGCAGCGTCAACGATGTCCTTCTTCGAACGGGACATGAAGTGCGCTGCGTGCGACACGAGCTCGTCAGTGGCGGCGTCGACCTTGATCGGCGCAGTAGCGGTAGCCATAGCGCTGCCCTCCTTCTCAGGTACCAAAGTACCAGAGCCTACCGCACCGGGCAATACTGAGCCTAACTGCGGAGGCTGGCGGATAGCTGGCCTCCCCCGGCACCCCTGGCTACCCCCAGAAGATCGGGTCGCCGCTGGTTCCGATGTGCTCGAGAAGCGCCTGGACATTCTTGGTCGGGCGCTTGCGCTTGTACTCGTGGAACTTCAGGTTGCGGTCGCGCCAGTAGATCGCCCACAAGCCGGTCAACTTCGTGTAGCGCAGTCGCGCGATCGGGAACCTGGTGTGTTCGCCGACGCCGTCCCACGGCGGCCGCACCTCGACGATGTCGACGTGTCCGTCAGAGACGTCGGCCTCGACCTTCAGCTCATCCCACAGGTGCTCGGGCACCCGCTCACGTGCCCACAGCCGGATGCGGTGCAGATCAGTCTCGGGAAGTGCCATGACACCAGTCCATAGCGCATAACCTACGAGGCATCATGAGCCCGGGGGATGACGCCAACCGACTTGCCGCGGAGGCGCGCGCCCGCGTACTGATCGACCGCCAGCTCACCGACGCCGGCTGGTCTGTGCAGGACAGCCGGTCACTGAACCTCTTCGCCGCCCAGGGCGTCGCGCGCCGCGAAGCCACGATGGCGACCGGGCACGGTCGAGCCGACTACCTGCTCTACGTCGACCAGCAGGTCGTCGGCGTGATCGAGGCGAAGCCCGAGGGCACCCCCCTGTCTGGGGTCGAGTGGCAGTCCGCGATGTACGCCGACGGCCTCCCTCCCGACGTGAGACTGGCAGCGCTGGCCAAGGACGGACGGCTCCCGTTCGTGTTCGAAGCCAGTGGCACCGAGACCCACTTCACCAATGGGTTCGACCCGGGGCCGCGTGCCCGCCGGATCTTCAACTTCCCCAAGGCGGCCACCCTCGCCAAGACCCTGCGCCGCAAGGACGAGGAGCACCCCACCTGGCGGGGCAAGGTCACCGCGTTGCCACCGCTGGACACCACTCCCCTACGGCCGGCGCAGATCGAAGCGATCAACGGCGTCGAGCAGAGCCTGCGCGAGCAGCGCTACGACCGGAGCCTGGTGCAGATGGCGACCGGCGCCGGCAAGACCTACACCGCAGTCACCCTGTCCTACCGGCTGCTGAAGTTCGGCGGGTTCGACCGGATCCTCTTCCTCGTCGACCGCAACAACTTGGCCAAGCAGACGATGGCGGAGTTCGAGAACTACCGCACTCCAGACGACGGCCGCCGCTTCACCGAGCTCTACAACGTGAATCGGCTCAACCGCGGCCCGATGCCGGAGTCGACCGCCCTCGCGATCTCCACCATCCAGCGCGTCTTCAAGGCACTGCGCAACGAGGAGGTCGGCGAGAGCGACGACCCCGCGCTGGACGGCTGGGTGCCCGACACCCCGGTGACCGTCGCCTACAACTCCGACATCCCACCGGAGACGTTCGACCTGATCGTCGTCGACGAGGCCCATCGTTCGATCTACGGCCAGTGGCGCGGTGTCCTCGAGTACTTCGACGCCCACGTCGTCGGCCTCACCGCGACCCCCGGCAAACAGACTTTCGGGTTCTTCAAGCAGAACCTCGTCTCCGAGTACACCTATCCCCAGTCGGTGGCCGACAACGTCAACGTCGACTTCGACATCTACCGGATCAAGACCCAGATCAGCGACCAGGGCTCGACGATCGAGGCCGGCACAGTCGTCCCGAAGGTCGACCGGCGCACCCGCGCCCAGCGCTATGTGGCTCTGGACGAGGACCTCGAGTACACCAGCGGCCAGCTCGACCGCGCGGTGACCGCGACCGACCAGATCCGCACCGTGTTCGAGACCTTCCGCGACAAGCTCTTCACCGAGATCTTCCCTGGACGATCGACCGTGCCGAAGACCCTCATCTTCGCCAAGGACGACGCCCACGCCGAGGAGATCGTCATCCAGGTGCGCGAAGTCTTCGGCAAGGGCAACGACTTCGCCGCCAAGATCACGTACACCGCCCGCAACGCCGACCAGCAGCTCGCCGCGTTCCGCACCAGCCCGGCTCTCCGGATCGCGGTCACCGTCGACATGATCGCCACCGGAACTGACGTGAAGCCGCTGGAGTGCGTGTTCTTCGTGCGCGACGTGCGCTCGCCGCAGTACTTCGAGCAGATGAAGGGTCGCGGCGCCCGCACCATCCCGGCGGCCGACTTCCAGGCAGTCACCCCCGACGCCAAGCAGAAGACCCGCTTCGTGCTCATCGACGCCATCGGGGTCACCGAGCACGACTTCGTCGAGCCGCCGCTCAACCGCGAGAAGTCGGTCAGCCTCCAGAAGCTGCTGCAGAAGGCCGCCAACCTGACCATCACCGAAGACGAGACGGCGACCCTCGCATCACGGCTTGCCGCCCTCGAACACCAGTTGACCCCCGAGGAGCGCACCGAGCTCGACTCCGTCGCCGGCGGGTCTGTGCGGAACGTGGTCCGCCATCTCGTCGACGCCGTCGACCCCGACCGTCAAGCCGAAGCCATCGAGGGTGCCGAGGACCCGGACTCCGCTCGTCAGCAGCTGATCATCGACGCCGTGAAGCCACTCGCATCGAACCCCGATCTGCGCGCCCGCATCCTCGAGCTCCGCCGCGTCCACGACCGGGTGGTCGATGAGGTCTCCGCAGACGTCCTGCTCGACGCGTACGGCGTGGTCGACACCAGCAAGGCAACGTCCGTCGTCGAGTCCTGGCGCGAATACCTCAACAAGCATCGAGCTGAGATCACCGCGATCCAGCTCCTCACCGAAGCCAAGGAGCGCCGGATCTCGTTCAGCGATATTAAAGAGCTGGCGGACCGCATCGCCCGACCTCCCTACAACTGGACGCCCGACATCATCTGGAACGCGTACGTCGCCTTGGACCCACAGTTCGCCACCAAGTCCGACCACCGCACGTTGACCGACCTCGTCTCGCTGGTCCGCTTCACCGTCGGGGTCGACGACAAGCTCGTCCCCTACGTCGAACGAGTGCAGGAAAGGTACGCCGCCTGGCTGGCCCAGCAGGAGCAGGCAGGCGTGACGTTCACGGACTCAGAGCGCTGGTGGCTCGACAACATGGTCAAGGTGATCGCGAACTCTGCCGGCATCCGTACGGAGGACCTCGACGACGCCCCCTTCATCGAGCGCGGTGGCACCGACGGCGCCCTGCGCGACCTCGGCGACCGCGCGGCGGAGCTCATCGACGAACTGAATTCGGAGCTCACCGCGTGAGCACGCCGTCTGCAGCGCTTCGCGACTTGATCACGGAACCCCTTGCGAACGGGAGATCCGTGAAGGACCAACCCGGCGGATTTCCCGTCCTGCGACTCACTTCTCTGCGCAACGGCACCATCGATTTGCAGCAGCGCAAGGAAGGCGCTTGGAGTCGTGCAGATGCCGAGCGGTTTCTCGTCAGAGCAGGTGACTTCCTCGTTTCCCGAGGAAATGGCAGCCTCGACTTGGTAGGGCGCGGCGGGCTAGTGGCTGTCGATCCCGACGAGGTGGCGTTCCCGGACACCATGATCCGAGTTAGACCGGACACCACGAGGGTCGAGCCCAGATTCCTCGCCCTCGTTTGGTCGTCTCCCAGCATTCGCCGGCAGATCGAGTCGTCTGCTCGAACTACCGCCGGCATCTACAAGGTCAACCAGACTGGCCTGGGCGCCATCGCAGTGCCGCTCCCGCCCCTCCAAGAGCAGCGCCGCATAGTCGACCTCCTGGAAGACCATCTCTCCCGCCTCGACGCCGCCGAGTCATACCTGGATGCAGCGCTCCGGCGCGTCGAGATGCTGAGGTGGGGTTCAGTAGCGGAGGCAGTTACAAGAGCGGGCGGACGAGAAGTTCGGCTCGGCGACATTGCGTCAGTTCGCAATGGCATCTTCGTTTCACGCCCGGGCTCGGAGCCCAACGGTGTGCCGATTCTCCGGATCGGAGCGGTTCGATCCCTGTCGCTCGATTTGAGCGACCTGCGCTACTCGGAGCGCACCGAGCAAGATCTGCGTGAGGCGGATGGGATAGCACAACCAGGCGACCTGCTGTTCACGCGGTACAACGGAAACCATCGATTCGTCGGCGCATGCGCGGCTGTCCCTGACGATGCGCCGGTACTCACATACCCGGACAAGCTGATCCGCGTCCGAGTGACCGACGATGCCGCATTGTCGGAGTTCGTAGCGCTGGCGTGCTCGGTTGGAGCCGCCCGGGCAGAGATCCAGGCATCGGTCCGAACGACGGCGGGGCAGGCTGGTATCGCGGGCCGAGATCTCAAGAACGTGACCGTGACGGTTCCTGATCTCGAAGCACAACGGGCAGCCATCAGGGCGGCCAGCGAGTCCGGGCTCGCGGCAAACCGGCTCTCGCACGAGTTGGAGATCGCCCAACGACGGACTGCCGCCTTGCGCCGATCCCTACTGGCGGCCGCGTTCTCCGGCCGCCTCACCAGGGCCGAGTCCGATCTGTCAGCGGCCGAGGAGATGGTCAACACATGAGAGCCGGAGACGAGCTGCTCGGAGCGGTCTTCAACAAGGACCACCGCTATGTGATCCCGATCTTCCAGCGCCCGTACGTGTGGGACGAGGAGGAGAACTGGATCCCCCTGTGGGACGACATCCGCAAGGCCGCCGAGTCCGCGGAGACGCAGTCGGAGGGGGGAGACGACGAGGACGCTCAGGAGTACTTCCTTGGCGCCCTCGTGACCCAGCATCGCAGCCCGATCCCGCGGCGCACGCCCACTTCCATGGTGATCGACGGACAGCAGCGGATGACGACTTTCCAGGTATTCCTGGCCGCCGCTCGACGTGTGGCCTTGGAGTTCGGAGCACTGCGTGCCGCCGACAGCTTCGCGGCCCTCGTGCGCAACCGGGTGAGCGTCGACAGCGACCATCCAGAGGACCGGCTCAAGGTTGCACCGCTCGCGCATGACTTGCGCGGCTTCGAATGGGCCGTACGCGAGCCTGACGATGCGTCTTCACCACCGAACGTTGGCCACAAGCTCGTTCGGGCATCTCTCTGGTTCGAAGACGCCGTCCGCGACTGGGTCAAGGAATCCTCGTCAGCTAGCGACCGGCTCGACTTCCTCCACTTCGCCGTCGAGAACCGCATCAAGGTGGTCAGCATCTTCCTCGACGCGAAAGACGACCCGCAGATCATCTTCGAAGCCCTCAACCACCGCGGTGTCCGCCTGGACGCTGCCGACCTTGTCAAGAATCTGCTCTTCCAGATGCTTGACCGCCAAGGCGACCAACACCTTGAGCATGAGCTGTTGAACGACCACTGGTCCGTGCTCGATAGCGGGCATTGGCGCGAGGAGGTGACCACAGGCCGCATCAAGCGAGTGCGGGTCGACATCCTCCTGGCCTACTGGCTGAGCGCGCAGCGCGGCGAAGAATCCTCGGTCGAGCACCTCTTCGAGGACTTCAAGCGCTGGTTGCGTGCATCACAGGCGAGAGCCGCCGACGTCATCCGAGATATCCGCGTCTACGCCGACACGATGGACCGGTTGCAGCGACTTCCAATGAGTTCCCCAGTCGCACAGGCTCTCGACCGGTTGGACGCCACGAAGACCACCACGCCGTGGCCTCTGATCCTATTCCTGCATGCCTCTTCCGAGATCCCCGAGGATCAGGCCGTCATCGGCACGCTCGCGATCGACTCGTTCCTCATGCGCCGTGCGATCTGTCGCATGACCACCAAGGACTACAACCGGTTGTTCGGCACCCTCCTGGGCGCGATCAAGGCTGGCGATGTCACCCGCGCCGGAGACCTGCTCGTCGCGGGTCTGGCGAGCCAGACAGCCGAGAGCCGGATCTGGCCGGACGACTCAGCGTTCATCAGCGGGCTGATGAACAGCAACCTCTACAACGATCTCGTGCGCGCCCGCCTGCGCACGCTACTTGTAGGGCTGGAGAACCACCTGCTCACGAGCCGGGCCGAGCCCACCCTGCCTCACCGAGCAGCCAGCAAGGGCCTGACAATCGAACACGTCATGCCGGTGAAATGGGAAGAGAACTGGTCGCTGCCGAAGGGCGTTCCAGGATCGGTGATCGAGAGGCGCAACAACTCGATCCACCGTCTCGGCAACCTGACCCTGGCCACGCAGAGCCTGAACTCAACTCTGAGCAACCAGGCCTGGAGCAAGAAGCGGCACACACTCCAGACCCATAGCCTCGCCCGGCTGACGACCGGGTCGATCCTGACCTTCCCCGACGGTGTCGACAACTTCACCCAGGACGAATGGGTCTCAGCTTGGGACGAGGACCGGATCGGTCTCCGGGAGCTGGCATTGATCAGGTACGCACTCATGGCTTGGCCTCGGCCGGCTGACCAAGACGCCGACATGCTCGACCTGGAGGCCTTCCAGGTCGCAGAAGCCAGCAAGGTCGCGGAAGTCAGTCGGGTTGCGGAAGCCACCCGGGTTGCGGGGACACGTACACGAACGGACAACCCCGTGCACGGCGATCTACTGCCGCTCATCGTGCGCGGGCTGGTGGTACCCGGGGACCGGCTGCGGCATCAGAAGGTGCGATCCGGCACCGAGTTCCATGCCACCGTGACGGGCTCAGGCGGCCTGGACACGTCGGCGGGCCACTTCCGTGCCCCGTCACCTGCCTTGTCGAAACTCGTCGGCAGCTCGCGCAACGGCTGGACTGACTGGACGCATGTCCCGACGGGGAAGACGCTCGCCGAGCTTCGAGAGATGCTCCGCGATTCTCTGAGGGACGGAGCAGAGAACGATGGAGAAGATGATGGATGACACGACGTTCGTCATGGACGGATACACGATCGACTTGGATCAGCTCTATCGAGCGATGCATTCGCAATCTGTGCTGGAGGGTGGCATCCGTGTCTTCCACGGCAACAGCAACGATGTGCGCGCAGTTAAGCGGCTTCTCCACGACCTCTTCGATGTCCCGGTCCGCGACAGGGTGCATCCCATGAACAACCGCATCCGCAAGGAGGCTGAGATCCGGATGGCAGCTTTGGGCTGGGCGACAAAGGACCCCGGCCGATCTGCCCGCTACGAGCTCCACCGAAAGCTGTGACCGTGACTATGTCTGACTCCCGGCGCCTCGTCGACAAGCTCTGGTCCTACTGCAACGTCCTGCGTGACGACGGCGTCGGCGTCATCGAGTACACCGAGCAGCTGACCTACCTGCTGTTCCTCAAGATGGCGCACGAGCGGGCTAACCGGAGGCTGAACCCGCAGCAGATCGTGCCGCCCGAGTACTCGTGGCAGAAACTCCTCGACGCCGAAGGCACGGAGCTGGAGGTCACCTATACCCAGATTCTGGTTGGCCTTTCACAACAGCCGGGCACGCTCGGCACGATTTTCCGGAAGGCCCAGAACCGGATTCAGGACCCGGCCAAGCTCAAGCGACTGATCGTCGACCTCATCGATCAGGAGAACTGGTCAGCTTCCGGCACCGACCTCAAGGGCGACGCCTACGAGGAGCTGCTCTCGAAGGGCGCCTCCGATAAGGGCTCCGGCGCCGGTCAGTACTTCACGCCACGCGAGCTGATCCGGGCGATCATCGAAGTCATCGACCCCAAGCCCACTGACACGGTCGTCGACCCTGCCTGCGGCACCGGCGGATTCCTCCTCGTCGCCCACGAGCACGCCTCCCGCGACGCCGCCAGCCTCACACCGACCGAGCGCGAGCACCTGCGTGACCAGTTCGTTTCCGGCTATGAGTTGGTCGACGGCACCGCTCGGCTGGCTGCGATGAATCTGCTGCTGCACGGCATCGGGACACCGAACGGCGACTCGCTCATCGAAGTGCGCGACTCCCTGATCGCCGACCCCGGCCTGCGATGGTCCGTGGTGCTCACGAACCCGCCCTTCGGCCGCAAGTCGTCGCTCACGATGGTCGGCGCGGACGGACGGGCCGTGCGCGAAGACCGCGACATCGAACGCCAAGACTTCGTCGTGACGACGTCCAACAAGCAGCTCAACTTCCTCCAGCACATCATGACGATCCTCGACATCAACGGCCGCGCCGCGGTCGTCCTGCCCGACAACGTCCTGTTCGAGGGCGGTGCCGGCGAGACGTTGCGCCGCAAGCTGCTCGCGGACTTCGATCTGCACACGATGATCCGGCTCCCCACCGGCATCTGGTACGCCCCCGGTGTGAAGGCGAACGTGCTCTTCTTCGACAAGAAGCCGGCGGCCGAGCGGCCGTGGACCCAGAGGCTGTGGGTTTACGACTTCCGGACCAACATGCACTTCACGCTCAAGCAGAACCCGCTCCGCCGGACAGACCTCGACGACTTCGTGACGTCGTACCTGCCAGGCAAGGACCGCGCGGAGCGGGTGGAGTCCGAGCGTTGGAAGGCCTTCGCGTACGGCGAACTCGTGGCGCGGGACAAGGCCAACCTCGACATCACCTGGCTGCGCGACGAGTCCCTCGAGGACGCCGACAACCTGCCGGCACCCGAGATCATCGCCCGCGAGATCGTCGAGGACCTGACCGCGGCGCTCGTCGAGTTCGAGGCCGTCGCCGCCGCACTCGAAGCCTCTTCCGCCGACTCCTGATCTTCTCGCTCTTCCCGACCCCTCCCACCCTCGCCTTCACCTACAACCGTTGGCTCTTCACGGTCCCCAAAATCCCCTCCCCGTCATCCCTTGCCTACCAGCCACACCACCTTCATTCACAGCGGCACGCATGCTACGAAGGTTCGTAGATGGGTCGCCCGTGATCGGGCGGCCCACGCGGCATTTCTAGGGGTCCGTTGGTTGTCGACGGACGTCGTGGAGGCGGTGATCGGCGTGCGTGGCGGAGTGAAGTTCTACCGCGGCGCTGCGAAGGCAGCCCGGGCATACGTCGAGCGCGACCGCTCGCGGGCGGATGACTACTACCTCGGCGAGGGCACGGGCGTCGCCGAGCGGCTCACGGCGACCCCGGACGGCGTCAAGCATGCGGGGCCGATGGATGGCGAGACGTACGAGCAGTGGGTCGCCGGGATCGACGTCGACACCGGACGCAAGAAGGGGCGGGTCAGGGAGGATGCGAACGCGCTGCGGTTCGTCGAGGTCACCGTCAACGGCCCGAAGACCTGGTCGCTGGCAGCGGCGCTTCATCCCGAGGTCTCGGCGGCGCTGGACGCGGCTCAGGACAGGGCCGCCTCCGAGATCGTCAGCTGGGTCGCCCAGCATGCAACCACCCGCGTCGGGCCGCGGGGCCGGCAGGTTCAGGTGCCGGTCGAGCGGATCGAGGCCGCCGTGATCCGGCACTACACATCGCGGGCCGGTGAACCGCACCGTCACCTGCACCTCCAGGTCAACGCCCGCGTCTGTGCGGCCGGCGTCTGGCGGGGCCTGCACTCGGTGGGTGTGCGCGACATGATCGAGGCGATCAACGGGATCGGGCACGCTGCGGTCGCCACTGACCCGGAGTTCCGGGCGGTCCTGGCCGCACACGGCTTCACCCTGGACGCCGAGACCGGGGAGATCGAGCAGCTCGCGCCCTACGTCGGGGCGTTCAGCGCCCGTACCGCTCAGATCCACCGCAACATCGACCGGTACGAAGTCGAGTGGCGGCGCGAGCATCCCGGCCACGAGCCAGGGCCGCGGCTGCGCGAGGCCTGGGATCGGCGGGCGTGGGCCGATGCGCGGCCGGACAAGGTCGTCCCCAGCGACGGCGCCGACCTGGTCGCGAGATGGAACGCCGAACTGCGCGACTTGGGCTACCGCGACCCTGCCGCCCACGCCGTACTGGAGGCGACCCAGGTGGGCTGGATCGACCGGGATGGGGCGGCGGACTGGGTGATTTCCCAGCTCGGGGCGAGGCGGTCGGCGTGGAACCCCGCGGACATCCGCGGCAAGGCCGAGATCCTGCTGGCGCAGACCAACCTGGTCGCGGGGCCCGCGGCGCGCATCGAGCTCGCCGAGGACATCACGGCCCGCGCCGCCGCACGCTGTGTTCGGCTGCTCGCCTCCCCCGACGTACCCGAACACGTCCGGTCACTGACCTCGCAGCAGGTGGTGAAAGTGGAGGCGGACCTCGTCCACCGTCTCGCCCGCCGTGGCGAGAACCCTGCGCGGCGGGTCCGTCTTCAGGGTCGAGGGCTGGCGCGGGTCGACCCCACCCAGGCTGCGGTTGTCGGCGCCCTGGCCGGTGACGGCCCGCTGGTGGTCGTCGAGGGCGCGGCCGGTGCGGGCAAGACCACCGGGCTGAGGTCGGCGCAGGCCACGCTGGCTCAGCAGGGGCATCGGCTGCTCGTGGTGACGCCGACGTTGAAGGCGGCCGAGGTCGCCGCCGCGGAGACCGGTGCCGAGGGACACTCGGCGGCCTGGCTGATCCACCAGCACGGCTGGCGCTGGGACGACGACGGGCACTGGGCACGGCGACCCGACGCCACACCCGACCCTGCCGCCCGACTGCGACCAGGGGACCTGCTACTCGTCGACGAGGCGGGCATGCTCGACCAGGACACCGCCCGCGCGCTCCTGACGATCGCTGACGAGGCGGGGGCGCGGGTCGCCCTGGTCGGCGACCGACACCAGCTACCCGCAGTCGGGCGCGGCGGGGTACTCGACCACGCCCTCGCGTGGGCCCACCCGACCGGTGTCGTGTCGTTGGAGAAGGTGCACCGGTTCACCGACCCCGACTACGCCGCGCTCAGCTTGATGATGCGCAAGGGCGAGGACCCGGAGGAGGTGTTTGACTCGCTCCTTCGCCTCGGGCAGGTCGTCATCCATCCCAGCGACATCGAACGTGACCTCGCGCTCGCCCGGGCCGGTGCCAGCGGTGACCTCGTGGTTGCCGACACGCGGGAGCAGGTCGCCCGTCTGAACGCCGCGATCCGTGACCAGCGCCAAGTCACGGCCGAGTCCACCGTCTCGATGACGACGTTTCGAGGTGAACGGATCGGGCTCGGGGATCGCGTCGCCACCCGTCGCAACGACGCCGACCTAGAAGTCGCGAACCGGCAGACCTGGGCCGTCACCGGACTCGGCGAGGACGGCAGCCTCACGGTCCGCGGACGGGGACGTGACCGGGCGCTCCCCGCGGAGTACGCCACCCGGTTCGTCGAGCTCGCCTACGCGACCACAGTTCACGGCGCCCAGGGAGAGACCGTCGACCGAGCGCACGTCACCATCGGGGCCACCACCGGGGCTGCCGCGGCGTACGTGGCGATGACCCGCGGCCGGAACGGCAACAGCGCGCACCTGGTCGCTGAGTCCGTCGAGGACGCCCGCAGGCAATGGGTCGAGGTCTTCGCCCGCGACCGTGCCGATCTCGGCCCGGCCCAGGCGACGCGACAGGCGATCGAGGCCATCGATCGGTACGGCAGCCTGCAGCGCCGACGTCCGGCGCAAAGGCCCGTCGAGGAACCGCCACGACCCGTCCCGTCCTCCAGCAGCGGGATCGGCCTGTGAGACCCGCCAGTGACTCAAGGACGCGGCTTGCGCCGGCGGACGGGTCGCCACTCGACGCCGATCTCCTTCGCGAGCCAGGCGCTGAAGCCGGCCGGGTCGCGCGGCTGCATGTCCTGTGGGGCGGTGGCCGCGTCGATCACGGGCTGCCAGGCTGCTCGGATCACGCTCGGAAGGTTCAGCCGCTCCCAGACCTGCATCAACAAGATCCCGTCGACGGATTCGAGCATGAGATCGATAGCGCCGAGCCCGATCACCCACTCGTAGTAATCGATGCGCTCGGCCTCGTTCGACAGATCCCACACCAGCGGTCGGCGGGACTTGGCGAGGTATCCCAGGACCTGGATCTTGCTGAAGCAGTCCGGCATCGGCACCGACCAGAGCCGTTCGGGCACCACGTATCGGCCAATCTCAGCGTCCTGGCGTATGTCGAAGTCGATGATCGGCTTGATCGACAGCTCGGCGTCGGCGGCCTCCAGGAGCCGCTCGACGACCTCCAAGGTCGGCGACTTGCGGCGGGACTCGTACTCCGAGACCGACGACTGCTGCGTCCCCGCCTTCACCGCCAGCTGCGCCTGCGATATCCCCGCAGCCTTGCGGGCGATCTCGATAACCGTCTTCGGCGGGTACATGATCGCAGAATATCGCTGATCATCGATTGGATTGAGCTGCGCACCTACTGGGTGAGGTCGAGAACCGCTTGGCCTCATCGACCAGCGAGGAGCACCACCATGACCGCACAGCAGATGAACCCCGACAACAACCGCCGCCCGCCGGCGAGCCTTGGCGACGAGATGCTCAGCCTCCAGGAAGCCTGCGCCCTCCTCCGCGTCCCCGAAGGCACCCTGCGCTACTGGCGCCACCTCGGAGCCGGCCCTCGCAGCTTCAAGGTCGGCCGCCACGTCCGCTACTGGCGCGCCGACCTCATCCTCTGGCTTACCGAGCAGACCAACCGTCCCCAGCACCACCGCTGACCCTGCCCCTCGTCGGATCTCAGAGAGACGATGGAGCCATCCTGGAAGGAGCATCACCATGGCGGGAAACATCGCCAAGCGAGCCAACGGCAAGTGGCGGGCGCGGTACCGCGACGAGGCCGGTAACGAACGCGCGCGACACTTCGACCGCAAGATCGATGCGCAGCAGTGGCTGGATCAGGTGACCTCGGCGGTGGTCACCGGCACGTACGCCGATCCCAAGGCCGGCCGGATCACCTTCGCAGCCTTCTTCGGGGAGTGGTCGGCCCGCCAGGTCTGGGCACCCGGCACTGTTCTCGCGATGTCGCTGGCGGCGAGGTCCGTGCCCTTCGCGGGGAAGCCGATGAAGCAGGTCCGTCGATCCGACGTCGAGACCTGGATCAAGCAGATGAACGCCGCCGGACTCGCCCCCGGCACAATCAAGACGCGGTACGTCAATGTCAGGTCGGTGTTTCGCGCCGCTGTGAAGGACCGGGTGATCGGTTCCAACCCGACCGACTGCGTACGCCTCCCCCGCGGCCGACGTCCGGACGTGGCCATGTCGATCCCCACCCCCGAGGAGGTCGGGCAGCTCATGTCCGTGGCCGACGAGCGGTTCCAGCCGTTCATCGCCCTCTGCGCGTTCGCCGGCCTGCGGCTGGGTGAGGCCGCGGGGGTCCAGCTCGGTGACGTCGACTTCCTCCGCAAGTCACTCAAGGTCTCCCGCCAGGTCCAGCGCATCAACGGCGGAGCTATCGACGTGCGGGCGCCGAAGTACGGGTCAGAGCGCGTCGTCTACCTCGCCGACAGCCTCGTCAACGTGCTCGCCGCGCACGTCGCCGACCACGGCACGACCGGCAAGAATCAGTGGCTCTTCGCCGGAGAGGGCGACGATCCGCCGCACCAGAACACCGTCGGCTACTGGTGGCGCAAGACGCTGCGCGACGCCGACCTGACCGGCATCAAGCTCCATGACCTCCGGCACTTCTACGCCTCCGGCCTTATCGCAGCCGGGTGCGACGTCGTGACCGTCCAGCGATCGCTCGGCCACGCGAAGGCGACCACAACGCTCAACACCTACGCTCACCTATGGCCCACCGCCGAGGACCGCACGAGGAGGGCAGCGGAGTCGATCTTGTCCGCCTCCCTCGGCGGGACGGTCGCGACACTCGCCGACGCTTCCGGGCCGGGTGAGCAAGCGAGATCTCGGACTGCACCTGCATTTCGCCGAGCTTCGCCGAGCAAACACGCGGTGCGTCACAGCGCGGATTGACGCGCGTCCGCGCAGCGGAGCCAGTCGTCATTCGTTACTCGGCCGCTCAGGTCGCACCCCGCGTCCTGCTGGTCCCAACGTGGGCTCGCCGGCAACCCAAGGGACTTCTTGGCCTGAGCCGACCTACTCGTCGGGGTGCTGGTCTTCCGCCAACGCCCCCGCTTCGATGTCGGCTGCAGGCTGCGCCGCCGGCTCGGTGTCCGCTCGGCCGGTTGCTGTTGAGCCTTCGCCGGACTCTGCTGCCTGCGTCCGAGCGCGGTCCATCATCTCGATGACCGGCCACGTCACCAGCCGAAGGCAAAACCACCACATGTAGAGCGCCGAGTAGCTCCATGCCGAGTTGTCATCGAGAAGGCCGTGCGCGACGTCGTTGCGGAGGTTCGGACCACCTTGGACGACCAGCATCGCCTTCATCTCCATGACCATCCCTGCACCGAAGATGTCCTCGGTCTCGGTCATGTCGAGAAGGGCGTTCAAGCTCTTCTCGCTCTCCACGCCGTGCTCATCGACGAACAGCGTGTGCACATCGTGCCGCCTCAACATGACCCGCACGACCTGCTCCAACTGCGGGACCAGAACAGAGACCGCAGCGCCGTAGTTGCCGCCCAAGCCGAGAGCCAGGCCGTTGCCCCACAACGTCTCGTGGCCCTCGGGCACCGTCGGCGATTCCATGCACAGCGACACCATGTACTGCCGACTGAACCGGTGCTCAGTAGTCAGGACCTCTTGCGCAGGCTGGATGATGCCCTTTCCGAGCAATTCGGAGTGAAAGAACACCGTGCGGACCATCTCGGCCCAAACCGCGTCCTCATCCGTCTGACCAGATGACCCCGGCCTCGATGCGATCTTCCGGAAGTCAGACGAAAACGTTGAGGATCCAAAGATGTGGCTGATGCTGCCTTCCAGCAGCTTCTCGGCGTTCTCGCGCGTACTGGCTTCATCTAGCGGCGCTGCGAGCGTCGCGAATGCGGCCAGCGCGTCGAACTTGTCCGCGTGACCCGAGACTTGCGACCGTGCGTAACACACGGCGTCAGTCAGATCGACCGGGTCCGACTGGATACGCATCATCTGCTCCATCGACGACTCCCGGCTCTCACGCAGCCGAATGCGGAGGTCGTCAATGAGCTGGTCGAGTTCGTTCTCGAGCCGGTAAGAGCGTGGGATGGTTCGGAGGACTGCGATTGCCTTCTCCAGGAAATGGCCCTCGACCAGCGCGCCCGCCTTCGGGTCCGTCTGAACGCGGGAATCGGCTTCTGCGATGTATGTCCGCGCAACGCGCTCGGTCGCTGCGTTCGCCGCCGCCGCGTCCGAACCACCAAGCCATGCGAGCGCCTCACGCTCGAGGTGGCGTGACAGACGTGGCGTTACCGACGACGCCTTTTCCGCGAGCGCGAACATTGCTTCGCACACCTCAGCCCGCCCGGCCGCGTCGACACGACCGTGCTGGCGCAAGGTTTCCGAGAACCCCACCGTTCTGAAGTTGTCTGTCACCTGGCCGGCCAAGACCTGAGCCTTCAGCGCGTCCGACATTTCCTGCACCCGGGCCTGGCCGTCCGCGCCGCGCCGCGCTGCAAGCGCGAAGGCCCGAACCCACGCGTCCTTCCCCACGCTGAACCACACATCGCCCGTCAGCGGCGCGGCCCGGTATGCGTCGATGGCTCGGTCCAACATCGCGATGTCCGACCGGTCCCCGTAGACCCAGGCGACATCAGCGACCCGAGCCCGCAGATCATCACGTTCGACCAGTGGAGCGATACGCGCCAGCAACGCCACCTGGTCAGCGTCCAAGTCCGCCGGCACTACCGTCCGCTTGCCACCGAACTGCATCGCGGGCGTGAACGGCTCCAACCAGTCCTCAGCGTTCAACATCGCCGACGACACCATCGCCAACACCTGCAGCACTAGTTCGTGAAGCCCCGTGACAGACGGATCGGCAGCCGCCCGCTCGAGATGCGTTGACAACAACTCTGGCGGCTCATAGGGGTCGTCAAGCGACGCCGCCGCCAGCACGTCCTCCCACCACGACGGGTCGATCGCGTCGCTCACCGGATCCATGTCCGCTCCTCCGCCTCCACTCCTCTGCGCCGGGCCAACGTCGGCATCAAGTACACAAAGTCTACATACGGGTATGCTGTTGGTGTGAATGGTGCTGCTTCTGAGTTCCTGAACGTGCGTGAGACGGCCAAGCGGCTGGCCGTGCACGAGAACACCGTGCGGGCGTACGCCAAGCAGGGATTGCTCCCGGATGCGCGGGTGCCGGGGACGTCGTTCTACAGGTTCCGTGCGAGCGACGTGGAGCGCCTCAGAGCGCAGCGCGGAGCGCCCGCCGTGAGTCTTGCTGCCGAACGACGAACCGCCAGTCCCGAATATGCGACTGCAAGCCAGCTCGCGCTGTGGCCCCAGACCAACGCGCGCGAAGCTCAGGATCGGCTTCCAGAGTTGGTGCGTAGGCTCTTGTTCGAGACCCCCGGGGCTGGCCAGATCTCAATTCGGACAGGCGATGGGGTCGCCCTGGCCGGCAAGGACGGCGTAGCGACCCTCGAGCGGCAGACGCAATTGCTGCCGGCCGGAACGATCTGGTTCGAGTTCGGCACCGACAAGGACTCCAAGCGCAAAGCCACCAAGGACTACGACGGACGAAAGGGCGAGGCATCGCAAGATGTCACCTTCGCCTTCGTGACAGTCCGTCGATGGCAAGGCAAGGACTCGTGGGCCGCCGCGCGCCGAGCCGAGAATCTCTTCAAGGATGTCCTCGTCCTCGATGCGGATGATCTCGAAGCTTGGCTGCAGGTTGCGCCCGCCGCACACCTGTGGATCTCGGAAACTCTCGGTCTTCGCCCCCGGGACGCGCTGACTCTGGAGACATGGTGGGACCGCTTCTCCGCCGCGACCGAACCGGCTCTTCCGCCGAAGCTCTTCATCGCCGGCCGGGCTAAGGAGGCGCAGCGACTGCGCTCCCTGCTTGGTGACGAGCCGAGGATTACATCGATCCAGACCGAGTGGGTCGCCGACGGCCTGGGGTTTCTGCATGCGTGCCTTACGCCCGACGACGACAACTCGACTGAGCCCGGCGCCGTCACAATCGTCCGGTCGACGGGCGTCTGGGATCGAATGGTGGCACTCCCGGGGCCCGGGATCTTGGTGCCCGACTTTGACAATGCAGACGTAGCCCGCGCCCTTGCTAGCGGGAGGCATGTCGTCTCTATCGTCGATAGCGGCTCTGCCGTGCGCCGCAGCGTCGACATTCGCCTGCCGAGGGTCGGTCGAAACGAGGCGGCCGAGGCCTTCCGAGCAGGCGACGTCGAGTGGCGCCACGCCGATCGCCTCGCGGTACTTGCTCGTCGGAGCATGCCCGCATTGGCGCGGCGCCTTTCGCGCTCACCTCGCGTGCAGCAGCCCACGTGGTCCCGGCCACCGCTGGCCGACACGCTCGCCGCACTGATGCTGGCCAGTCGTTGGACCGATCTACCGGGGGACCTGCACGTCCTGAGCGAGCTGGCCGCAATCCCCGTGGTCGACCTACAGCGCGCTATCGCCGACGCCAGTCGCGGATCCGATCCGGCGATCCGGAACGTGAGGAATGTCTTTGTATTCACTTCCTTGGAGGAGGCGTTTCTCGAGTTTGGCAACCGGGTGTCATCAGATCTGGCATCGCGGTGGGCAGAGATCGCAACCAGCGTTCTCCTGGACCCAAATCCCTATGAAGGCCTCAATTCACACGAGCGGATCGCCGCTCAAATGAAGGGACAGCGCCGAACCTATTCTCCTGCCCTGCGGCGCGGCATCGCCGACAGCCTCGCCCTGGCAGGAGCGATCGAATCAGTCCCCGGTGGCACCAATCACGCTTCTTCAGTGGCCGAACAGGTTGTGCGCGACGTTCTGCGTCAGGTCACTGCCGGCTCCAAGGGTCACACTTGGGGAGCGATCGCCGACGTGCTTCCGCTTCTTGCCGAGGCCGCTCCAGACACCTTCCTTTCGGCGCTGGAGGATGACCTTGCAACCAGCGAGCCGACCGTCGGCCGCATGTTCCAGGCCATTGACGATCCGCTGGCACTGGGGCCGTCGGGTCAACAGCATCACCTGTTATGGGCCTTGGAAGTGCTCTGCTGGTCGCCAGACCACCTCGTCCGCGCAACACAGATCCTGAGCGAACTCTGCCGCTACGAGTTGCCGAAGAACTCGGGCAACAATCCCCTCGCAAGCATGTCGACCGTCCTTTGCGGATGGATTCGGAACACTGGCGCAGATCTTGCAACCCGACTCCAAGCGCTCGATGCCAGCCGGATCGTGAGCGAGACGACAGGTTGGGCTTTACTCAAGGCGCTGTGGCCCGACAGCAATGCCTGGGTCTCGCCGCCCAATGAGCCGCGCTATCAACTCTGGAAACCCCCCAGCGACCGGATGCCGAACAGCGAATGGTTCGCTTTCGCGACGAGCCTGGTCGACCGAGCACTCGCATGGGTCACGGCAGATCGCACCGCCTTGCCGTGGCTTGTGGAAGCGTTGTCCACGGTGGGCCCGGATGACGCGAATCGGATCATCGAGTTCCTCGAGGACGAAGCATCGCGCGGCGACCTGGATGAAGACGTTCGACTTGCCCTGTTCGAACAGGTCCGAGAGACATCAGCGCGGCACGAGCGCTTCCAGGACGCGGACTGGGCGATGCCGACGGAGCGACGCGCCCGCTTACACAAACTGGCCGAATTGCTCCAACCTGCTGATGACCTACGCCGGTTCGCATACCTCTTCAGTTGGCACCCCGACCTGTCGGGTGCCGACCTGAGCGACTACGAGCACTACCGGACAGCGCTGGAAGCCAAACGGCGTGAAGCACTTGACGTTCTGTTTGCCCGCCCCGACGCATGGGAACAGCTCGGCGCAGTAGCGGCCCGTGCTGAGGCTCCGACGCAGGTCGGTTGGGCTCTGTCAACCTACGAGCCAATTGATGCTCTCGACACCATGTTGGAATGGCTAGCATCGGATAGCAAAGCGCTCCAGGAAGCCGGGGCAACGTGGGTCCGTAGCCACCTCGCCGTCGATGGACCAGCGGATCTCAGGCGAGCACTCGAACGGGGCGACGTGGGGAGCGAGGCCCTGACAAGGTTCGTGCTCAACGTCCCGACGGAGAGCCGGTTCTGGGAGATTCTCCGCGACTTCCCAGTCGCTGACGAGCTCTTCTGGTCCGAGGCACCTTTCGAGGTGGTTCCCCATGAAGATCTCACTAGTGCTATTGAGTTGCTCCTTGAGCGAGCACGAGCTTGGTCGGCGATTGCGGTCGCGAGCCACGGCATCTTCGACCCGACAGCGGACCAGAAGAAGCATCTCCCGACCGCAACGCTGGTCCTATCCGTCTTGCGCGCGGCGATCACTCAGGACCCGGGTCGGGCGGGGATATCACAGATGACCGGCCACTACGTGGGGACATTGCTGGACTACCTAGCCGCAGCCGACGTGTCGGTTGCCGACCTGGCATCTCTGGAGTTCGGCTATTTCAGGCTTCTCGAGCACAACCGCGAGCCACGTGCCCTTAATCGGGCTCTCGCCTCCGACCCTGCCGTGTTCGTTGATCTCGTTCAACGCACGTTCCGGGGTGCAAACGAGCCTCTCCGTCAGAGCAAGAGCGCGAATCCGCTAACCGAGCACGCTTGGTGGGTCCTTCGCGGTTGGCGCGGCTTCCCGGGACGACAGGAGGACGGCACACTCGATCAAGCTGCGATGCAGGAGTGGGTCAAGCAGGCTCGACTGCAACTATCCGACCTCGACCGAGCGGACATCGGCGACGAATTGATTGGCCAAACATTTGCTCAGGCGCCGGTCGACGCCGACGGTATCTGGCCACCAGTTCCAGTTCGAGATCTCATCGAGTCGATCGGGAGTCGCAACCTAGAGAACGGCGCAATCACCGGCCGACTGAACAGCCGCGGTGTCACCTGGCGTGGTGTCTACGACGGCGGCAGCCAGGAGCGAACGCTGGCTGAGCAGTACAAGCAATGGAGTCTGGTGGTTCAGGTGCATTGGCCCCGAACTGCACGGATCCTGCGCGCCATTGCAGAGTCCTACGAACGGGACGCCGTCCGTGAGGACGAACGAGCCCAACTGAACCAAGATCTGGACTGACGCCGCTGGCAGCCCTGGCGATGAGCGCCATGGCCGTCGCGACGGTCATCGCAATTCAGCGCCCGCGCCTGAGGTCCGTTTCTGCCGTGAACGATCCCGGACCTGCGTCACACCGCCTCGAGAGTCACCTCACGGGCGGGTCACTGGCAGCACTCGGGGTCGGGAGACCGCCCTCCGAACGGCCGGATCGAGCCCATCACACTAGATTTCTTGCGGACTCTGTGCGGACTGGGAGGGCCTATACATCCTCTGACCTGCGCAAACCCGCCGGCTCACACGTTGAAGCGGAACTCCACCACGTCACCGTCGGCCATGACGTAGTCCTTGCCCTCCATCCGGACCTTGCCGGCCTCCTTGGCCTTGGTCATCGACCCGGCGGCGACGAGGTCGTCGAAGGACACGACCTCGGCCTTGATGAAGCCCTTCTGGAAGTCGGTGTGGATGACACCGGCGGCCTCGGGGGCCGTGGCGCCCTTGGGGATGGTCCACGCCCGCGACTCCTTGGGGCCGGCGGTGAGGTAGGTCTGCAGGCCGAGGGTGTCGAAGCCGACACGGGCCAGCACCTCCAGGCCCGGCTCGGTGACGCCGGCCTCGGCGAGGAACTCGGCGGCCTCGTCCTCGTCGAGCTCGATCAGCTCGGACTCGAACTTCGCGTCCAGGAAGATCGCCTCGGCAGGGGCCACGAGCTCACGCATCTTGTCCTTGAGCGAGTCGTCGGAGAGCTCGTCGGCGTCGCAGTTGAAGACGTAGATGAACGGCTTGGCGGTCAGGAGCGAGAGCTCGCGCAGGAGCGTGCGATCGATCGAGGTGGCGATGATCGGCGTGCCGGCCTCGAGCGCCTCCTTGGCCTCCTTGGCGGCCTCGAGGTTGGCGGCGAGCTCCTTGACCTTGCGCGCCTCCTTCTCCAGGCGTACGACGGCCTTCTCCACCGTCTCGAGGTCGGCGAGGATCAGCTCGGTCTGGATGGTGGAGATGTCGTTGCCGGGGTTGACCTCGCCGTCGACGTGGGTGACGTCCTCGTCGCGGAAGACGCGGGTCACCTGGCAGATGGCGGCGGACTCGCGGATGTGGGCGAGGAACTTGTTGCCGAGACCCTCACCCTGGGAGGCGCCGCGGACGATGCCGGCGATGTCGACGAACTCGACGGTGGCGGGCAGCTGGCGCTCGGAGCCGAAGATCTCGGCGAGCTGGGCCAGGCGCGGGTCGGGCACGCCGACGACACCCACGTTCGGCTCGATGGTGGCGAACGGGTAGTTCGCCGCGAGGACGTCGTTCTTGGTCAACGCGTTGAAGAGCGTCGACTTGCCTGCGTTGGGGAGACCGACGATGCCGATGGTGAGTGCCACGGGCGGATTCTAGGGCGGTACGACGAGGGGACCCGAATCACCGCTCGGGTCCCCTCGCCGCTCACCGCGGACTCACCGCAGGCTCACCTGAGGGAGTCAGGAGCCGTACAGCGCCCGCGCACCGGCCGCGTCGGACGCCTGGAACTCCAGGTCGGCCGAGCCGCCGTTGCACTGGGGGTAGTGCATGATCGAGGAGGAGTCGTACGGCGTCAGCGGCCGCCAGTTGTTGTCCTCGAAGCAGGTGCCGGCCTCCGGCCGGGTGTGCTCGTGCCGGAAGCCGAGCGTGTGGCCGAGCTCGTGGCCGAGGATGTCGCCGGGCTCCCAAGTGCCGGAGGTCCAGATCGAGTCGTCGACGAGGACGTTGCGCTGCCGCTTCGGCGTGCTCGGGAAGAACGCGCGCGCGATGTACTGCGTGGTCGCGACCGGCTCCACCGAGAAGAGGATCGAGTTGTTGCGGGTCGTGCACTTGCCGTCCTGGGCGGGGACGTAGACGAAGTCGATCTTCGACGACGCGGCCTCCCAGAGCCCGGCACCGGCGCTCATCGCGGCGACGATGTCGTCGTGGCGGGTGCCGAACTTGGTGCTCACGCAGTAGGTCAGGTTGGCGACCTGCGAGGCGCTCCACTTGTCGTCGACGCCGTTGACGGTGTTGACGATGAGGCCGTCGACCGGGCTGCTCTCCGGTCCGACCAGGCGCTCGTAGAACTTCTTGAGGTCGCCCTTGGTGCTGATCGCCTCGTCGCCGTTGACGACGTAGGCACCGTCGACGTCGACGTACGTCGAGGCCTCGAACTCCTTGTAGGTCGGCGCGCCCGTGCTGTCGGCATCGGCGGCGGTCGACACGGTCGCGCCCGCGAAGGCTGCGACCAGGCACGCGACTCCGGCGGAGATCTTGTGGACCCGGGAAGACAACATGCAAGAACCTTTCGGTGGAAGGGGTGGATCGGCGCTCATCGAAGCGCCGTCACCCCTCCCCCGCCAAGACTCAGAAACCGGCAGCTCCCGACGTTGCAGGAACATGAGCCGGGTCCATCGCCCCGATGTGCTGCTCGGACTCGACCAGCCCCTCGTCCGAGGGCTTCACGCCCTGCTTGAACACCCGGTCGCGCTGCTTCTCGCGTACGTCGTGGTGCGCCTCGGCCGGGATGTCGAAGCCGAAGTGCGCCTGCGCCTCGCGCACGCCCCACACCCGGTCGCTCCTCGGAGGGATGCCGAGGATGGCGGGCGCGGCGATCTCCACGGCCTGCGGCGCGAGCAGCTCGAACAGTGCCAGGCGGGCGTTCATCGAGCGCTCGAACAGCTTGTGCAGCGCCTTGTTGCCGACCAGAGCGACGAGGTCGACCACACGCCCCTGCTGCAGGTTCGCCATGTCGCGCATGTACCTCGGGTAGGTCGAGATGACGCCCTTGCTCATCAGCCACATGGCCGGCGCGAGCAGCCTCTTCTGCCAGCCCGGCATGCTCGGCGGCAGCGCGACGTCGAGCGGGATGATGAAGTGGATCATGTCCTGCGCGGCCTCGGAGGCGGCCAGGCGCGGACGCCACTGCTCGAAGTAGCGGTGCACCTCGGCGCGCGTGGTCGGCACCTGCGCGGGGTCGATCGTCTGCAGCTGGGCGATCTCGGCGCACTCGGCCCAGAACCGGTCCTCCTCGGCCTCCGTCAGCTTGCCGGGGCCGAACATCTCGTAGCACTTGAGGATCGAGTGCCAGGCGGTCACGTGGATCCACAGCTGGGAGGAGGAGCTGTTGGCGTCGTACGTGCTGCCGGTGACGGGGTCGTGCCCGACCGCCTTCGAGTGCACCTTGACCAGCACGTCGGCCGCCCTGGCGGTCTGCTCTGCGCCACCGAAGAGCTGCATCGCGAAGTAGCGCAGGGTGCGGCCGTAACGGGTCGAGGGCCGGTACTTCACGCCGCCGGACTGCACGACCGCGGCCGCGAGGTTGGGGTCGAAGTGCTCGATGGTCACGGCACGCGCGAAGCCGAGGACGTACGACGTCGGGTGCGACCACACCTTCCACGACACCGACTCGGGCCCGAGGAAGCCGTAGTCGGCCATCGGCTCGTAGGCGGCGAGCATCTGCTTGCGGGTCTGGACACCGAACATCCCGGCACTCCTCATCTGATTGCTACAGGCGTGTAGGTTCACAAACTTTACACCAGTGGAATATTGTCGAGCGGGTGAAGGACGTCACGCCACCCAAGCGCCGCTACGCCAAGCGGCTGCCCGTCGAGAAGCGCCGCGAGCACCTGCTCGACGCCGCCTCGCGGGTGCTGGTGCGCGAGGGCTACGAGAAGGTCACGATCGAGGCGATCGCCCGCGAGGCCGACGTGACCCGGCCGGTCGTCTACGCGGCCTACGACGGTCTCGAGCCGCTCCTGCACGCCCTCCTCGACCGCACCCAGCGCCGGGCGCTGGCCTCCGCGCTGCAGCTGATGCCGGAGCGCACCTTCGAGGGCGAGGTCGACGAGTGGATCCTGGCGGCCGCGGGCGGACTGATCGACGTGGTCCAGCGCGAGCCGGAGACCTGGCGCCCGGTCCTCGGCCTGACCCAGAACGCGCCCGCGATCGTGCGCGAGCGCATCGAGTCGACCCGCGAGCTGGTCCGCGGCTACGTCGCCGACGCGCTGCAGGTCGGCCTCGAGCGCCGCGGCGGGCCCGACGTCGACGTCGACGTGCTCGCCCACCTCGTCATGATCACGGCCGAGCACTTCGGGCGGCTGGTCCTCGACCAGCCGGAGAAGTACGGCAAGGAGCGGCTGGTCGGCGCGCTGGAGGGCCTGCTCAGCGCCACGCTGCCCCCGGCCTGATCAGCCGTCGGCGCAGAACCGCTCCGACAACGCGTAGCGCAGCAGCGCGACGTCACCGATCGCCCGCGTCTCCACGAGCTCGGCCCGGCTGCCGGCGTGCCACGGGAACCCACCGTCGCCGACGAACCGGCGGGCCCGCGAGTCCCCCACGAAGAAGGGCGCGACGACCAGCTGCAGCTCGTCGGCGAGCCCCGCGGTGAGGAACTGGGTGTGCACCGTCCCGCCGCCCTCGACCATCAGGCGTCGTACGCCGCGCGAGCCGAGGTCGGCCACCAGTGCCTCCATCCGCACCTCGGCCCCCAGGCCCACCACCTTGGCCTCGGCACCGACCCGGCTCTCGAGCTCGGGGACCGTCGCGTCCGGGCAGTAGACGACCTTCTCGCCCTCGCCGTGGGTGAAGAACCGGGCGTCCGGGGCGAGGTCGCCCCGGCAGGTCAGGGTCACCTTGACCGGGCCGACGGGCAGGCCGGCCGCGACCCGGCGCCGACGTCGCTCCTCGGAGCGGACCTGCAGCCGTGGGTCGTCCTTGCGGACCGTCTCGGCGCCGACGAGGATCGCGTCGCAGCCCGCCCGCACGCCGTCGACCCGGTCGAAGTCGGCGTCGTTCGACAGCAGCAGCCGCTCCTCGCCGGCACTGTCGAGGTAGCCGTCGAGGGAGATGCAGCAGCTCAGGAGGACGTACGGCCGCTGACCCATGCGGGGCCTCCTTCCAGTGCCAGGATGCCGGGCAGGGTCGCGACGAGCGACATCACGCCGTAGACGACCGCGACCTCGACGCCGGTCGTCGCACCGAGCCCGGCGGTCCCGAACGCCCATGCCGCGGCCCCCTCCCGCGGTCCCCAGCCGGCGATGCTCAGCGGGAGTGCCGAGGCCAGCAGGACGAGGAGCGCCAGCGCCAGCAGGTGGGGCGTGGACGCGGTGACCCCGGCGGTGCGCGCCGCGACGAGGAACACGAGCACGTGGCCGCCGGCCGCGAGCGCGGAGAGCAGCAGCACCTCCGGCCACACCCCGTGCAGGGCGGTGCCCGCCTCGCGCCGGACCGGCGCAGCTGCGAGCAGGGCGAGGCCGAGGAGCACCAGCACGGCGAGCCCGGCGAGCGCCCAGCCGTGCAGCGCCGGCGGCAGCAGAGGTACGGCGGCCGCCGCGAGCGCGACCTGCACCACCTGGCCGCTGGCCCGGTCCCAGACCACCGAGCGCAGCCCGCGCCCGAGCGCCCCCGCGTCCCGTCCGTGCCGGTAGCCGCGGTGCAGGTCGCCGAGCACCCCACCGGGCAGGGTCGCGTTGAGGAGCTGGGCGCGGTAGCAGCCGCGGTAGGCCTCGCGGAACGGGATCGCCATGCCGAGCCCGGTCGTCAGCAGGCTCCAGCGTCGGGCGCAGCACGCCGTCGTCGCGGCCGTCACGACCAGCGCGACGGCCAGTGCACGCGGGTCGGTGTGCGCCAGCCCGTCGAGGAACGGCCGCGCGCCCAGGCGGACGGCGAGCACGACCAGGATCGCGATCCCGGCGACCAGCCGGATCCGCGGCCCGAGGCTCGTCTCGTCGATGGCCGGCTCCTCTCCCGTGTCTCCGTGCTACCCGTTGCCCATGAGTACGGCGGCCGGCGCGATCCGGTTCAGCACCCGCTCCACCTCGCTCGCCGTGCCGGCCCACGACCCCAGGCGCTGCCGGCGCCGGGCCGCGGCAACCCGCCACCGCGCACGCAGGCGGTCATCGCCCAGCCAGGACCGCAGCGCGGCCGCCAGAGCGGCCGGGTCGCCGACGGGGACGAGCACACCGGCCCTCCCCAGCACCTCGGGGTGCCCGCCGACGTCCGTCGCGATCGCCGGCAGGCCGCGGGCCAGTCCCTCGGCGAGCGCCATGCCGTAGGACTCCCGGTGCGACGGCGCCACGACGAGGTCGCTCGCCGAGCGCAGCTCCTCCACCCCGGCCGGCGGGAGCGGGCCGGTGAGCTCGACCCGGCCGGCGACGCCGAGCCGGACGGCCTCCGCCCGGAAGGCGTCCACGAACGAGGGCACCAGGTCGAGCGCCCCCACGCACCGGCAGGTCCAGGCGAGGTCACGGACCTCGGCGAGCGCGGCGAGCAGGTCGCCGTACCCCTTGGTGGGGGTGAGCGGCCCGACGACGAGCAGGTTCGAGCCCGCGGCCGATCCGGGGACGAGCGGGCCGGCGTCGACGCCGGGCAGGGCGGCGTGCACCCGGTCGGCGGGCACGCCGACCTCGTCGACCACCCAGCGGCGGGACCAGCCGCTCGTCGTCACGACGGCGGCCACGGCGCGCAGCACGGTGGGCTCGGCGGGTCCGGAGCCCGGCATGTGCAGCAGCACCGCCACCCCCAGCCGGCGGCTCTCCTCGACCAGGCAGGTGGTCGCCGAGGCGACGAGCCCGTCGACGAGGACCACCGCACGGTCGGGGATCCGGGCCAGCACCCGGTCCAGGCCGACCGCACCGACCCGGTGCTCGCGCACCTCGTGTCCCAGCGCCGTCAGCCCTGCGACCAGCCGGCGGTCGTAGACGTTCCCGCCGCTCGGCCGCCGCGGGTCGTCGACGCCGTCGGGCACCAGGACGTGGAGCCTCACAGCGACCGCTCGTAGCTGGCCCACGCGACGTGCGACTCGTGCAGCGTCACCGTGATCGTCGCGAGCGTCCGGCCACCCGGGCCGAGGTCGCCGGAGCCGGCGCGCTCGGCCAGCCGGTCGGCCACCCAGCGGGCGAGCACCTCGGTCGAGCTGTTCTGCCCGGCGAGCAGGTCCTCGTCGTCGAGGTTGCGGTAGTGCAGCCGCCCGAGCACCTCCCGCACGACGTCGGTGGCGCGGCCGATGTCGACGAGGATCCCGTCGGCGTCGAGGTCGGTGCCGGCGAAGGTCGCGTCGACGACGTACGTCGCGCCGTGCAGCCGCTGCGCAGGTCCGAACACCTCTCCGGTCAGGCTGTGCGCGATCATGATGTGGTCGCGGACGGTCACCCGGAACATCAGGCCTCCTCGTGGTCGGGGCGCTCGTGGGAGTAGTCGATCAAGTGGCACAGCCCCGGCATGGAGCCGGCGGCGATCCTCGCCATCACCTCGGGCAGCTCGCGGAACGGCGAGCAGCCGGTCAGCAGGACGTCGAAGCCCGGGTCGCGGAGCAGCTCGAGCGCGAGCGCCAGCCGGTCGCGGTGGCTGCGCGAGTCCCGCCGTGCGGGCGCGACCATGCCGACCTGGCTGCTGCGCAGGGTGAGCCGGGAGGAGTGGAACGCCTCGCCGAGCGGCAGGCTGACCGGCCGGTCGCCGTACCAGGACAGGTCGAGGACGGTGCCCTCCGGCGCGACCAGCTCGAGGGCTCTCCGCAGCCCGGCCTCGGTCGCGCTGGTGTGCACGACCAGGTCGCTGCGCCCGGGGTCGTCGTCGGCCCCGGCGAAGGCGACGCCCAGGGCGGCGGCCACCTCCGCGCGCCCCGGGTCGGTGTCGACGAGGGTCACGCGCACGCCGGGAACGCCGGCGGCGAGCCGCGCGAGGCAGCAGCCGACCAGGCCCGCGCCGACGACGGTGATCCGGTCGCCGATCAGCGGCGGGACGTCCCAGAGCGCATTGAGGGCGGTCTCGACGGTGCCGGCGAGCACTGCCCGTCCCGCGGGGACGCCGTCGGGGACGGGCACGACCGCCGTGGCGGGCACGACGTACGCCGTCTGGTGCGGGTGCAGGCAGAACACGGTGCGACCCACGAGGTCCTCGGGCCCGCGCTCGACGACGCCGACGCTGAGGTAGCCGTACTTCACCGGGCCCGGCAGCTCGCCCTCCTGGAAGGGCGCGCGCATGACGGCGTGCTGGCTGGCGGGCACCCGGCCGCCGTGGACCAGTGACTCGGTGCCGCGGCTGATCGCAGAGCGCACCGTGCGGACCAGGACCTCGCCGGCCCGCGGCTCGCGGAGCGGGACCGGCCGGACCTCGCCGTGCCCGGGCTCGGTGATCCAGTAGGCCGCAGCCTGGCTCGGTGCCTCGCCGACCACCCGGACTCCTCTCGTTGAACCGGCGCCGTGCGCTCGTCGTACCCGTCATTGCAGCCTGTTACAACCTAGGACACGGAGGTGCGATGGATCCGGTTCAGCTGGGCCCGGCCGACCGGGTGACCGCGGTGCGCGCCGTGCTCGCGCTCGGGGTCGCCGCGCTGACCGTCCGCGGCCTCGCCGAGCCGTTGTCGGGGCGCCTGACGGCCGTCCTGGTCACGCTCAGCGCGGTGGCGCTGGTGCTCGACGCGGTCGACGGGTACGTCGCCCGCCGGACCGGGACGGCGAGTGCGTTCGGGGCGCGCTTCGACATGGAGACCGACGCCTTCCTGATCGCGGTGCTCAGCGTGCACGTGGCACCCCGGGTCGGGTGGTGGGTGCTCGCGATCGGCGCGATGCGCTACGCGTACGTCCTCGCCGGGTGGGCGCTGCCGTGGCTGCGGCGCCCGACCCCGCCGCGGTACTGGGCGAAGGTCGTCGCCGCGGTCCAGGGCATCGTGCTCACCGTCGCGGCGTCCGCCCTGCCGCCCGACCCGGCGGTCCGCCTGGCGGTGGGCGCCGCACTGGCCCTGCTGGTGGAGTCCTTCGGTCACGACGTGGTCTGGCAGTGGCGGCACCGTGACGACCCCGAGCCCGTGACCCCGCCGCCGGCCGGGCTGGTCACCACGGCCGCGGTCGTCGCCGTCTGGCTCGCCCTCGCCCCGCCCCACGTGGCCGACGGGCTCAGCCCCGCCGACTTCGCCCGGATCCCCGTCGAGGGTCTGGCACTGGCGGCGCTCGCCGTGGTGCTGCCGGCCCGCGGACGCCGCGCGCTGGCGGTGGTACTGGGTCTCGTCGTCAGCGCACTGGCGGTCCTGCGGGGCCTGGGCCTCGGCTTCGACACCTACCTCGGCCGGCCCTTCGACGTGCTCGGCGACTGGTCCTACCTGCCCAAGGGGTACGAGGTCGTCCGCGACACCCGGGGCGGGCTGCTCGCGGTGCTCACGCTCGCGGGCGTGCTGGCGTTGGTGACCGCGCTGGCCGTCGTCCTCACCTGGGCGGTGGGGCGGGCCGCCCGGGCCTCGGCCGCCCACCCGCGCACGACCTGGCGCTCGCTGGCCGCCCTCGGCACCGTCTGGGTCGTCTGCGCCGCCTTCGGCGGTCCGGTGGACCACGTGGCGGCCGCCGGGTCCGCCGGCCTGGTCGTCGACACCGTCGACCAGGTCCGCGCCGACCGTCGGGACACCCGGGTCTTCGCCCGCGAGCTCGCCACCGACGCGTACGCCGCGACGCCCGCCGACCAGCTGCTGCGCGGCCTGCAGGGCAAGGACGTGCTGCTCGTCTGGTTCGAGAGCTACGGCCGGATCGCGCTGGAGGACAGCTGGTTCGCCCCGTCGGTCGTGCAGGTCCTCGAGCAGGGCAACCGCGAGCTGGCCGCCGCCGGCTACCACGCGCGCAGCGCGTTCCTGACCTCGCCGACCTTCGGCGCCGGCAGCTGGCTGGCGCACGCGACCCTGCAGTCGGGCGCGTGGACGGACAGCGAGCGCCGCTACGGGCAGCTCCTCGGCAGCGACCGGCTCAGCCTCACCCGGGCGTTCGGCTCGGCCGGCTGGCGCACCGTGTTCGACGTACCGGCCAACACCCGCGACTGGCCCGAGGGTGCGGCGTACTACGGCTTCGACCAGCTCTACGACTCCCGCAACGTCGGCTACCGCGGGCCCGCGTTCGGGTACGCGCCGATGCCCGACCAGTACACGCTCGACCACCTCCGCAGGGCCGAGCTCGCCCCCGCGCACCGGAGGCCGGTGTTCGCCGAGGTGGACCTGATCTCCAGCCACCACCCGTGGGCGCCGGTGCCGGAGGAGGTGCCGTGGGCCGAGGTCGGCGACGGATCGGTGTACGACGGCATGCCGGAGCGCGGCCACGAGGGTGTGGACGGCCGGCGGCACCCGCGCACGGCGCAGGCCGACTACGCCGCCACCGTGCGGTACACGTGGCGCACGCTGGTGTCGTTCCTGACCACCTACCCGGACCCGAACCGGCTGGTCGTGGTCGTCGGTGACCACCAGCCGCACTCGTACGTGAGCGGCCGCGACCCGGGGCGCGACGTACCGATCACGGTGCTCGCGCAGGACCCGGCGGCCATCGCGCGGATCGACGGCTGGGGCTGGCAGCCCGGCATCCTGCCCTCCCCCGACGCGCCCGTGTGGCGGATGGACACCGTGCGCGACCGGTTCCTGGCGGCGTACGCGAAGTGAACCGGATGCCGGCCTGCTGCGTGTTCCCCTCAAACGAGCGTTAGGAGCGCGCGATGGGCATCCGAGTGATCGGTGCGCTGGCGGCCGTGGTGAGCGCGGCGGTGCACCTCTACCTGTGGTTCGACGGGGTGCGCGACCAGGGCACGGTCGGGCAGCTGTTCGTGGTCAACGTGGTCGCGGGTGCGGTGATCGCCGTGCTCGTGGTCGCCTGGCGCAGCTGGATCCCGCTGTTGCTGCTGGCCGGCCTCGGCGCCACCACCCTGCTGGCGTTCGTCATCGCCACGACCGGTGGGCTGTTCGGCATCCACACGACGTGGGGCACCTGGTACGCGTGGCTGGCGGCGATCTCCGAGGTCCTGGCGGTCGTGGTGGCCGTGGCCGCGGCGTCGGCGGAGGGCTGGTTCGCCTCGCTGCGCTCGCTCGGCGCTCACTCGGCCAGGCGGAGGACCGAGTAGCCCGATGCGGTGCGGACCTCGACCGACGCGATGTCGTCGGGGGCCACCGCCGTCGCCATGGTGACGTGGACCTCCTGGCCGTCGGCCGTGCGCCAGGTGCCGACCTGCTCGGTCCGGCCATCGGTCGAGGTCACCACGAGGACGTACGTCGCCGGGCCCGCGACCGGCCCCTCGTAGGTGCAGGTCAGGTCGATCTGCGTGCCCCAGCCGCGCCGGGTCAGCGACACCCAGCCGGAGGACGGGGTGCCGAGGGCGTCCATCCGCTGAGCGGCGGCGAGCTGCTGCGGCGGTCGGGGGCTCTCGTCCCCCAGGGTGGTGCCGATCCCGACCGCGAGCAGCACCAGCAGCACCGCGGCCGCCGCGACGAACGAGCCGACCGCGACCCGGCGCCGGCCCTGCGTCCGGCGTGCCTCGGCCTGCATCGCGGGCAGCAGCGTCGCCGGCACCGGCTCGGCCGGCTGCAGCTGCTCGACCGTCTCGGGCTGGACCCGGCCGAGCAGGCCGGGGATCCCGGCCAGGTCGCGCAGCGCCCGGGTGCACTCGGCGCAGCCCGGCAGGTGGCGCTCGTAGGCCGCCCGCTCCCCCGCGGCCAGCGCGCCGAGGACGTAGACGCCGTCGAGGTGGGCGAACTCGCAGCTCATTCCGGGGTCCCCGATCGATTGCTCGTGGAGGAGCGAAGCGGGGGAACGAGGAATCGAGTGGGGTGGATCATGAGGCCACCCCCGTCTCCTCGAGGATCAGTCGCAGCGCGCGCAGGGCGTAGTGGGTGCGGGACTTCACGGTTCCTTCCGGGATGTCGAGGCGGCGGGCGGCCTCGGCCACCGACCGGCCCCGGTAGTAGCACTCGACGAGCACCGCGCGGTGGTCGTCGGACAGCTGGCGCAGGGCGTCGGCGACGACCCACGACAGCAGCAGCTCGTCGGTGCCGTCGTCGCTCACCTCGCCCGGCGGCGGCTCCGCGGTCGCGAACTCTCGGGCCCCCCGTCGCGAGCGCCACTCGTCGATCACGATGTTGCGCGCGACGGTGAACAGCCAGGAGCGGACCGAGCCGCGGGACTCGGTGAGGACCGCGGCGTTGCGCCAGGCGCGCAGCATGGTCTCCTGCGCGACGTCCTCCGCCCGGGCCCGGTCGTTGCCGGTCAGGTGCAGGCAGAAGCCCCACAGGGCTGCCGCGTGGTCGTCGTACAGCACCTGCATCGCCGTGGTCCGGTCCTCGGTCATCCGCACCTCCCGGCGGGGGATACGACGCAGCGGTGCTCGCGGTTCAATGCGCGCGCGGCGACGATCGTGAGGGCGAGCGCGGCGAGCAGGTAGGCGTTGCCGGGGACCTGCTCGAACCAGCGCCAGTCGCGCTCGCGGCCCTGTCCCCACGGCAGCCACGTGAACGGCCGGGCGACGAACACGGCGGCCCACGCGAGCGCCGCCGGTCGGCTGTGTCGCCACAGGACGAGGGTGAGCGGGACCGCCCAGACCCAGTGGTGCGACCAGGACACCGGTGAGGCGACGAGCATCGCCACCGCGGCCAGACAGATCGCGGCGGTGCGGTCCTCGCTCCACCACCTCCGGGCGACGGCCAGGATCGCGACGGCCACCGGACCGGCGACGACGAGCCAGAGCCAGGTCGGTGCCGGCTCCCCGAGCAGGCGGGTCAGGGCGCCGTACGCCGACTGGTTGTGCGCCAGCGCCGGCGGCCCGACCCGACGGGCGTCGATCAGCCCCTCGCTCCAGTACGACGCTGCGGGGCCCGGCAGGACCAGCACGCCCAGGAGGACCGTGCCGGCGAAGGTGAGGCCCGCCCGTCGTGCTGCTGCCCGCTCACCGACGAGGACGAGCAGGACCACGAGGACGAGCGGGGTGAGCTTGATCCCCGCGGCGACCCCCACCAGCAGGCCGGACCAGCGGCGCTGCGGGTGGTGGAGATCGACGAGGAGCGCGAGCATCAGCAGCAGGTTGACCTGCCCGAACGTGAGCGTCTGCCAGACCGGCTCCAGGGCGAGCGCGCCGACGGCGAGCACGGCGATCGCCGCCGGAGGCGCCGGCCGCCCCTGGGCCCGGAGCACCAGGGCGATGGTCGCCACCAGCGCCGCGACCGAGGCCGCGGTCCACAGCGCCGCGGCGGCCGTGCCCGGCAGGACGGCGAGCGGGACCAGGAGCGCCGCGGCGAAGGGCGGGTAGGTGAACGGGTAGCCGGTGACCGGGTCGTCGGCGGCGTAGAGCCCCGTGTGGTGCAGGATCGCGCTGCCGCCGTACCGGTAGACGTGGAGGTCCGGGAACCCACCCACGAGCGCACCCGCGACCAGCGCGCCGAGGACGACCCCGGCGATGCACGCCGGCCCGACTCCCCGCCGTACGCGGTCCATTCCCGAAGACTAGGGTTGCCCGGTGCGACTGGCCACCTGGAACGTCAACTCCCTGCGCACGCGGATCGACCGCGTGGAAGCCTTCCTCGACCGGCACGAGATCGACGTGCTCGCCGTGCAGGAGACCAAGGCCCGCGAGGAGCAGCTGCCGCTGATGGGACTGCAGGCGCGCGGCTACGAGGTCGCCGCCCACGGCCTGAACCAGTGGAACGGCGTCGCGATCTTCAGCCGGGTCGGCCTCGACGACGTGACCGTCGGCTTCCCCGAGCAGCCCGGCTTCGGCGACGCGCTGGAGGTCGAGGCGCGTGCCCTCGGTGCGACCTGCGCAGGCGTGCGGGTCTGGAGCCTCTACGTCCCCAACGGCCGCAAGCCCGACGACCCGCACTACGTCTACAAGCTGGACTGGCTGTCCCGGCTGCGCGACGCTGCGTCGTCCTGGCTCGACGTGCCGACCGCCCTCGTCGGCGACTGGAACATCTGCCCCACCGACGACGACGTCTTCGACGTCACCCAGTTCAAGAACTCCACCCACGTCACCCCCGCCGAGCGCGCCGCCTTCCAGGCCTTCCTCGACGGCGGCTGGTCCGAGGTCACCCGCGCCCACGCGCCGGGCTACACGTACTGGGACTACTACCGTAACAGATACCAGAGGGATCGCGGACTCAAGATCGACTTCGTCCTGGGCTCCCCCGCGCTCGCTGACCGCGTCAAGGGCGCGTTCATTGACAGGGAGGAACGAGACCCGGACGTGTTCGCGGGTGCGCCGTCTGACCACGCTCCCGTGGTCGTTGACCTCGCAGACTGACGAGGCAGACAGACAGAACGGGCCACCCTTACCAGGGTGGCCCGTCTTGCCTTACACGGATGAGCGTCAGCGGACCACCCAGTCATGACCACACGACTGGCACAGCGCAACCTTCTGGTTGTTGAACTTGGTCTTCTCGGTGCCCTTGGACTTCTTCCACACCAAGTTGGACATGCCGAAGGTGCTGACGGCGGTGATTCCTCGTGCCGCGTTGTTGGTCTTGCCACCGAACCCCGTGCCGTGCTTCGCCGTACGACCACCCGCCTGCATGAACCCGACCGTGACGTCTTCGCCCGAGCACTTCACGCACTTCATTCGCCGTACCTACTTCCATTGATCCCGCGACGCGGTCCGCCGCCCATGTGGTCGTCATACTGGCGGAACGGCCTTGCATGGCGCAGAGGAATCAATGAGGTTGGTCCGAGAACGGGACCCGGACGTTCGCTTACCCATCATCACCCGCGCCGTCAGCAGCGCGACCTGTCCCACATCTTTGGATCCGATGGTGTCAGACTGCCGGATTTTGACGTATATACAAGTAAGGGCGAGTGTCATTCCTGAAAACTTCCTAACAATCGCCGATCCGATGGTGTCAAAACCCTGATTTCTGGCATATATACAAGTAGGGACACCTTTCTTGGACCCCGATGGCATGGAACAGGCGATTCCTGCCGTACACCTATATGTACCGTTCTTGATCTAACGATCCTCGATCTGACTCAATGCGACCTTGGCACCTCTCACGCCACCACCTCCGGGAAGCACTGAGTCATCGGAGCATTGCTCCCGCCATTGGCGTGTCGCAGCACCAATGGGCAGGTTGCTAGCAGTGCTCCAACCGTCCTCGACCCGGTCCCCTCTCTCCCGGCGTCGAGGGCGCACGCTTCCTCAGGGTTTGACCAGTGGGAGGGAAGCCCTGAGTAAGAGATTGGCCGGTCTGCGGACCGGCCTTCTTCTTTTGCCCTCATTGTCGCAAGTAGTGGACATGCGACAAATCGAACATGAAAGGAGGTCAGGCGAATGGCTGACCACGAGCACGACCTAGTCACCTCCTGTGACGCGGCGGACCTCATCGGTCTCCGCTATCAGGCGTTCCGCAAGCGCATGGAGCGGGACACCTTGCCGTTCCGGCCCGTAACCAAGTTGGGCGGCTCATGGCTATGGCGACGCACAGACGTGGAGGCATACGCACGCCTCCAAGACACCTAGATCGAAGGAAGCAATGAACATCAATCGAGTGGGGCAGCGCATTGGCTGCTATGTCGTCGTCGAAGACACCGGGAGGCGAACGAGGCGAGGTCAGCCGATCTGGCTGGCTCATTCCAATGCCGACGGCGCAATGCGTGAAGTAACCGAACACAAGTTGATCCGCATTGGCAAGCGGAATGGCTTCGGACCCGGATCCGGAAGGTAGAGCGAACGATACGGTTACGGAATGACCCAGAGATAGGGTGCCGTAACGCCGCGCTGAGAGACTATGAACACGTGGCCGCGCTTCGGCGCGGCCCTATTCACGCCCAGGCAAGAAAGGAGGACCATGACGGAAAAAACGCCCGACTTATATAAGACCACTGCTACATGCACTCTCGACAGCCCCGTAGA
Source organism: Nocardioides kongjuensis (assembly GCF_013409625.1). Lineage (NCBI taxonomy): Bacteria > Bacillati > Actinomycetota > Actinomycetes > Propionibacteriales > Nocardioidaceae > Nocardioides > Nocardioides kongjuensis. The sequence goes on from NZ_JACCBF010000001.1 coordinate 2,926,756, forward strand.
CGAGCCATGCGCCACCGACCGCCCCATGTGGGACGAGTGGCACTCAAGGATGAAGGCTCTCGACTTCGCCAGCCCTCTGGACGAAAAGGCGCGTGACACGACGTTGGCTCACTTCGACGGCAACAGTCCCTCAATCGCGGCAACGACAAGCCGTCTGGGGGTCGATCACAAGACGGTGACCAGGCGACTTGAGCGCGCGCAGCGCAATGGCTGGGTCGTCTTTGGAGCGTCCCCTTTGAAAGCCGGGAGGATCACACTCCCGCGAGTATGCCTTCGCCGGATCTTCTGGACCGACGACTATTGGAACGCCGTGCCTCAATGGAATGGCGACACTGCCTCACCCGTCTTCTGACCTTTGCGCCGGAGACGGAACGCCGAAGGAACTTGGCCCAATGGCGGGCCTGACGGCCCGCCTAATGACCTCAGGTCCGTCAGGGACGGCGGCAGCCGTCCCCATGGGAGCAAGAGCAATGGTGTTTCCTGTCTCTCCGGTGGATGACTCCCCCATTACTCGGTGAGCGCGAACCGCCTTCGGCGTAGCGGCGAGCACCGCTCAATAACTGAATACATCAATCAATCCGATGCAGCCGCCCTGCGGGGCGGCTGTCTCATTCCTACCTAAAGGAGAACAACAACAAATGGCAACCACCACGCACGTTGAGAAGGTCGTGAACCAGATCGAGGCCGAGATTGCCGAGGACGCCGCTAAGCGGCGTGCTGAAGCGTCTGCGCTGCGCGAGGAACTGGCCCAGGCCAAGGCCGTGCTCAAGGAGACCGAGGGAGCACCGGAGAGAGTGCTCAAGGCAGTCCGCAATGGCTCCGATGTTGAGCCGGGTGCATTGATCGAGGCTGAGGCCAGCCTCAAGGTCGCCAAGGCTCGAGTCGAAGGTCTGGCCCATCGGCTTGAGGTTGCGAGCAAGAGCATGCTTCCCGCGGCCGCCGACGCTGCGGCTCTGCTCATTCCGACGTTCCAGCGCCGACTTGTCGGTGTGCCGATCATGGCCACTGTCATTCCGTCGAACCGCGTCATTGCCGAGGTCAAGGGCTCGGAGGGTCCTGCCGTCGTCCTCTGCCAGGAGTCGGACACGCGGTACGGCGGTGACGGCATGGTGAGCGCTCCCAAGGTTGTTGCCGTGTTCGTGCGGCCCTCGTGGGCCGCTGACCTCCCTGTCATGGACATTGAGGCCGAGGCGCGGCGCGACACCATCGCAATGACGGTGAACTCCAACTACGAGGTCAACGGTTATCAGACCTTGGGCATCACGATTCAGTCCGGTGCCGAGGAGGTCCCCCTCATCCGCGAAGTCGGCAGCATGGGCGTCAATGGCGCAGTCCAGACGTTCGGTAGTCAGGTGATGCACGCGCTCGGTGAATACCCGCAGTTGCCGACGATTCGCAACGGCGTCTACTCGTACCAGGGTGCCTATGGCCGCATGGACCTCGCCAAGATCCACGTTGCCGAGGAGGTCGCCAAGGACGGGACCCGCACCACGCACCTGAGCCTTGAGTGCCACATCTTCGTCGGCGGCCGCGACCGTGACTATGTCCGCAACGCTCCGCGTCTCGTCATTGCTCAGGGGTTCGCCTCTGGCATGGGGAGGCTCAAGGCGATCAAGGTGCAGGACAGCGGCAATGCCGACCCCCGTGCTGCGACCGTCTCTCAGGACGTGACGCTGGAATACGTCTCGCGGGTCAAGTGAGGCACCGGCAATGACGAGCCAGTCCTGTGACGACGCACTCGCTCGCGTCCGTGCGATCCGTCGCGGTCTCCCTGTTCCCCCTGATGGCGACGGCCACGTAGAGGAAGCCGAGGAGGCACCCGAGGGCACCGCTGACGACCTCGTCGGCGGGGTCGATCCCTCCGGCGATCCCGGAGGGCGTGGAGGTTGGTCTCATGACGAGGCTCTGACCTTCGTTCGCTCACTCAAGGGTCGCTAGTAGCAGGCATTCCGAGCAGACCGGCAACAGCCGGTCTGCCCAGGACTCGGAGTAGCCACAAACAGGCTTCCCCGTCCGTCAGCTGCTCTGCAAGGCGCTCGCCGGCCCTTGGCCTCACTGGAGGTCTGGAAAGCCGTCAGAAAGGCACACAAGGCCACATGGGACCGCTTCGGCGGTCCCTTTGGTAATCCAAAGAGAAGAAACAACCGATTCAGGAGGAAAATATGAGAGTTGAGACCTATCAGAACAACGGCGATAGCCGGAATACCACTCAGGAAAACAAACTGCGACTCACCAAGGCGCAGATCATCGAGTTGCAGGCGAACGGACTCGTTGCCGCACCGGATGAGTGGTTCTACCACCCGTCAGGCTCCTTCGCGCTCGCCCCATACGTCTTTCCGGGCACAGGACGACGCGGCAAGCCTCGCCCTCGCGTCACCCTCGCGCCAGTCTTGACAGATCGGGACGACTGAGTTGGGGCGCAATGCCGTTGACATGACGGGACACGAGACCGCCAATGCCAGGGTCATTGGGCGCGTGGCGTCGGACGTACGAGGCGCTGCCCAATGGGCATTGGAATGCGTCTGTGGCACGGTGTTCCGTGCCGCAGGTCAGGACATTCGACGGCGGCCCAGCATGTCATGTGGCTGCAGAGGCAAGCGACCGGCTCTCAAGCGCGTCCATGCTCCCGGCCTCTGCCGATGCTGTGACAACCGGGCATCGTCACGATGCCGTGGTCTCTGTGCTCGGTGCTATGGACGTGCGGCCTATCGCGGCGTGCTTGACGACGTGGCGCTCCCGCCATTGCCCAATGGGCAGGTCGGTGCATTTGGTTCCGCGCACCCGACATTCAAGGGTACTCAGACGGACGATGAGCGCGCCTACAGTCGGATCCATAAGAGTCTGAGGCGAAAGCATGGCCCGGCCAAGAATCGCCTTTGCTCAGAGGGGTGCGGCCAGCAGGCCGCACATTGGTCATATGACGGACACTGTCCCGGCGAGAGATTCGGCGGGAGAACGGGAACGACCAAGCCGTACTGTCCGCATCTGCACCATTACCAGCCTCGTTGCCGGTCCTGCCATTGGCATTGGGACGACTGTTCGGACTCTGTCGCTCAGATGTTGGAGGTGGCATGAAATGGCTCGACCATTGATCGACCTGACGGGACGCAAGTTCGGCGCTCTGACCGTAGTCGAGCGTTATGGCACAGACCATCATGGCAAGGTCACGTGGAAGTGTGATTGCGACTGTGGTTATTGGACAATCGTGCGAGGAAACAACCTCGCGACCGGCAACACTCGCACCTGCGGACGCGACTGCCGCTTGAGCGGCGATCCCTCGTACTTTTGACGCCAATTGGCACAAATGGACTTGAGGCCTTTTGCGTGGCTGGAAATTTGAGAACGCCACACGCTCGATCCGTCCGAATCTCGATCCGTCTGATCGAATACCCCGCCCCCGGCCAATGCCGGGGGCCTCTTTTTTGTTGCTCTGGAACGTCAATAGAGGCAATGGACTTAAAGCCATATAAGTATGGCGCGCCGGGACCTGCTGTGCACTACCGGTTTCGGATTCTCGCCACTGGGGGCACCCCGCCCCTACCAAGGGACAACGCCGAAATCGTTGCCTATGCATCTACCGAACTAAGGACCAGCAATCCTACGCAACGTTGCACTGTAGACCGGACGTCCGACTCGTCGGACTACATCGAAGCCCTCGAGTGACACCTCAGCCGCCCGCTCTCCATACACGTAGATCCGCCCAAGGTTTGGCATGGACGATAGGTGCGGATCCCGAACAACCAGGCCTAGAACAAAGTCAGCACTAGCCTCTAAGTCGGACAAATTTGGAAGCGGCGGAAGGGAAACCTCTCTGCCATACACGCGCAAACCCTCTACTGACTCCGCACCAGCAACATTCAGAATTGAGTTGCCAACCGAAATGCTTAGGTGTTTAACGCGAGGAGGGACTGCGAGCGCTCTCCCGTCTCCACCACTACTGTGATGCAGATAGTTGAGAAATTCCAGACTCTCCCAAGTGCGGATTTCCTCAAGATTTTCAAGACTGACGGCCTGCTGCAGATGGAGCTGCCGAACATTCATCGACGCGCCCTGGCTTAGATGGCGGAGACATTCTCCGCCAATCCTTAGTTCGTCGATGCCAATTCCTCGGAGTAGGTCAGTTGACTCCAACTTGGAGTATGTGATGTGCAATCTTTCGAAGCTTTGAAACTGGCTAAGTGGCGCCAGATCCTCCAAGTTCGGATTGTTGTCCAAATACACCGTGCGAAGTTTCGGGCATGAACCGATGCCTTCTAGCGAGCGCAGCGACGGCGAGTTCTCAAGAAACAAGAAATCCAAATTCGGAAAGCCGGAGAGGCTTCGTAGGTCTTCGATGCCGCGCGCCCGACAAGCATTGAGGCCGGAAACTACGTCGGACGGAGTTAGAACGTCTAGCGAGTCGATCTTTCCAGCAAAGTCCAGCCACGCCGACTTGACGTTAGCCAAGACGTCCAAATGCCGTTGCTGCTCAGGGTCGCTTAGAACGATGTGCCCGCTCCCCAGGGGAGACGCCGCAAGCACTTCTTCAGCATAGGCGCGCGAATCGAACTGTCCCCAAGCGCGCATCAATTGCCGGTGGACCGTCAAGCGCCTGTCGCTGCTGTAGGAGCGTAGTTGTGCGAGCGCCTCGTCGGTTCCGATCAGGGCAAGCGCCCGAACACACGCTGCCGCAGTGGTCGCGCGCATTCCCTTGACGCTTCCCAATCGCGACACCGCCAGATTTCCAGCTGAGGCAACCGCCGCCGCATCGGTCATGTTTTCCGGAGGAAGAACCTCATCGAGACACCCGTTGATCATGAGTTGCAATTCGGTTGAGAGTGTCGTCGCAGTCTCCTGGCTTGCAACCGCCAGCAGGAACAGTCGATGGCGGCATTCGGATTCCCGTCTGCCGCGTTCAACAAGTTCCGATAGGAGTCGCTCGCGTCGATGGGCAGGAAATATTCCAGCCGCAAGTATGGCCACCTCGCGCCACTGGTCGAGGTGCGCATGATCAACGATCTTCCCGACCGCGTCGTCTTCGACAAATTGGACGGCTGCAAGATATTCCAGGAACGTTCGATGGACGAAGTCAACTCGGCCCTCTACCGGTTGACGGAGGACTCCACTTCGCTGCAAGAGGACTCCGGCCAACTTTTGACCGTCAATTGAGTCAGGGCGCGCAAGATACTGCTCCTTTCGCTTCACGCGCTCAACGAAAGTATGGAGCTCTGCGTCTGACTCACCGTTCTCATGAAGCCACGCAGCGAAGTCGGACAAAATTGCCTTCTTTTCCGCATACGTAAGAGACGGGATGTCTCCCGGCGTGATCGCTCGCTCCTCATCCCGAGATGAGACCAGCATTTCCAACGCCGTGTCGTACAACTCTAGTCGATTCTGTGGCAGCCTATTGACGTTGTGTCGGTGCAGGGCGCAGATCAAGGCACACAGCAACGGCGAGGTGCACAATGCTCGGATGTGTGGCATTTCGTGAACAGCCGACAGCAGATGCCTTTCGGCAGCAACTAGGGCTTCCCGATCCTCAGTCGAGTCGACACCCTTCCTCGCCGCGTCGTGCCAATGGCCAATGAATTCCCTGATATCACTGCGCTGCATAGGCAGGAGCTCTGCGCTCCGAAATTCGGGCAACTCATGCCAATCGCGCGACACGGCCAACGGTCGAGATGTGACGACGTACCGCGCGTCGGGGAATGTACATATCAATTCCTCTAGCCACTCCCGAGCGTCGTCACGCTGTGGCTCAGGAAGTTCGTCAAGACCATCGATTAGCACTATCGCGCGACCGCCAGCCATCGTCCGGTGAACCCAGCCAGGCGGCATTGTGCCGACCAGACTTCTATGATTGATTCCAATGAAGTCTTCGGGCGCAGGCAATTGTTGCCCAACAAAACGTCGCAGCGGGAGAACGAATGGGATCGCACCATTCCACTCTTCGAGCTGGTCCGTGAATCCCGTCCGGCTAGCCGTTACAGCAAGCCACTGCAGCAATGTCGTCTTTCCAGAACCCGCGCCGCCACTGAGTATAACGCGAGGATGCCCACTCAAGGCAGACTCAACCCTTAGCGCCGCGCCGTCCGGGTCACCCTTTTCCATGAGGTGATCTTTATCTTCAAATACCTCGACCGCCTGACGGTCTTCGCCTTGTTCCTTACCGGGCCTATTCGAGATGGTGCGCGTTGGGGTCGTGGCAGAAAGGCTGATATAGGCTACTGACAACGAGTACGTGGATCGATAGGCTGCGTTCCGTACGCCAAATATCTGCAGTCTGTCGTGCTGCTGGACGACAGCCTTCAAGTACTTGCTCGCGAACACCTGATCCTCGGACCCCGTTCCCCAGGCCTCTGGCATAGTCACAGGAATGCGATCGAGAACCTGCTTTGCCAGGAGTAGGAGGTCATCGGTTCGCGAAAGTAGTTCCTTTAGAGCGGCCCCGTTGAATCCAGGGAGGGCTCCAACCATCGCCACAACATAGGAGCAGCATTCCGCCAAGAGGAGATCATAAAGGGCGCCGCCCGCCTCACCGAGAAGGTCGGTCTGACATCTTGCGGGATCCGCACGTCGCAATGCTGCTTCGAGGACGGCGGCGTCCGCATTGAGACCGACGACTTCGATGCGATCGTCGGTGAGCCCAATCTCGAGAGTCTTGGCGGCAGCCAATGCAGCCGCCGTCCGATCGCTCGCCGCTGTGCTCCTGAACTCCGCCTCAATAAACGGGTCGAGACGATCCGCTATCTCCTCCGCAATCTCTTCAAACGACCGCGAGGCACGGCGCCCCTCGCGCCCATCCACTTGCCGCCGAACAATACTGAGCAGGTCGCCGCTCAGGTCGGCAACGGGCACCTCCGGCCACAAGTAACGAACGATCCACTTGGCGGCCACTGTTCCAATCGCCAACGCGCTACCACTCACGTCCCACGTCCCTCAAGAGTTGGAGATGCCTCCTTGAGGCTAGCGGGGCCAAAGGTCAGCGGCAGGCGTTCGTGCGATCTCACGAGAGCCTGGCACCGCTGGCCCTGACGTTTCTGACTTGGTCCAACCGTCGGGGACACGATCCTTCACCCGTTGCCGCTGAGACCGGACCGTTGCAGATACGACTAGGCTCCTCGCCGTACAGCAGCGTCGAGGCATGTCGCGGAGGCCCGTCGTCTCGCGTCGCCGGCGGATCGTTGCGGATCCCGTTCGGGTGGCGCCAGAGCCAGGACTGACGGTGTTGTGTTCGCTGACGTGACCCCCAACTACACCTCGTTTGAGCCGGAGACCCGTCAAATCAAGGCTACCGAGATTGCAAGAACGAACTGCTGAAGGAACACGTAGGAGGGGCGACACCGAATGACCACAACTCCGCTTGGGCGAGCCGTCGAACTGCTCACAGATCCGAGCGTGTCCATCACGGACGCATTGCGCGGACTGCTTGTCGTCAGTCGTCGCATTGCAGCAGAGGACATGACCAAGTGGGTCAAGTCGGAACTCGAGGGATACCCCGAAGACGAGCGGGTTCCGATCTATCGGCGGGGCGGAAGGTTGCCCATCTCCCTGCGCTTCGACGGCCCCGGTGGCTTCCGGGACACGATGCGCGTTATGCCAAGCGACCTCCCGCGTGAACTTCAACCTTCGGACTCGCTGGGCGACCTGATCCAACCGATTGCCGAACTCGCGGCGCTGGCATCGAACGACGAGGGCAAGGATCCGGCTCTTCAAATGCCGATGGCGTGGATTGGCCTTTACCGCGAGTTTGCGAGCAAAGGCCAGGCGCCCAGCATGGCGATGATGAACCTCAACAATGCGACGATGGTCATTCCGCAGACCCTCTTGATCGGGATGATCGACAGAGTCAAGTCCTTCGCACTGGATTTGGTTCTCGACCTTGAAGGTGTCTCGCTTGAAGCCGGTGCTCCTGGCGGACCTACAGTTGAGACCTCGAAGGCACTGGCCTCCGCAGTGACGATCAACTTCAATCAGGTCTACGCCGCGAACTCGACCGTCGCGGTAGGGCAGAACGCTTCGGTGACTCAGTTGACCATTGGCGACGTGTCCGGCCTGTTGGAGGCCGCACGGGCACTGCTGACAGAGGATGGCGTCACGGCGCTCTCCGAGGCGCTGGAGAAGGACGGCGGCGAGCCCGCCGCTGAGACGAGGGACCTCCTCGACCGCGTCAAGACGGGTGCCTACGCGCTCACGACGGGGCTCGCCACCAATGGCGCGTACGACGGACTCGTTGCCCTGCTGGGAGCCGTGTTCCCCGGCTTTGGCGGCTGAACCGAGATTGCTCGGAAGGTCTGGCCGCTAGCATCCGGAGCATGGCCATCGTGGTTGTGTCGCTGGACGAGGTTCGAGAGCAGGGCCGAAGGAACGGCAAGTATGCGATGGGAGACGACCACAACAACGGCGGAATCGTCAGCAGCCTTCTGAGCATTGCGTACACCGCAATGGGTGACAGGCTGACAGACGAAGCCGCGCTAGAGGCTGGTCTGAACTACTACTCAGTTGAGAAGGGGCTCACGCTCGTCTCTGTCACTGCAACTGAGGCCATCTTCAACAAGCCCTAGCAGTGAGCCCACGGAGGGCTCAGACCGGCATGTCAAAGGCAATCGTCCCGCCCTCAATGTGGTGCTCAATGCGTGCGCCACCACGGTCCGACTCGAGGATGCCTTCCTGAGGACCTTTGACGAGTCGTGTGCCCTGGCCCCACTCAATGTGAATGCGGTCGAAGCGCGAGGGATCGGTAGCCATGTGCATGTCTCGCGCTTCCCTCAACTGGCCGCAGCCACGGCCAGAGAACTCAAGAACCTTGCCCTCGGCGTCGCGGTAGACCGTGACGACCCGGAACCTGTCCGGGTCATAGGTACTCCGGCCTCGCAAGGTCGCCGGACTCACCATGACGGCAGTCAGGTGCCGTCGAATCATCGTGCGCTTGCTCGACACGTCCGAGGAGACGTACTCGTCCCAATCCCGCCACGTCTCGTCATTGGCGGCTGACAGGGCCGCCTCCGCGTCTTCTGCTGCCTTTGCGCGACGTGCCCGCTTCTCTTTGAGCACCGGCAGAGCGTCGGCAAGATCCATGTCTCCCGCGCCGAGTGCCTGTTGCACTTCCTCAATCTCGCGGTCGAGTTGGGTGACCAGTGCTTCGGCCTCATCAGCCGTGTCAGTGCTGGTGCCGGTGTTGGTGAGTTCCTGGGTGCGCTTCCACATCATGAGGAACCAGATGACGGAGTCGGTCGCGTTGTCGAGCCATTCGCGCTTGATCCGAACAGCGCCGCAGCCTCCGGCAATGCGAGCGCAGACGTACGCACCCTCGCTCAGGTTCATTGCCGTGTTGCACCGAGAGCAGACGGCAATGCCGGACAGCAGGCCGGTGCGAGCGTTCCATGCCGCCTTGCGTTCGCGGTTCTGCGCGGCTTGGAACTGGCTCTCGGTGATGAGTGCCGGGACCTTGGACGGTCCCGCGTCCTGGCCCTTGTAGGAGAGCCGACCGGCGTAGATCCGGCTCTCAAGCATCCGAGCAGTCACCTGAAACCGCCACTCTCCCCCGCTGACCGGCTTGACCCCTCGGGCAATGAGGTCGCGGGTCACGGCATTGACGGACTCGCCCCGAGCGACCCGGTCAAAGGTCTCTCGGACGATTGCGGCCTCTCCCTCAATGGGCTGCCAGTCCCGCGTGTAGCCAAAGGTCCGATAGCGCGACCCCGGAGGCAGCCCACCGGCAAGCCTCTGCTGCTTCTGTCGCTTGACGCGCTCGCTGGTCTTCTCGGCCTCTGCGGCGTCTACCGCCGCCTTAATGCGGGCGGTCATCCGCCCGTCTGCGGTGTTGAGGTTGTCGTCCCCGGAGACCGCCGTGCGGATCGTCAGGCCGTATTGCTCGGCAAGTTGGATCAGCACCTCCAACTCCATTGGCCTACGGGTGAGGCGACTATTGGAGTAGGCGTAGACCCGAGTGATCTGGCGCGTGAGCACGTAGGCGACCATCCGCTCAAAGCCGGGGCGCGGCTTCTTGCTCAGCGTCGATGCCGAAATGTCGTTGTCGCTGAACATGTTGCGATCAGGGATCGTGACGCCGTCCCGCTCCGCTTCCCGGAGCGAGTCCTCTGTCTGGCGCTCGACACCGAGCCCCTGGCCCTCAACGTCGTCAGAGATACGCGTGTACGCGGCGTCAGGACAGTCCAGCGGCTCAAGGTCTGGGATCATGGCTTCGGCGCGGTGGAGCATGTCCACCACGTACAGGCGCAGGCGGTCAGACGCCTTGGCTTCAACACTCTTGATGGTCATCGCGCTCCTAGGGTATCCGTCCCGTTACTGGGACTACTACCGCCAGCGCTTCGAGCGCGACCGCGGGCTGAAGATCGACTTCGTCCTCGGCTCCGCGCCCTTCGCCGAGCGGGTGACCGGTGCGTTCATCGACCGGGAGGAGCGCAACCCGGAGGTGTTCGCCGGCGCTCCCTCCGACCACGCGCCGGTGGTCGTGGACCTGGCGGACTGACCGCGCGACGGGTCATCGCGCTCACAGCCGCTGCCAGGCCGGCTTGGCGTCGTACACCTCCCGGTAGTGGGCCCGTCGGGCCAGCCCGGCACCCGCGGCCTCGTCGCAGAGCACGGTGACGTGGGGGTGCAGCTGCAGCACCGATGCGGGGCACGAGGCCGACACCGGCCCCTCGACGGCCGCCGCCAACGCGGCGGCCTTGCCTGCACCGGTGGCGAGCAGCAGCAGGTGCCGCGCGCGCAGGATGGTGCCGAGCCCCTGGGTGAGGACGTGGCGCGGGACCTCGTCGATCGAGCCGAAGAAGCGGGCGTTGTCGCGCCGGGTCTCCTCGGTCAGCGTCTTGAGCCGGGTCAGCGACGCGAGCGACGAGCCGGGCTCGTTGAAGGCGAGGTGCCCGTCGGAGCCGATGCCGAGGACCTGGACGTCGATGCCGCCGGCGGCGACCAGCGCCTCCTCGTACCGCTCCCCCGCGCCCGGCAGCCCCTCCGGCTCCGGGGAGGGCCCCTGCACCCGGTCGGCCGGGATGCCGAGCAGGTCGGTCAGCTCGCGCGCGATCGTGGCGCGGTAGCTCTCGGGGTGGCCGGGCGGGAGGCCGACGTACTCGTCGAGCGTGAAGCACCGCACCCCGTCGTACGACGGCCCGAGGCCCGCCGAGTGCCGCCGGACCAGCTCCCGGTACATCGGCAGCGGGGTCGAGCCCGTCGCGAGCCCGAGCACGGCACCGCCCGGGCGGACGGCCGCCTCGACCACGTCGGCGCCGAGCGCGGCGACCTCCTCCACCGAGTCCAGCGGGACGACCTCCATCAGCGCTCACCCTCCAGTGATCCGTGCAGCAGCCGGCCGCCCACGACGGTGGCGACCACGTCCAGGTCGTCGTCGACGATCGTCAGGTCGCCACGCGCACCGGCGCTCAGTCGCCCGCGCGAGGTGTCGCCGACCAGGTCCGCCGCGACCGACGTGCAGCAGCCGACGACGTCGTCCAGCGACCAGCCGGTCGTCGACCGGAGCACTCGCAGGCACGCGGGCAGCGAGGCGGCCGAGCCGGCGAGGGTGCCGTCCTCGAGCCGCACCGTCCCCTCACGCACGACGACCGCCTGGTCCCCCAGCCGGGACGGCCCGTCCGGCATGCCGAGCGCGGCGGTGCAGTCCGTGACGGCCAGCAGCCGCGCCGGGCCGAGTGCCCGGGCCCAGGCGGCGAGGGTGATCGGGTGCAGGTGGTGCCCGTCCGCGATCACACCGGCCACGAGCCGCGGGTCCGCCAGGCCCGCGCCCACCGGGCCGGGGGCACGCCCGGCCAGCGCCGGCATCGCGTTGCCCAGGTGGGTCAGGGACCGGGCGCCGCGGTCGACTGCCGCAGCCACCTGCTCGGCGCTCGCCTCGGTGTGACCGACCGCGACCACCACCCCCGCGGAGGCCAGCGTCGAGATCACGTCGAGCGCGCCGCGCAGCTCCGGCGCGATGGTCACCATCGCCACCCCGGCCTCCCGCGACCAGCCGGCGACCAGCTCCGCGGACGGCGGGACCAGCCAGGCGGCCGGGTGAGCACCCTTCCGGGCGGGGGCGATCATCGGGCCCTCGAAGTGCAGGCCCAGCGGCCACGCTCCCGCCCAGCCCGCGGGCGGGCCGGCGGCCAGCGTCTCCAGCGCAGCGCTGCGCGCAGCGGGCGACGAGGTGATGATCGTCGGCAGGAACGCCGTCACGCCGTACGTCGGCAGCGCCGCCGCCACCTCCCACAGCCGCGTCGGCTCGAGGGTCAGGTCGATGCCGGCCGCCCCGTTGACCTGGAGGTCGATCAGGCCGGGCAGGACGGTCAGCCCGGACGCGTCGTAGGCCGGCCCTTCGTGGACTCCCGGGGCCACCACGCCGTCCACGACCGTCACGTCGACCGATCCGCCGACCACCCGCAGGGAGCTCACGACGCCCCCAGCAACGCCGCACCCAGGGCCGCCACCGGCCGGTCCGGCGGCGCCAGACGCAGTCGCCCGGCCAGGTCGAGCGAGCGCAGGAACGGCGACGCCGCGGCCTGCTCGGCCAGTGCGTGCGCGACCGCGACCCGAAGCCGCTCGCCGACCTGCGCGACGCCGCCGCCGAGCACGACGACCGCGGGGTCGACGGTCAGCGCCACCAGGCGCACGGCGTCCGCGACCCGCGCCGCGAACCGGTCGCGCACCGCCGCGGCCTCGACCGAGCCGGCGGCGGCCGCGTCGAACAGCGCCTGCGCCGCGGGCTGCCCGTCGCCGGGCCAGAGGGTGGCGATCGCCGAGCCGGAGGCGACGGTCTCGAGGCAACCGACCTGCCCGCACTCGCAGCGCGGGCCGGCGGGGTCGACGGGGATGTGCCCGATCTCGCCGGCGGCGTTGCGCGACCCGCGCCGCAGCACACCGTCGAGGACGAGGGCGGCGGCGAGGCCGGTGCCGAGGCTGAGGTACCCGAGGTCCCGCTCCCCCAGCAGCGCGGCCGCGCCGAGGGCGGCCGCGTTGGCGTCGTTGTCGAGCACGACCCGCGCACCGGTCACGGCGCCGAGCCGCTCGCTGAACGGGTACCCGTCGGCGACGCCGAGGTTCACCGCGTGCCGCACCGTGCCGTGCTCGACATCGACCAGGCCCGGGATCCCGACGCCGACCACGCCCGCCCCGGGTCCGCCGGCTGCCGCCCGCAGCTTCTCGACCACCTCGGCAGCCGACGCGACCACCTGGTCGCCGCCGGTGGGGCTGGCGACCCGCACCGAGGCGAGCAGGTCGCCCTCCACCGACGCAACGACCCCGAGGATCTTGGTCCCGCCGATGTCCAGTCCCATGAGCACGCCGCTCACCTGTGGAGCCCCGCTTCCCGGAGGATCGACGTCACGGCCGCGATCGACGGCTGCCCGTTGCCGCGGGTGCAGATCCGTGCGTGCGGCGCGGCCTCCCACCCGGTCCGGGGGCCCGGCCAGCCCCACTCGACGACGACCATCGGCCCCGGGTGCGCGGCCAGTGCGGCGCTCACCTCGGGACGGCGGTGCGCATCCCGGACCTGGACGACGACCGGCCCGGTCGGCAGCGACGCGCCCGCCGCCACCACCTCGTCGGGTGAGAGGCCCCAACGGCCCGCACCCACGGCGATGTTCGCCTCGGTCTCCACGCTCACGACCCGGGCACCGGAGAGGTCGGGCAACGCGCCCTCGACCACGCACGCCTGTCGCGCCGCCGTCACCAGCGCGTCTGGGGCGGGCAGCATGCCGGGCAGGCCGGCCCCGCGCCCGATCCGTCCGGCCCGACCGGCGGCCTCGGCCAGCCGGACGAGGGGCAGCCGGCCCGTCCCGACAGCAGCGACCACCGCGGCCTGGACCTCACGGACGAGCGAGGCCGGCTTGTCCGGTCCGATGCAGAGCAGGTCGCAGCCGGCGGCCAGCGCGAGCACCGCAGCCTCCGGGATCCCCCGGGAGGCCGAGGCACCGGCCATGTCGAGCGCGTCGCTGACGATCGCGCCGGCGTACCCCAGCTCCTGGCGCAGCAGCGACAGCACGGGCGCCGACAGGGTCGCCGGGAGGTCGGGATCCACCGCGGGGACGAGGATGTGCGAGGTCATCACCGACGCCGCGCCGGCCCGCACCGCAGCCGCGAAGGGCACCAGCTCGCGTCCCCGCACGAGCGAGGCGTCGGCGCCGAGCACCGGCAGCGTCAGGTGGCTGTCCTGGCCGGTGTCGCCGTGCCCGGGGAAGTGCTTGACGCAGGCAGCGACTCCCGCCGCCTGCAGGCCGGACACCCACGCGGCGACGTGGCGGGCCACGAGCTCGGGGTCCGCACCGAAGCTGCGGGTGCCGATCACCGGGTTGTCCGGGTTGCTGTTGACGTCGGCCACCGGTCCGAGGTCGAGGTCGATCCCGACGGAGGCGAGCTCCGCGCCGACCGCGAGGCCGACCGACCGGGTCAGCGCGACCGAGTCCACCGCACCCAGCACCGCAGCGCCCGGGACCGGGCTCGCCGACCGCGTGTGCAGGCGGGTGACGTCGCCGCCCTCCTCGTCCGTGGCGACCAGCGCCGTGGGCCGGCAGGAGCGGATCGCCCGCACCAGGTCCGCGACGTCGGACAGTGAGCCGGTCAGGTTGGAGCCGAACAGGCAGATCCCGCCGAGCCCCTCCTCCAGCAGCTGGGCCCACTCGTCGGTGAGCACCGGGCCGGCGAAGGACGCCAGCTGCACCTCGAGCGCGAGGCGCTCGACACCAGCACCCGTCGGACGGCTCATCCCTTCACCGCACCCGCGGTCAGGCCGGTCACCATCCGGCGCTGGACGAGCAGGAAGAACACGATGACCGGGACGGTGATCAGCGTCGACGACGCCATGATCGCTCCCCAGTCGACGCCGCGGCTGCGCGAGTCGGTGAACGCCACCAGCCACACCGGCAGCGTCTTGCTGCCCGGGTCGGTCATCACGACGACCGCGAGCGTGAACTCGTTCCAGGCCTGGATGAACCCGAAGACACCGGTGGCCACCAGGCCCGGCGCGAGCAGCGGCAGGGTCACCCGGAAGAACGCTGCCGTGCGCGAGCAGCCGTCCATCATGGCCGCCTCCTCGAGCTCGCGCGGCACGCCGTCGACGAACCCGCGCAGGGTCCACACGGTGAACGGCAGCACCCCGGCGACGTACACCAAGCTCAGGCCGATCACCGAGTTCAACAACCCCATCCCGTCGAGCATCTTGTACTGGCTGATGAACAGCGCCTCGGCCGGGACCATCTGGATGAGCAGCAGCGTCAGGATGAACGTACGACGCCCGCGGAAGCGGAACCTGCTCACCGCGACCGCCGCCAGGAACGCGAACAAGATCGCCACGACGACGGTCAGCAGGGTGACGCTGAGGCTGGTCACCATCGCGTCGCCGAAGCCGTCGTCACCGAGGACCTTGCGGTAGTTGTCGAGGGTGCCGTGCCACGGGAACAGCACCGGGTCCTCCCCCTTGATCCGGTTGCGGGGCAGGAACGACCGGCTGACCATCCAGTACACCGGGAAGACGCAGGCGAGCAGGACCAGGATGCCGACCAGGTCGGCGCCGATCCGCACGGCCGTGGGCGTGCGACGAGCCATCAGTCCTCCTCCTGCCTGATCATCAGCCGGATGTAGGGCGCGGTGAGCACGATGGTCAGCAACAGCATGAACATCGCGGCCGCGGCCGCGGTGCCGAAGTCCCCGCCCTTGATGCCGAGCGTGTAGATGTAGGTGCCGAGCAGGTTGGTGTCGGTGCTGACCCCGCCGGCCTTCTGGAGCGTGTAGACCTGCGTGAACACCCGCAGGTCCCAGATCACCTGCAGCAGCACGACCACCAGCAGCACCGGCCGGATCGCCGGCAGCACGACGTGGACGAACCGCTGCCACGGCGAGGCGCCGTCGATCTCGGCGGCCTCGACGACGTCCTCGGGGACCTGGGTGAGCGCGGCGTACAGGGTGAACACCACGAACGGGACGCTCATCCAGACCACGATGATCGTGGCGACGAGGAAGAACGACCACGGGTCGAGCAGCCAGCCGTGGCCCTCGAAGTCTCCGCCCGCCCGCGTCAGCAGCCAGTTCACGACGCCGTACTCGGTGTCGAAGAGGAACTGCCACACCGTCATCGCCGCCACGACCGGCATCGCCCACGCGAGCAGCAGCCCGCACTGGGCCAGGATCCGCACCGGCCGGCTCATCCGCGCCATCAGCAGCGCCAGGCCCAGGCCGATGCCGAAGGTCAGGCCGGCGTTGACGAAGCAGAACGCGACCGTCCTGAGCACGACGACCCACAGCTCGCTGTCGGTCAGCAGGTCGACGTAGTTGCCGACCCCGTTCCAGGCGGGTGGCTGGCCGAACTGCTGGGCCAGGCCGAACTCCTGCAGCGACAGCACCACCTGGCGCACCAGCGGGTAGCCGAGCGCGAGGGCGAGCAGCGCGGTCGCGGGGAGCACGAGGCCCAGCGGGAGGCTGGTGCGACGGGCGGGGCGGGACACGACATTCCTCTCGGGCAGTGTGGACGGCGGTGTGGACGGCGGTGTGGACAGCACGGTGTCCGGCCGGCTGGGGGCCGGCCGGACACCGTCGATCATGTCGCGTCAGTTGAGCTCGGCGTCGATCTGCTCGTCGGCGGCGGCCGCGAGCTTCTTCACGTCGCCGCCCTGCGCGATCTTGCTGTAGAGGTCCTCGAGCACGAACTTGCCCTCGACGGTCGCCCAGTTGGCGGCCGGCGGGGTGAGCTTGGCGTTCGACGCCGCCGCGATCGTGGCCTGGGCGAACTCGTCGTCACCGAGCTTGCTGGCGTACGACTGCCGCGCCGGGGTGAGACCGGCCTCGGCCATGATCGTCTGGTATTCCTCGCTCAGCATCAGGGACACCACGTCCCGCGAGAGGTCCTGGTTGGGCGACTTCGCCGAGATCGCGATGTTCGAGCCGCCGAGGAGCACCGGCGCGGGCTCGCCGTCGCTGCCGGGGAGCGCGAAGACGCCGACCTGCTTCGCGAGGTCGGGGCAGCCGCTCTCGGGGTCGGTGAGCATGCCCTCGACCCAGCCGGGGCGGGACATCATGCCGATCTTGCCGGCACAGAACGGCGTCACCGGGTCGGACTCGTTGGCGTCGGCGGGCGCACCGGAGGCCGTGGCGTAGAGGTCCTGGAAGGTCTCGAGGCCCTTGACGGAGTCAGGCGTCGAGAGGGTCGCCTTCCAGCCGTCGCCGTCGGGCTGGGCGAAGTCGCCGCCGGCGTCCCACAGGAAGGCCGCGCCGTCGCGCCAGTCCTTGCCGGGCAGCCAGTAGCCGGAGAAGTCGGCCTGCCCGCTGTCCTGCTTGAGCTTCTTGGCCGCCGCGATGAAGTCGGCCATCGTGGCCGGGACCTCGGTGATGCCGGCCTTCTCGAAGAGGTCCTTGCGGTAGAAGACGTACGTCGAGCCCGCGTAGTAGGGAACCGCGAAGGTCTTGCCGTCGGCCGAGCCGGCCTCCACGAAGCCCGGCAGCAGGTCGTCCCCGCCGAGGTCGGCGAGGTCGCCGGACAGGTCGCTGAAGGCGCCCACGGTGGTGAACGTCGCGGCCTGGGTGTTGCCGACCTCCACCACGTCGGGGGTCTGGTCGGCGGAGGTCAGCGCGGTGGTGAGCCGCTCGACGAGACCCTCCCACTCCTGCTGCTCGATCTTGAGGGTCGAGCCGGGGTGCTCCTTCTCGAAGGTCTCCTTGAGCCAGGTCCGGGCGGAGTCAGGGGTGTCCGCGCCGTTGAGCCACACCACGATCTCGGCCTTGTCGGGGCCGCCGCCGGCGTCCTCCTTGTCGGAGCCGCAGGCACTGGTCACGCCCAGCAGGGCGGTGATGGCTGCGACGGCCACGCTCTTCGTGGCCAGGGTCTTGTTGAGTCGCACCGCTGATTTCCCTTCGATCTTCCTCATGGTTCAGGACACCCCCAGCTCGCCGGCGAGCACCACGCCCGTGGCTCCGGCGAGCACGCCGTCGTCGCCGAGGGACGACGTACGGACGACGAACTGCTGGGCCGACACCGGCATCACCCGGTCCCGGACCGCTTGCTCGGCCACGCGGGCCAGCGGCTCGACCAGGTCGGCCGGCCCGCTGAGCACCACCTCGCCGAGGTTGAGCGTGGCCACGACCGGCGCGAGCGCCTGCCCGAGGCGGGCTCCGGCGTCGGCGAGCACCGCGTCGGCACCGGCACCCGCGGCAGCGAGCTCACGTCGCAGCCGCGGCACCGCGAGGTAGGTCTCCAGGCAGCCCGGCCGGCCGCAGCCGCACAGCGGGCCGTCGGGGTCGACCTGGACGTGGCCGATCTCGCCGGCCGCACCGCCCTGCCCGTGCAGCAGGGCGCCGTTGATCACGAGGCCCGCGCCGAGACCGGTGCTCAGCCGGAGCAGGAGCAGGCCGCCCTCGCCGCGGCTGCCGAACACGAACTCCCCCATCACGGCGGTGTTGGCGTCGTTGGCGACGTAGACCGGCAGGTCGAGCGCGGCGGCCAGGTCCTCGGCGAGGTGCAGGTCGTGCCACCCGAGGTTGGGCGCGTCGAGCACGACACCGTCGGGCGTCACGACACCGGGCGTCGCGACCGCGACGCCGAGCAGCGGGCGGCTGCTGCGCGCGATCAGGTCGGCCGCGAACTCGCGGACCAGCGCCACGGCGTCGGCGCCGGTGCGTCCGTCGCGCGGCCGGGCGTCGCGGAGCACGACCTGGCCCTCGAGGGTGAGCACCGCACCGGCGACCTGATCGTCGACGGACAGGTCGATGGCGACCACGTGCTTGGCGTCGGCCACCAGCCCGACCATGGTCGGGGGCTTGCCGACCCGGCTCTCGGTCGGCGTACCGAGCTCCTCGACCAGGCCCTCGGCCAGCAGCTCGGCGACCAGGTCGGACACGGTGACGCGGGTCAGCCCGCTGCTGCGGGCAAGGTCGGCGCGACTGGCCGGCCCGGCCGCGAACAGCTCCTGGAGCAGCATCGAGCGGTGGTGGCGACGGGAGTCGGCACGGTCGAGCTTGATCCGCTCTCGGGGCGACCGGGAGGTCGGGCTGCGCCAGGACATGTTTGTTAGTTCAGCACACTTACATATACCCTCGCAAGCACCGAATGCGATCCAGGTCACACACTGGGGTCAGGCACAGAGTCGAGGAGCAGCGATGGCCACCATCACCTTCGAGGGCGCGCAGCGGTGGTACGCCGGCGCGGACGCCCCCGCCGTACCCGGCATCGACCTCGTGGTCGAGGACGGCGAGTTCCTCGTCCTCGTCGGTCCCTCGGGCTGCGGCAAGACCACGACCCTGCGGATGCTCGCGGGCCTCGAGGAGGTCGACGCGGGCCGGATCCTGATCGGCGAGCGCGACGTCACCCGCCTCGCACCCAAGGACCGCGACATCGCGATGGTCTTCCAGAGCTACGCGCTCTACCCGCACAAGACGGTGCGCGAGAACCTCGGCTTCGCGCTGAGGATCGCGAAGGTCGGGCGCGAGGAGCGCGAGCGCCGGGTCGCCGACGCAGCCGCGCTGCTGGGCCTGACCGAGCTGCTGGACCGCAAGCCCAGGCAGCTCTCCGGCGGCCAGCGGCAGCGGGTGGCGATGGGCCGCGCGATCGTCCGCTCCCCCCAGGTGTTCTGCATGGACGAGCCGCTGTCCAACCTCGACGCCAAGATGCGCGTGCAGACCCGCAGCGACATCGCCCGGCTGCAGCGCGAGCTCGGCGTCACCACGGTCTACGTCACCCACGACCAGGTCGAGGCGATGACGATGGGCGACCGGGTCGCGGTGATGAACGGCGGCGAGATCCAGCAGGTCGACGCTCCCCTGGCGCTCTACGACCGGCCCGCCAACCTGTTCGTCGCCGGCTTCATCGGCTCGCCCCAGATGAACCTGATGGGCGCCAAGGTCGGCGGTGACGACGGCCTCGCGCTCGGCGGGTACGCCGTCCCGCTCGACGCGCGCACCCGTGCCTGCCTGACCCCGGAGGTCACCGTCGGGGTGCGCCCCGAGGCCTGGCAGCTGGTGGAGCCCGGCGCCGGGATCCCGGTCCGGGTCAGCCTGGTCGAGGAGCTCGGCTCCGACGGCTTCGCCCACGGCACCGCCGACCTGGGCGACGCGACCGCCACGGTCGCCGTACGCCTCCCCTCGCGTGGGCACGTCGGGCCCGACGACGTGCTCCACGTCGCGATCCCGGCGGGCGCGGCGCACGTCTTCGACACGGCGACCGGACGACGGTTGAGTCCCTGATTCCGTCGCACCGATGTCCTAGCGTGGAGACGTGAGCAGCGCCACGCAGCGCCATCGGACCCTGTGGGAGGAGGGCCGCCGTCCCGGCCGGGAGGTGGCCTCCCTGGTGGTCGCGCTCCTGCTGAGTGCGACCGTGGTCGACCTTGCGCTCTCCGCGGGCCTCGGGCTGTTCTTCGACCTGGCGTTCGTGTCGCTGTGCGTGGGCGCCGCGCTCGCCGTCCGACCGCCCGACTTCTTCCTGATCGGCGTGCTGCCGCCGTTGGCGATGGCCCTGGTGGTGCTCCTGCTCGGCATCAGCGACCGCGGCAGCATCGCCCGCGCGGACGACGGCCTGGTCCAGGCCGTGCTGGCCGGGCTCTCGCGCCACGGCATCGCCCTCGCGCTCGGGTACGCCGCCTGCCTCGGCCTGCTGGCCCTGCGGCGCTCCTTCGTCGAGCACCACCCGCGCTAGATGTACCCGGCCATCAGGTTGGTAGCAGTCGGCTGATCGGCGGTTTGCCTCCGAGTGCGCTGTGGCGGCGTTCAGTGTTGTAGTGCTCGAGCCAGGGTGCAAGAGCGGCCGCTCGCTCGTCGTTGCTGGTGAAGACCTGGCGGTAGGCCCACTCGGTGGCCAGGGTGCGGTTCAGCCTCTCGACCTTCCCGTTCTGCCACGGGCAGTGGGGACGGATGAACTTCTGGACGATGCCGTGCTCGGCGCACACCGTGCGCAGCGAGTAGCGGTAGGCCCAGGCGTTGTCGGTCATCAACCGCTCGATCCGAGTGATCCCGTGATCGGCGAAGTTGGCGATCGCACGCTCGAGGAACGCGGCACATGTGGTGCCCTTCTCGTCGCGCAGCACCTCTGAGTAGGCCAGCCGGGAGTGGTCATCGACGAGCGAGTGGACGTAGTCGTAGCCGGGCCCGTTGACGCGGTCGCGAGGGATCGCCCGGCCGTGGACGCGCCAGCCGCCGCCGTCGGGGATCCGGCCGATCTTCTTCACGTCCATGTGGACCAGCTCGCCTGGGCGGTCGCGTTCGTAACGAACGGCGGTCTGTTTCGAGGACCGGATGACCTCGCCGGTGATCGGGTCCAACTCGCGAAGGTAGGGCACGCGATGGCGGCGCAGGATCCGGGACACGGTACGCGGAGGCACGCCGAGCTTGGGGCCGAGGACATCGGGGCCGTCGCGGAGCTCGGTCCGGGCGGCGAGGACCTTCTGCTCGATCTCGTCGCTGGACTTGGTGGGCATCGTGTGGGGGCGTGACGAGCGGGTGGTCAGGCCGACTTCGCCCTCGGCGGCGTAGCGGTCGATCCAGGTCTTCACGCACTTGCGAGACACGCCCATCGCCGTGGCGATGTGGGCTTGCTTCCAGCCGGCCTGGTGGCGTTGGACGATCAATCGGCGACCGTGGACGGTCAGTCGGGCACTACCGTGGGACACGAGAACCTCCGGGTTGGAGTGGGCCTTAGACAAGCCACATCCCACCCGGAGGTTCTCGTTCGTTCAGCCAGGCTCGCCGCTACCAACGTCCTGGCCGGGTACAGCTAGAAGCGGTCGGGGTCCCCCGCGCCGCGCCGGATCACCTCGGGGTAGCCCTCGGACCAGTCGACGACGGTGGTCGGCTCCGGCTTGACCTCGCCGGCCTCGACCACGATGTCGACCTCGTGGTCGAGGTCCTCCTTGATCTCCCAGCCCATGGTCCGCGGCTCGGTCTCGCCGGGCAGGATCAGGGTGGAGCTGAGCAGCGGCTCACCGAGCTCCTCGAGCAGCGCCTGCACGAAGGTGTTGTCGGGGATCCGCACGCCGACGGTCTTCTTCTTCGGGTGCAGCAGCCGTTTCGGCACCTCCGGCATCGCCGTGAGGATGAACGTGTAGGGGCCCGGCGTCGCCGACCGGATCGCCCGGAACGCCGAGTTGTCGACGTGGACCAGCTGGCCGAGCTGCGAGAAGTCGCGGCACATCAAGGTGAAGTGGTGCTTGTCGTCGAGGCCCCGGATCCTCAGGATCCGGTCGCGGCCCTCGCGGTTGCCGATCCGGCAGCCCAGCGCGTAGCCGGAGTCGGTCGGGTAGGCGATCAGCGCGTCGTCCTGCAGCGCGGCGACGATCTGCTGCAGCGTGCGCGGCTGCGGGTTGTCCGGGTGGACGTCGAGGTAGCGGGCCATCAGGCGCGAACTGCGGTCTTGGTGCTGCGCCCGGCGGCCTTGAGGTCGCGGTGCAGCTCCTTGGGCAACGAGAAGGCCAGGGTCTCCTCGGCCGTCTGGACCGCCCGGGCGTCGGGGTAGCCGCGCTCGGCGAGGTAGGCCAGGACCTCGGTGACGAGGTGGTCGGGGACCGACGCGCCGGAGGTGACGCTGACGGTCGCGGCGCCGTCGAGCCAGGACTCGTCCAGCTCGGACACGTCGTCGATGCGGTAGGACGCCTTGGCCCCCGCCTCGAGCGCGACCTCGACGAGGCGCACCGAGTTGGAGGAGTTGGCCGAGCCGACCACGATCACCAGGTCGGCGGCCGCACCGATCTCCTTGACGGCCACCTGACGGTTCTGGGTGGCGTAGCAGATGTCGTCGCTGGGCGGGTCCTCGAGCTGCGGGAACTTGGCCCGGAGGCGTCGTACGGTCTCCATGGTCTCGTCGACGCTCAGCGTCGTCTGCGAGAGCCAGGCGAGCTTGGCGTCGGGGGGGAACTCCAGCTTGGCCACGTCGTCGGGGTGCTCGACCAGGACGGTCTGCTCGGGCGCCTCGCCCGCGGTGCCCTCGACCTCCTCGTGGCCCGCGTGCCCGATCAGCAGGATCGTGTAGCCGTCGGCGGCGAAGCGGACCGCCTCGCGGTGCACCTTCGTCACCAGCGGGCAGGTGGCGTCGATGGTCTTCAGCCGGCGCTCGGCAGCCTCGTTCACGACGGCCGGCGAGACACCGTGCGCCGAGAACACCACGCGCGCACCGGCCGGCACCTCCTCGAGCTCCTCGACGAAGATCGCGCCCCGCGCCTCGAGGTTGGCGACGACGTGCTTGTTGTGGACGATCTGCTTGCGCACGTAGACCGGCGAGCCGTAGAGGTCCAGCGCCTGCTCGACCGTGACGACCGCACGGTCGACACCGGCGCAGTAGCCGCGGGGGGCCGCGAGCAGCACCTCACGCTCGCTGTCCTCGAGCAGACGCGGGCTCCCCAGGTCGATCGTCATGGGTTCCAGTCTAGGAGGCCGCGCGAGCGAGAAGGAAAAGCACGACGGCCCGCCACCCTCGCGGGTGACGGGCCGTCGTCAGAGCGTGTGCTCAGGCCTTGTCGGCGTCCTCGGTGGACTCCTCGGCGGGCGCCTCCTCGGCGGCCTCCTCGGTGACCTCGGCCTCGGCCTCGGGGGCCTCGACCTCGGCGGCCTCGGTCTCCTCGACCTCGCTCACCTCGGCCTCGGGGGCCTCCTCGACCGGAGCCTCGGCAGCCGGAGCAGCCTTGGCAGCCGTCGGCGCGGCCGGCTTGAACGCCTCGGTGACCAGCTCGATGACCGCCATGGGGGCGTTGTCGCCCGCACGGTTGCCGATCTTGGTGATCCGGGTGTAGCCACCCGGACGCTCGGCGAAGGTCGGCGCGATGTCCGCGAACAGGGTGTGCACGACACCCTTGTCACGGATGTCCTTGAGGACCTCGCGGCGCTGGTGCAGCGGGTTCTCGCCGAGGTGGGCCTTCTTCGCCTTGGTGATCAGCTTCTCGGCGTACGGACGCAGCGTGCGCGCCTTGGCCTCGGTGGTCGTGATCCGGCCGTGCTCGAAGAGCGCGGTGGCCAGGTTCGACAGGATGAGGCGCTGGTGCGCGGCGCCACCGCCGAGGCGGGGGCCCTTCTTGGGCTTGGGCATTGCTTCTCTCGATTCTCCCCGGCCGTGTCAGGTACCGGGGTAGTTGCTGTCCCGAGCGGGACGGATCAGATCAGAACTCCTCGGACTCGATGAACGACTCGTCGTCGTCCTCGTCGTCCGAGTAGTTGGCCAGGGCGGCCGACGGGTCGAAGCCCGGGGCGCTGTCCTTGAGGGACAGACCCATCTCGTGGAGCTTGGCCTTGACCTCGTCGATGGACTTCGCACCGAAGTTGCGGATGTCCAGCAGGTCCTGCTCCGAGCGGCTGATGAGCTCACCCACGGTGTGGATGCCCTCGCGCTTGAGGCAGTTGTAGGACCGGACGGTCAGCTGCAGGTCCTCGACCGGGAGGGCGAGGTCGGCGGCGAGCTGCTCGTCGACGGGCGACGGGCCGATGTCGATGCCCTCGGCCTCGACGTTGAGCTCACGGGCCAGGCCGAAGAGCTCGACCAGCGTCTTGCCGGCCGACGCGATCGCGTCGCGGGGCAGGATGGACGGCTTGGTCTCGACGTCGATGACGAGCTTGTCGAAGTCGGTGCGCTGCTCGACGCGGGTGGCCTCGACCTTGTAGGTCACCTTGAGGACCGGGCTGTAGATCGAGTCGACCGGGATCCGGCCGATCTCGTTGTCGGCGCCCTTGTTCTGGACGGCCGAGACGTAGCCGCGGCCGCGCTCCACGACGAGCTCGAGCTCGAGCTTGCCGTTGTCGGAGAGGGTGGCGATCTTCAGGTCGGGGTTGTGGACCTCGACGCCGGCCGGCGGCGCGATGTCGGCACCCGTGACGTCACCGGCACCCGACTTGCGCAGGTACATGGTGACCGGCTCGTCGTGCTCGGAGGAGACGACGAGACCCTTGAGGTTGAGGATGATCTCGGTGACGTCCTCCTTGACGCCCTCGATGGTCGAGAACTCGTGGAGGACGCCGTCGATCTTGATGCTCGTGACCGAGGCACCGGGGATCGACGAGAGGAGGGTACGACGCAGCGAGTTGCCGAGCGTGTAGCCGAAGCCGGGCTCGAGCGGCTCGACGACGAAGCGCGACCGGAACTGGTCGACGGTCTCCTCCGACAGGGTGGGGCGCTGTGCGATGAGCACTTGTTTCGTTCCTTTCCGGGCCGACCGCTATATGAGGACCCAGACGTGGTGCGGAGATGGAGAAGAGGGACTGCGGGACGACGCATGCCCGCCCCGGCTCCTCCACGTGGGAGGTCGGCCGGGACGGGCTCGCGATCACTTCTTGGAGTAGTACTCCACGATGAGCTGCTCCTGGATCGGCATGTCGATCTGCTCGCGCACGGGGACCTGGTGGACCAGGATCCGCATGCGGCTCGGGAGCGCCTCGAGCCAGGCCGGGACGATCCGCTCGCCGTGGGTCTCGCGAGCCACGATGAACGGGGTCATCTCGAGCGACTTCTCGCGCACGTCGATGATGTCGTACTGGGTGACCTGGAAGGACGGGATGTCGACCTTCTTGCCGTTGACCAGGAAGTGACCGTGGGTCACCAGCTGGCGGGCGTGGCGGCGGGTGCGGGCGAAGCCGGCACGGTAGACCACGTTGTCGAGACGGCACTCGAGGAGCTGGAGCAGGTTCTCGCCGGTCTTGCCCTGGCGACGGGCAGCCTCCACGTAGTACTTGTGGAACTGCTTCTCCAGCACGCCGTAGGTGAAGCGGGCCTTCTGCTTCTCCTGCAGCTGGTTGCGGTACTCGCTCTCCTTGACCCGCGCGCGGCCGTGCTGGCCCGGGGGGTAGGGGCGCTTCTCGAAGGCAGCGTCGCCGCCGACGAGGTCGACGCCGAGACGGCGCGACTTCTTGGTCAGGGGTCCGGTGTAACGGGCCATTGAAGTTCTCCTCTAAGTCCTGGTCAGACGCTCAGACGCGACGGCGCTTCGGCGGGCGGCAGCCGTTGTGCGGGGCGGGGGTCACGTCCTGGATGGTGCCGACCTCGAGGCCGATCGCACCCAGCGAACGGATCGCCGTCTCGCGGCCCGAACCCGGACCCTTGACGAAGACGTCGATCTTCTTCATGCCGTGCTCCATCGCCCGACGGCCAGCGGCCTCGGCGGCCATCTGAGCGGCGTACGGGGTGGACTTGCGGGAGCCCTTGAAGCCGACGGTGCCGGCAGAGGCCCACGAGATCACCGCACCGGTCGGGTCGGTGATCGTGACGATCGTGTTGTTGAACGTGCTCTTGATGTGGGCCTCGCCCTGAGCGACGTTCTTCTTCTCCTTGCGGCGCACCTTCTTGGCGCCCGCGCGAGCCTTGGGAGGCATGCGTTATCTCCTTGAGAAAGCTGGTCGGTGTGAGAGGCGGTGTCGAGCCTGTGCCGAAGCAGGGCTCAGATCACTTGGCCTTCTTCTTGCCGGCAACCGTGCGCTTCGGGCCCTTGCGGGTACGAGCGTTGGTCTTGGTGCGCTGACCGCGGACCGGAAGGCCCATGCGGTGACGGCGACCCTGGTAGCTGCCGATCTCGATCTTGCGGCGGATGTCGGCCTGAACCTCGCGACGGAGGTCACCCTCGATCTTGAAGTTCGCCTCGATCTCGTCGCGGAGCTTGACCAGCTCCTCGTCACCCAGCTCGTGGACGCGGAGGTCGGGGCTGACGCCGGTGGCCTCCAGCAGCTGCTGGGCGCGGGTACGGCCGATGCCGTAGATGTAGGTGAGTGCGACCTCGATGCGCTTGTCACGCGGCAGGTCGACTCCGACGAGGCGAGCCATGATGGCTTCCTTTCAAACGGTTGCGGTGGTGTGGTCGTGATGCGTCCGGGCTGTCCTGCTCTGTTGCGCCCAGCTCCGGCCATCCGCGCCGGAGGTGGTTCGCCGTCGTGCGACGGCTAAGCGATCACGTGGTTGTCGTGTTCAGTTGTCTGCCCCGAGGGACAGGCGCCGGGACTCAGCCCTGGCGCTGCTTGTGGCGCGGGTTCTCGCAGATCACCATGACGCGGCCGTGGCGACGGATCACCTTGCACTTGTCACAGATCGGCTTCACGCTCGGGTTGACCTTCATGTCAGCCCTTTCTTGCTAGTGGCGGAACAGGTGAGCGGTGGCTCACTTGTAGCGGTAGACGATCCGGCCGCGCGACAGGTCGTACGGCGAGAGCTCCACCACCACGCGGTCCTCGGGGAGGATCCGGATGTAGTGCTGGCGCATCTTGCCGCTGATGTGAGCCAGGACCTTGTGGCCGTTGCTCAGCTCGACGCGGAACATGGCGTTCGGAAGGGCCTCCACGACGGAGCCCTCCATCTCGATGACGCCTTCTTTCTTCGCCATGTCTCACAATCTGCTCGGGGATGTTGTGTCTACCGGTGGCCCGGGAACCTCTCGACCGCCCGCAGGCGACCGAGTGGACCTCGTGGGTCGTGCACCACACACGGAACCCACGTTGGACCGACACGCCAGTCTATGTGCTGGCGTCAACGAACTCCCAATCCCCGAGGCCGGCGGCACCGGTCGACGGGTCACCCGGCCAGGAGCTCCAGGCTGCGCACCCGGGCGGGAGCGGTCCGCGGGTCGGTGCCGCGGAAGGCGCCGCCGACCGGGTTCACCATCACCTCGTCGA
This sequence comes from Nocardioides kongjuensis, assembly GCF_013409625.1. Lineage (NCBI taxonomy): Bacteria > Bacillati > Actinomycetota > Actinomycetes > Propionibacteriales > Nocardioidaceae > Nocardioides > Nocardioides kongjuensis. The sequence continues at coordinate 2,954,296 of NZ_JACCBF010000001.1, forward strand.
CGCCGTACGACGTCGCGAGGTCGGCCAGCTCGGCCCGGGCACCGGCGGCGTCGCCGATCACCCAGCGTCGCCGCATCGCCTCGACCAGGCTCTCGTGGGCCTCGGGCAGGCCCGCCTCGACGATGGTCTCGGCGTCCTCGACGCTGCGCTGGGCGACCAGCGGCTGCCCGGTGCGCAGCGCGAGCATCTGCAGCAGCTGCGGCAGGGCCAGGCGCTGGGCCTCCTGCGCGGTGTCGGCGACCGAGGCGTTGACGGTGAGGAAGGTGCGCGGCTCGGCCAGCTCCGGGGACGGCTGGAAGGTCGAGCGGTAGAGCTCGAGCGCCTCGGCGGTGCCGGAGCCGGAGAAGTGGTGGGCGAAGACGTAGGGCATGCCCTTGGCCGCGGCCAGGCGCGCGGAGTAGTCCGAGGAGCCGAGCAGCCAGATCTGGGGAACGGACTGCGCGGCCGGCGTGGCCTTGAGGACGTGCTGGGACCCGCGCAGCGCCAGTCCGACGCCGGCCGGCTCCATCATCGCGAGCACGTTGTCGACGTACTCCGGGAAGTGGGTGACCGCCTCGTCGCTGACGCCGCCGGCGCCGTGGCGCAGCGCCCAGCTGGTCACCGGGTCGGCGCCGGGCGCGCGCCCGATGCCGAGGTCGATCCGGCCCGGGAACGCGGCCTCGAGCAGCGCGAACTGCTCGGCGACCACCAGCGGCGCGTGGTTGGGCAGCATCACTCCCCCGGACCCGACCCGGATCCGCTCGGTCGCCGACGCCACGAGGCCGATGACCACGGGCGGGTTGGTCGCCGCGACGGCCGGCATGTTGTGGTGCTCGGCGAGCCAGTAGCGGCGGTAGCCGAGCCGGTCGGCCGCACGGGCCAGGTCCAGGGTCGCCGCGAGGGCGTCGCCGGTGGTCTGGTCGCTGCGGACGGGGACGAGGTCGAGGACGGAGAGCGCGAGAGACATCACCCAGCACAAGCCTCCGCCCCCGCGACACATTCCCTCGCAAGGGTTCTCGTCGGGCCCAGCGCTCAGTCGTCGGAGGTCGCGCTCCTGCGGACGAGCAGCAGTCCCACCCCGAACGCGCCCGCCCCGAGCAGGCAGAGCAGGAACAGGTCCATCAGGTAGTGCCCGGCACCGCTCTGGGCGATCCAGTCGGCGCGGTCGGTCCCCTCGAACCGGTCGACGAGCTGGATCGCGGAGGCCGAGGCGGCATACCCCCACCGCGACGGCGAGAGCCAGGCGATCTGCTCGAGCAGGACGCGGCCGGCGATCTCGAAGAGGGCGCCGGAGAGCACCAGCTGGAGCATGACCAGGCCGACGAGCGCGGGCATGGTCTGCTCAGTGCTGGTGACCAGGGCGGACAGCGCGAGGCCGATGACCACCATCACCGCGGACAGGACGGCGATCGCGATCGCGACCCGGAAGGTGCCGGCGGTGCCGTCGGCGCCCGGCAGGCCGACGGTGGCCAGGAACGTGACGACCAGGCCCTGGACGAACGCGGCGGTGCCGAGGACGAGCACCTTGCTGGTGAAGTAGATGCCGGGCGAGAGGCCCACGGCGTACTCCCGCTTGAAGATCGGCCGCTCCCCCACCAGCTCCCTGATGGCCAGCGCGGTGCCCATCAGGCAGGCCGCGACGATCAGGACCGTCAGCCGTTGCTGTGCCTCGCCGACCTTGCCGCCGGCCTCGAGGATCGAGATGCCGTCGTGGCCCGGGACGACCCGGCTCAGTCCACCGAGGATGAGCGGGAGCAGCACGAGCATGCCGAGCAGCAGCCGGTCGGCGAGCACCACGGCCAGGTTGCGCTTGACCAGGGTGGCCAGCTGGCGCGAGACGGACTGGCGCGGCGGAGCGGGCACGGCGCCGCCGTACGACTGCTGCGGCATCGCCGAGGTGTCGACGGCGTGCTGCGGCACGGGGATGCGCTGCCACAGGTCGGCGTCGTCGAGCAGGTCGAAGACCTCGGGGTAGTTGGTCTTGCCGAAGTGGGTGAGCACGCCGTCCGGCGGCCCGAAGTAGGCGATCCGGCCGCCCGGGGCGAGCACGAGCACGTTGTCGCACACGTCGAGCGCGAGCACCGAGTGCGTCACGACCATGACCACGCGGCCGTCGTCGGCGAGGCTGCGCAGCTGGCGCATCACCTCGAGGTCCAGGCCCGGGTCCAGGCCCGAGGTCGGCTCGTCGAGGAAGAGCAGCGGCGGTGCGGTGAGCAGCTCGGTGGCGATGGAGACGCGCTTGCGCTGGCCGCCGGAGAGCTGGGTGCCGATCCGGTTGTCCAGGCGCTCGGTGAGCTGCATCTGCTGCGCGACCGTCTGCACGCGGTGGTCCCACTCCTGCGCCGTGGTGTCGGGCGGCAGCCGGAGCTGGGCCGCGAAGCGCAGGCCCTGCCGGACCTTCAGCTGCGGGTGCAGGATGTCCTGCTGCGGCACCAGGCCGATCTGGAAGCGCAGCTGGTCGTAGTGCTGGTAGAGGTCGTGGCCCTGCCAGATCACCCGGCCGTGGCTGGCCGGCTTGAGGCCGGTGAGCGCGCCGAGCAGCGTCGACTTCCCGGCCCCCGAGGGGCCGATGACAGCGGTCAGGCTGCGCGGCTCGAGCTTGAACGAGATGTTCTCGATCAGCCGCTTGCCACCGGCCACCACCTGGGTCAGCCCGTCGGCGTACAGCGTGAACTCGTGGGCCGTCGCCGAGGCAATCAGCTGGTGGCCGTCCCAGCGGAAGGTCTGGTTGCCGAAGATGACCTCGGAGCCGAGGGCCAGCGCGACGGCGCCCTGCACCCGCTGACCGTTGACGAACGTGCCGTTGAACGAGCCGAGGTCGTGCAGCACCGCCGGCGACGTCGGCGTCGCCGGGTCGAGCCGGGCGTGGTGCCGGCTGACCAGCGGGTCGGCCAGCACGACGTCGTTGCCCTGCTCACGCCCGATCGTCAGCGACCGGCCGGTCTGGAGCTGTTGCGGGAGGACGACGGAGTGGCCGTGCGGCAGCTGCCCGGGAGGCAGCACGCCGGCCGGTCGCCACGCGTCGACCGGTCCCCCGCTGGCCGGCACCTGCGGCGGCGGCAGGTTCTTCCAGAACTCCCCCGCCGGAGCAGGCGCCGAGGCCTGGACCGGGGTCGGCTCCGCGACGGGCAGCGGGCGCGAGGCGGGCGCCGGAGGCGGTGGCGGCGGGGCCACCGCGGACGCCAGCACGCTGACGACGACCGGCTCACCGGTCGGGCTCCCGAGGTGGAGGCTGACCGGAGCACCGGTCAGCGGCAGCCGGGTGATCTTCTGGCCGGACACGTAGGTGCCGTTGCTGCTCGCGTCGACCGCGACCCACCGGCCGTCCTCGACCTGCAGGAACGCGTGGTGCCGCGAGGCCTTGGCGTCGGTGACCGGGATGTCGCAGTCCAGCTCGCGCCCGACGACGACACGGGGCCCGTCGAAGGTCCGCGTCTGCCCGGCCCACTGCACCTGGAGTCGATCCACGACCGACACCCTAGGTGAACAAGCGGGCCGGGCGGGCGGTCACCGCCAGTCGGGGCCGGTGGTGTCGTCGACGTCGGCCTGGTCGCGCTGCGCCACGGCGTGGTCGGGGACGTGGTCGTCGCCGCCGCGCGAGGACTTCCACAGGCTCGCCACGGCCGTGACGACCAGGGTCACGATGATCACGCCGAGGCTGAACAGCGACGGGATGTCCCACACGGCCACGTGCTCGCCGCCGTTGATGAACGGCAGCTCGTTCTCGTGCAGGGCGTGCAGGACCAGCTTGACGCCGATGAAGGCGAGGATGAAGGCCAGGCCGAGCGAGAGGTAGACCAGCTTCTGCAGCAAGCCGCCGAGCAGGAAGTACAGCTGGCGCAGGCCCATCAGGGCGAACACGTTGGCCGTGAAGACGAGGTACGGCTCCTGGGTGATGCCGAAGATCGCCGGGATCGAGTCGAGCGCGAACAGGATGTCGGTGACACCGAGCGCGATGATCACGATGAGCATCGGCGAGACGAGGCGCTCGCCGTTCTCATGGTACCAGAGCTTGAGGCCGTGCCAGCTGTCGCCGACCCGCATCCGGCGCCGGGTGAAGGCGACGATCGCGTTGTCCTCGGGGTGCTCGTCCTCGTGGGCGCCGTACGACTTGACCAGCTTGATCGCGGTGTAGACCAGGAAGGCGCCGAAGGCGTAGAAGATCCAGCTGAAGTTCTCGATCAGCGCGTAGCCGAGGGCGATGAAGATGCCGCGGAACACCAGCGCGAGGACGATGCCGACGAGCAGCGCCTCCTGCTGGTACTTGCGGGGCACCTTGAGCGCCGACATCAAGATGATGAAGACGAACAGGTTGTCGATCGAGAGCGAGTACTCGGTCAGCCAGCCGGTGTAGAACTGGATGCCGTAGTCGTGCCCGTGGTGGACCAGGATGAAGGCACCGAAGGCCACCGCCGCACCGACGTAGACGGCGAGCGCGATGGCGCACTCCTTCATCGTCGGCTCGTGCGGGTCACGTGCGATGACGAAGACGTCGAAGAGCAGGACTCCGACGGTCACCGCGAAGGTGATCGTCCATTCGAGGGTGGTCACGTCCATAGGGGTGTCCCTTCAGGGGGCGGATGCGTCGACAGATCGCCCGAGGTCTCTTCCGCTGCCGACAGTGACGCCGTCGTGCAGCCTACGGGACCGGAGCGGGCGACTTCGACCGCTCGTGATGACGAGCCCGCAGCGAAGGAGTACTCCCCCCTGGTGCCGGAATCCTCGCACGCCCGACGGAGGCGGGTCCAATCAGGACGGGGATCAGGGCAGGCCGGTGACCCGAGCCATCGTGGCCAGCTTGGCACCGGTCTCACGGACCTCGGAGGCCGGGTCGGACCCGGCGACGATGCCGGCGCCGGCGAACAGCCTCAGCCGCGGGCCGTCCATGACGGCGGCCCGGATGGTCACCGCGAACTCCCCGTCGCCGTGCCGGTCGACCCAGCCCACACACCCCGCGAACCAGTCGCGCAGGTCGCCCTCGAGGTCGGCGATGACCGCGTTCGCCGCCGCGGTGGGCACCCCGCCCACGGCCGGGGTCGGGTGGAGCAGCTGGGCCAGCCGTAGCGCGCTCGGCCCGTCGACCGGGTCGGCGAGGCGGGCGTGGATCGGCGTGGCGAGGTGCCACACGGTGTCGGTCGAGAGGAGCTCCGGGGTGGCGGGGTACTCGATCTCGACGCACACGTCCTTGAGCGCGTGCACGATCGCCTCGACGACGAACGCGTGCTCGGCGAGGTCCTTGGCCGACTGCTGCAGGTCAGCGGCGCGCCGGGCGTCCTCGGCGGGGTCGCTGGAGCGCGGCACCGAGCCGGCCAGCGGGGTGCACGAGATGACAGCGCCCTCGCGGCGCACGAGCAGCTCGGGGCTGGCGCCGACCAGGATCGGGCCCTCCCCCTCGGTCGGGCACTCGAGCGGCACGCTGAACACGTACCGACCCGGGCGCGTGGTCAGCAGCCGGTCGATGATCTCGGCGGGCACCAGCGGCGGGGTGCTCACCACGTCCAGGCACCGGCCGAGCACGACCTTGTGCAGGTCGCCGCTCTCGATCCTCTCGAGCGCGGCGGCCACCATCGCGGCGTACTCGTCGGGCGTCGGGAACTCCGTCACCTCGTAGGTCCGCTCGACGCTGGAGTCGGAGTCAGGGCGCTGCAGCGCGTGCTCGGCGCCGGTCACGAAGTGCGCGAGGCCCGGTGCTCCGGCAGCGAACGACAGCGCGCACAGCGCCCGCTCCCCCGGCTGGAGCTCCGCGACGACCTGGTCGGCCCACACCGGGTCGGCGCCGTCGGGCACCTCGGAGCTACGCCGCACCGAGCTCGCGACGTACGCCTCCTCGCCGGAGGCGAACAGCATCGGCCTGGCCGCGAGAGCCGCTGGAGTGATCGGGTCCCGCGCCATGGCGTTCAGACTAGTCCTCGCCGCCATACGGGACGCCGAGAGCCTCCAGGCGGGCCCGGCCACCGTCCTCGGCGGTCAGCACCCACACACCGTTCTCGGTGAGGGCGAAGGTGTGCTCGTAGTGGGCGGCCCAGCTGCCGTCGGTGGTGACGACCGTCCAGTCGTCGGCGGCGACGTCGCTGTCGTGGGTGCCGAGACTGATCATCGGCTCGACGGCGAGCGCGGTGCCCTGCCGCAGCCGGGGGCCGCGTCCGGCTCGTCCCTCGTTGGGGACGTCGGGCTCCATGTGCATGGCCGTGCCGATGCCGTGGCCGGTGTAGCCGTCGACGATGCCGTAGTCGCCCTGGCTGCGGACGTACGACGCGACGGCGTGCGAGATGTCGCCGACCCGGCCACCGGCGCGGGCGGCGGCCAGGCCGCGCCACAGGGACTCCTCGGTGACGCGCATCAGCTCGGCCACCTCGTCGCGCACGGTGCCGACGGCGACCGTGATCGCCGCGTCGCCGTGCCAGCCCTGCCCGGAGTCGTCGAAGACGATCGCACCGCAGTCGATGGAGATGGCGTCGCCCTCGGCCAGCACGCGGCTGCCGGGGATGCCGTGCACGACCTCGTCGTTGACGGAGGCGCAGATGCTGGCGGGGAACGGCGGCTCGCCGTACCCGAGGAACGACGGGACGGCGCCCTGCTCGCGGATGCTCTGCTCGGCGAGCGCGTCGAGCTCGGCCGTGGTGACGCCGGGACGGACGGCGTCACGCAGACGTGCGAGCGTGCGGCCGACCACGAGGCCGGCCGCACGCATCACGCGTACCTGCTCCGGCGTCTTGATCTCGATCCGGTGCTGGTCGAAGAACAAGAGATACCGTCAGGACTGCGGGATGTCGTCGAGCGCGTCGAAGATGCGCTGCTGGACGTCGTCGATCTCGCCCATGCCGTCGACGGAGACGACCAGACCGCGCTCGGCGTAGACCGCGATGAGCGGCTCGGTCTCCTCGGCGTAGACCTCGAGGCGACGGCGGATGACGTCCTCGGTGTCGTCGGCGCGGCCCTCGATCTCGGCCCGCTTGAGCAGGCGGCCGACGACGGCCTCCTGGTCGACGGTCAGGCACAGCACGGCGTCGAGCCGGTGGCCGGTCGCGTCGATCATGCTGTCGAGCTCGGTGACCTGCGCCAGGGTGCGCGGGTAGCCGTCGAGGAGGAAGCCCTTCTCCGCGTCCGGCTCGGCGATCCGGTCACGCACCATGTTGTTGGTGACCTCGTCGGGCACGTACTCGCCGGCGTCCATGTAGCGCTTCGCCTCGACGCCCAGCGGGGTGCCCTGCCCGACGTTCGCGCGGAAGATGTCGCCCGTGGAGATGGCCGGGACGCCGAAGTGGTCGGCGACGGCCTTCGCCTGGGTGCCCTTGCCGGCGCCCGGCGGGCCCATGATCAGAAGCCTCAACGCAGGAATCCTTCGTAGTTGCGCTGCTGGAGCTGGCTCTCGATCTGCTTCACCGTGTCCAGTGCGACGCCGACCATGATCAGGATGGACGTGCCACCGAACGGGAAGTTCTGGTTGGCGTTGATCAGCACGAACGCGATCAGCGGTACGAGCGAGATCAGACCCAGGTAGAGAGCGCCCGGCAGCGTGATGCGGGACAGGACGTAGGACAGGTAGTCCTGGGTCGGCTTGCCCGCCCGGATCCCGGGGATGAAGCCGCCGTACTTCTTCATGTTGTCGGCCACCTCTTGCGGGTTGAAGGTGATCGACACGTAGAAGTAGGTGAAGAAGATGATCAGCAGGAAGTACGCCGCCATGTGCACCGGGTGCCCCTGGTCGACGAGGTACTCGTTGACCCACCGGATGAACTTGTTGGGGTTCTCCTGGTTGAACTGGACCGCCATCGCCGGCAGGTAGAGCAGCGACGAGGCGAAGATGACCGGGATGATGCCGGCCTGGTTGACCTTGAGCGGGATGTACGTCGAGCTGCCGCCGAACATCTTGCGCCCGACCATCCGGCGGGCGTACTGCACCGGGATGCGGCGCTGCGCCTGCTCGATGAAGATGACCGCGGCCACGAGCACGAGACCGATGACCACGACGATGCCGAAGGTCCACCAGCCCTGGCTGATCTTGACCTGCCACAGGGCGATCGGGAAGGTCGCGACGACCTGGGTGAAGATCAGGATCGACATGCCGTTGCCCACGCCGCGCTCGGTGATCAGCTCACCGAGCCACATGATGACGGCCGTGCCGGCGGTCATGGTCACGACCATGACGAGGAAGGTCTTGGTGTCGTTGCTGTGCAGCAACGGGTACTGCGTGCTGTCACAGCCCTGCAGCAGGTTGCCGGTGCGCGCGAGCGCGACGATGCCGGTGGCCTGCAGGACCGCGAGGCCCAGGGTGAGGTAGCGCGTGTACTGGGTGATCTTGGTCTGCCCCGCCTGGCCCTCCTTCTTGAGGGCCTCGAGCCGCGGGATCACCACGACGAGCAGCTGCAGGATGATGCTCGCGGTGATGTACGGCATGATGCCGAGCGCGAAGATCGTCAGCTGGAGGAGTGCTCCGCCGGAGAACAGGTTGACCAGGCTGTAGAGACTGGCGTTGCTGCCTTCCTCGACCACCTTGATGCACTTCTCCACGTTGGAGACGTGCACGCCAGGTGCCGGGATCTGCGACCCGGCCCTGAAGATGACGATGATCATCAGGACGAACAGCAGCTTGCGCCGCAGGTCCGGGGTCCGGAAGGCGTTCACGAACGCGGTGAGCACGCGGGTCCTCTTCTCTCATCGCAGGCCTTGTGGCCAGCGGGAAGCCTAACAGGGGGCACACAGTCCCCAGCGGGGTACGCCGGGCAGACCGTGGAGATGACACGAGGGGCGCGACGAGACCCGGGCAACACCCGGGACCGACGCGCCCCTCGCAGCGCCATCACAGGACCGTGATGGTCCCGCCGGCGCCCTCGATCTTCTCCTTGGCCGACGCCGAGAACGCGTTCGCGCTCACCGACACCTTGACCGTCAGCTCACCCTGGCCGAGCACCTTGACGAGCTCGCCCTTGCGGACGGCGCCCTTGGCGACCAGCGTCTCCGGGGTGACGTCGCCACCCTCGGGGAACAGCGCGCTGATCCGGTCGAGGTTGACGACCTGGAAGGTCACCTTGAAGGGGTTCTTGAAGCCCTTGAGCTTCGGGAGCCGCATGTGCAGCGGCATCTGGCCACCCTCGAACGCGACCGGGACCTGGTAGCGGGCCTTGGTGCCCTTCGTACCACGACCGGCGGTCTTGCCCTTGGAGCCCTCACCGCGACCCACGCGGGTCTTGGCGGTCTTCGCACCCGGCGCGGGGCGCAGGTGGTGCAGCTTGAGCGTCATTGTCACTCGCCTCCGACGACCTCGACCGTCACCAGGTGACGGACGGTGTGGACCATGCCCCGGATCTCGGGACGGTCCTCCTTGATCACGACGTCGCCGATCCGCTTGAGACCGAGGCTGCGCAGCGTCTCACGCTGGTTGGCCTTGGCGCCGATCTTCGACTTGGTCTGCTGGACCTTCAGCTGTGCCATCAGACGGACACCGCCTCAGGTGCCGAGGCCTTGGCGGCGGCCGCAGCGGCCTCGCCCTCGGCCTTGGCCTTGAGCAGCGCCGCCGGGGCGACGTGCTCGACGGGCAGACCACGACGCGCGGCCACCGACTCGGGCTGCTCCAGCATCTGGAGCGCCGCGACGGTCGCGTGCACGATGTTGATCTGGTTGGACGAGCCCAGCGACTTGCTGAGCACGTCGTGGATGCCGGCGCACTCGAGAACCGCACGCACCGGGCCACCCGCGATCACACCGGTACCGGGAGCGGCCGGGCGCAGGAACACCACGCCGGCGGCCTTCTCGCCCTGGACCGGGTGCGGGATCGTGCCCTGGACGCGGGGGACGCGGAAGAAGTTCTTCTTCGCCTCCTCGACGCCCTTGGCGATCGCCGCGGGAACTTCCTTGGCCTTGCCGTAGCCGACGCCGACCAGACCGTCGCCGTCACCCACGATCACGAGGGCGGTGAAGCTGAAGCGACGACCACCCTTCACGACCTTGGCGACGCGGTTGATCGCGACGACGCGCTCGACGTACTGGCTCTTCTCGGCGCCGCCACGGCCGCCGTCGCGACCGCCACGGCCACCACGGTCGCCGCCCGAACGCTGTCCGCGCTGGGGTCCGCTCATGATTTCTCCTCAGTCCTGTTCGCGGTCAGAAGGTCAGGCCGCCCTCGCGGGCGCCATCAGCCAGGGCCGCGATGCGACCGTGATACTTGTTGCCCGACCGGTCGAAGACGACCGACTCGACGCCCTGCTCCTTGGCGCGGGCGGCAACGAGCTCGCCGACCTTCTTCGCCTTGGCCGTCTTGTCGCCGTCGAAGGCGCGCAGGTCGCCCTCGAGCGTCGAGGCAGACACGAGGGTCTTGCCGACCAGGTCGTCGACGACCTGCGCGGTGATGTGCTTGCTCGATCGGGTGACCACCAGGCGCGGACGCTCGGCGGTACCGGAGATCTTCTTGCGACCGCGGATCTGGCGGCGCAGCTTGGAGCTGGCGCGAGCCGAGAGGTTCCGCTGGTGCTTGAGGGTGATCGCCATGGTCACTTACCAGCCTTTCCGACCTTGCGACGGACGTGTTCGCCGGCGTACCGGACGCCCTTGCCCTTGTAGGGCTCGGGCTTGCGGAGCTTGCGGATGTTGGCGGCGACCTCGCCGACCAGCTGCTTGTCGATGCCGACGACGCCGAGCTTGGTCGGGCCGTCCACCGTGAAGGTGATGCCCTCGGGAGCGTCGAAGATGATCGGGTGCGAGTAGCCGAGCTGGAACTCCAGCTGGGTCGGGCCCTTGGCCAGGACGCGGTAACCGACGCCCACGATCTCGAGCTTCTTCTCGTAGCCCTCGGTCACACCGATGACCATGTTGTTGATGAGCGTGCGGCTCAGGCCGTGGTAGGCCTTCGAGAGCCGCTCGTCGTCGGGGCGCTTGACGTCGAGGACGCCCTCGCCCTTCTCCACGGTGATCGGAGCGACGACGGTGTGGCTCAGGGTGCCCTTCGGGCCCTTGACCGTGACGTCGGAGCCGTTGATCTGGACGTCGACCCCAGCCGGGACCGGGACGGGGAGCTTGCCGATGCGCGACATGTTCTTCTCTCTCCTTCCCTTGTCACCAGACGTAGGCGAGGACTTCCCCACCCACGCCCTTCTGGTTGGCCTGGCGGTCGGTCAGCAGACCCTGGCTGGTCGAGATGATCGCCACGCCCAGGCCGCCGAGAACCTTCGGCAGACCGGTGTGCTTGGCGTACACCCGCAGACCGGGCTTGCTGATGCGGCGCACACCGGCGAGCGAGCGCTCACGGTTGCGGCCGTACTTGAGGGTCACGGTCAGCAGCTTGCCGACGCCGTTCTCGTTGTCGGCGACCGCGTAGGAGGTGATGTAGCCCTCCTGCTTGAGGATCTCCGCGACGCCTTCCTTGAGCTTGCTGTACGGCATGGTCACCGCGTCGTGGTACGCCTGGTTGGCGTTGCGCAGACGCGTGAGCATGTCTGCGATCGGGTCAGTCATCGTCATGATGTGTGTTCTTTCTGCTGTGGTTTCCACTCAGCAACTCAGGCGAGTGGACCTTCAACGGTTGGGTGTTACCAGCTCGACTTGGTGACGCCGGGCAGCTCGCCGCGGTGGGCCATCTCCCGCAGGCAGATCCGGCACAGGCCGAACTTGCGGTAGACCGCCTTGGGCCGGCCGCACCGCTGGCAGCGGGTGTAGCCGCGCACCGCGAACTTGGGCTTGCGGGCCGCCTTGACCTTGAGCGCAGTCTTCGCCATGTCAGTTCTCCTTGAACGGGAAACCGAGCTGCTTCAGCAGCGCGCGCCCCTGCTCGTCGTTGGTCGCCGTGGTGACGATGGTGATGTCCATGCCCCGCTGGCGGTCGACCTTGTCCTGGTCGATCTCGTGGAACATGACCTGCTCGGTCAGGCCGAACGTGTAGTTGCCGCGGCCGTCGAACTGCTTGGGCGACAGACCACGGAAGTCACGGATGCGCGGGAGGGCGAGCGCCAGCAGGCGGTCGAGGAACTCCCACATCCGGTCGCCCCGCAGGGTGACGTGCGTGCCGATCGGCATGCCCTCGCGCAGCTTGAACTGGGCGATGGACTTGCGCGCCTTGGTCACGGCCGGCTTCTGGCCGGTGATCGCGGTGAGGTCGCGGATGGCGCCCTCGATCAGCTTCGAGTCGCGAGCAGCCTCGCCGACACCCATGTTGACCACGATCTTCACCAGACCGGGGACCTGCATGACGTTGGCGATCTCGAACTCGGACTTGAGCGCCGGGAGGATCTCCTCGCGGTACTTGGTCTTGAGCCGAGGGGTGACCTTCTCGATGGTGGTCTCGCTCATCTCAGATCTCCTTCCCGGTCTTGCGGGAGATGCGCACGCTGCGCGTCGAGGGGTACTCGGAACCGTCGGGACGACGCTTCGTGACGTCGACTCGCTTGTAGCCGACCTTGGTGACGCCGTCACCCTCGACCAGCATCACGTTGGACACGTGGATGGGGGCCTCGGTGGTGATGATGCCGCCGGTGTTGCCCGCACGCCCACCCTGGTCGACGACCTTGGTGTGCTTCTTGATGCGGTTGACACCCTCGACGATCACGCGCTCCTCCTCACGGAGGACCTTGATGATCTTGCCCTCGGCGCCCTTGTCCTTGCCGGCGATGACCTTGACGGTGTCGCCCTTCTTGACGCGCAGGTTGGGCTTCTTGCGAACCTGCTCGGACTTCTTGCGGGCAGCCATCACAGCACCTCCGGAGCCAGCGAGATGATCTTCATGAACTTCTTCTCACGCAGCTCACGGCCGACGGGGCCGAAGATGCGGGTACCGCGGGGCTCGCCGTCGTTCTTGAGGATCACCGCCGCGTTCTCGTCGAAGCGGATGTACGAACCGTCGGGGCGGCGACGCTCCTTGACGGTGCGGACGACGACGGCCTTGACGACCTCGCCCTTCTTGACGTTGCCGCCGGGAATGGCGTCCTTGACGGTGGCGACGATGACGTCACCGATCCCGGCGTAGCGACGACCGGAGCCGCCGAGCACGCGGATGCAAAGGATCTCCTTGGCACCGGTGTTGTCGGCGACCTTGAGTCGCGACTCCTGCTGAATCATCGATTTCTCCTGGTTGTCGTGCCGGTTCTCAGTCCCTCACCCCGTGACGGAGCGGGCTGAGCCTGGCCGAACGGATTTACTTCGCGCGCTCGAGGATCTCCACCACGCGCCAGCGCTTGGTGGCCGACAGCGGGCGGGTCTCCATGATGAGGACGCGGTCGCCGACGCCGCAGTCGTTCTGCTCGTCGTGAGCCTTGAGCCGCGTGTTGCGGCGCATGACCTTGCCGTACAGAGCGTGCTTGACGCGGTCCTCGACGGACACGACGACGGTCTTGTCCATCTTGTCGCTGACCACGAGACCCTCGCGGGTCTTGCGGGCGTTGCGCGCGGTCTCAGTCGACTCGCTCATCAGTTCTCCTCCTCCGAACCCGGGGCGGTCCGGATGCCGAGCTCGCGCTCACGCACCACGGTGTAGATCCGGGCGATGTCCTTCTTGACCGTGCGGAGCCGACCGTGGCTCTCCAGCTGGCCGGTCGCCGCCTGGAAGCGGAGGTTGAACAGCTCCTCCTTGGCCTCGCGGAGCTTGGCCTCCAGGTCGACGTCGTTGAGC